>JAEUPJ010000048.1 GCA_016790285.1 Roseateles sp. | reverse complement strand
CGACACGCTGGTCAGGTTGTTCATGCCCCACCAGCAGCCGACGGTCAGCGGTACGAGCGAGATCACCCAGGCAAAGCCGGCGTTCTGCACCCAGGCGGGCGTGCCGGCGGCGATCTTGCCGAAGATCCAGCCGCTGTCTTTCAGCAGCGGCATCGAGTCACCGCCCAGCGCGCCGAACAGCGGCATCGTCATCACCAGCGGGATGAGGATCTGCATCGTCGTCACGCCGAAGTTGCCCAGGCCACCGTTCAGGCCCAGGGCCGTGCCCTGCAGGCGCTTGGGGAAGAAGGTGCTGATGTTGGACATCGAGCTGGCGAAATTGCCGCCGCCCACGCCCGACCACAGCGCCATCAGCTGGAAGGCCCACAGCGGCCAGTCCTTGTGCTGCAGCGCGACGCCGGTGCCGATGGCCGGTGCCAGCAGCATGGCGGTGGTCAGGAAGATGGTGTTGCGCCCGCCGGCCATGCGGATCAGGAAGGAGGCCGGGATGCGCATCGTCGCGCCCGAGATGCCGGCGATGGCCGTCAGCGTGAAGAGCTCGGCCTGGGTGAAGGGGAAGCCCAGGTTGAGCATCTGCACGGCGATGATGCCCCACATGCCCCAGACGGCAAAGCCGCACAGCAGGGCCGGGATGGAGATCCACAGGTTGCGGTAGGCGATGCGCTTGCCGGTGCTTTCCCAGAAGGCGTTGTCCTCGGGGCGCCAGTCCGCGATGTCGTTCCTGCTCATGATGCGGGTCCTTTCGGCGCTCAGCCGGCGAGGTGGAATTCGGGCGCGTTGCGGCCCATGACTTCGGTCTTGCGCACCTCGGTCCAGTACATCCAGATCAGCGAGACCCAGACGACGCCGTACATCAACATGAAGGCGCTGGAGCGGATGCCGGTCAGGTCCAGCAGCGCGCCGAACAGGATGGGCAGCACGAAGCCGCCGAGCCCCCCGGCTAGGCCAACGATGCCGCTGATGGCGCCGATGTTGCCGGGGTAGTCGTCGCTGATGTACTTGAAGACCGAGGCCTTGCCGAAGGCCCAGGCCACGCCCAGCACGGCCAGCAGCGCGGTGAAGGCGTAGACGTTCAGGCCGATGTGGAAGGTCTTGGCGCCGGACAGCGTCACGATGGTGAAGTCGGTCTGCGGATAGCTGAGCAGGAACAGGCAGATCCAGCTCACCCACATCACCCACCAGGTGACCTTGTGGGCGCCGTACTTGTCCGACAGCAGGCCGCCGATGGCGCGCAGCACGCCGCCTGGCAGGCTGAAGCAGGCCGCCAGCAGTGCGGCCACGCGGATGTCCAGGCTGAACTCGCCGACGTAGTACTGCACCATCCACAGCGCCAGCGCCACATAGCCGCCGAAGACGATGCTGTAGTACTGGCAGTACTTCAGCACACGCGGATCCTTCAGCGCCTTCAGCTGCTCGCGAAAGCTGACGTTGCTGGTGACGAGGTGTGCCGGGTTGCTGTGGCTGAACAGCCAGAACAGCACGACGGTGCCGGCCATGATGGCGGCGTACACCTGCGGCACCATCGTCCAGCCGAAGCTCACCAGCAGCACGGGGGCGACGAACTTGTTGACGGCCGATCCGGAGTTGCCGGCGCCGTAGACACCCATGGCCATGCCCTGGCGGTTCTTGGGGAACCAGCGCGCCACGTAGGGCGTACCGACCGAGAACGAGCCGCCCGCCAGGCCGACGAACAGGCCGACGGCGAGGAAGTGCCAGTACTGCGTCGCGTAGGCCATCAGCCAGATGGCCGGCACGGTGGCCGCCATCAGCAGGGCCATGACGATGCGGCCGCCATAACGGTCCGTCCAGATGCCCAGCGGCACGCGGACGAGGGAGCCGGTCAGCACCGGCATGGCGGTCAGCAGGCCGAACTCGGTGGCGTTGAGGCCGAGCTGCTTCTTGATGGGGATGCCGATGACGCCGAACATCATCCAGACCATGAAGCAGACGGTGAAGGCCAGGGTGCTGACGATCAGCACCGACCAGGCCTTGCGATCGACAGGGGGCGCAGTCATGCGGTTTCCTCATCAGTGAACATGAGGAGACTGTCCCGCGCAGGCTGCGCGCCGCACATTCACCAGAGGGGCAGCGGGACACTGCCCGCAGGGAGGACGACGGCCCCGGCGGCCTCGTCCTAAAGAACTACGAGCGTTGCTGCGTGACCAGCACGGCGGCCTGCACGCGCGAGTCCAGGTCCAGCTTGCGCAGCAAGTGCTGCACATGGATCTTCACGGTCGTCTCGGCGATGCCGAGCTCGCGCGCGATGTGCTTGTTGGAATCGCCGCGGGCGATCAGGTCGACGATCTCGCGCTCGCGTGGCGACAGCGTGCCCAGCGGGTCGGGCGGTGCGGCGGCAGCCGTGGACGCCGCCTCGGCGTCGTGCCGGAAGGCGCTGGCCAGCTTGGCCGTCATCTCCGCGCTGAAGCTGGACACGCCGCGCACCGCGCGCTCGATGGCCTGGGTCAGCTCGTGGTTGTCCGCCGTCTTCAGCAGATAGCCGCAGGCGCCGGCGCGCAAGGCCGCGCCCAGGTCGGCCTCGGACTCGCTCATCGTCAGCATCAGCACCTGGGCGCCCGGCGCGGCCGCCTTCAGCGCAGGCAGGGCCTGCACGCCGGTGACGCCGGGCAGATGGTTGTCCAGCAGGATGACCTGGGGTTGCAGTTCGGCCGCCAGGCGCTCGGCGGCGCCCGCGTCGCCGGCCTCGCCAACGACCTGCAGCTGCGACTGCGTGGCCAGCAGCGCGATCAGGCCGCGGCGGAACAGCGTGTGGTCGTCGACGACAAGGACGCGGATGGGTTCGGCATTCATGATGGGTTGGCGGTCTCGTATTCGGGCAGGGAGACACGCACCAGCGTGCCCCGGCCGGGTTGGGATTCCAGCGCCACGGCGGCACCCACCTTGGCGGCGCGCTCGCGCATGATGCGCAGCCCGACGTGGCTGTCGTCGGGCGAGTCCATGGCCATGTCGAAACCACGGCCGTCGTCGCGCACGTCGATCTGCCAGTGCGGCTGGTGTGCCAGCCGTACGTGGACCTGTCTGGCCTGGGCGTGCTTGCGCACATTGGCCAGCGCTTCCTGCACCACGTGCAGCAGCTGCACCTGCACGTCGGCCGGCAGCGGTGCGCCGTGGCCGTCCACTTCCAGCTCGGCCTGCAGGCCGCTTTGCAGGCGGAATTTCTGCAGCGTCTGCTGCAGCGCGGGCAGCAGGTCGTCGCCATCTGTGCGGGTGCGGAAATGCATCAGCAGCGCCCGCACGTCGGCCGTGCATTCCTTCAGGCCCAGCTCCAGCTCGTCGATGAGGCGCACGGCCGCGTCGGGCTTGCCGCCCCGTTGTGCGTCCTTCAGCAGCTGCAGCTGGATCTTCATGAAGGCCAGGCTTTGCGCGATGGAATCGTGCATCTCGCGGGCCAGCATGCCGCGCTCCTCGGCCACGGCGGCCTCGCGCTGCAGCGCCTCGTTGCGCAGGCTGTCCATCGCGCTGGCCAGGTGACTCGCCAGGCTGTCCAGCAGCTCGCGGTCCGCCTGGCTGGGCTGGGGCGGGTCGCGGAACAGCAGGTCGACCTCGCCCATCACACGGCCCTGCACCGTCAACGCCACCGCCGTCACGGCGACAAAGCCGGCCTTGGCGCAATGCGACCTGTGCTCGCTGTCGCGGGCGATCGGGATGACCTTGGCGTGCGGCCCGGGGCTGCCGCAATGGCAGGCGCCGGGCGCCACGCAGCGTTCGGCCTCTGCCATGGCGGGCGGCATGCCCTGCGAAGCCAGCAGCACCATGCGCTGCTGGCTCGGGTCCAGCCAGCGCATCGCCACGGCATCGGCGCCGGCCGCGCGGCGCATGCGCTCGGCGAAACCCGCGCCCAGGTCGCGCACGGAGGACGCCCCCGCGGCGAAGGACGTGGCCTCGTACAGCGTGGCCAGCCGCTGCTGCTCCAGGCGCAGGTCGGCCGTCTTGGCGCGCACTTCGTCGGCCATGCCCCGGTAGACGGCTTCGAGGCGCTGCGCCATGCGGTTGAAGCCACGCGCCAGGTCGCCGAACTCGTCCTGCGAGTCCTCGGCCACGCGCGCGCCGAGGGCGCCCTGCTCCAGCGCCTGCAGGCCACGGCGCAGCCGGTCCACCGGCGCGAACACGACGAGGTGGGAGGCGTACAAGAAGATCATGGCCGCGGCGATGGCCAGGCCGACCAGCGCCAGCTGCACGCTGGACAGCAGCGAGCTCCAGCCCGCCATGCGCGCCTCGACGGCATCGACGAGGACGTCGATGCGCTGCACCTGGGCCTCGGCCTGCGCGCCGGTGGGCGCTGGCAGGCCATCGGCCGCGGTCGACTTCAACTGCTGCCAGCCCTCGCGCACGCCACGCCAGGCCTGCAACGTGTGCTCATCACGTGGCAGGAAGAGGGGGCGCGCGGGGTCGCCGTTCACCAGCAGTTGCAGCGAGGCGTCATAGGCCTGGCTGAGCGAGCGCAGCGATTCGCCGCCGCCGCCAGCACTCTGGTGGGCGAGGCGCCAGGTCTGCATGCGCAGCCGCCCGGCTTCGTTGACCGCCGCCGCGCCGCCTTCGAGCTGCCAGCCTATCCACAGCGTCAAGCCGATCGAGGCCAGTGCGATGCACAGCAAGGCGGCACCGAGGATGCCGACCTTGGTGGCGAGACGCGCGCGATTCCAGCCTTTGGACATGCGGCGGATTCTGGGCAGGCCGTTCCGGGGTGAGCTTGATTTCGCGCAAGCCAGGCGACGGATCACTCCGCTACCGTTGCCGCTGGCCCGGCGGGTTCGGCTGCGGCCTCCCGGGCATCCAGGCCCCAGTTCATCCAGCCGTCGCCGAACAGTTCGCTCGGATGCGGCGTGGCGACCGAGCCATTGCCGCATTGCAGCGAATCGGCCGGGCAGTAGCGGTCACAGCCCCAGCAGATGCGTCCGGGGTTGGCCGGCCGGAGCGGGAACTTCCTGCTCACACGAACGCCTCTGCGGCCTCCGGCGTGTTCAAAATGTCGGCCGCGCCGCGCAGCCGATGCACCGGCCGGACCATGAACACCGTGCGATCACGCCCGCGTTCCAGCAGCAGCGAGCGCACGTGCGCCTGCCACAGCTCGCCGAGGTCTTTCTCATCCTGGGGCGTCGCCTTGCCGGAGGCGAGAAGCGCCACCAGCACATCCAGTTCCGCCTGCCCCGGCAGGGAGGTGGTGTCCACGCCCACGTCCACGGCGGCCTGCGTGTCGAGCCGGGTGAAGCGCAGCGCCAGCACCAGGTCGGGCTTGCTGCGGATCAGCCCGGCCCGGCTGAAGCGCCCGCCCAGGCCCTTGAAGCCGGAACCGCCCGCCGCGCCAGTGAGCATCTGCACCACCGTCGCGACAACGCCGCTGCCACCGGTGCGCATGTCGTCGCGGAACTCCACCTTGATGCCGCCACGCTGCGGCAGGCCGTCCGGGTAGAGCTGCTCCAGCGCCAGCCAGGTCAGCCAGTAGGCCGACGCGACGGCCACGCAGGAATGGCCCGTCAGCCGGACGGCGTCGGAGAAGCCGTAGTCGAGGATGCCGTCCTCGGCGCAACCCAGCACGCGGGCCAGCGGGTCCTGCATCCTGAGGCGGGGGACTTTGTCAAAGTAGCTGGGTAGTTTCATGTTGGGTCTCGTTGATTTCAGCCGGGTCTGCCGTCGAGGCGCGGGCGGGACAGCGCCGGCCAGTAGCGCACCGCGTACAGGCCAAAGCCCGCCGACCACAGCAGCGCCGAGGCAAGGGCCGCGTGGACGATCTGGGCAGGCGCAATCAAGGGCAGAAGCACGCGCACCGCGGCGGCGGCGGCAACCAGCAGGTAGCAGGCGACTTCAAACCGGTCGGCGTGCAGCGGGCGGCCCGTGTGGCCGCGCGCGGTGCGGGTCATCATGCCGATGACGAGGCCGCCGACGGCACCCACGGTGAGCGCATGCGTGGCCAGCGACGGCATCAGCCAGCCGGCTTCGGCCAGCACGCGCAGCAGCAGATGCACCGGCACCCACAGGTAGGCCAGGTGCAGCACCCACACCAGCGGCGCACGCAGCGTGCGCCAGGGCCGCCACAACGCCCAGCGCCAGGCGTGGGCGGCACCGGCGGCGGCCGCGAGGGCGGCCAGCGGCCAGCCGTGCAAGCCAACCACATCGGCAGCCAACAGGGCCAGCACGCCGCCGAGCGCTGCCCTCTCGGCCCAGACATTGCGGCTGGCGCCCGCGCCCGGCACGCCGTTGTTCGTGAACATCGGGATGACGCGCCCGCCCATGACGGCCAGGATGAAGAGCACGACGTCCAGCGCCACCTGGATGCCGAGCCAGCCCGGCACCATGGCGACGCCGAACTGCGCCAGGTGCACGCAGCCGGCGGCGAGCGCCAGCAGGACGAGCAGGCCGATGAAGAAATAGTTGCGCCGGCTGCCGGCCTTCACGAAAGGCAGGGCCAGGCTGATGGCCGCGGCCAGCGGGAAGGCGACGTTGGCGACGGCAGCGGCCAGCGCGTAGGGCGTCAGCACCAGCACGCGAGCGGCGATCCACAGCGCGGCAAGCGCGGCAAGCTTCCAGCCGGTGGGTGTGGGCAGGTTGGTCCAGTTGCGGCCGGCCGTGAACAGGAAGCCGACGATGACGGCCAGCGTGAAGCCGAACAGCATCTCGTGGGCATGCCAGATCGGGGCGGCCAGGTAGGGCTGCCCCAGCAGGCCCGAGAACTGCAAGGCCCACAGCGGCACGGACAAGGCCGCGAAGACGCTGGCCAGCAGGTAGAACGGCCGGAAGCCCAGCGCAAACAGCGCAAAGCCGCCTGGCGCCACACGTGGGGGTTCGTCAATTCGCAGCAAGTGGGTCATGTCGTGTGCTTCGTTTGCGGTGCGGCGGGACAACGCCGCCACCATTCGCCTGGGCAGGCGCCGTGAAGCGCAGCAGATGAACCAGTTCCTCGCGGTTGCCGGCGATGTCGGCCAGCGTGTAGTGGTCCAGCACGGCGTAGAAGGCCGTCACGGCTTCGCCCAGCACGCCCCTGAGCTGGCAGTGATTGGCGATGGCGCAACGGCGCGTCTGGGCCGAAAAGCACTCGGCCGGCAGAGGCTCGCCCTCAGCGTCGCGCACCACGTCACCGATGCAGATCTGCTCGGCAGGTCGGCCCAGCATGAGGCCGCCGCCCTTGCCGCGCACCGTCGTCACCCAACCGTGCCTGGCGAGTTGGTGAACGACCTTGGTGAGGTGGTTGAGCTTGATGTCGAAGGCAGCGCAGATGGCGGCGACCGTGGCGCGCCGGTCCGGCTCGCAAGCCAGGAAGACCAGCACGCGAAGGCTGTAGTCGGTGAAAACGGTGAGCCGCATGGACCGCTCAGGTGCCGCCGCACGAGCCGCAGCACCGGCCAGGGCCAGGGTCCACAGCAAGCTTGGTGATGCGCACACGCCAGTTGTGCGGGCCGTCTTCGAGAACCTCCCAGGCAAACGCGCCGGGCTGCTCCAGGCCCAGCTGCTCATAAAGCGGTTGAGGGTTTCGATCGACGATGACTTCCAGCGATTCGTAAGGGACGAGGCGACGAAAGGCGCTGCTCAACCAAGGAGGCTGCTCGCGCTCATCCCGGCCTCGCCGGTCCAGTCTCGTGTCGTCGGCGGTCGGTGTCATGGCGGTCTCCAGAACATGCATTTGATATGCATGAATGCTAGGAAACAGAGGACGTCGACCCGTTGATCTCGGTCAAACAACGCGGCGATCTTGGAGCTCGCCGATGACGATCGGTTCGGCTTTGGGCACAAAGCGGCGGCACGCTCCGGCATCGAATGAGAGGACCTGGCTGAAACGCTCCACCGCGCCTGATTCGAGAAGCTGCCGCTGCGAGCGGCCGGCCCCTTGCCCTGGGAAGGGACGGCCGCCGTAGGCTCCCTTAGATTTCTGTCTGCTCAGAGATTTCGAGGGCGTCGTCGACCTCAATACCAAGGTACCGCACCGTCGACTCCAGCTTGGAGTGCCCGAGCAGCAGTTGTACGGCGCGCAGGTTCTTGGTCCGCCGATAGATCAGCGTCGCCTTGGTCCTCCGCATTGAATGCGTCCCGTAGTCGGCAGGGTCAAGCCCGAGTTCCTCCACCCAGCCCTCCAGGATTCGGGCGTACTGCCGCGTCCCTAGATGCGGCGAGCCATGCTTACGACTCGGGAACAGGAAATCCTCGGATCTAAGCCCGGCTTGCTTGATCCAGCGCTGCACCGCGTCGCGGGTCACCGGCGTGATCTCGAACTGGACGGGCTTCCGCCGTGCCCCCGGACTGCAACATCATGGAATCGCAGAGATCGCCGTAAAACACTCGCTCGGTGACGCGGTCGTGAGCCTTCGCAACAGTCAAGTGAACAGCCAACCGTGGAACGGTGGCCTTGATGTTGGC
>JAEUPJ010000077.1 GCA_016790285.1 Roseateles sp. | reverse complement strand
CCCATGGGGCCGGGATAGACCCAGCCGTAGGCGTGCCCGCCCACCGCACCGTACACCGGGCAGTGGTTCATGCAGGCGCCGCAGCGGATGCAGCGCAGCATCTCGCGCATCTCGCCGGCGAGCAGCTTCGCGCGGCCGTTGTCCACCAGCACGATGTGGAACTGCTGCGGGCCGTTGGATTCGTCGAGGCGCTTCGGGCCGGTGTGCAGCGAGACGTAGTTGGTGATGGCCTGCCCCGTCGCCGAGCGCGGCAGCAGGCGCAGCAGGGTCGTGACGTCCTCCAGCGTCGGCACCACCTTCTCGATGCCGGTGAGGGCGACGTGCAGGCGCGGCAGCGTGGTGCACAGGCGGCCGTTGCCCTCGTTGGTGACGATCAGGGTCGAACCGGTCTCGGCGATGAGGAAGTTGGCGCCGGAGACGCCCATGTCGGCGGACAAAAACTTCGGCCGCAGGATCTCGCGCGCCTCGCGCGTCAGCGCCGCCGGGTCGGTCTTGCGCGGCGTGCCGTGCTTGGCGTGGAAGAGGTCGGCAACGTCCTCGGCAGTCTTGTGGATCACCGGCATGACGATGTGTGAGGGCGGCTCGGCGTCGTTGATCTGCAGGATGTACTCGCCGAGGTCGGTCTCGATCGGATCGATGCCGGCTTCGATGAGGGCGTCGTTGAGGCCGACCTCCTCGCTCACCATGGACTTCGACTTGGCGACGGTCTTCACGCCGTTCTGCTTCGCGATGTCGACGACGATGCGGCAGGCCTCGGAAGCGTTCTCCGCCCAGTGCACCACGGCGCCGCGCGCGGTAGCTTCGCGCTCGAAGCGCTCGAGATAAAGGTCGAGATCGGCGAGGGCACGGTTGCGGATCTGCTTGCCGGCTTCGCGCAGCGTCTCGAAGTCGCCGAACTCGGCGACGGCGCTGGCGCGATTCACCACCGCCTTGACCTTGATCAGCGAGAGGCCCTTCTGCAGCTTGACGTCGCCGAGGTTGGCGGCAGCGCGGGCCTTGAATTCGTTGGAGCGGAGTTCCATTGGGCGTTACCGTTTAGCGCGTCATTCCCGCGGAAGCGGGAATCCATGGGTCCCCGCTTCCGCGGGGACGACGGATAGCGGCGCGCAGCGCCATCACTCTCCCCGCCCCGCCAGCACCTCGGCGATGTGCAGTACCTGGGTCTTCAGGTCGCCGCGCCGGCGCAGGCGGCCTTCGATGTTGAGCAGGCAGCCGAGATCGCCGCCGACGATGGCGTCCGCCCCGGTGGCGCAGGCGTGGCCACACTTGTTGTCGGCGAGCTGGGTCGACACCTCGCCGAACTTGAGCGAGAAGGTGCCGCCGAAGCCGCAGCAGGTCTCGGCCTCGTTCATTTCCGCGAGCGTCACGCCGGGCAGCTTCGCCAGCAGGGCGCGCGGCTGCGCTTTCACGTTCAGCTCGCGCAGGCCGGAGCAGGAATCGTGGTAGGTTACCGTGCCCTTGAAGTCGCCCGGCACGCTGTCGAGCTTGAGGACGTTGACCAGGAAGTCGGTGAGTTCGTACGTGCGCGCGGCGAGCCCTTCGATGCGCTTCAGCGTGGCGGGATCGTCGCGGAACAGCTCGGGGTAATGGGCGCGGACCATGCCGCCGCAGGAGCCGGAGGGGGCGACGACGTAGTCGAAGCCCTCGAACTCTTCCAGCGTCTTCTTCGCCAGGGCGATGGCGGTGGCGCGGTCGCCCGAGTTGTAGGCCGGCTGGCCGCAGCAGGTCTGCGTCTGCGGCACCTCGACCGTGCATCCGCCGTGTTCGAGCAAACGGATGGCGGCGAAGGCGACGCCGGGCTTCATGAGGTCGGCGAGGCAGGTGACGAAGAGGGCGACGCGCATGGGAACCTCTGCTTGATAACGGTTGACTTTAACGCTTGCCTGCCGACGAGGCCATTGGGGTTTACCGCGCCGTCCAGCCCAGATCCATGGTCAGCGCCGAACCGGTGATGACGCCGGCGGCCGGCGAGCACAGGTAGGCGACGAAGTCGGCCACTTCGGCCGGCTCGATCAGGCGCTTGATGGCGGCCGGCTCCAGCATGACCTTCTCGATTACCTCGGCCTCGGGGATGCCGCGCGTCCTGGCCTGGTCGGCGACCTGGTTGTCGACCAGCGGCGTGCGCACGTAGGCCGGGCAGATGGCGTTGGCAGTGATGCCGCAGGCGCCGCCTTCCAGCGCGGCGGTCTTCGTCAGGCCGACCAGGCCGTGCTTGGCGGCGATGTAGCCGGCCTTGTTGGGCGAGGCGATGAGGCCGTGGATCGAGGAGATGCTCACGATGCGCCCCCACTGCTGCGCCTTCATTGCCGGCCAGCAGTAGCGGGTCAGCAGGAAGGGTGCCGTCAGCATCACCGCCTGCATCTTCTCCCACATGTCCTCGGGGAAGTCCTCGATGGTCGAGACGTGCTGGAAGCCGGCGTTGTTCACCAGGATGTGCACCGTGCCGTATTTCGCCAGGGCGGCATCCACCAGCGCCCTGCAGTCGGCGCGGCGCGCCGAATCGCCCTTGACGAAGGTTCCGCCGATGGCTTGCGCCACCTCGGCGCCCTTGTCGCTGATGTCGGCCACCACCACCTGGGCGCCGTCGGCGGCGAGCCGCTCGGCGATGGCGCGGCCGAGGCCGCTGGCGGCGCCGGTGACGATGGCGACCTTTCCGTTAAGCGTCTGTTGCGTCACTTCTCTGCTCCTTGCTTGGTTGATCTGTGCGGCATCGCCGCCTGCACCAGTTCGGCCACGGTGCGCACGGCCATCTTGTCCATGATGCGGGCGCGGTGCACCTCCACCGTCTTGATGCTGATGTTGAGCACGTCGGCGATCTGCTTGTTGAGCTTGCCGGCGAGGACCAGGTCCATCACCTCGCGCTCGCGTTCGGTGAGGCTGGCCAGCCGGCGCCCCGCCTCGCCCTCGCGCAGCCGCTGGGCGCGGGTCGTCCGTTCGCGCTCGAGGCACTCGCCGATCACCCGCAGCAGCTCCTTGTCGTTGAACGGCTTTTCGATGAAGTCGACGGCGCCTTTCTTCAGCGCCGAAACCGCCATCGGCACGTCGCCGTGGCCGGTGATGAAGATCACCGGCAGGCTGCAGCGGCGGGCGTTGAGCTTCTCGTAGAGCTCGAGGCCGCTCATGCCGGGCATGCGCACGTCGAGCACGATGCAGCCGGCCATGTCCTCGCCGCAGGCGGCGAGGAAGTCCTCGGCGGCGGCATAGGACGACACCGCCAGGCCCTGCGATTCGAGCAGCCACACCAGCGAATCGCGCATGGCCTCGTCGTCGTCAACGATGTAGACGCGTTGGTTGGTCATGATTCGACTTCCGTGGCCCTCTCCCCCGGCCCCTCTGCCGCAGGCGGGAGAGGGGAGTGGGTGGGAAGTGTAAACCGGAACGCGCTGCCGCCGCCGGGATTCGGCTGGGCCCAGAGGCGGCCGTCGTGGTATTCGACGATCGAGCGGCAGATGTTGAGGCCCATGCCCATGCCTTCCTTCTTGGTCGTGTAGAAGGGCGCGAAGAGCTTCTCCGCCGCCTCTTCGCCGATGCCCTGGCCGCGGTCGGCCACCGTGACCTCGACCGCGCCGTCGGCGTCGAGGCGCGCGCCGACGTTCAACTCCCGGCTGCCGGCCGGCGCCTGCTGCATGGCCTCGATGCCGTTCTTCACCAGGTTGAGCAGCACCTGCTCGATCATGATGCGGTCGGCGAACACCGGCGGCAGCTCCGGCGGCAGGTCGACGCGGATGGCGACCGAGGCCTTGCGCGCCTCGATCTCGGCGAAGCCGATGGCCTCCTCGACGATCTCGGCCAGCGCCACCGGGCTGCGGTTGGGCTCGCTCTTCTTCACGAACTCGCGGGTGCGGCGCACGATCTTGCCGGCGCGCTCTGCCTGGGCGCTGGCCTTCTCCATGGCGGCGAGGATGTCTTCCTGGCGGTATTCGCCGGACTTCAGGCGGTTGACGCTGCCCATGCAGTAGTTGGCGATGGCCGAGAGCGGCTGGTTCAGCTCGTGGGCCAGCGAAGAGGCCATCTCGCCCATGGTGATCAGGCGCGAGGTCTGTTCCAGGCGCTCCTGGTGCAGCAGCGCCGCTTCCTCGGTCTGGCGCCGGTCGGTGACGTCGGCGGCGATCTCCATGCGCACGATGCGGCCGTCCACCCAGCGGATGGCGCGGTCGCGCAGGTGGTACCAGCGGCCGGAGAGCTTGTGGCGCAGCTCGCCGTCGAACAGCTCGCGCGGCACGTCGTCGAGGCCGAGGCGGCACGGGTCGGCCTGGAAGTCGCCGCGCTCCGGATGGCAGACCGAGGTGATCTGCCAGCAGTTCTGGCCGACGGCATCGAAGCCGTAGAGCTGCTTGAAGGCGCGATTGGCGTAGAGAATCTCGTCGCTGGCGACATCCGCCACGTACACGGCGGTGTCGAGGCCGTCGAGCACGGCGACGAAGCGCTCGTGCGCCGCCTCCAGCTCGGCGCGGGCCCGCTTCGGCTCGGTGATGTCGTTCATCGACGCCATCCAGCCGATCTGCCGGCCCTCGCTGTCGATCAGCGGCGAGACGTACATGCGGACGTCGAAGCGGCGGCCGTCGCGGTGCATGACGCGCATCTCGTAGCCGCCCGGCGGGGCCCCGCCGGCCAGGGTCTGGTCGAGGTCGCGCCGCAGCTGGGCGGCGTTCTCGGGCGGCCAGTAGGGAAAAGGCGGCGGCAGCCCGACCAGTTCCTGCTCGCTCCAGCCGATCATGCGGCAGAAGGCGGGATTGACGAAAATGATGCGGCCCTCGAGGTCGGTGGCGCGGATGCCGGTCACCAGCGACTCGCCCATGGCCTTGCGGAAGGCGAAGGCGCTCTTCAGTTTCTCCTCGTCCTCGCGCCGGTCGCTGATGTCGTGGGCCACGGCGTAGAGCAGCTTCTCCTCGGGCACCGGATTGATGGCCCACCGCAGCCAGCGGTAGCGGCCGTCGGCGGCGCGCCAGCGGCCCTCGAAGCTGGAGGGCTTGCCGGAGGCGAGCTGCCGCAGCTCATCCACGGTGGCAGCCAGATCCTCGGGATGCACGTAATCGAGCATCGGCTTGCCGGTGATCTCCTCGGCCGCGTAGCCCAGGACGCGGCCGAAGGCCGGGTTCACGCGACGGAAGCCGCCGTCCATGTCGGCGATGCAGAGCATGTCGAGCGACAGGTTGAACAGGCGGTCGCGCTCCTTCTCCACCCGCACCCGGCGTTGAAAATGGCTGCGCAGCGCCCACAGGCTCCACACCACCACCAGGGTCAGGCCGATGACCAGGAACAGCGGCATCGCCCGGGCCGCGCCCGGATCGGTGCGGAAGGCCTTGGCATGCAGGCTGAGGCCGTTGCCGGGCGGATCGAAGGCGATGGCGTAGGAGAGGGCGTCGTCGGCGGGCGTCACCGTGGTGTTGCTGGCCAGCACCTGGCCGCCGGCGTTGACGATGCTCAGGCTGTATTTCTCGCCGAACCAGCCCGGCACCAGGTGCCGCACCATGCCCTCGATGGTATAGACGCCGACCAGCGCGCCGAGGTAGGTGCGGCCGAAGAACACCGGCACGTACAGCTCCAGCAGGGCGGCGTCGCGGTGGTTGACGTAGGCTTCGCCGTAGGTCGGCCGGCCCGAGGTGAGGGCGTGGGCGAAGCTGGCCGGCTGCGCCCCGGCCAGCCGCTCGCCGGCGATCCAGTCGGTGGTCTCGAAGGGCGCCGCCCAGCGGATGATCTGGCCGGAGTCGACCCAGACGATGCTGGCCAGCTCCGGCGTGTTGGCGAGGTACTGGGTGGCGCGCACCTGGAAGGCGCCGCGGTCGAGCTTGCCCTCGGCCATCTCGCGCGCCAGCTGGGCGAGATAGTCCTGGGTGCCCTGCATGTGCAGGCGCATGGTCTGCTCGGCCCACTGTACGTCGCGGCCGAGGGCGTCGTTCTGCAGGTCGGTCTCGCGCTTCTGCAGCACCCAGACGAGCGCCAGCATGGCCAGGGCGAAGACGCCGATGGCCACATAGGGCACGCTCCAGACCCAGTTGCGCGGGTTGGCGGGGGTTTCGGAATTCATGTCGGCATGGAGGATCGCACCGGGGATTTTCTCACGCCCTTGGGGTTAACCCCCATTTGCCCGCAACAGGTCCGTCGCTACCCTCGCCTGAACCTTTCTCGGCCACCCCCATGGTCCTGCTGCGCGCACTCGTCCTTGCCCTGATCGCCGCCGCCTCCCAGGCGCAGGCCGCCGAACCGATCCGCATCGGCGTCTCCGGCCCATTCACCGGCGGTTCCAGCCCGATGGGCATTTCCATGCGCGACGGCATCCGCGTCGCCGCGGCGGAGATCAACGCCGCCGGCGGCCTGCTCGGCCGGCCGGTCCTCCTCGTCGAGCGCGACGACCAGGCGCGCAACGAGCTGGGCGCCCAGATCGCCCGCGAGCTGGTCGGCAAGGAGAAGATCGTCGCCGGGGTGGGGATCGTGAACACCGGCGTGGCGCTGGCCAGCCAGCGCTTCTATCAGGAGGCGCGCATCCCGATGATCACGGCGGTGGCCACCGGCTCGATCGTCACCCGCCAGTTCCTGCCGCCGCAGCATCCCGACAACTTCATCTTCCGCGTCTCGGCCAACGACACCATCCAGGCCGCCATGATCGTCGAAGAGGCCGTCGAGCGGCGCAGGCTGCGAAAACTGGCGATCCTCGCCGACTCGACCAACTACGGCCAGCTCGGCCGCGAGGACCTGGAGCGGGCGCTGGAGAAGAAGGGCCTCAGCCCGGTCTCGGTGGGCAAGTTCAACATCCGCGACGTCGACATGAGCCGCCAGCTGATCGCCGCCCGCGAGGCCGGCGCCGAGGCCCTGCTCACCTACGGCATCGGGCCCGAACTGGCGCAGATCGCCAACGGCGCCGCCAAGCTCGGCTGGGCCGTGCCGATCATCGGCAGCTGGCCGCTGTCGATGTCCAACTTCATCGACAATGCCGGCCCCAATGGCGAGGGCGCGCGCATGCCGCAGACCTTCATCCAGGCGCCCGACACGCCGAAGCGGGCGGCCTTCATCGCCGCCTACCAGCAGCTCTCGCGCAGCGAGCGGATGCCCTCGCCCTCGGCCGCCGCCCAAGGCTACGACGCCATGCTGCTGCTGGCGGCGGCGATCCGCCAGTCCGGCACCACCCACGGCTCGCGGGTGCGCGAGGCGCTGGAGAATCTCAAGGAAAAGGTGGAGGGGGCCGTTACCACCTACGACCGCCCCTTCTCGCGCAGCGACCATGAAGCCTTCGACAGCCCGGGCCAGGTCGCCATGGGCGAGGTGCGTGGCGGCCGCGTGGTGCGGGCGCACGAAGACAACATCAAGAAGAAGACCGGGAAGTAAGCCTTCTCCGGCCCAGGCATCCGGCCCCACGAAGGCCGGCTTTCACAACGCAAGCGGAGGAAACAGCATGAGACCGACCCGAACCCTGCTCGCCGTCCTGGCGGGCGCATGGTTTTTTTCAATCCCGGCCTTCGGCGCCGAGAGCGGGCCGATCCGCATCGGCCTGACCTGCCCGTTCACCGGCGGCTCGGCGCCGATGGGCGAATCGCTGCGCAACGCGGTGCGCATGGCGGTCGAGGAGATCAACTGGAAGGGCGGCGTCCTTGGGCGCCAGATCGAGCTCGTCGAGCGCGACGACGAAGCCAATCCCGACAAGGGCCGCGCCATCGCCGAGGAGCTGATCGGCAAAGCCAAGGTGGCGGCCACCATCGGCAGCTGCAACACCGGCGTGGTGCTGAAGGGCATGGACCTCTACCAGAAGGCGAAGGTCCCGCTGCTGGTGCCGGTGGCCACCGGCGTGGCCATCACGAGAACCTATTCCAAGGAGCCGGAGCACTACATCTTCCGCACCTCGGCCAACGACGAGATCCAGGCCCAGATGGTGGCCCGCGAAGCCGTCGAGCGGCGCAACTTCCGCAAGGTCGCGCTGCTGCACGACACCACCGCCTACGGCGAGCAGGGCAAGGACTTCCTGCTCGCCGAGCTGGTCAAGTACGGCGTCAAGCCGGTCTCGGTGAGCGCCTTTCCGCTCGGAGTGGCGGATCTCACCGCCGCCCTGGACAAGGCCCGCAAGGCCGGCGCCGAAGTGATCCTGACCTACACCGTCGGGCCCGAGCTGGCGGTCATCGCCAACGGCCGCGCCAGGCTCGGCTGGAAGGCGCCCCTCATCGGCAGCTGGCCGCTGTCGTGGGCCAACTTCCTCAACGTCGCCAAGGGCAACGCCGAGGGGGCGAGCATGCCGCAGACCTTCATCGAGGAGCCGGTCAACTCGCGCCGCACCGAGTTCATCGTCACCTACCTCGGCAAGAACAACCTCAAGCGCATCTCCTCGGCCGTCTCGGCGGCGCAGGGCTACGACACCATGCTGCTGCTGGCCGCCGCCATCCGCCAGGCCGGCTCGACCGCCGGGCCGAAGATCCGCGCCGCGCTGGAGAACCTGGAGGATCGCGTGCCGGGCGTGGTCACCACCTACGAGCGGCCCTTCACCGCCCAGGACCACGAGGCCATCACCGACAACATGGTGGTGATGGGCGAGGTGCGCCGCGGCCTGGTGCTGTTCGCCCACAAGGACGACGAAAAGGCCGCCATCGTCGGCCGCAAGCGGCAGGCCGACGAGATGCCGAGGGCGGTGAGCATCACCGCCAACGAGTGAGCCCGTATCCGCCCGCTTCCCAGAGGCCAGCCCGAGGGCTGGCCTTTTTCATGGCATTGCGGATAACCACTATTGCGCTATCCGGTTATATATCCTACTATACGAAATGCTTTCCTGGCACGTTACCGCGTACTAGAGTGGAGGCAAAGGCCCGCGCGGGACGAAAACCGCGGGGGGATGGGGGCGCGAACAACGCGCCCGCTGCGACAACTGACGAGGAGGAGACATGAACCCCCACGCTCATATACGTTCGCTGCCCCCAGAGGGGGCGCATGCCTCCTTCGGGGCGGCCCTTCAGGAGGCATGACCATGTCAGCATTGCCGAACAACCTGCTGCCGTCCGACCCGGACGCGCAAGAAACCCAGGAATGGCTCGAGGCCCTCGATGCCGTCATCGAACAGGAAGGGCCGGAGCGCGCCCACTACCTGATCGAGCGCCTGGTCGAACTGGCCCGCCACGCCGGCATCAACCTGCCCTACAAGGCCACCACCGCCTACATCAACACCATCCCGCCCGGCAAGGAAACGCCCTCGCCCGGCGACCACGCCATCGAGCACCGCATCCGCTCCTACGTGCGCTGGAATGCCCTGGCCATGGTGCTGCGCGCCAACAAGGGCGATTCCAACCTCGGCGGCCACATCGCCAGCTTCGCCTCCGCCGCCACGCTCTACGACGTCGGCTACAACCATTTCTGGCACTCGCCGTCGGAAAATCACGGCGGCGACATGGTCTTCGTGCAGGGCCACTCCGGCCCGGGCGTCTATGCGCGCGCCTTCATGCTCGGCCGACTGACGCAGGCGCAGATGGACAACTTCCGCCGCGAGGTGGACGGCCAGGGCCTCTCCTCCTATCCGCACCCGTGGCTGATGCCGGACTTCTGGCAGTTCCCGACGGTATCGATGGGCCTCGGCCCGCTGCAGGCGATCTACCAGGCGCGCTTCATGAAGTACCTCAACGACCGCAGCATCATCCAGGCCGGCAACCGCAAGGTGTGGGCCTTCATGGGCGACGGCGAAATGGACGAGCCGGAGTCGATGGGCGCCATCGGGCTGGCCGGCCGCGAGCGACTCGACAACCTGGTGTTCGTCATCAACTGCAATCTGCAACGCCTCGACGGCCCGGTGCGCGGCAACGGCAAGGTCATCCAGGAGCTGGAGGCCGACTTCCGCGGCGCCGGCTGGAACGTCATCAAGGTGATCTGGGGCAGCTACTGGGACGCCCTGCTGGCGCAGGACAAACAGGGCCTGCTGCAGAAGCGCATGCTGGAATGCGTCGACGGCGACTACCAGACCTTCAAGTCGAAGGACGGCGCCTACGTCCGCGAGCACTTCTTCAACACGCCGGAGCTCAAGGCGATGGTCGCCAACTGGTCGGACGACGACGTCTGGCGCCTCAATCGCGGCGGCCACGACCCGCACAAGATCTACGCCGCCTATCATGCCGCGGTGAACCACGCCGGCCAGCCGACGGTAATCCTCGCCAAAACCATCAAGGGCTATGGCATGGGCGAGGCGGGCGAGGCGCAGAACATCACCCACCAGCAGAAGAAGATGGGCACCACCTCGCTGAAGGCTTTCCGCGACCGCTTCCGCCTGCCGCTCAGCGACGAGCAGGTGGACAAGCTGGAGTACATCAATCCCGGCCCGGAGGCGCCGGAGATCCGGTACATGCGCGAACGGCGCATGGCGCTCGGCGGCTTTCTGCCGGCGCGCCGGCAGAAGGCTCCGGCGCTGGAGGCGCCACCGCTCGCCGCCTTCGACGCCCAGCTGAAGGCTTCCGGCGAGGGCCGCGAGTTCTCCACCACCATGGCCTTCGTGCGCATGCTCGGCACCCTGGTGCGCGACAAGAAGCTCGGCCGGCACGTGGTGCCGATCGTCGCCGACGAGTCGCGCACTTTCGGCATGGAGGGCATGTTCCGCAGCCTCGGCATCTGGTCCTCCGTCGGGCAGAACTACACCCCGCAGGATCACGGCGAGCTGATGTTCTACAAGGAATCCAAGGACGGCCAGATCCTGCAGGAGGGCATCACCGAGTCGGGCGCCATGGCTTCCTGGATTGCCGCCGCGACCGCCTACAGCACCCACGGCGTGCAGATGATCCCCTTCTTCATCTACTACTCGATGTTCGGCTTCCAGCGCTTCGGCGACCTGGCCTGGGCGGCCGGCGACCAGCGCGCCCGCGGCTTCCTGCTCGGCGGCACCTCGGGCCGCACGACGCTGAACGGCGAGGGCCTGCAGCACGAGGACGGCCACTCGCACATCCAGGCCGGCCTGGTGCCCAACTGCGTCACCTACGACCCGACCTTCTCCTACGAGGTGGCGGTGATCCTGCAGGACGGCCTGCGCCGCATGGTGCAGGAGCAGGAGGACGTCTTCTACTACATCACCCTGCTCAACGAGAACTACGAGCACCCGGCCCTGCCGGAAGGCGCGGAAAAGGACATCCTCAAGGGCATGTATCTGCTCAGGAAGGGCCCGGCCGGCAACGGCCCGCGCGTGCAGCTGCTCGGCTCGGGCGCCATCCTGCGCGAGGTCATCGCCGCCGCCGAATTGCTGAGGAAGGACTGGGGCGTCGATGCGGACCTCTGGTCCTGCCCCTCCTTCAACGAGCTGGCGCGCGACGGCCAGGCCGCGGCACGCTGGAACCTGCTGCATCCGACCGACAAGCCGAAGCTCTCGCACGTCGAGCAGTGCCTGAAGGACACGCGCGGCCCGGTCATCGCCTCGACCGACTACGTGCGCGCCTTCGCCGAGCAGATCCGCCCCTTCGTGCCGCGCCGCTATGCCGTGCTCGGCACCGACGGCTTCGGCCGCTCGGACACGCGGGAAAAACTGCGCAGCTTCTTCGAGGTCGACCGGCATTACGTCACGCTCGCCGCGCTGAAGGCGCTCGCCGACGAGGGCCAGCTGGACAAGGCCAAGGTCAAGGAAGCGATCGCCAAATACGGCATCGATCCGAACAAGCCCAACCCCGTCACCGTCTGAGGAACAGCCATGTCCATTATCGAAATCAAGGTTCCCGACATCGGCGATTTCAAGGACGTGCCGGTGATCGGCATAGAAGTCAGTCCCGGCGACACGGTGAAGGCGGAGGACCCGCTCGTCACCCTGGAGTCCGACAAGGCCACCATGGAAGTGCCCGCCCCCGCCGCGGGGGTGGTGAAGGAAATCAGGCTGAAGATCGGCGACAAGGTCAGCGAAGGCACGCTGGTGCTGCTGCTGGAGACCGCTGAAACTGCGCCCTCTCCCCAACCCTCTCTCGCGAGCGGGAGAGGGAGCGAGCCTCCCCCCTCTCCCGTCCCACAGGGACTTCCTTCGGTCGCAAGCGGGCGAGGGGAGCCAGTTGCCGCGCCGCCGCCGCCGGCGGAAATCGCCGCCGAGGTCGCCGGAGGCCACAAAGCCCACGCCAGCCCCTCGGTGCGCCGCTTCGCCCGCGAACTCGGCGTCGACGTCGCGCTGGTGAAGGGCACGGGGCCGAAGGGCCGCATCCTGCAGCAGGACGTGCAGAACTACGTCAAGGGCGCGCTGGCGCAGCCGCGTGGCGCGGCGACCGCTGCCGGTGGCGGCGGCGCAGGCCTCGATCTGCTGCCCTGGCCAAAAGTCGACTTCGCCAAGTTCGGCCCCATCGAGGCGAAGCCGCTGTCGCGCATCAAGAAAATCTCCGGCGCCAACCTCGCCCGCAACTGGGTGATGATCCCGCACGTCACGCAGTTCGACGAGGCCGACATCAGCGACCTCGAAGCGCTGCGCGTGCAGCTCAACAAGGAGAATGAAAAGTCGGGGGTGAAGCTGACCATGCTCGCCTTCCTCATCAAGGCGGCGGTGGCGGCGCTGAAGAAGTATCCCGACTTCAATGCATCGCTCGACGGCGAGAACCTCGTTTACAAACAGTACTTCCACATCGGTTTCGCCGCCGACACGCCAAACGGCCTGGTGGTGCCGGTGATCCGCGACGCCGACAAAAAAGGCCTTCTGGAAATCGCCAGGGAGATGGGCGCACTCTCCGCCAAGGCCCGCGAGGGCAAGCTCGGCCCGGCCGAGATGCAGGGCGGCTGCTTCTCCATTTCCAGCCTCGGCGGCATTGGCGGCACGGCCTTCACGCCCATCGTCAATGCGCCGGAAGTGGCCATCCTCGGCGTCTCGAAGTCGCAGACCAAGCCGGTATGGGACGGCAAGGCCTTCCAGCCGCGCCTGATGATCCCGCTCTCGCTGTCCTACGACCACCGCGTCATCGACGGCGCAGCGGCGGCGCGCTTCACGGCCTATCTTGCGCAGGTGCTGGCCGACATGCGCAGGGTGCTGCTGTGACCACGCTCGTCGCGGTGAAGAAGAACGGCACGGTGGCCATCGCCGCCGACTCGCTCACCACCTTCGGCGACACGCGACTCGGGCGCCAGTACAAGGGCGAGCACGACAAGATCATCGAGATCGCCGGCTCGTACATCGGTCTGTGCGGCAGCAGCGCCCACCACCTGGTGCTCTCCGCCCTGCTGCCGAAGCTGGAGGAGGTGCGCCTGGGCAGCCGCATGGAGGTCTATGAGACCTTCCGCCGCCTGCACCCACTGCTCAAGGAGCAGGGCTATCTCAACCCGAAGGAGGACGAGGACGATCCCTACGAGTCCTCGCAGATCACCGCCCTGATCGTGAACTCCTCGGGCATCTACGGCGTCTATTCCTACCGGGAGGTGTTCGACTACGAGCGCTTCTGGAGCATCGGCTCCGGGCGCAATTTCGCCCTCGGCGCCATGTACGCCGCCTACGACCGCTGCAAGACCGCGGCCGAGGTGGCGAAGATCGGCGTCGAGGCCGGCGCCGAGTTCGACACCGCCACGCAGGGCCCGATCGTCCTGCACACCGTCAAGCTTTCGAGGAAAAGAACATGAGCCTCATCGAAGTGAAAGTGCCCGACATCGGCGACTTCAAGGACGTGCCGGTGATCGGCATAGAAGTCAGTCCCGGCGACACGGTGAAGGCGGAGGATCCGCTCGTCACCCTGGAATCCGACAAGGCCACCATGGAAGTGCCGGCCCCCGCCGCCGGCACGGTGAAGGAAATCAAGCTGAAGGTCGGCGACAAGGTCTCCGAAGGCACGCTGGTGCTGCTGCTGGAGGCTGCCGCGAACTTGACGCCGAAATGGCCCATCTCCTCCGATTCGGCGATCACCTTGGCCGCGTGAAGCAGGGCCTTGGACGGGATGCAGCCGACGTTGAGGCACACCCCGCCCAAGGTGGGCCAGCGCTCGACCAGGACCACTTGGCGGCCGAGGTCGGCGGCACGGAACGCGGCGGTGTAGCCGCCGGGACCGGCGCCCAGCACCAGCACCTCGGCGTGGAAGTCGCCCTTGCCGACCGCAGCGGGTTTGGGCGTGGGTGCGGTGGGTGCCGCGGCCGCTGCCGCCGGCGCCGATGGCTTGGCCGCCCCGGTCTGCAGCCGGAGGATGCGCGTGCCCTCGCTGACCCGGTCGCCGACCTTGACCTCGAGCCCGGTCACGGTGCCGGCGGCGGGCGACGGCACGTCCATCGTGGCCTTGTCGGATTCCAGCGTCAGCAGCGGGTCCTCGGCCTTGACGGTGGCCCCGTCGGCGACGTGGACCTCGATCACCGGCACGTCCTTGAAGTCGCCGATGTCGGGGACCTTGACCTCGATGGTCTCGTAGGCGCCGGCGCTCGAGCCATAGGTCGCGGGCTCGCCCGAGCCGGGGGCGGCACCCTCCTTGACCTTCTCCTTGGGCGGGATGGCGGCCGCACCCTCGGCCTCGAGCAGCAGGATCACCGCCCCCTCGCCGACCCGCTCGCCGACCGCGACCTTGACCTCGGTCACGGTGCCGGCCTGCGGCGCCGGCACGTCCATGGTGGCCTTGTCGCTCTCCAGGGTGATCAGCGGGTCCTCGGCCTTGACCCGCGCCCCCGCCTGAACGTGCACCTCGATGATCGGCACGTCCTTGAAGTCCCCGATGTCCGGGACCTTGACCTCGATCGCCATCGTTCCGGCCCTCCTAGAGCACGAGCCGGCGCACGTCTTCCAGGACGTGGCACAGGTGGCGGGTGAAGCGGGCGGCGAGCGCCCCGTCGATGACGCGATGGTCGTAGGAGACGTAGAGCGGCTGGATCAGCCGCGGCTGGAACTCCTTGCCGTCCCAGACCGGGGTCATCTTCGAGCGCACCACGCCCAGGATCGCGACCTCGGGCGCGTTGACGATCGGCGTGAAGTCGGTGCCGCCGATGCCGCCGAGCGAGGAGATGGTGAAGGTGCCGCCCTGCATGTCGCCCGGCGCCAGCTTGCCGTCGCGCGCCTTCTTGGACGTCGCCCCCAGCTCCCTGCTCAGCTCCTCGATGCCCTTGCGGTCGACGTCCTTGAACACCGGCACGACCAGCCCCTCGGGCGTGTCGACGGCGATGCCGACATTGTAGAACTTCTTGTAGATCAGCGCGTCCTTGTCGGGCCCGAGCGAGCTGTTGAACTCGGGATAGGCCTTGAGCGCCGACACGCTGGCCTTCATCAGGAAGGCCAGGAGCGTGACCCGGTAGCCCTTCTCCTTGGCCGCGGCGTCGAGCTCCTTGCGGTAGGCCTCGAGCTCGGTGACGTCGGCCTCGTCGCCGTGGGTGACGTGCGGGACGTTGAGCCAGGAGCGGTGCAGGTGCGGCCCGCTGAGCCGCTTGATGCGGGCCAAGGGCTTGGTCTCGACCGGGCCGAACTTGGCGAAGTCCTGGGCCGGGATCTCGGGGATGCCCATGCCGCCGGCTGGAGCCGCGGCGGCAGCCGCCGCCGGGGCGGCGGACCCGCGCAGGAACGCCTTGACGTCGTCCTTGGTGATCCGGCCCTTCTCGCCCGTGCCCTTCACCTTGGCGAGGTCGACCTCGAGCTCGCGCGCGAGGCGCCGCACGCTGGGGCTGGCGTGGACCAAGCCGGAATCGGCGGCCGCCGCCGCGGCGGCGGGCTGGGCCGGCGGGGCCGAGGTCGGCTTGGGTGCGGGCGCCGGCTCCTGCTGGGCGATCACCGAGGGCGGCGGGGTCACCGGCGCCTCGCCGTCGGCGGCCTTGAGCGTGACGACGGCGCTGCCCTCGCTCACCCGGTCGCCGACCTTGATCAGCACGGCCTCGACGGTGCCGTCGCGGTCGGCCGGCACGTCCATGGTGGCCTTGTCGGACTCGAGCGTCACCAGCGGGTCGTCGGCCTTGATCGGGTCGCCCGGCTTGACGTGGATCTCGATGACCGGGACATCCTTGAAGTCCCCGATATCGGGGACCTTGACCTCGATCGCCATCGGCGCTTCCTCCCCCTGCCCGGCTTCGCACCGCCGGGATCGATACGTTCCCTGGAAAACCGGCTCCCGCGTCAGACCCGGGCCGGGTTCGGCTTCTCCGGATCGATGCCGTATTTCTTGATGGCCTCCGCCACCTTGGCCGCCGGGACGGTGCCGTCCAGCGCCAGGCTCTCGAGCGCGGCCAGCGTCACCCAGCGCCGATCGACCTCGAAGAAGTCGCGCAGCCGGCGCCGGTAGTCCGAGCGGCCGAACCCGTCCGTGCCGAGCACGCGATAGCGCTGCCGGACATAGGGCCGGATCTGGTTGGCGAACATCCGCATGTAGTCGGTCGCGGCCACGACCGGCCCGTCGGCGCCGCCGAGGCACTGCTCGACCCAGCTCCGGCGCGGCGTCTCGGTGGGATGCAGCAGGTTCCAGCGCTCGGCGTCCTGGGCGTCGCGGCCGAGCTCGGTGAAGCTCGGGCAGCTCCAGATGTCCGCCGCCACGCCCCAATCGTCGCGCAGCAGATCGGCAGCGGCGATCACCTCGCGCAGGATGGCGCCGCAGCCGAGGAGCTGCACCCGCGGCGCCTTCGTCTTGCCTTTGGCCTGCTCGCCGGCCCGCAGCAGGTACATTCCTTTGACGATGCCAGCCTCGGCACCTTCGGGCATGGCGGGGTGCTCGTAGTTCTCGTTGAGCGTGGTCAGGTAGTAGTATACATCCTCCTGCTCGCCATACATGCGCCGCAGCCCGTCCTGGACGACCACCGCCACCTCGTAGGCGTAGGTGGGATCATAGGAGACGCAGTTGGGGATGGTCGCCGACAGGATGTGGCTGTGGCCGTCCTCGTGCTGCAGCCCCTCGCCGTTGAGCGTGGTGCGGCCCGAGGTGCCGCCGACCAGGAAGCCGCGGGCGCGCATGTCGCCGGCGGCCCAGGCCAAGTCGCCGATGCGCTGGAAGCCGAACATCGAGTAGTAGATGTAGAAGGGGATCATCGGCACGCCGTGCACGGCGTAGGACGTCGCCGCGGCGATCCAGTCGGCCATCGCGCCGGCTTCGTTGATGCCCTCCTGCAGCACCTGGCCGCTCTCGCTTTCCTTGTAGTAGGAGAGCTGGTCGGCGTCCTGCGGCGTGTAGAGCTGGCCCTTCGGGTTGTAGATGCCGATCTGGCGGAACAGGCCCTCCATGCCGAAGGTGCGGGCCTCGTCGACCAGGATGGGCACGACGCGCGGGCCGATGTCCTTGTCGCGCAGCAGCTGCGTCAGGAAGCGCACGTAGGCCTGCGTCGTCGAGATCTCGCGGCCCTCGGCGGTGGGGTCGAGGATGGCCTGGAAGGTGGCGAGCTCGGGCGTCTTGAACTGCTCGTCGGCCTTGGCGCGGCGGCTGGGCAGGTAGCCGCCCAGGGCCTGGCGGCGCTCGTGGAGGTAGCGCATTTCCGGCGTGTCGTCGGCCGGCTTGTAGTACGGGATCTTGGGCAGCTCGCTGTCCGGCACCGGGATGTTGAAGCGGTCGCGGATGTACTTGATGTCGTCGTCGGTCAGCTTCTTGGTCTGGTGGACGGTGTTCTTGCCCTCACCGGCCTTGCCCATGCCGTAGCCCTTGACGGTCTTGACCAGCAGCACGGTGGGCTGGCCCGTCGTGTTGTGGTGGGCCTTGTGGAAGGCCGCATAGACCTTCTCGGGCTCATGGCCGCCGCGGCGCAGCTCGAAGATCTCGGCGTCGCTCATGTGCTCCACGAGCTTGGCCGTCTCAGGGTACTTGCCGAAGAAGTTCTTGCGGATGAAGGCGCCGTCGTTGGCCTTCATGGCCTGGTAGTCGCCGTCCAGCGTTTCCATCATGAGCTGCTTCAGCTTGCCGCTCTTGTCGCGCGCGAGCAGCTCGTCCCAGCCCTTGCCCCAGATCAGCTTGATGACGTTCCAGCCGCTGCCGCGGAACTCGCCTTCGAGCTCCTGGATGATCTTGCCGTTGCCACGCACCGGGCCGTCCAGGCGCTGCAGGTTGCAGTTGACGACGAAGACGAGGTTGTCCAGGCCCTCGCGCGCGGCCAGGGCAATGGCGCCCAGGCTTTCGGGCTCGTCCATCTCACCGTCGCCCATGAAGGCCCAGACCTTGCGGTTCTCGGTGTTGGCGATGCCGCGGGCGTGCAGGTACTTCAGGAAGCGCGCCTGGTAGATGGCCATCAGCGGGCCGAGGCCCATGCTGACGGTCGGGAACTGCCAGAAGCTGGGCATCAGCTTGGGGTGGGGGTAGCTCGAGAGGCCGTGGCCGTCGACTTCCTGGCGGAAGTTGTCGAGCTGGTCTTCGCTCAGGCGGCCTTCCAGGTAGGCGCGGGCATAGATGCCGGGCGCGCTGTGGCCCTGGATGTAGAGGCAGTCGCCGCCGTGGTTCTCGCTCTCGGCGTGCCAGAAATGGTTGAAACCGGCGCCCAGCATGGAGGCCAGCGACGCGAAGGAGCCGATATGGCCGCCCAGGTCGCCGCCGTCGGCGGGGTTCAGGCGGTTGGCGCGCACGACCATGGCCATGGCGTTCCAGCGCATGTAGGCGCGCAGGCGCTTCTCGATCTGGATGTTGCCCGGGCAGCGCGCTTCGGCTTCGGGCTCGATGGTGTTCACGTAGCCGGTGGTGGCCGAGAACGGCAGGTCGATGCTGTGCTGGCGGGCGTGCTCCAGCATCTCTTCGATCAGGAAATGGGCGCGCTCGGCGCCTTCGCGGTCGATGACGGCGGACAGCGCGTCCAGCCACTCCTTGGTTTCCTGGGGGTCAGCGTCGTTCGATGCGGCGCCTAGAAAGTCTTGCGGCTGGGCGGACATGGCCGGTCTCCTGGTGATTTCGCCTCTGTCGGGCGGAAGTCGCTGTCTCAACAAGCGGGGGGCACACCGCGGGCCGAACCCGCGAGCCGGCGCAGTGTCTCACAAGCTTTTGCATTTCCCAAATGGTGCGAAGTCGTTTCTTAATGCGAAATTTAGTCCGACATGTCGACCCGGATAATCCGCGCCCATGCCCCCTGCCTCCGCCCCGCTCAACCGCAGCCAGCGCTGGATCGCGACCCTGCGCCGCATCGTGACCACGTGGTGGTTCCGGCAGTCGCCCTCCCGCCAGGACCGCCTGGCCACGCTCGGGCCGCTGATCTCCGTGCTGCTGTTCCTGGCGGCCATCATTTCGGCCTTCTGGTACCTGCGCAACGAAGAAATCGAGCGTGAGACGGAGTCGGTCAAGCGCGACACCGAGATCGCCCAGCAGCAGATCCGCCTGCGCCTGATCGAGAACCAGGAGCAGCTCGTGCGCATCGCGCGGGAGGTGGTCACCCGGCAGATCGACGCCCATGAGTTCTCCGCCCAGGCCCAGGCCTTCGCGCGGGAGAGGCCGGAGCTCACCCACGTGACCTGGCTCAGCGCCAAGCGCGAGCGGCGCAGCAGCGTCGGTGCAGCGGGTTTCCAGGCCGACGGGCTGATGTCGGCAGACGGCAACGACCCGTCGATGCCCATGCCCAACCAGAGCAATGCCGCGGCGATCGCCTTCGAGGCGGCCAAGGAACGGCGCCAGCCCGTCTACTCGCCGCCGTTCTCCGACTCCAACGGCAGCACCGTCTTCCAGCTGCACATCCCGCTGATCGACCGCGGCGGCTTTGCCGGCGTGCTGATCGCCGAGTACACGGTGGAGGCCCTGCTGCGCTACTACGTGCCCAGCGAGGTGGCCACGCGCCACAGCATCGCCGTGCTCGATGCGCGCGACCAGATCGTCAGCAGCACCGTCACCCCGATGCCCGGCCAGGTGCTGCGCCGCGCCTCGCTGCTGCACGACGTGCCGCTGGCCCCGGCGCTCAACGGCCTGGTACTGCGCGGCCAGGGCTGGCGCACGTCCATCGGCCTCATCAACAACGCCCTGTTCTGGCTGGTGCTGGCCCTGGCTGGCATGACGGTGTGGATGCTGCTGGGCACCTGGCGCCACATGCGCCGGCGCACGCAGATCCAGAACGCGCTGACGCTGGAAACGAACTTCCGCCGCGCCATGGAGAACTCCATGCTCACCGGCATGCGCGCCATGGACATGGACACGCGCATCACCTACGTGAACCCGGCCTTCTGCGCCATGACCGGCTTCTCGGAGGCCGACCTCGTGGGGCGCACCCCGCCCTACCCCTTCTGGCCCACGGACCGGCGCGAGGAGAACGCCCGGCTGCTGCAGCAGGAGCTGCAGGGCAAGAGCCCCTCGGGCGGCGTGGAGGTGAAGATCCAGCGCAAGGACGGCAGCCAGTTCGACGCCCGCGTCTACGTCTCGCCGCTGGTGGACACCAAGGGCAAGCAGACCGGCTGGATGACCTCGATGACCAACATCACCGAGGCCAAGCGCGTGCGCGACCAGCTCTCGGCCTCGCACGAGCGGTTCACGACCGTGCTGGAGGGGCTGGACGCGGCCGTGTCGGTGCTGTCGGTGCAACCGCCCGAGCTGCTGTTCGCCAACCGCAGCTACCGGCTGTGGTTCGGTGCCGACCCCGCGGGCCACGCGCTGCTGGCCGGCGGCCAGCTCGTGGGCACCACCAGCCGCCGCGGCGGCCTGGACGACGGTGCCGACGAGGTGGACGACTACTCCGGCCTGCCCGCCGAAGCGCTGACCGATGTGGGCTCCGACCCGCGCGAGGTCTACGTCGAGTCGCTGGCGATGTGGTTCGACGTGCGCGCCCGCTACCTGCAGTGGACGGACGGGCGCCTGGCGCAGATGCTGATCGCGACCGACATCACCATGCGCCGCCACGCCGAGGCGCAAGCCGCGCTGCAGGCCGAGAAGGCCCAGGTCACGAGCCGCTTGATGACCATGGGCGAGATGGCCTCCAGCGTCGCGCACGAACTCAACCAGCCGCTGACCGCCATCACCAACTACTGCAACGGCATGGTCAGCCGCGTGCGCAACAACAGCATCGACAAGGAAGCGCTGATGGCGGCGCTCACCAAGACGGCCAAGCAGGCCGAGCGCGCCGGCCAGATCATTCACCGCATCCGCAACTTCGTGAAGCGCAGCGAGCCCCAGCGCCAGCCCGCGCATGCGGCCGACATCGTCGAGGACGCGGTGGAGCTCGCCGGCATCGAGCTGCGCCGGCGCAACGTGGCCATCCACACCTACGTGGCCCAGCGGCTGCCGCAGATGATGGTGGACCCCATCCTCATCGAGCAGGTGCTGATGAACCTGCTGAAGAACGCCGCCGAGGCCATCGACAACGCTTCGTTGCCCACGTCGCGGCGCCACATCGAGCTGCGCGTCGTGCCCAAGCACAGCGCCGAGCTGGGCGGGCAGATCGAGTTCTCGGTGACCGACATGGGCCCGGGTTTGCCCGATGAAGTCCTCGCGCGCATGTACGAGGCCTTCTTCTCGACCAAGGCCGATGGCCTGGGCATCGGATTAGGGTTATGCCGGTCCATCGTGGAGTCCCACCAGGGCCGGATAAAAGCCGAGAACCTTTACAATGGCTCCCTGGTTGTCGGCTGCCGGTTCGCCTTCACGATCCCGGTCACCATCACCTCAGAACACCTGCGCCAGGAAGCCTCCCCAGGCACGCCCGGCGGCGCTCAGCGAACAGAACCCACAGCACCATGAGCTTGATCCCGAAGAAGGGCAACGTCTACGTTGTCGACGACGACGAAGCGGTCCGCGACTCCCTGCAATGGCTGCTGGAAGGCAAGGACTACCGGGTCAAGTGCTTTGATTCCGCCGAATCCTTCCTCGCCCGCTACGACCCCCGCGAGGTCGCCTGCCTGATCGCCGACATCCGCATGGACGGCATGACCGGCCTGGAACTCCAGGACCGTCTGATTGAGCGCAAGAGCCCGCTGCCCATCGTCTTCATCACCGGCCACGGCGACGTGCCCATGGCCGTGCAGACGATGAAGAAGGGCGCGATGGACTTCATCGAGAAGCCCTTCAAGGAAGAAGAGCTCCTGGCCCTCGTCGAGCGCATGCTCGACCAGGCCCGCGAAGCCTTCTCCAGCCACCAGGAAGCCGCCAGCCGCGACGCCCTGCTCGCCCGCCTGACCACGCGCGAAGCCCAGGTGCTCGAGCGCATCGTCGCCGGCCGCCTGAACAAGCAGATCGCCGACGACCTCGGCATCAGCATCAAGACGGTGGAGGCGCACCGCGCCAACATCATGGAGAAGCTCAACGCCAACACCGTGGCCGATCTGCTCAAGATTGCGCTCGGCGCCACGGCCAAGGCCTGACCTGCTGACTTCAACGAGAGGCCGCTGAACTTTCAGCGGCTTTTTGCTTTCCGACTTTGAACACAGCCACAGAGACACCGAGGCACAGAGAGATCACCCCCCCTCTCTGTGCCTCGGTGCCTCTGTGGCTGTGTTTGCATCCTTTGAACGGACCCATGCCATGACCGCACAACTGATCGACGGCCTCGCCCTTGCCAAGGCCACCCGCGCCGATGTCGCCGCCCGCGCCGCCGCGCTGACCGCCCAGGGCCGCCGCCCGGGCCTCGCCGTCGTGCTGGTGGGCGACAACCCCGCCAGCCAGGTCTACGTGCGCAACAAGGTGAAGGCCTGCGAGGAGGCCGGCATCCACTCCGTGCTCGAGAAGTACGACGCCTCCATGACCGAGGCCGAGCTGCTCGCCCGCGTGGACGCGCTGAACAACGACCCGACCATCCACGGCATCCTGGTGCAGCTGCCCCTGCCCAAGCACATCGACGACCACAAGGTCATCGAGGCCATCTCGCCGGCCAAGGACGTGGACGGCTTTCACGTCGCCAGCGCCGGCGCGCTGATGGTGGGCGAGGCCGGCTTCAAGGCCTGCACGCCCTATGGCTGCATGAAGATGCTGGAGAGCATCGGCATGGGCAACCTCAAGGGCAAGCATGCCGTCGTCATCGGCCGCAGCAACATCGTGGGCAAGCCCATGGCCATGATGCTGCTCGCTGCCAACGCCACCGTCACCGTCTGCCACAGCGGCACGGCCGACCTCGGCGCCATGACCCGCCAGGCCGACGTCATCGTCGCCGCCGTGGGCAAGCGCAACGTGCTGACGGCCGACATGGTCAAGCCCGGCGCCGTCGTCATCGACGTGGGCATGAACCGCAACGATGAAGGCAAGCTTTGCGGCGACGTCGACTTCGACGGCGTCAAGGAAGTGGCCGGTTGGATCACCCCTGTGCCTGGTGGGGTCGGCCCCATGACCATTGCCATGCTGCTGGTGAACACGCTTGAATCGGCGGAACGCAGCAATCATTGACCACCGGCGCACCCGGCCCCCTGGAGGGGGCGCCGCCAGCGGCCCGGCGAAGCCGGTTCCACGGCGGCGGCGCGATGTCCGGCCTCGCGCATGCGGGCCGGCTTGAAATTCACCACAGGTGCAACACATGGCTGAAATGACCAACCCGCTCCTCTCCACCGCCGCCCTGCCCGACTTCGCGGCCATCCGCCCGGAGCACGTCCAGCCCGCCATCACCGAGCTGCTGTCCACCGCGCAGGCCGCGCTGGATGAAGCCGTGAAGGCCGAGACGCCGGCCGACTACGACGTGCTCTCGCGCATCCTGGACACCGCCACCGAGCGTTTCGGCAGCGCCTGGGGCGCCGTCGGCCACCTCAACGCCGTGGCCGACACCCCGGCCCTGCGCGAGGCCTACAACGCCATGCTGCCGGCCGTCACCGAGTTCAGCACCGCCATGGGCGCCAACGAGGCGCTGTTCGCCAAGTACAAGGCGGTGGCCGCGGCCCAGGGCGATCGCCTGAGTGCGCCGCGCCGGCAGGTGCTCAAGCACGCCATCCGCAACTTCGTGCTGTCGGGGGCCGAGCTGCAAGGCGCGGCCCGCGAGCGCTATGCCGCCATCCAGGAGCGCAGCGCCGAGCTGCAACAGCAGTTCAGCGAGCACGTGCTCGACGCGACCGACGGCTGGAGCTACATCGCCACCGCCGCGGAACTGGCCGGCGTGCCGCAGGACGTGCTGGACGCCACCCGCCTGGACGACGGCGGCCACAAGCTCTCGTTGCACTTCCCGGTCTACCTGCCCGTCATGCAGTACGCCGAGAACCGCGACCTGCGCGAGAAGCTCTACCGCGCCTACGTGACCCGCGCCAGCGAACAAGGCAAGCCTGAGTGGGACAACACGGCCGCCATGCGCGAGATCGTGGCCCTGCGCCAGGAAGAGGCGCAGCTGCTGGGCTACGCCAGCTTCGCCGAGGTGTCGCTCGCGCCCAAGATGGCCTCGTCGCCCGCCGAGGTGATGACCTTCCTGCGCGACCTCGCCAAGCGCGCCCGCCCCTTCGCCGAGAAGGACCTGGCCGAGCTGCGCGAGTTCGCCGAAGGCGCGCCGCTGGAGAGCTGGGACGTGTCCTACTGGAGCGAAAAGCTCAAGGAAGCGCGCTACGCCTTCAGCGACCAGGCGGTGAAGCAGTACTTCACCGCACCCAAGGTGGTGGCGGGCCTGTTCTCGATCATCGAGCGCCTGTTCGACGTCAAGATCACGCAAGCGCAGGCCTCGGTCTGGCACGACACCGTCACCTTCTACGAGATGAAGCGCGGCGGCCAGCTGATCGCGCAGTTCTACCTCGACCTGTACGCGCGCACCGGCAAGCGCCCCGGCGCGTGGATGGACGAGGTGCGCAGCCGCTGGCTCAAGCCGGGTGGTGAGCAGCAGACGCCGGTGGCGCTGCTGACCTGCAATTTCGCCTCGCCCGTCGGTGACAAGCCCGCCCTGCTGACGCACGACGACGTCATCACCCTCTTCCACGAGTTCGGCCACGGCCTGCACCACATGCTCACGCAGGTGAACGACCTGGGCGTGTCGGGCATCTCCGGCGTGGAGTGGGACGCCGTCGAGCTGCCCAGCCAGTTCATGGAGAACTTCTGCTGGGAGTGGGACGTGCTGCAGCAGCTCAGCGGCCACGTCGACTCCGGCGAGCCCCTGCCCCGCGAACTGTTTGACAAGATGACCGCGGCCAAGAACTTCCAGAGCGGCCTGATGACGCTGCGCCAGATCGAGTTCGCGCTGTTCGACATGCGGCTGCACGGCGAGCCGGGTTCGCAAGCCGACGTGCAGAAGGTGCTCGACGAGGTGCGCGCGGAAGTCGCGGTGCTCATCCCGCCGGCCTTCAACCGCTTCCAGCACAGCTTCTCGCACATCTTCGCGGGCGGCTATGCCGCGGGCTACTACAGCTACAAGTGGGCAGAGCTGCTGAGTGCAGACGCCTGGAGCGCGTTCGAGGAGGAAGGCGTGTTCAACCCCGCGACCGGCAAGCGCTTCCTGACCGAGGTGCTGGAGCAGGGTGGCGCGCGCGACGCCATCGACAACTTCAAGGCCTTCCGCGGCCGCGAACCCCGCATCGACGCGCTGCTGCGCCACCAGGGCATGGCCTGAGCGCCCCCCCCGGCGCCGCCTGCAGGCGCGCCAGGCCCATCACGGCGCCTTGCGCTCCTGCTCCTTCCACAGCTGCACGCCGCGGTCGACGAAGCCGGACATCAGCTTGTTCTGGCGCAGCTTGAACATGGCCCGCGTGAGGGCCCCGCGCAACTCCGGCGTGTTGCACGCTGAGCGGTGCGAGACGGTCATGTACAACTGCTCCTGGGCCACCGCCGTGGGCATCAGGCGCAGGTTGCGCAGCCCCAGCCGGGCGATGTAGGCCTCGGCCGGGCTGTCCTCGTAGACGAGGTAGTCCGCGCGGCCGCGCTCGAGCATCTGCAGCGCCTGGTCCAGGCTGCTGACCTTGGCCAGGCTGAGAGCCTCGTTTGCAAACCGGTCGAAGGCCTGACCGAAGCTGTTGTTGATGACCGTCAGGCCCTTGCGCGAGATGAGGTCGTCCCAGCGCTGGAACGGGAAACCCGCTCCGTCGCGCTGGATGATCACCGAGCGGGTCTCGCGGAAAGGCAGCAGCGCATAGTCCATGTACTCGGTGCGGGGCAGCGTGAAGAAGGCCCCGGCGATCATGTCCACGCGCCCTGCCCGCGTCTCCTCCTGCACGCGCGCCCAGTTGCCCACGTAGCGCAGCTCGATGGTCACGCCCATCTCGTTGCCCAGCCATTCCGTCAGCTCGGCGATCGCCCCGATGAGCCGCGAGTCGTTCTCCGGGTCGCGCCACAGATAGGGCGGGTACTGCGGGTTGCCAGACGCGAGCAGGGTCTTGCAGGCCGCCTGCGCCACCGCCGAGGCCGCCAGCAGGCCCCACAGCAGCAGTGCGGACCCCCAACGAATCAAGGCAAGAGAAGGACCGTGGCGCATCGGCTCACCCGTCGGCTGCAACGAGGGGACGCTATCGCGCGCGCGCGCTGCTTGGCAAGCCCGGGTCGTGCACCCATGTCGTCAAACCGCACGCTCTACCGGCCTGCGATGGCCGGCGCAAGCATCAGGGCATGAACCGATCCACCCGTCGCCTGGGGTCGCCGAGACTGCGGGCATGCGAACGACCCGACTCTTCGCCGCCGGCCTGCTCGTGCTCGCCGGCGGTGCTGCCGCGGCCCAAGGCCTGCTGGTGCACAACGCGCGCGGCCTCACCCTGGACGAGCGCGGCCGCGTCATCCGCTTCGATGCCTTGCAGATCGGCGCGGACGGCCGCGTGCAGGCCATCGGCCGCCTGACCGAGCTGCCGCCTGGCGACCTGCCGCGGCTGGACGCCGGTGGCCGCGTGCTGATGCCCGGCCTCATCGACGCCCACGGCCACGTGCTCGCGCTGGGCGCGGCCCGGCGCAGCCTGCAGCTGCGCGACACCGCCGACCTGCCGGCCGCGCTGGACGCCGTCCGGTCCCACGCCCAAAGCCGCCCGCAGGCGGCCTGGATCACGGGGGGCGGGTGGAACCAGGCGGCCTGGAAGCTCGGCCGCTTCCCCACCGCCGCCGAACTGGACACGGCCGAATCCGCGCGCCCGGTGTGGCTGAGCCGCGTGGACGGGCACGCCGGCTGGGCCAACAGCCGGGCCCTGGCGCTGGCCGGCATCACGCGCGACACGCCCGGCCCCGCTGGCGGACGCATCGAGCGCGACGCCGCGGGCGAGCCCACCGGCGTGCTCGTCGACGCGGCGATGGGCCTCGTCGAGCGCCACGTGCCCGGGGAGGATGCCGCCGAGCTCGCTGCGAGCCTGGACACCGCCGAGCGCGAGCTGCTGGCGCTGGGCATCACCACCGTCCACGACGCCGGCATCTCGGCGGCGGCCGACCAACTGCTGCGCCAGCGCGCCAGCGCGGGCCAGTTGCGCCTGCGCATCTACGGCATGGCGCGTGGCAGCGACGAGGACTTCATGGCCCGGCTGCGCGCCAGCGGCCCTGTGCTCCAGGCGGGCGATGGCCACTACACGCTGCGCGCCGTCAAGCTCTTTGCCGACGGTGCGCTGGGCAGCCGCGGCGCGGCACTGCTGGCGCCCTACACCGACGCGCCCGGCACGCGCGGCCTGCTGTTCCGCAGCGACCCCGAGCTGCTCGCGCAAATGCGCGCCGCGGCGAAGGCCGGCTTCCAGGTCAATGTGCACGCCATCGGCGACGCCGCCAACCGGCAGGCGCTGGCCGGCTTCGAGACGCTCGCCCGCGAGATGGGCGCGCGCAGCACGGCGCTGCGCCACCGCATCGAGCATGCCCAGGTCATCGCCCTGCCCGACCTGCCGCGGTTCGCGCGCGCCCAAGTCATCGCCTCGGTGCAGCCCACGCATGCGACGTCGGACATGAACATGGCCGAAGACCGCGTCGGCCCGCAACGCATCCAGGGCGCCTACGCCTGGCAGCGCCTGCTCAAGGCCGGCGCGACGCTGGCCTGCGGGTCGGACTTCCCCGTCGAGGAGCCCAGCCCCTGGGCGGGCCTGTACGCCGCCATCACCCGCGAGGACGCCGCCGGCAAGCCGGTGGGCGGCTGGTACCGCCAGCAGGCCCTCACGCCGGTGCAGGCGCTGGACTGCTTCACGCGCAGCGCAGCCTTTGCGGGCCATGCCGAGAAGGACGTCGGGCTGCTGACGCCCGGCCACCGCGCGGACTTCATCCTCGTGGACCGCGACCCCCTCACCGCCTCGCCCGCCGCGCTGCTCAAGATGCGCGTGCTGCAGACCTGGGTCGGCGGGCGGCGCGTGCACGCGCTCGACCCCTGAGCCCGGCGCTCAGTTCGCTTCGGCGTCCAGCACGGCCTGCGGGAACACGACGCCCGTCAGCGTGCTGAGCGCGGCGAGCTTGATGCGGTTGCGGGAGAACTGGGGCAGCTCCAGCGCCTCGAAGCCGAAGCCGTACTTCTTCTGCACGTCCACCTGGCTGAAGATGTAGCCATAGGCCCGCAGGCGGGCATTCTTCTTGGGGGCTTCAGGCACCACCACGACCTTCCAGAACTTCTTGGGGATGTGCACCGGCGGGTTGCCGTCGATCTGGAAGCTCGCGAAGAAGTCCTTCAACACCGGGCCCGCGAAGAGGATGGCGCGGCCACCACCAGCCTTGATCTGCGCGGCGACGTCGGTTTCGAACTGGCCCCAGATGCCCTTCTGGCCGTCGGCGGCGTAGACGCCCGGGTCGCTCTGGTTGCGGGGGTTCTCCTGGTTGAAGGCCTCGTGCTGCGGCGTGCAGTTGGGCCAGTGGTAGGTGTCCGAATTGGCGTAGTCGGTGGCCAGGCCGATGGCGCCCCAGCAGTTGTCCTCGCGGCGCACGATGTGCCCGCGGTCGATGCGACGGCCGGGCCCGTAGATGTCGGCGTTTTGCAGCTGCAGTTCGGCGGGAATGCGCGGGTCCAGCGTCCAGTCTTCGCCGCCGAGCTCCTTGCGCGGCCGCTTGTCCTGGCGCTGCAGCGGGCGGTAGTCGCAGTTGGAGGCCGTCCACATGCACATGCGATGGGTCTTGTTGAAGGCCAGCGAATAGTGGTGATAGCGCAGCACCAGCGCATCGCCGTCGGCAGCACCGGCGAGGTCGACGGCGGGCACGTCCAGGTCCTCCTCGGCATGGACCCTGTAGTCCCGCACCAGGTAGAGCTCCTCGCGGCGCGTCTCGACGACCGACGGCAACGGCACCGTCTTGCCGAGGAAGGCCGGGTTGTACCCGGGGCGGCGCGCGTAGTCGGCATCGAAGAGGAGCTTCTTCTCCTCGACCACGAGCGGCACCTCGGCAGCCTGGGGCGGCGCGGCGACAGGGGCAGGCTCGGGCTGCGGCGCGTAGACGTGCACGGTCACGGGGCCGCTGAAGTTGAATGCATGGCCAGGCATGTCGAGCCTCCTTGCGGCGGGCAGGTTCAGGACGGCGGCAGGGTCCGCCGATTCGAAGGGGTCGCCGGTCTGTGCCAGCAGCCGGTCCAGGCGCTGCTGGTGGCCAGGTGCCGCCAGGCGCACCCGGCGCAACTGCTCCACGAGCCGGCTGACCCGGATGCCTTCGTTGGCAACCCAGTCGATATCGCTCGGCGGGTCGTGCGCCTCGTTCCAGTCGCCGCCGCCGGCCCGCGCGCTGCGCTGGATGCGGCCGTTCTTCAGGCGCGGCACCGCCGAGTGGTGCAGGGCCACCAGCTCCCAGCCGTCGCTGTAGACCGGCGAGCCGGAGGAGCCCGGCTCCGTGTCGGTCTCGTAGTGCAGGAAGCCTTCCGGCAGCAGGTCCACCAGCCGGTTGTTGGAGATGGCGTACTGGCGCGGCCCGCCGAGCGGGTGCTGGATGATGTTCAGCGCCGCGCCCACCAGCGCCTTGCCCGTGGCCTCGATCAGCCGCGTGGCACCCACGGCGGCGAGGCTCTCGCCCTTCAGGCCCACGGGCTTGACGGCCACGAGGGCGAAGTCGAACGCCGCGTCGGCATGGAAGAAGCCGCCCGGGTCCAGCTCGAAATAGATGCCGTCGTTGATGCCCCGCTCGTCTTCCGCGTACCCGAAGTTGGCCGCGCAACCGACGGCGTAGGCGGCACCGGGAAAGACATGGTGGTTGGTCAGCAGCAGCGCTCCCGGCAGCAGCAGCCCGCTGGCCACGCCCTGGGCCACGTAGCCGCCGTCGGGCATCGTCGTGATGCGGGCCACCGGCGACGCCGCCGCGCCGGCCTGCGCGCTGGGCGCATAGGCCACGAAGTCGCGCGTGCCGATGATGCGCTCGCCGAACACCGGCGCGCCGCTGGCCGCCTTGTTGGCCTCGCGGCGCGCGTGCTGGAGCTGGCGCTGCGCGGAGTCGGCCGCGCCGGGGCCGAAGCGGGCAATGCTGTCCAGCCCGCGCTCACGCTCGGCGCTGCGCCGTGCCCAGCGCGCTGCGGCATCGAGCATCAGCTGCGTGCGGACCTTGGCAATCTCACCCAGGACACTGGCCATGTCGAACCTCGCTTCCCCCGGCCTCGCTGCCCGCGAGCTTTTCAGCTTCGGGCGGCGGGCACATCCTCAGTCATGAGGATTCGCGCCGGAGAAGTTCAGTCCGCGCCGTCCAGCGTGTGCACGCGCATGCCCACCGGCTCGTCCGCCGGCACCTGCCACGGCGAGCGCGCCAGCATGCGCCGTCCGTCCTTCAGCCCGGCCGACCAGCGCGCCCGAAGGCGCGAGTCGCTGAAGTCGATGTCGCGCCAGGAGTCCTCGCCCGGCAGCGCCTGCATGACGAGGTGGACGACGTCGATGCGCGAGTCGCAACCCAGGGCCAGCAGCGCCTTGACGTCGGGGTCGGCGGCCGCGCGGGCGCCGAGCTGGCGGCCCACCAGGCGCAGCGCACGGCGCAGGTTCTGCAGCCGCTCGTGGTCGGCCAGGTGTTCCTGGATGCGGCTGGCGTACTGGATGTCCTTGTAGCGCGTGAGCACCTGCGCCATGGTGTGGGGCGCGGCCTCGCTGGCGTCCCACAGGTCCACCATGAAGCACAGCGTGTCGCGGCGCTCGGCGTCGTCCAGCACCACGTCCAGCGGCGTGTTGGAGTAGATGCCACCATCCCAGTAGGCCTCGTCGCCGATCTGCACCGGCGCGAAGCCCGGCGGCAGCGCGCCACTGGCGAGCACGTGCTCGGGCCCGATGCGGGTGTGGCCGTGGCGGTTGTCGAAGAGGGCCAGCACGCCGGTGCGCACGTTCACGGCGCACAGCGTCAGCCGCGTCTCGGCCGCGGCGATGCGGTCGAAATCCACCAGCTCGCGCAGCGTTTGCGCCAGCGGCCCCGTGTCGTAGAAGCCGAGTTCGGGCAGCGGCGCGCGGCGGTTCATGTCCCAGGCCAGGGGCCCACGCGGGCGGAAGAAGCCGGGCACGCCGCTGGTCAGCGTCTGCCAGGTCTGCCAGGCCGCGGTGAAGGGGCTGGCCGGCAGGTGCGGCGCCATGCCCGGCCGGGTCACGCCGTCCCAGAACTTGCGCAGCGCGGGCAGCCGGTCGGCCGGCGCGTTGCCCGCGATGAGCGTGGCGTTGATGGCCCCGATGGAGGTGCCCACGAGCCAGTCAGGCGGCAGGGCCGCATCCTGCAGCGCCTCGACAAAGCCGGCCTGGTAGGCCCCCAGGGCGCCACCGCCCTGGAAGACATAGACCGTCTGGGGCGCGCGGCGGGCCATCAGGCGAGCTGCACCGTGTCGTCGCACGGGATGGCGCGAAACACCGGCAGCGCCTCGGCCGCGGCCGCATGCGCGACCAGCGCCGGACATCCCGCCGCCGGGACGACCTCGGGCAGCATGAACTGCGTGAAGCTCCACGACACCGCCGTCGTGATCGCGGCCTGGCCCAGGGCGGCTTCGGCCGTCACGGCCAGCGGCCGCGCGGCCAGCGCCGCGTCCAGTGCCGTGTAGGCGGCATTCAATTGACCCGTCACGCGGTCGATCCAGGGCTCGTGGCGCTTCTCGGCCGGGCGCAGCCCGCGCTCGTAGACGATCTGCGCCGTCTTCTCGCAGGCGGCCAGGGCCAGCCCGATGAGGTGCAGCTCGCGCGCGAGGCCGGCGGCATCCGCCGGCAGCAGGCTGCGCCCGGCCAGGCATTCGGCGTACTGCAGTTGCAGCGTCGAGTCCATCAGCAGCGTGCCGTCGTCGCAGACCAGCGTGGGCGCTTTCACGACCGGGTTGATGCGCTGGAAGGCGTCGAAGCCGCGAAAGACGGAAATCGCCGCATGCTCGAACGGCAGGCCGAGCAGGCGCATCGAGATGGCCACGCGGCGCACGTAGGGCGAATCGAGCATGCCGATGAGTTTCATGACGTCTTGTCCTCCTGGATGGGCGGCAGCGGCCGGGCGCGCTCGTCGCGCAGCAGCTGCTCCAGCGCCGCCTTGCCGTGGCGGCGCTCGATCTCGGCCTGCATGACCCGGTTGTACCCGTCGACGAAAGCGCGGCCCAGTGGCGTGGGCTCGGTCTTCTTGTAGACCCAGGCCAGGCCCAGCCGCTCCTTCAGGCGACGCGCACGCTCGGCCTCGGCGGCGGCGTCGGGCAGGGCCTTGGCAAACGTCTGCAGCTGCAGCAGGCCCGCCTCGATGTCGGCACGTGCCCGCGCCTGGCCCTGCTCGCCCACCCTCACCGGGTCCCCGATGCGCAGGTCGACGCTGGCCACGAGCTTGCGCTCCACCGCGTCGGACGGCCGCGCGATGCCGAAGGTGTCGAAGAGCCACAGCACGCTGCCCGCGGCCATCAGGCTGGCGAGGGCCGCCACGAAATGGATGCGGCGTGAGGGGCGCCAGCTCGTCGCCGGTTCGACCGGGCGGGCTCGGCTGAGTTCTGTCATGGGTTCACTTCCTTGAACCCCGATTCTCGGCGAGCGGCGCCAGGGCCGCTTGCACCCGGGCTTGCCAGGCGGCCTGCTCGGCGGGCGACCAGTCCGGCCAGCGGGCGGACTCGGCCTCCAGCGCCTGGGCGAGTTCGCGCAGCCCCGCCTCGCCGGACACCTCCGCCGCCAGGCTCAGGCTGGCCAGCCATTCCTGCACCTGGCGAACGCGCGGGTAGGCGTCGAAGAGCCAGCGCGCCACCTGCGGCCGCGCGCGCCAGTCGGCGTCGCCGAAGCGCGCGGCAGCGCTCGCGGTAAGGCGCTGGCCGGCGCCCAGGCAGTCAAACGCCACGCAGCCCTCGAAGCCGCGGGGCATCAGCGCATCGTGGATGCCGCAGCGGTGGTCAGCGCAGAGGTGCTGGCAGGGCGTCTCGGCAGGCTTGTCGAAACCGAAGCCCTGTGCGGCATCGAAAGGCGGCACCACGCAGCACAGGCCGACGCAGGCCGCGCAGTCGGCCTTGAGATGGGCTGGCAGCTGCACCGGCAGTTGGACGGGCTGCCGCTGCGTCATGGTGCCTTGAAGTCCCCTGCCGTGGAGATGACGAACCCCTCCGGCCGGATGTGCTTGCGCCAGGCGGCATTGGCCTGCTCCACCGTGACGGCGGCCAGCGCCTCGTCGCGCTTCTGGGCGGCTGCCCAGGTCTCGCCGCGTTCGGCCAGGCTGGTCACGCCGCCCGCCAGCGCGGCCGGGTCGGCCCGGCCCTGCTTGCGGCCCTCCAGGATGTCCTGCTTGGCGCGGGCCAGCTCGGCAGCCGTGACGCCCTCGGCGGCCATGCGGGCGATCTCCTCCTTCACGACGGCGATGAGGCGCTCGCGCTTGTCCGGCGCAAAGCTCGCCTGGATGGCGAAGCTGCCGGCGTTGCCCCAGTAGCCCGCGCTCAGCGACGCACCGATGCCGTAGGTGAGGCCTTCCTTCTGCCGCACGCGCTCGGAGAGCCGGCTCTCGAGTCCGCCGCCGCCGAAGATGTGCACGGCCAGCTCCAGCGCCGGGTAGTCGGCGTCTTCCACGTTCAGCGGCAGGGTCTCGTGCAGGCGCCCGATGGCGTTGGCCTTGTCGCGCGCGATGGCATCGAAGCGCGCCGGCGGGATGGCCACGTGCTGCGGCACATGGCGCACGAACTTCGGCGCCGCGGGTTTCTTCCAGTCGCCGAAGAGCTTGTCGACCTCGGCGGCCAGCCCGTCGGGCAGCGCCCCCACCACGCTGACCTGGGCGTCGTTGGCACTCCAGTAGTCGGCGTGGAAGCGCTGGATGTCCTGCAACGTCGTGGCCTTGAGGTTGGCGATGCGCTCGTCCACGCCCATGACGTAGTCCGGGTGGCCCAGGCTCACGCCGCGGGCGCGGTTGTAGTGGCCGCGCGTGGCCTCCTGGCGCAGCACGCCGGGCTCCTGGCGCGAGGCCTCGATGCCGGCGATGGCGGCCTTGATCTCGCGGTCGAAGGCGTCCTGCGGGAAGCGCGGCCGGCGCAGCGCGTCGGCGGCCACGCGCAGCGCCGGGATCAGCGTGTCGCGCTCCGCGCTCAGGAAGATGGTGGCGCCCTGGTCGTAGCTCGAGATGCTGAGGTTGGCGCGCAGCTTGATGAGCGCGTCCTGCAGCTGCTGGCGCGTGTAGCTGGCGCTGCCCTCGTCCATCAGCTGGCCCACGAGGCCCGTGCCGTTGCGGGCGAAGGTCGCGTCTCGCTCGCCCCAGCGCAGCTGCATCTGCAGCACGACGGTGTTGCCGCGCGTCTGCTTGCGCAGCGTGTGCAGCGCGATGCCGCTGGGCAGCGCGACGCGGCTCATGCGCGCCTCCAGCACGGCGGGCACCGGGTCGAGCTGCTCGCCCTCTTCCACCTTGGGCGGCGCCTTGAGCTCGGCCAGGCGCTGCACGAGCGGCGGCGCGGGCGGGATCTCGACCCGCTCCACGCTGCTGGCCGGCAGGTAGCGGCCCAGCGTGCGGTTGGCCGGCTTGAAGTAGGCGCTGCGCACGCGTTCGACGTCTGCGAGCGTCACCTTGGGGATGTCCTCCATCAGCTGGAAGAGCAGCCGCCAGTCGCCCGCGGCGATGAGGCCGGAGATCTGCTGGATCAGCGCCTCGGGGTTCTTCATCTGCTGGCGGTAGCTGTTCACGGCGATGTCGCGCACACGGGCGAGCTCGCTCTCCTCGAACGGCTGGGCGCCGCGGCCCTCGGCCAGGTCCAGCAGCAGCGCCTCCACCTTGGCGACGTCGCCGTCCGGCGGCAGCACGGCGTAGGCACTGGTGACGAACGGGTCCACCCCACCAACGCCTGCAATGCCCGCGGCCACCGCGAGCTTGGGCTCGACGAGCTGCTTGTAGAGCTGCCCGCTGGGCTGCAGGCTCATGAGCAGGCCGTAGACGATGAGGGCAGCCGTGTCGGGGTGGGTGATGGCCGGCACGTGGTAGTTGGCCAGCAGGATGGGCTGGCCGCCCACGCGGCGCACGACGACGGTGCGCTCGCCGTCCTGCGCGGGCTCCACGGTGTAGGGCTGCGGCACCGGCGTGGCCGGCTGGGCCAGCGGGCCGAAGTGGCGGCCGATGAGGGCGAGCGTGGCCGCCTTGTCGAAGGCGCCGGCGATCAGCAGCGTGGCGTTGTCGGGCCGGTAGTAGCGCTTGTAGAACGCCTGCAGCTTCTCGATCGGCACGTTCTCGATGTCGCTCTTGGGGCCGATGGTGGCGTGCCCGTACGGGTGCCAGGCGAACGACGCGGCGTTCACGCGCTGCGCGAGCACCGCAAAAGGCTGGTTTTCGCCGCGCTCGAACTCGTTGCGCACCACGGTCATCTCGGTGTCGAGGTCGGCCTTGGCGACGCGGCTGTTCACCATGCGGTCGGCTTCCAGGTCGAGCAGGAAGGCCAGCGTGTCGGCGCTGGCGTTGAAGCTGGCGAAGTAGTTGGTGCGGTCCACCGTCGTCGTGCCGTTGAAGCGCACGCCCCGCTGCGCCATGGCGCCCGGGATGTCTTTCTGCCGGGGCGTGCCCTTGAAGAGCATGTGCTCCAGCAGGTGGGCCATGCCGTACTCGCCCGGCGCCTCGTGGCGGCTGCCGACGCGGTACGTGATGTTGACGGTGGTGGTGGTCTGGGTGGCGTCGGGGAAGAGCAGCACCTGCAGGCCGTTGGGCAGGCGGTACTCCTCGATGCCGCCGAGCTCGCGCACCGCCTGCGGTGCTACGGCGGCCGGGGCCTGCGCCTGGGCAGCCGGCCGCGCCACGGCCTTGGCCGGCGCCTGGGCCAGTGCCGAACCCCAGGCCAGGCCAAACGCCACCAGGGCCACCAGGGCCGGCGTCACGGGCCTGCATCCACTCCACGTCATCCGCATTCGCTTGTCTCCACCATCGCCTGTCATGCGCAGGCCGGCGCATTCTGCGCGGTTTCCGGCGCCGAGCCGTTCGTCAGATCCCAAGGGCGCGATCGGGCACGGCCGCCCCGACGGGCGGGCGGCAAGCGTTAGACCCGGGCAAGCAGCGCCGCCACTTCGTCCACGCTGGCCGGCTTGATCAGGTGCTCGTTGAAGCCCGCGGCGCGCGAGCGGCGCTTGTCGTCCTCCGAGCCCCAGCCCGTCAGCGCCACCAGCAGCGTGGCGGCAAAGCGCCGGTCCTGCCGCAGGCGGGTCGCGAACTCGTGCCCGCTCATGCCCGGCATGCCCAGGTCGCACAACACGGCCTGGGGCAGGAACGTCTCCGCCTTGCGCAGGGCCGCCTGCCCGCTGTTCTCCACCTCCACCGCATGGCCCGAAAGCGCCAGGAGCATGGCCAGGGACGCGGCGGCATCCTCGTTGTCGTCCACGACGAGGATGCGCAGCGCCTGCGGTGTGCCTGGCTCCAGACGCACTGGCAGGGGCGCCGGCACCGAGTCCTCGGCCGCCAGGGGCAGCTCGATGGTGAAGCTGCTGCCTTGACCGGGCCCGGGGCTCTCGGCCACGACCCGACCCCCATGCATCGTCACTAGGCTGCGCACCAGGGCCAGCCCGATGCCCAGGCCGCCCTGGGCGCGCTCCAGCGAACGGTTCACCTGCGCGAACATGTCGAACACGCGAGCGATCATGTCCTCAGGCAGCCCCACGCCGCTGTCGCGCACCCGCAGCACGGCCTGGCCATCCGCCCGGCCGAGCGTGAGCCAGATGCTGCCGCCGTCGGGCGTGTACTTGCACGCGTTGTTGAGCAGGTTGCTCAAGGCCTGCGACAACCGGGCCGGGTCGCCATCCACCCACAGCGGCTCGTCCGGCACGGTCACGCTCATGCGGTGACCGCCGCGGTCGATCAGGGGCTGGCAGGCCTCCAGCGCCATCGAGACCACCTCGCGCAGGTCCAGCGGCTCGCGCTGCAGCGTCAGCTTGCCTGTGGAGATGCGCGACACCTCCAGCAGGTCGTCGATGAGCCGGCGCAGCTGGTTCATCTGCCGCTCCATCATGTGGGTCACCGCGCGGTACTGCGCGGCATCCGCCGGCGGGCCCGCGCCCAGCAGCTGAAGCCCGGTGCGGATGGGCGCCAGGGGGTTGCGCAGCTCATGCGCCAGCGTGGCGAGGAACTCGTCCTTGCGCTGGTCTGCCAGGCGCAGCGAACGCTCCGCGCTGAGCAGCGACTCGATCTGGTCGCGGATCTGGTACTGCCAGCGCCGCCCGCGCAATGCCGTCTTCACCGCGCTCAGCATGGCGCGCGCCGACGTCGGGCGGTCCAGCATCGTCAGGTTGCGCAGCCGCGCCTCGCGCAGGGCAGGCGCCTGCTGCCCCTGCCGGCACAAGGCGAGCACCGGCAGGTTCGACCACGACGGCTGGCGCTCCAGCACATTGAGCAGCACCGCGAAGCCCGGGTCGGCAAAGGTCACGTCGGTCACCATCAAGGCGCCGGCGCCCTCGTGGATCAGCTCTTCCGCGTGCCGCCAACCTTTGGCGATGACGACGTCCACGCGGGCCTCGGCCAACAGCTTGCGCGTGACGTCGCCGTCCCGCTGCGTCGGTGCCATGACGATGACGCGCTCGCTGTAGCTGCGGTGGGCCTCATCGCCCAGGCTCATCACCACCTCCTGCATGGCCCAGGCCTTCGCCGCCCAGCTCCACGGGCACGCCGGTCAGCACCCCGCGCAGGTGCGTGAGGGGCGGGCCGAGGTGCACGCCTGCGCCGTCGAACCACAACTGGCGGATGGTGTCCTCGTGGGGGCCACTGCGCTTCTTGACCACCGAGACGGCCTTGCGCACCGCGCCCGCGTGCTCGTACATGCGAAACAGCACCACCGAGTCGGCCAGGTAACTGGCATCGATGGGGTTGCGCATGGTGCCCGCCAGCATGCCCGACTGCGCGGACACGAGGAAGGTGGCCACGCCATGGTTGTTCAGGTAGCCGAGCAGCTCATGCAGCTGCAGCCCCAGCGCGCGCTCTTCCGGCATGGCGTTCATGTAGCCGTTGATGCTGTCGATGACGACCACCGTCGCGCCGTGCTGCTCGACGGCGCCGCGCACGATGTTCGCGAACTGGCTGGGCAGCACCTCCGCCGCATTGATCTGTCGCACGTGCAGCCGGCCCGAGCCCACGCCCTCCTGGACGTCCATGCCCAGGCCCTTGAGTCGGTCCAGCAGCAACTCGCGCCCCTCCTCGAAGGTGAAGATGGCCGCATGCTCACCGCGCGCCGCAGCCGCCACGGCGTACTGGGCGGCGATCGTTGACTTGCCCGCACCGGCCACGCCCACGAGCAAGGTCGCCGTGCCAAGCTCGGTGCCGCCGCCCAGCAGCTCGTCCAGCGCGGGCACGCCACTGGCCAGGATGTCCCGGTTGAAAGGCTTGCCATGCTGCTGGGACGCCAGCCGCGGGAACACCTCCAGCCCGCCGCGCGTGATCAGCAGGTCCTGGCGGCCGCTGACGAAGTCGCTGCCGCGCAACTTGGTCACGTGCAACTGGCGTAGCGCAGGCCCGTAGGCGGGCAGGGTTCGCTCCAGCGCAATGACGCCGTGCGCGATGCTGTGCAGCTGGGTGTCCACGCCCTCGCTGCTGCGGTCGTCGAGGAACAGCACCGTGCAGTTGCGACCGATGAAGAACTGCTTGAGCGCGAGGATCTGGCGTCGGTAGCGCAAGGAACTCTGGGCCAGCAGCCGAAGCTCCGACAGCGAGTCCAGCACCATGCGCTGCGGCTTGCAGCGTTCCACGGCCTGCAGGATGCGGCGAGTCGTTTCGCCCAGCTCCACTTCGGCCGGGTGATACATGGTGAGCTCGGACTCGCCCATGAGCTCGGCCTCGTCCACCACCAGCTCCACGATCTCGATGCCCTCCAGCGACCAGCCGTGCGACGCCGCGCCCGCGCGCAGCTCGCCAGCGGTCTCGCTGAGCGTCACGTACAGGGTCGACTCACCGTCACGCACGCCCTGCAGGAGGTATTGCAGCGCCAGGGTGGTCTTGCCGGCACCGGGCTCGCCATCGATGAGGTAGAGCCTTCCGGCGATCAACCCACCATGCAGGACTTCGTCGAGCCCCGGCACACCGCTCGCTGAACGGGTGATGCCTGTGTTCATCTGTTACTCCGGCTCGGGCGGGCCCCGGCTGGCCCACTGCGGCGGCGACGCCACCGCTTGACGGACAGTCTATGCCCGCATGACGGGCAAACACCCCCCTAACGAAGTGACGAAGCGCAAGCCGATGGATGCACGCGGTAACACGCGGATCAGTGCGACGACCCGGATATCACGTCGATCGACGCGCCCATGAATGAAGTGACTCGCGACGCGACTCTCCAGCGTCACGCCGGGGTCACGGCGCGGTGGATCAGCTCGGTCGCCTGCGCCTCGGGCAAGGCCTTGGAGAACAGCCACCCCTGCCCCACCTGCACGCCCAGCTGTGCGAGCAGGGCGGCCTGCTTTTCATCCTCGACGCCCTCGGCCAGCGTCTGCTTGCCCAGGGCCAGCGCCAGGCCCACGATGGTGCGCACGATCTCCTGCGCTTCCTGGCCGGCCGCCAGGCGGATGACGAAGCTGCGGTCCACCTTGAGCGTGTCGAACGGGAAGCGGTGCAGGTAGGCCAGCGACGAATAGCCGGTGCCGAAGTCGTCGATGCTGAGCTTGAAGCCCATGCGGGCCAGCTCCTGCAGCACCTCGGCGCTGCGCTGCGGGTTGGCCATGGCCATGCTCTCGGTGACTTCGAGCTTCAGGCGGTGCGTGGGTACGTTGCCGAGCGCGGCCAGCGTGGCACGGGCGTCGGCCAGCAGTTCCAGGTCGCGCTCGAGCTGCACGCCGGAGAGGTTGACGGCCACCTCGCCGGTGAACCCGAGCGGCTGCCAGCGCCGCAACTGCGCGGCGGCTTCCAGCAGCGCCCAGCGGCCGATGGCGCAGATCTGCCCGCTGGCTTCGGCCACGGGGATGAAGTCGCCCGGCATGATCACGCCGCGCTGCGGGTGGCGCCAGCGGATGAGCGCCTCGAAGCCAAGCAGCGCCCGGTCCTGCAGGCGCACGAAGGGCTGGTAGTGCAGCTCGAACTGGTCGCCCGCGGCCAGGGCCGTGTCGATGGCCTCGCGCAGCCAGCGGCGCGACTGCTCGACGAGCTGCTCGGCCGGGTCGAACTCGTGCACCTGGCCGGCGCCTGCGCTCTTGGCGCGGGCCAGCGCGCCTTCCGCGGCGGTCAGGAGTTCGTCGGCCGTGGCCGGGCCGTGGCGGCGCTGCGCCCACGCGATGCCGGCGGTGACCTGCAGCGGCGGCGTGGCGATGCGGAAGGGCTCCTGCAGCAGCTTCTGCACGCCGCGAGAGAGCTCCACGGCGCTGTCGCCACCGGCCAGCAGCAGGGCGAACTGGTCCGGGCCGATGCGGGCCACGAGGTGGCGCGCGCCGTAGATCGCCTTCAGCCGCACGGCCACTTCGGTCAGCACGCCGTCACCCACGATGGGGCCATGCGCCTCGTTGAGCGCGCGAAAGCCGTCCAGGCCGAGCAGCAGCAGGCCCGTCTCGGGCGCTGGCACGCCCGTGAGCAGCTGCATGAGCTGCTCGCGGAACAGCACGCGGTTGGCCAGCCCGGTGAGTCGGTCGTGCAGGGCGTCGAAGCTGATCTGGCGCTGCAGGCGCTGGCTCTCCGAGATGTCGGTGAGCGACCCGGCCATGCGCACGGGCTGGCTGCCCTCGCGAACGGCCAGGCCGCGCGCCAGCAGCCAGCGCTCCTGGCCGCCCTGCTGGAAATGCAGCATGTGGTGGAACTGCAGGCTGCGCCCGTCCAGGTGGGCCTGCAGTTCGGCCTCGAAGGCCGCGCGCGCGCCGGGCTCCAGCGGCAGCGTCCAGGCCTGGATGCCCTGCCCCGCCTCCGCCGCCGACAACCCCATCAGCGCCAGCCAGCGCGGCGAGTAATAGACCTCGCCCGAGGCCAGGTCCCAGTCCCACAGCCCGTCGTTGGCGCCCTGCGCGGCAAGCGCGTAACGCTGCTCGCTGGCCACCAGGCGGCGCGCCGCCTCCCGGCGCTGGCCCTGCTCGCGCGCCGCGCGCAGCGCGCTGCCGCCGAGCGTGGCCAGTGCCAGCGCCACGAGTGCCGGGGCCGTCCAGAAGACGAGGTGATGCGCCTCGAACGCCCATTGCGTGGCGACGAACAGGGCCACCACGCCCGCCCCGATCAGTGCCAGCGCGGACCCTAGCGAGCGCCGCGCCAGCAGCAGCACGGCGGCCAGCGGCAGCAGCACCACCGCCGCCAGTTCCACGGCCCCGCCCCAGGCCGGGCGCACGAGGCTGCGGCCAGTGAGCAGGTTGTCGGTGACGGTGGCGATGCGCTCCATGCCGGGCATGCGGGCGTCGAAGGGCGACGGCAGGTGGTCGCCCGCGGCCAGGGCGGACACGCCGACGATGGCGATGCGACCGCGCAGCCGCGCCGGGTCGACGCGGCCCGCCAGCAGTTCCGCCAAGCCCACACTCTCGAACGGGCTCTGCGGGCCGCCGGGGCCGTAGTAGTTGACGCTGGTGCGGGAGAGCTCGTCCAGCGGCAGCCGCAGGGCCTCGCCCACGCTCACCTCCGCGCCAAAGCGTGCCCGCGCCTGCGCCCAGTCGGCCCCGCGCGCGAAGGCCGCCAGCCGCAAGGCGAGCGAGGGGTAGACCTCGCCGCCGAGCGCCAGCACCGGCAGGTCGCGCCGGATGCTGCCGTCGCTGCCCGGTCGCACGGTGATGTGGCCGAGTGCCGCGGCCGCGGCTGCGAGGTCTGCCTCCGGGGCGATGACGCGGTGCGGCTGGTAGTGGCCCTGGGCACGCGCCAGCGCGGCGTCGCCTTCGTAGCGCAGCAGCGCCTGGGCCAGCACGGGCGGCGGCACGGTGGTGTCGCTCCGGCCCTCGTCGGGCAGGGAGAAGGGAATCAGCGCGCAGGCGCAGGCCTTCATGGCAGCGGCGAGCGCGGCACTGGCTTCGGGCGTGCCGCCGCCGGGCAAGAGCAGGATGTCCAGCGCCACGGCGCGCGCGCCGCCGCTGTGAAGCGCCTGCACGGCCCGGGCGAGGTCGGCGCGGTCGGGCACGCGGCCACCCAGGGCCTCGAAGGCGGCATCGTCCACGCGCACCAGCAGCAGCGGCAGCTCGCGCCCGGGGGCCACCACGCCGCGCCACTGGGTGCGCCAGTCCTGCAGCCAGTGGTCGGGGCGCTCCAGCGCCGGGATGTCGGCGCGCCAGGCGGCCATGGCCAGGCCCATCAGCGCTGCCACCAGCGTGATCAGCCCATAGCGCAGGCGCGCCCTCAATCCAGCGACCCCAGGCGCTGGTCCAGGCGCTGCAGCTTCTCGGCCGTCCACGCCACGGCCGGCGTGCACTGGCTGCCGTCGCATTGCGTGCCATTGAGCGCCTTCTGCAGCCGCACCGGGTAGCGTGGCTTGATGCCGCGGGTCTGCGGGCCCGAGGGCTCCACGTCGACCTCGCCGGTCTTCACATGCACGGCCGTGGCCCGGTCGTCACCCACCTCCACGCTGAACTCGGTGCCCCGCACGGCCGTCACGGCCGTGGGCGTGCGCACCTTCCAGCTGCCGTTGGCCGAAGGCGCCACGCGCTGGCCCACCAGGCCCATCTCCAGCAGCAGCTCCGCCGCCCGCGGCTGGCCGGGCGGTGCGCTGAAGGCCTCGATGCGCAGCTGGCTGCGGTCGGCCAGCACGAGCACGGAGCCGTCGGTGAAGCGCAGCCGCACGCGGCCGCTGGCGCCGGTGCGCAGCTGGGTGCCGACATCGAGCTTGTCGCCCAGCGCCAGCGGCTTGCCGTCCAGGCGCTGGGCGTCGCCGCTGAGGGCCACGACCTCGCAGGCCTGTTGCGCCATGGCGGCGGAACTCAGCAAGGCCAGGCCAAGCAGCAGGGCAGGACGCATTCCAGGTCTCCTATCTCGCGGGGTCGCCGAACAGGGCGTAGCCGGCCCAGTAGAACGGATGCGACCAGCGACCGCCACCGAGTTGTCCCTCGATCATCCTCACTTGCGCGAGGCGCAGCGCCTCGGCGCGCGGTGCGCTGGCCGAGAAGGTGGCCGCGGTGAGCGCCGCGGCCGACGCCGTCTCCACCGCCCAGTGCGTGGCCAGCACCGAGCGCCCGCCCGCAAAGAAGAAGCCCCGCACCAGCCCCGACATGGCCGCCCCGCCCTGCTCGCCGGCCGCGGTGTTGCAGGCCGACAGCAGCACCGACTGCGCATTCAGCCGCAGCGTGAGCACGTCGTCCAGCTCCAGCAGGGGCGACGCCGTGCCGTCGCCGGCGGGCGCCAGGGCGAGGGCCGGCTTGGAGATGCCCGGCAGCTCGCCCGGCATCAGCCCGTGCGTGGCGAAAGCCACCACGCGCCGGTCAGACAGCGGCGCGGCCAGCACGGCCTCACGCGTGGCGGCAGCACCCAGCAGCAGATCGGCCTGCGCATTGGCGCCGAGCGCCTTGGCCAGCGCCTGCAGCTCCGCCCGCGTCTCTGGCAGCGGCGGGATGTCGCCATAGCTGAAGCCCCAGGCGGCGTCGTACTTCGTGGCCGACTGCCCGAGCGCCGCGCGGCCGGCCTTGGCGCCGGACTTGAACTGCGGGTCGCCCACCCCAAACAACGGCTTGGGCGCGACCGGGGGTGCCGCCACGCGGCGCAGTGCGGCGAGCGCGCCGGCCGAGGGCAACTGCGTGACGGCCATGCGCCGCGCGACAAACGCCCCAGGCTCGGGCGCCGTGAGCACGGCAGCGAAAGGCAAGCCCGCCAGGGCGCCGTCGGCGGCCACGAGCAGGCTCTTCACGTCGCCCCCCGGCTGCAGGGGCGCGACGAGTTCGCGCCAGACCTCGTGCAAGCCCTCTACCGGCAGCACGGGCGGCTTGCCGGTGCCGAGGTCCAGCGCCGCGCGCAGCCGGCCGACCTTCTCGACCCAGGCCGCCGCGCCGATGGGCGAGGCCACGACGCGCGCCGGGCCGCCTGGCGCCACCCACCAGGCGAGCGTCCCGCCCTCCATCGGGTGCACGACGAGCAGTGCTTCGCCCGGCGACAGCAGCTTCTGCAAGGCCGCAGGCGCCGGCAGCGTGGGCGTCACGAGGTCGGCATACGCCGGGTAGGTCGTGGCGATGCGCTCGCGCTGCGCATTGAGCGCCTCGCGCGCGGCCTGCGCGGCCTCGCGCTGCTGGCGGGCCTGCTCGCGCACGGCGGCCAGCTCGTCGGCCATCTCCTTTTGCCGCTTCTTGCGCTCGGCGTCGGGCAAGGCCTTGAGCTGCGCCTTGGTCTCTTCGCTGCTGTTGCGCCGGCGCAGGCGGTCCTCCTCGCCAAGCGTCGCAAAGAGCGTGCTGTTGCGCGAGGCCGCAGCCGCACGCAGCGCCTGCTCCTCCTCCAGCTGGGCGCGCAGCGCGGGGGTGGCGGCAAGCAAGCGGGCGCTGGCGTCCACCAGCGCGCGGTGGGTGCTGCCGGTCTGCAGCCGGTCGGCCACCTGCAGCGCGCGGTCGATCCAGGCCTGCTCGAGCTTCTCGCCGCGCTGCGCCCGCGCGGCCACCTCGCGCAAGTATTCGTCGAAGGCCAGGCCGAGCACGAAGCCGCGCGCGCCGCTCATGTCCAGGTCCAGCCAGCCGCCGGGCGTGTCCAGCAGCGCCACGAAGAGGGGCTGGTAGTCGCTCCAGGCGCCGGCCAGGTCGCCCTTGAGCAGCCGCACGAGCGCCCGCACGCCCGCGGCCTCCTGCGTCTGCGGGTGCGCCTCGCCGTAGAGCCGCAGGCGGCTCTTGTGGATGCGCTCGACGATCTCCAGGCCTTCGTCCAGGCGGCCCGCCTTGGCGGCCAGCAGCGCGCGAAGCCGCCAGTCGCTGGCGCGCTCGCGGGCGAGGCTGTCGGCGGGCAGGCTGCCCAGGAACTCGGCGTAGAACGCGTCGGCCTCGGCCCAGCGGCGCAGCCCGATGAGGGACCTCACCTGCTCCTGCCGCGCCAGCCAGCGCGCGTGGCTCGCGGGGCTGGCGCCGGCGCGCTGAAGCATGTCGTCGGCGCGCTGGGCGTTCTCCAGCGCCACGGCGTACTGGCGCGAGGCCACCTGCGCCTGCGCAAGGCGGTAGTGCCAGCGCGCCCCGAGGGCGTCAGTGATCTGCCCGGCGCGCCACAGCGCGAGGTTGGTCTGGCCGATCTGCACCGCCTCCGGTGCGCGGCCCTGGCGCACGAGGGCGTAGGTGAGCATGCCCTGCGAGCCGTCGTACCAGCCGTAGGCGTCCTGCACGGCGGGGTCGCGCGGCGGCTTGCCCCCGGCGCGGGCGGTCTCCAGCCCCTGCTGCGCCAGCCGCACGGCCTCCCGCAGCGAGGCTACGGCGTCAGCCTGCCGGCCCTGCCAGCGCTCGATCTCCGAGCGCACCTGCAACCGGTCGACCTGCAGGCGCAGCGTGGCGGCGGGGTCGTTCGCCAGTGACGCCAGTGCCTGCTGCACCAGCCCCTGGGCGCGCGACCACATGCGCTCGAGCTGCGCGCGGTCACGCGCCTGGGCCAGGGCATAAACGTGGCGCAGCGCGGCCGACGCGCGCGTGGGCAGGGGCAGCGAGGTGTCATTGGCAAAGGCATCGGCCGCGGCCAGCGACTTGCCGGAGCTGCCCCACACGAACTCCGCGCTCAGGTACTGCCGCACCCAGGCCTCGCCCCCGGGTTGGTTGCGCGCCATCTGCGCGACCTCGCCCAGCAGCTCCACCCAGCGGCCGCGCTGCTCCAGCGACTGCGCCGCCCTCGCCTGCTGCTGCAGCAGCGCCAGGCGAGCCGCGGGGTCGGCCGGCAACGGCTGGGCCAGCAGCGCCTGCGCCTCGGCCGCGGGCATCAGCGCCGCGGGCGACTCGCCCGCCTCGTCGTCGACCTGGGCCAGCGCGGATGTCGTCGCCAGCACCGCCACCAGCAGCCAAAGCCGTTTGCGCATCGGGCACCTCCGGCCGCGATGCTATCGGCAGCGTGGCGCCGGGGGGCGCCCGTGAACGCGGGGTCTAGAGCTTGCGCGCCGGCCACTGCGCGGCCAGCAGGGCGGCGGCCATCACCCACATCGGCGCCGCCAGTGCCGTGGCCGCGGCCAGCATGCCGAAACCCATGGGCATGGCCACGGTCGCGCCGTTGACGGTGAGCATGCGCAAGCCCAGCGCCTGGCCGTGGCGCTCCGGCGGCGTGGCGCGGTGCAGCATGGCCAGAATCATGGGCTGCACCGAGCCCAGCGCGACGCCGAGCAGGGCCGAGCCGCACACCAGCCCGGCCGTGCCGGGCAGCCAGGCGTAGGCCACGAAGGTGAGCATGGCCAGCGTCATCGCGGCGCGCAGGGCGCGGGCCTCGTCGATGTCGTCGGCAAAGCGCACGATGGCCAGGCGCACCACCGTGGCCGCCACGGCGAAGCTGCCCAGCACCAGGCCGATGCTGGAGGCGGAGAGCCCGCGCGCATGCCCCACCACGGGCACAACGAAGCTGTGCGCGTCCCAGCCTGCCGACAGCGCCAGGTTCACCAGCAGCAGCCGCCGGTAGGCCGGCAGCCGGAACAGGTCCCACGCGGCGCGCTCGCGAAAGCTCTTGGTGCGCACCACCGGCGGGTTGGGCGGCACCTTGCGCGCCAGCACCCAGGCCAGCACCGGCAGCAGCGTGGCGAAGCCGAAGGCCGCCCACATGCCGACGAGGTCGATGAGCAGGCCCGCCACGATGGGCGAGACGGCGTTGGACAGCGCCGGCCCCAGGGCCATCCAGCTGAAGATCTTCTTGAGTTCGCCCGGCGCCTCGGCCATCAGCCCGGCCTCGCGCTGCAAGGCCACGGCCGCCACCGCCACAGCACCGCCGCACAGCAGGCAGCCGGTCGCAATCGCCCAGAGCTGCGGGATGACGAGGGCCAGCAGCGCGCCCACGAAGGCCATGCCCACGCCCACGCCGACGGGGCGGTGAAAGCCGTGCCGGTCGGCCAGCCGCCCGGCCCAGAGCGACAGCGCGATGGGCGCCACGGCAAACAGGCTCAGCAGCATGCCGACGGAGGCCTCGCCGTAGCCCTGGCTCAGCACCCACAGGCTCGCGGTGACGCGCGTGGTGGCCATGCAGGCATGCACGCAGATCATCGTGGCGATCAGCCACGGGAAGGCGTGGCGCAGGTGCTGGTGCGCCGGAGCGCCTTCGGTCATTCAGCGTCCTCGCCGAGGCTGATCTGCAGCAGCTGCTGGGCGGCGTCGTCGGGCAGGGCCTCCACGCCCTTGAGCTTGCGCGTCATGGCGCGGGTGCGCACCTCGGCGGCGTCCAGCGTGTTGCCGGCCTCTTCGAGCTTTTTCTTGGCCTTGGCGAGCACGTCGCCGAACTTGCCGAACTCGGTCTTGACGGCGCCCAGCACCTCCCAGACCTCGGCGCTGCGCTTCTCCAGCGCGAGCGTGCGAAAGCCCATCTGCAGGCTGGTGAGCGTGGCCAGCAGCGTCGTGGGGCCGCAGAGCATGACCTTGAACTCGCGCTGCAGGCCCTCGACGAGACCCGGGCGGCGCAGCGCCTCGGCGTACAGGCCCTCGGTCGGCACGAAGAGGATGGCGAAGTCGGTCGTGTGCGGCGGGCCGATGTACTTCTCGCGGATGGTGCGCGCCTCCAGCCGCAGCCGGCTCTCGATGGCCTTGGCCGAGGCCTCGGCGGCCACCGGGTCGCCGCGCTCCTGGGCGTCGAGCAGCCGCTCGTAGTCCTCGCGCGGGAACTTGGCGTCGATGGGCAGCCACAGCGGCTGGCCGTCGTCACGCTGGCCCGGGAGCTTGATGGCGAACTCCACGCGCTCGGCAGAACCCGGCAGCGTCGCCACGTTGGCCGCGTACTGCTCGGGCGTGAACACCTGCTCCAGCAGGCCGGCGAGTTGCACCTCGCCGAACACGCCGCGCGTCTTGACGTTGGTCAGCACGCGGTTGAGCGAGCCCACGTCGCGCGCGAGGGTCTGCATCTCGCCCAGGCCCTTGTGCACTTGCTCGAGCCGTTCGGCCACCTGCTTGAAGCTCTCGCCCAGGCGCTGCTCCAGCGTGGCGTGCAGCTTCTCGTCGACGGTGGCGCGCATCTGCTCGAGCTTCTTCTCGTTGTCCTGCTGGATGCTGGTGAGGCGCTGCTCCACCGTGAGCCGCAGCTCGGCCAGACGCTGCTCGTTGGTCTTGGACAGCGCCTGCAGCTGCTCGCGCATGACGTCGGACAGCCGCTGCATGGCCTCGGTCTGGGCGAGCGCGCTGCGCTGGGCGGCGGCGTCCTGCGCCTCGCGCGCGGCCAGGGCCTGGGCGGCCAGCGACTGGTTGCTGCCCTGCAGGCCCTGCGTGAGCAGCTGCTGGAACTGCGCCAGCCCTTGCATCAGCTCCTGGCGTGTGCCGCTGGCACTGCGGCCGAGTTCGTCACGCAGCTCGCGCTCCAGGCGCTCGTTGCTCTGCAGCAGTTCAGGCGGCACGCCGGCCCCGGGCTTGTGGCGCAGCCAGATCAGCACCAGCAGCACCAGGATCAGCGCCAGCAGGCCCAGCGCCGTCAGTTCGAACATGCTCATGGGGCCACGAGCCCCGCGACGGCCTTGGGCAGTTCCGCCTCGATGAGTGCCTCCAGCGCCTTCACGCGCTGCTCAGGCGTGGTGGCGGCCCAGGGGTTGGCGGCGTCAGCCGCGGCCACCGGCAGCCGTGTCGCGACGGCCAGCGACTGCTCGCGCCGCAGCGTCAGGTCGCTCAAGTCGATGAGGGCCACGCGGATGGACACGAAAGGCGCGAACACCGGCAGGCCACCCCGCCCGTCGAAGCCGATCTGCGCGCTCGGGCGCTGGTCGAGCACGAAGCCCGGGCCCTCGATCGACGTGAGGATGCGCTGCGGCAAGCTCGCGGCCAGCGCCGGCTCCTGGCGGCTGCGCGTGACGAGCAGCAGGTGCGCCGCCCCGCTCTGGCGCACGGCGTCGCCAAGCTTGCCCGGCAGCGCCAGGCGCCCGTTCGCGAAGAGGTTGGCCGGGTCGCCGAACAGGCTGCGCGTGGACGAGGTGTAGAGCTTGACCTCCCGCCCCTTGCCGGAGGACTTCAGCGCCGCATCCAGGGCCTGCAGCACCGCGTTGTCCAGCCCGCCGGCGGGCGTGGCAGTCCATTCACCCGACTGCACGGTGTCGCCGCGCGCGGGGCTCAGGCTGAGCAGCTGCACGCTGTCGCCCAGCAGGGACAGCACGGCGATCTTGTTCGGGTCGCGCGGTGTCTTGTCCTCGACGACGGGCTCGGGCGGGGGCGGCGGGGCGCTCTTGTTCTTCTGCCCGAAGGCGAGTGCGGGCAGGAGGCAGAGCAGGCAGATCAGGCGGCGGTTCATGAGGAAAGAACTTCGGGGTTCAGCGGCGTGGGCGGCGTGCCGCCGGTCAGCGCGGCAATCAGGTTGTCGGCGGCGAGCTGCGCCATGGCCACGCGCGTGGGCATGGTGGCGCTGGCGATGTGAGGCGTGAGCACGACGTTGGGCAGCGTGAGCAGCGCAGGGTTCACACGCGGCTCGCCCTCGAAGACGTCCAGGCCCGCCGCCGCAATGCGTCGCTCGCGCAGCGCCGCGGCCAGCGCGTCTTCGTCGACGATGCCGCCGCGGGCCACGTTCACGAGCGTGGCCGTGGGCTTCATCAGCGCCAGCTCCGGCGCGGCGATGCAGTGGTGCGACTCGGCCGAGTAGGGCAGCACCAGCACGAGGTGGTCGGCCTCGCGCAGCAGCGCTTCCTTGGTGACGTAGCGCGCGCCCAGTTCGGCTTCGACGTCGCCGGGCAGCCGCGAGCGGTTGTGATAGACCACCCGCATGCCGAAACCGAAGCGCCCGCGCCGGGCGATGGCCTGGCCGATGCGGCCCATGCCGAGGATGCCGAGCGTGCTGCCATGCACCTCGGCGCCGGCGAGGAAGTCCCAGGCCCAGCTCTTCCAGCCGCCGTCGCGCAGCAATCGCTCGCCTTCGCTCATGCGCCGGGCCGTGGCCATCAGCAGCGCGAAGCCGAAGTCGGCGGTGGACTCCGTCAGCACGTCGGGCGTGTTGGTGACGAGCACGCCGCGCGCCGTGCAGGCGGCCAGGTCGATGTGGTTGTAGCCCACGCTCATGGTGCACACCACGCGCAGGCCGGGGCAGGCATCCAGCAGCTCGGCCGTGATGCGCTCGGTGCCGGTGATGTAGGCGCCGGCCTTGCCCTGCAGCCGCGCGCGCAGCTCGTCGGGCGTGAGGGGCAGCTCGCCCTCGTGGTAGTCGGCGTCCAGGTGCGCGCGCAGCTGCGCCACCACCGCCGGCGGCGCGCGGCGGGCGATCAAGACTTTCAATGCATCCATATCCAGGCCATCAGGAACAGCAAAGGCAGCAGCACCGCACCCGACCACAGCAGGTAGCCGCCGAAGCTCGGCATCTTGACACCCCGCTCCTCGGCAATCGCCTTGACCATGAAGTTGGGCGCGTTGCCGATGTAGGTCATGGCCCCCATGAAGACGGCGCCGCCCGAGATGGCCGCGAGCACCGGCGCGCCCTCGGTCATCAGCCGCGCGGCGTCGCCACCGGCCAGGTTGAAGAAGGCGAGGTAGGTGGGCGCGTTGTCCAGCACCGAAGACAGCCCGCCGGTGAGCCAGAAATAGGCGGCGGGCGAATCGAGCATCGCTGCCAGCGGCGCGAAGACACCGTTCGGCCCGGCCTTGAGCATGGCGATGACGGGCACCATCGTCAGGAAGATGGCGATGAAGAGCTTGGCCACCTCTTCCATGGGCGCCCAGCTGAAGCGGTTCTTCTCGCGCACGCCGGCCGGCGTGATGGCCAGCGACACCAGCGCCACGGCCACGAGGCCGACGTCACGCACCAGCGCCTGCAGCGGCAGCGGCGTGCCCCAGAGGTCGAAGACGATGCCCGGCTTCCAGGTGCCGCTCATCAGCACCAGGCCCACGGCAGCGGCCAGCGGCAGCAGGTTGATGGTGCCCTCCAGGCCCAGGCGCGGTGTGTCGGGCGTGGGGTCGGCCGGCGTCACGCCCTCCTTGCGGTAGAGCCAGTTGTCGACGACCCAGAACACGGCCAGCAGGCTCGCGAGCAGGAAGCCGGTCTCGGCCCAGAGGTGGGTCGCCGTCCAGAAGAAACTCACGCCCTGCAGGAAACCCAGGAAGAGCGGCGGGTCGCCCAGCGGCGTGAGCGCACCGCCCACATTGCTGACGATGAAGATGAAGAACACCACCACGTGCGCGTTGTGGCGCCGGTTGTCGTTGGCGCGGATGAGGGGGCGGATCAACAGCATCGACGCCCCCGTGGTGCCCATGAAGCTCGCGAGCACCGCCCCCACCGCCATGATGCCGGCGTTCAGCGTCGGGGTGCCGTGCAGGTTGCCGCGGATGTAGATGCCCCCCGCCGCCGTGTAGAGCGCGCCCAGCAGGATGGTGAAGGGCAGGTACTCCTCCACCAGCGTGTGCAGCAGCACGCCGCCCGTGGCGCCGGCCCCGAAGGCGAGCGTGAAGGGCAGCAGCAGGGCCAGCGTCCAGCCGGCCGCGATCTTGCCGAAGTGGTGGTGCCACACGGCGGGGGCCGCCAACGGCATCACGGCGATCGACAGCAGCAGCCCGGCAAAGGGCGTGGCCCAGGCCAGGCCAAGTTCAGCGCCAGCGAGGGCCATCAGTCCTCCAGGAAGCGGGTGAACTCGGCGACCGGCGCGCGCTCGGTGACGAGGCTGTTCTCGACGGCCGCCGGGTCAGCGAAGCCCAGCGACATGCCGCACACCAGCGTCTGCTCCTCGCCGAGCTGCAACGCCTCGGCGATGAGGCGGTGGAACTGCGTGAAGGCGGCCTGCGGGCAGGTGTGCAGGCCACGCGCGCGGGCCGCGATCATCACGTTCTGCAGGAACATGCCGTAGTCCAGCCACGAGCCCTGCTGCATGACGCGGTCGATGGTGAAGAACATGCCCACCGGCGCGTCGAAGAAGATGAAGTTGCGACCGTGCTGGTGCTGCATGCGCGCCTTGTCGGTCTTGGCGATGCCCAGCAGCCCGTAAAGGTCCCAGCCCACCTTGCGGCGCCGGTCGATGTAGGGGCTGCGCCACTCGTTGGGGTAGTAGGCGTAGGCCTCCTTGTGCGCGGCGTTCTGCTCGGGGTCGAGGTAGGCGGCTTGGATGCGGCCGGACACGCGCTTGAGCGCCTCGCCCGTCAGCACATGCACCTGCCAGGGCTGCGTGTTGGTGCCCGACGGCGCCCAGCGGGCGACCTCCAGGATGTCCTCCACCGTCTGGCGCGGCACGGGCGTCGGCAGGAAGGCGCGCAGCGAATGGCGCGTCTTGATGGCGGCGTCCACCGCGGCGGTCTGCTCGGGCGTGGGGGTGTCGAAGCGGCTCATGGGGTGGGGGTGGGGGTGAGTGCCTTGAGGGCAGTGAGGTAGGCGTCGGGCAGCGCGGCCACGGGGCGGCGGCTGTCGCGGTCGACATAGACGTGCACGAAATGGCCCCGGGCGGCGCAGCTCTGGGCACCTTCGGCGAAGAGGCCGATCTCGTAGCGCACGCTGGAGCGCCCCTGTTGCGCGACGCGCACGCCGGCCTCGATGCGCTGCGGGAAGGCCAGCGACTCGAAGAAGTTGCAGTGCGTCTCGACCACCAGGCCGATCACCTCGCCGGCGTGGATGTCCAGCGCGCCGGCCTCGATCAGCAGGCTGTTCACCGCGGTGTCGAAGAGGCTGTAGTAGACGACGTTGTTCAGGTGGCCGTAGGCGTCGTTGTCCATCCACCGGGTGGTCAGCGGCACGAAGCGGGCGTAGGTGTCACGGCTGTCGGGCTGGGGGCGCGGGGTCATGCGGCCGATTCTTTCATGCGCTGCCACACGGCCCAGGACGCCGCGGCGACATTCAGCGTGTTGACCTGCACCTTCACGGTCGTCGACAGATCGTGCCCGTAGCCGCCGGCCATGCTGAGCGCGACCGGGATGCGGCGCGCCCGCAGCGCATCCAGCACCCGGCCGTCGCGCTCGGCCAGGCCTTCGTAGCTGAGCTTCAGTCGCCCCAGGCGGTCCGCCTCGTGGGGGTCGGCGCCCGCCAGGAAGAAGGCCAGCCCGGGCTGGCAGCGGCGCCACACCTCTTCCATCGCCTCGTCCAGGGCGGCCAGGTACTGCGCGTCGCCGCAGCCGTCCGGCAGGCCCACGTCCAGGTCGCTGGCCTCCTTGCGGAACGGGAAGTTGCGCTCGCCGTGCATCGAGAAGGTGAAGACGGTGTCGTCGTCCCGGAAGATGGCCGCGGTGCCATTGCCCTGGTGCACGTCCAGGTCGATGACGAGCACCCGCAGCAGCTGGCCGTGCCGGCGCGACCACTCCGCCTGCATCAGCCGCGCGGCAACCGCCACGTCGTTGAAGACGCAGTAGCCCGAGCCCTTGTCCGCATAGGCGTGATGGGTGCCGCCGGCCATGTTGGCGGCCACCCCTTCGTCCAGGGCCGCCCGGGCGGCAGCGATGGTCGCGCCCACCGAGCGGCGCGAGCGGTCGGCCACCGAGGGGCTCCAGGGGAAGCCGATCTCGCGCTGCTCCAGCGCGCTCAGGCGGCCCATCAGCACGGCGTCGACGTAGTCCGGCGTGTGCACCAGCACCAGCTCGCCTTCGCTGGCGGCGGGCGCGGGTTCCATGCGCACGAGCCCCGGCTCGCGCTCGAAGTGCTCGCGCAGCATCCGGTACTTGGACTGCGGAAAACGGTGGCCCGGCGGCAGGGCCAGGCTGTGGGCGTCGGAGTGGTAGGCCAGCATGGCCCGCGACGATAGTCACATCCGGACACCCCTAATTTGCTGCAGTGCACAAAAAGTTCTTGCAATCCGCCCGCGGGCCCCTATCATTCAGTTCATGTTGCAGTGCAGCAAAGCACGGCAAACGGTTCAACCACACTGAAACGGAGTCCACCCATGCTGACCGCTGAACAAGTCCTCGCCGCCCACAAGGCCAATGTCGAAACCCTCTTCGGCCTGACCAACAAGGCATTCGAAGGCGTCGAAAAGCTCGTCGAACTCAACCTGCAGGTCGCCAAGACCGCGCTGACCGAGGCCGCCGACACCACCTCCGCCGCCCTGTCGGTGAAGGACGCGCAGGAGCTGCTGTCCCTGCAAGCCGCCCTGCTGCAGCCGACCGCCGAGAAGGCCGCTTCCTACAGCCGCCACATCTACGACATCGCCTCCAGCACCGGTGCTGAAGTCGCCAAGGCCGCTGAAGCCCAGTTCTCCGATGCGCAGAAGAAGTTCACCGCCATGGTGGACACGGCTGCCAAGAACGCCCCCGCCGGCACCGAAAACGCCGTCGCCCTGGTGAAGTCGGCCGTCGCAGCCGCCAACAACGCCTTCGAGTCGGTCCAGAAGGCCACCAAGCAGGCCGTCGAAGTCGCCGAAGCCAACTTCCAGGCCGCCACGTCGCAAGCCGTGAAGGCCACCCAGACCGCCACGCGCTCCAGCAAGCGCGCTGCCTGATCGGTCTGCAGCTCTCCTGAAAGGCCCGGTGCCCACGCACCGGGCCTTTTTTCATGGGTCTGCCACCCTGTCGATTCGTCGGCGCCCGCCGTCGATTCGCCGTTTCGCGCGCCATGCGGGTGCAGGTTCGGGGTCTACTCACGGCCATCGATCTCCCGGACCCCGCCCATGCGCCGTCATCACCGCCCCCACACCCGCCACGCCGGCCACCGCGTGCTGTTCGGCATCGCCGTCATCGGCGTTGGCCTGCTGGTGTTGCTGGACAACCTGCGCCTCTTTGACGTGGCGCTCATGCGCACGTTCTGGCCGCTGGCCTTCGTGCTCTGGGGGCTGGCGCGCCTGGCGTGGCCCGTGCACCGCGGCAGCGGCCTGCTCGGGGTCGTCCTCATCGCCGTGGGCGTCATGCTGACGGCGCAGAACCTGGGCTATGTGAACGTCCACTGGCGCGAGTGGTGGCCGGTTTTCATCATCGCCATGGGGGTCTCGATCGTCATGCGCGGGCTGCTGCCGCGCGCCACACCCGACGCCGCCGGCGGCGACATGACGGTGGAGCACGGCGAGCAGGTCGACATCCAGGCGAGCTTCAGCGCCGTGAGCCAGCGCAACGACTCCAGCAGCTTCAAGGGCGGCCGCGTCACCAGCACGTTCGGCGGCGTGGAGCTGGACCTGACCCAGGCCACCATGGCCGGCCCCGAAGCGCGGCTGGACATCTCCGCCCGCTTCAGCGGCATCGAGCTGCGCGTGCCGCGCGACTGGACGGTCGCGGTGGAGCTCGCCGCCACCTTCGGCGGGGTCGAGGACAAGACCCTGCCGCCCATGACGCCCGGCCCGCGCCTGGTCCTCACCGGCGAGGTGATGTTCGGCGGCGTCGAGATCAAGCACTGACGCCTTGCACCCGCTGCTCACCCATTGGCGCGGTCTGGTGGCCTACCTGCTGGCGTGGTCGCTGGGCGGGCCGGCGCTGGCCGCGCTGCTGCATGCGCTCGGCCTGGCACCCTTCGGCGCTGCCCTGCCCTGGGCTGCGCCGCTGTTCGCGGTGTTCGCCTTCGTCGCCCTGGCCACCTACTACCCCTGCCGCAGCCGCCCGTTCGGTGCGGCCCCGTGGATGAGCACCCTGGGCTACCGGGGCATGCTGGTCGGCACGCTCGCTGCGGCCATGCTGGGGCTGGCCATCGCCTGGGACGCCGCCGGCACACTGTTCGGCCACCCGCTGGGCTGGGTGGGGCTCACGCCGGGAGGCATCGCGGTGCTGGCGACGACGGTGCTGGGCCTGCTGACGCTGGCGGTGCTGACGCACGACCTGCTGATCGCCTTCCAGAACGCCCAGGCCGCCACGGCCCGCGAGGCCCAGGCCCGGCTGCTGGCGCGCGACATGGAGCTGCAGCTGCTGCGACTGCAGATCGACCCGCACTTCCTCTTCAACAGCCTGAACGCCCTCAGCGCTCTCACCCACCTGGACCCGGCCGCCGCCCGCGCCATGGCCATCGACCTGGCGCAGTTCTTCCGCCAGACGCTGGAGCTCGCCGGCCGCGACCGCATCCGCCTGCACGAGGAACTGGGGCTGGTGCGGCATTACCTCGCCATCGAGCGCCAGCGCCTGGGCGACAAGCTCACCACCGCGCTGGACGCCAGCGACGACGCCCTGCCCGCCCTGCTGCCGCCGCTGACGCTGCAGCCGCTGGTGGAGAACGCCCTGAAGCACGGCCTGCGCCCGCGCGACGACGGCGGCCTGCTGCAAGTGCAGGCACTGGTGCGCGACGGCTGGCTGCACATCGCCGTGCGCAACCCCGTGCCCGAACGCCCGGCGGAGGTGAGCGGCCTGGGCCTGGGGCTGCGCAACCTGCGCGAACGCCTGGCGGCCCAGTACGCGGGCCGTGCGCACGCGCAGTGGGGCGCGTCGCCCGAGGGCTTCACCGTCGAACTCACCCTCCCCTACGAGGCCCAGCCATGACGCTCCAAGCCCTCATCGCCGATGACGAACCACTGGCCCGCCGCCTGCTGGCCGAGTACCTGAGCGCACACGCCGACATCGCCGTCGTGGCCGAGGCCGACAACGGCCTGGCCGCCGCCCGCGCCATCACCGAGCTCAAGCCAGACCTCGTCTTCCTGGACATCCAGATGCCCAAGCTCACCGGTCTGGAGGTGCTGGAGCTGACCGGCCGGCGCGACGGCGTCGTGTTCACGACCGCGCATGACCAGCACGCGCTGCGCGCCTTCGAGCTGCACGCGGTCGACTACCTCCTCAAGCCCTTCGCCCAGGACCGCTTCGACGCGGCGCTGGCGCGCGCCCGCCGCCTGCTCGGCCAGCCCGCGCCCGGGCTGGACCAGTTGGTGAGCCCCACCGCGCCGCGCATCGCACGTGTGCTGGTGCGTGACCACGACAGCGCCGGCGGCCTGCAGGTGCTGCTGGTGGACGACATCGCCTACATCGAGGCCCAGGCCGACAACGTCGCCTTCCACGCCCACGGCCGCGAGCACCTCAAGGCGCAGCGCATCTCCGAGCTCGAGGCCCAGCTCGACCCGGTGCGCTTCGTGCGCGTGCACCGCTCCTTCATCATCAACCTCGCGCAGCTGCAAGGCCTGGAGCGCACCGACAGCGACGCCTACATCGCCCGCATGAAGAACGGCAAGCGCATCCCGGTGAGCCGCAGCGGCTACGACAAGTTGCGCACGGCACTCTGAGGCTGCGTCCTACAGCGCCGCTCGCGCCCCGCGCACAGACTGCGGGCATGCGCTGGCTCGACCCGATCCGCCCGCTGGGGCGCGTGCTTCAGCTGACTTTCGATGGCTTCCTCGACAACCGCGGCCCCCGCATGGGGGCTGCGCTGGCCTACTACACCCTCTTCTCACTGGCGCCGCTGCTGCTGATCGTGGTGTCGGTGGCCGGCCTGGTCTGGGGCGGCGAAGCCGTGCGTGGGGAGCTGTTCGACGAACTCGCCGGGCTGCTGGGCAGCAATGCCGCGGCCACGGTGGAGTCCCTGCTCAAGACGGTCTCCTGGCCCGCCGGGGGCTGGCTGAACACGCTGCTGGGCCTGGGCCTCATGCTCGTGGGCGCCACCACCATGTTCGCCGAGCTGCAGGACGCGCTGGACACCATCTGGCGCGCGCCCGCGCGGCCGCTGCAAGGGTGGCTGGCCTGGATCCGTGCGCGGCTGCTGAGCTTCGGCGTGATCCTGGGCCTGAGCTTCCTGATGCTCGTCTCGCTGCTGCTGGATGCCGTCATGTCGGCTGCCCAGGCGCTGTGGCAGCCCTGGTTCGGCGAGGGCCTGCGCGTCGCGGCCGTGGTCAACACCGTGGTCAGCCAGGCGCTGGTGGTGGCCGTCTTCGCGCTCATCTTCAAGTGGATGCCACGGGTGCGCGTGGCCTGGCGGGACGTGCTGCTGGGTGCACTCGTGACGGCGGGGCTTTTCGCGCTGGGCCGCTACGGCATCGGCGCCTACCTGCAACGCAGCGGCGTGGTCTCCGGCTTCGGCGCGGCGGCCTCGGTCGTGGCGCTGCTGGTGTGGGTGTATTTCTCCGCGCAGATCCTGCTCATCGGCGCGGAGTTCACCTGGGCCTACGCCCGCGTGCTCGGCTCGCGGCGGGGCATGGACGAGGCTTTGGCACACTCGCCCCCACGATGAACATCACCACCGACGACGGCATCGCCCTGCACCTGCAGCACTGGCCAGCTCCAACCGCAGCCCCGGCGCGCGGCCAGGTGCTGCTGTGCCACGGCCTGGGCGAACACATCGGCCGCTATGCCCACGTGGCCGCGGCCCTCAACGCACGAGGCTGGGACGTGCACGGCTGGGACCACCGCGGCCACGGCCAGAGCGACGGCCGCCGCGGCGACGTGCCCCGCCACGACGCCCTGCTGCGCGACACCTCGCAAGTCATCGATGCGGTGCGCCAGCCCGGCCGGCCTTTCGTGCTGGTCGGCCACAGCATGGGCGGCCTCGTGGTCGCACGCTTCGCGGCCGAGGCGCTGGCGCCGAGCCCGGCCGCCTGGAGCCGGCCGCTGGACGGCCTGGTGCTGTCGTCACCCGCGCTGGACCCCGGGCTCACCGGCGCCCAGAAGCTCGCCTTGGCCCTGGCCGAGACGCTGGCCCCGGGCCTGGCGGTGGGCAATGGCCTCAAGCCCGAATGGATCTGCCGCGACCCCGCCGTGGTGGCCGCCTACGTGGCCGACCCGCTGGTGCACGACCGCATCACCGCGCGGCTGACCCGCTTCATCGTCGATGGCGGCGCCCAGGCCATTGCCGCAGCGCCGCGCTGGGCCGTGCCCACGCTGCTCATGTGGGCGGGTGCCGACCGGTGCGTGGCGCCGCGCGGCAGCGAGGCCTTTGCCGCCGCGGCACCGGCCCACGCCGTGGCGACCCGGCCCTGGCCGGGCTTCTCGCACGAGATCTTCAACGAGCCGCAGAAGGCCGAGGTGCTGGCCGTGCTCACGCACTGGCTGGACGGCCGGGCGCGTTGAGGGCGTCCAGCCGGTCCACCACCAGCTCCAGGCGCAGCAGCGGGTTCTCCAGCGCCATCAGCCGGTGGCGCTCCTGCAATGACATCGGCAGCAGCCCGGCCCAGCGGTTGGCGAGCCAGCCGGCATCGTCCCAGCGGTAGGGCGGCTGAACGGGCAGGTCCTCGGGCGCGGCGCGGCCCGCCAGGTTCGCGAGCACATCCTTGAGCTGGCGGGCGGCCAGGCGCAGGTCGTCGGGCACCGGCACCTCGGCGTCGGGCTCGATGAGCGCCAGCGTGCCCACCCACAGGCCATGGCTCAGGCAGCGGCGGCCCGTGACGCGGAAACGCTCGCGGCCCACGGTGCGGATGTGGATGAGGCCCGGCTGCCCGGCGTCGAACTGCTCGATGTGCGCGAGCGTGCCGACGTCGTGGAAGGCCTCGCGCTGGAAGCCCGCCCCGTCGCGCCGGCGCACTTCCTCGCCTTCGCTGAGCGTGACGACGCCGAAGGGCTCCCCGCGGGCATGGCAGCGCTGCACCATGTCCAGGTAACGCGGCTCGAAGATGCGCAGCGGCAGCGGGTCGCCCGGGAACAGCACCGAGCGCAACGGGAACAGCGGCGTCTCGATGTCGGCGGCGGTCATGGTGTCAGCGCGTCTTTTCGGCGATGCGCTGCCGGATCAGCGGCAGCAGGGCCTGCGCCGCGTCGCGGCCGGCCTGCACGGCGCGGCGGCGGGCGGTGAAGTCGGCGCTGCCGACGCCGTCCAGGCGCGGGCGGATGACGACGTCCGCGTCGCGCAGCTCGAACATGTTGATGCTGCGGCCCATGATGGAGAAAGTCTGCATCAGCATGCGAAAGGCATCGCCCGGGGGGTCTTTCTCGGGCGGCGAGGTGATGTCCACCGCAATGACGAGCTGCGCACCCATCTCCTTGGCAAAGCGCACGGGCACCGGGGACACGAGGCCGCCGTCCACATACTCGCGCTGGCCGATGCGCACCGGCTGGAACACCGCGGGCACGGCGCTGGACGCCCGCACGGCCGTGCCGGTGTCGCCGCTGCGAAAGAGGATGGACGAGCCGTCGGAGAGGTCGGTGGCGACGATGCCCAGCGGCAGCACCATCTGCTCGATGGCCCGGCCGCCGGTCTTGTCGCGGATGAAGCGCGCCAGCGCCTCGCCACGGATCAAGCCCCGCAGCGGGAAGGACCAGTCGGTGATGGCGCCTTCGTCCATGGTGTCGGCCAGCAGCTGCATGTCCTTGCCGCTCTTGCCCGAGGCGTAGAGCGACGCGACGAGGCTGCCCGCCGACGTGCCGGCCACGAGGTCAACCTTGATGCCGTTCTCCTCCAGCACCTGGATGACGCCGATGTGCGCAAAGCCGCGCGCCGCACCGCCGCCCAGGGCCAGGCCCACGCGGGGCGGCTTGGGGACGGGCTTGACCAGCGGCGGCTCGGGCTGGGTCGGGGGCGTGACGACGGGCGGCTGAGGCGGCGGGCTCGGCAGCACGGAGCAGCCGGCGAGCACGGCAAGGAAGGCAGCCAGGCAGGCGCGACGGATCAAGTGGGCGGTCATGGGAGAAGCAGATGAAGCGCGGCGGACGATAACCGAGGCCGCCGGACGTGCGCTCAGCTGAGCTTGTAGCTTTGGAGGTGGATGGACGTCTCGGTGCTGGCGATGCCCTTGATGAGGCGCACGCGCTCCAGCACCGCGGCGAGTTCGTTCAGGTTGGGGCTGCGGATCTCGGCCAGCAGGTCCCAGCGGCCGTTGGTGTCGAACAGCCCCGTGATGCCCGGCTCGCCCAGCAGGATGGACACCACCTCGCGCGTGCGGTTGCCGTCGACCGTGATGCTCATCCAGGCCGTGATCTCGTCGGGCACCGAGTCCGGCCGCAGGCGCACGGTGTAGCCGGTGATGACGCCACTGTCCTCCAGCTTGGCGATGCGGTTGGTGACCGTGCCGCGCGACACCTTGAGCTTGGCCGCCAGCGTCGCCACGGGTGCGCGGGCGTCGATGCGCAGCAGCGCGATGAGTTGTTGATCCAGGGCGTCCATTTTGAGCAAAACGTCATTCGACCCTGCCATTTTGCCAAAAGGCATTGCAATGCTTGCCAGGATTTGCGCTTCTGTTTGGCGAGCTGGCTCGAAAGAATCCACACCAAGCCCTTTCAACACCTCCCGGAGACAGCCATGACCACCGTCCTCACCACCCAAGACGTCGCCCGCCTCGTGCAACGCGTGGGCCTTCCTGATTTACTGCGCCGCCTGGTCAGCTACCTGGAAGCCGACTACCTGCGCTGGGCCGAATTCGACAAGACCCCGCGCGTGGCCGCCCACTCGCCTGATGGCGTCATCGAGCTGATGCCCATTGCCGATGCGAGCCTGTACAGCTTCAAGTACGTCAACGGTCACCCCAAAAACCACCGCTTCGGCCTGCCGACCGTGATGGCCTTTGGCGTGCTCGCCGATGTGGACACCGGCGCCCCGGCGCTGCTGTCGGAGCTGACGCTGACCACCGCCATGCGCACCGCCGCCACCTCGGTCATGGTGGCCGAGCGCCTGGCCCGCCCCGACAGCCGCGTGATGGCGCTGATCGGCAACGGCGCCCAGAGCGAGTTCCAGGCGCTGGCCTTCCACCACGTGCTGGGCATCCGCGAACTGCGCCTGTTCGACATCGACCCCGCCGCCACGGCCAAGCTGGTGCGCCACCTGAGCGGCACGCCGGGCCTCACGCTCACCGTCTGCCGCAGCACCGCTGAGGCCGTGCAGGGCGCCGACATCATCACCACCGTGACGGCCGACAAGGCCAACGCCACCATCGTCACGCCCGACATGATCCGCCCGGGCCAGCACATCAACGGCGTGGGCGGCGACTGCCCCGGCAAGACCGAGCTGCACCCAGGCGTGCTGACGGCCGCACGCGTCATCGTCGAGTACGAGCCGCAGTCGCGCATCGAGGGCGACGTGCAGCAGATGCCCGCCGACTTCCCCGTGACCGAGTTCTGGCGCGTGCTCGCCGGCCAGGCCGCGGGGCGCGAGTCCGCCGAGCAGATCACGGTGTTCGACTCGGTCGGCTTCGCGCTGGAGGACTTCTCCGCGCTGCGCCTGCTGCGTGACCTGAGCGTGCAGCTCGGGCTGGGCTCGCCGCTGGACCTCATCCCGCAGATGGCCGACCCCAAGGACCTGTTCGGCGAGCTGCAGATCACCGCGCAGCGCCAGGCGGCCTGAGGCCGGACGGCGGCGCCCCCCGGGGCCAGGGCCCCGGGGCATCCCCACTCTTCACTAGGCCGGTTCCGGCCGCTCACCCACAAAATCGGTCGCAAAGCCGTTGATGGGGGTCGTATGCAGCGAGCGGTGGTCGGTGGATTCGTCCTGGGTGGCGTCCTGGCATGGCAGGCGGGGCTGGCGCAGGCCGAGGCCCTGCCGGCCGACGCGCTGGAGCGCCAATGCTGGCTCGCGCACACCACGCAGCGCACGGCGGTCGACCTGCGCGAGCCGGTGTCGGTGCATTTCAGCAACCTCAAGACCGGCTACCGCGTGCGCTCGCCGTTCTGGGTGGAGTTCGGCATCCGCGGCATGGGCGTGATCCCGGCGGGCAACAAGAACGAGAAGGCCGGCCACCACCACATCCTCATCGACACGCCGCTGCCGCGCGATCACACGGCGCCCATCCCCTTCTCCAACACGCACAAGCACTTCGGCAAGGGCCAGACCGGCACCGAGATCGACCTGCCGCCAGGCCGGCACACGCTGCGCCTGCTGTTCGCCGACCATGCCCACAAGCCCTACTTCGTGTTCAGCAACGAGATCGCCATCGAGGTGACCGGCTCGCGCAGCGACCCGGGGCCCAAGGTGCTGCCGGGCAACGACTTCCAGGAGAGCTGCGAGGCCTGGTACCAGGACCTGCGCGCGGCGCCCCGCAAGGCCGAGGGCCGCGAGGTGTACGTGAAGAACCTGCGCGACGAGGAGATGGTGTCGAGCCCCTTCACGCTGTCCCTGGGCGTGCTCGGCGCGGGGCTGGGCGTCGCACCCGCAGGCACCGAGATCAAGGACACCGGCCACTTCCGGCTCGCCTTCAATGCCCGCGGCGGCGGCAACGTGCTGCGCCAGAACCTCACCGACGGCCGCACCGAAGCCATCGTGGACCTGCCGGTGGGCGACTACGAGGTGGCGGTGTCGCTGCACGACGGCGCAGGCAACCCGATCGTCAAGGGCACGCCGGTCAAGTTCAGCGTGAACCGGCGGGACCGCTGAGCTTCAGAGGTAGGCGGTCACGTCCTCGACGTCGATCAGCTCCGCCGGCATGAAGCGCCGGGCGTAGGCCAGGCAGGTGCCCGAGCGCAGGAAGAGTTCGTACAGCTCCGCATCGAGATGACCCTCGCGGGCCATCCGCTGCAGGATGGCGAGCGCCTCCGACAGCGGTTTGCCGGGCTTGTAGGGGCGGTCGTCGGCCGTGAGCGCCTCGAACACGTCGGCAATCGCCATCATGCGGGCCTGCGGGCTCATCTGCTCGCCCGTGAGGCCGCGCGGGTAGCCCTGGCCGTCCATGCGCTCGTGGTGGCCACCGGCGATCTCGGGCACCTCGCGCAGATGCCGCGGGAAGGGCAGCTCGGCCAGCATCTTGAGCGTCTGCACGATGTGCTCGTTGATCTTGTAGCGCTCCTCCTCCGTCAGGGTGCCGCGCGACACCGTCAGGTTGTGGAGTTCGCCCCGGTTGTAGAGGTGCTCGGGCTGCGTGACGCGAAAGCCCCAGGGGTTGTCGCGCGGCAGCCTCTCCTGCGCCGGGCGGGGCTGGATCTGCTCCGGGCGGTCGGCGAGCAGGGCCTCCGGTGCCGGCAGCGCCGGGCGCGGGCGCGGCAGCCGGCGCGCTTCGTCCACTGACAGGCCCAGGCTGTCGTCCATCGTGCGCAGCCAGCGGCGCAGGCCGATCTCGCGCAGCCGGGTCTGGTCGTCGGCACCGAGGTACTCGCCGCCCTGGTTGCAACGCGCGACGAACGCGAAGTCATCGTCCAGCGCGGCCTGCGCCTGGGCCGCCTCGGCCTGGGCCTGCGCGGCGCCCTCGCGGCCGAGGTGGGCCTGCAGCCGCTCGATGAGGGCGTCGCGCTTGAGCACCTCGAAGCGCGTGCGGATCTCGTGGATGCGGTTGTAGAGCGTCTCCAGCTTGGTGGCCTTGTCGACGACGTACTCCGGCGTCGTGACCTTGCCGCAGTCATGCAGCCAGGCCGCGATGTGCAGCGCCTCCCATTCGTCGGGCGTCATCGCGAAGCGGGCGTAGGGGCCTTCGGTCGCGTCACAGGCCGCCTGGGCCAGCATGCGCGCCAGCTCGGGCACGCGCTGGCAGTGACCGGCGGTGTAGGGGCTCTTGGCGTCGATGGCGCCGGCCACGAGCTGGATGAAGCTCTCCAGCAGCGCCTTGCGGGCATTGAGCAGCAGGTGGTTGTCGATGGCCAGAGCCGCCGTGCCCGACAGCGCCCGCACGAAAGCCACGCGCGCCGCACCCAGCGGTTCGCCAGCGCCCTTGGCAGGCATCGGGAAGCTCAGCGTGAGGGTCCCGATCGTTTCGTCCTGGCGGTTCGTCAGCGGCAGGGACAGCAGCCGCAGGCGCGACGTGCCCAGGCCCACGAAGAGGGTCTCGTAGGCCTTGAGGTGGCGCGGGTCGTCCCAGCGCAGGTCGGTCTCGATCGGTGCGTTGGCACGCACGGCCTGCACGGGCGCGGCGACGGTGTCGGCATCCCTCAGGTCCCAGGTCCGGCCCGCCCCCGGAGCGGCCTTGCCCAGCATGCGCGTGGCCGCAGGCTGGAGCAGCTGGCCATCGGGCGAGAGCAGGTGCACCGCGCCGCCGCTGGCGCCGGCCACCGCGATGGTTTCGTTGAGGATGCGGTCCAGCAGGGTGTCGAAGTCACGCTCGGCGCTGAGCGCGCCGCTGATGTCGAGGAAGCGGCGCAGCGAATGCTTCATGGCCGTCATCGCCAGGGCAAGCCGGTCCACCTCGCGGATCTGGCTGCGCTTGGGGTCCGGCCAGTCGAACTCGAAGTGCCGGATGGCTTCGGCCTGGCGGGCAAGCTGGCGCAGTGGGCGCGACACCCGGTCGGCCAGCAGGTGCACGATGGGCAGCAACAGCAGCATCAGCCCCAGCGAGATGTAGAAGCCATGCCGGCGGCTTTCGATCTGGAAGGCCTGCAGTTCATCGCGCGGTGCGGCCATCAGCAGCGTCAGCGGCTTGCTCGCCTCACCCGTGGACAGCGGCAACGCATGCGCGACCCATTCACGACCGGAGACGTCCTGCACGGCCTGCAGCCGCCGCTCGCCGTCCAGCCGCCCCCAGAGCTCGCGCATCAGCGGTGTCGCGGTCTGTGCGACCTTGGGCAGGCTGCGCGCGCCGATGGGCGCGAGGTCGTTGCGGCGCGCCTGCGCCACGAGTTCGCCATCGGCCGTGCCGATGAGCAGTTCGGCCGACGGGCTGATCTGCGGTCGGGACAGCATGCTGCCCAGGGCCCGCAGGCTCACGTCCGCCCCGACCACGGCCGTCCCCCTGGCCTCGGCCAGCGTGACGCCGGGCTCGCCGGTCGTGAAGAAGATGTAGGGCTCTGACTGCACCGCCTTGCCGTCTCCCGCGCGGCGGGCGAGCTCATACCACGGGCGTGTGCGCGGGTCGAACTCGTAGTCGGGCCGCTCGACGCGCTGCACCTCGCGCAACTCGGCATCGAAGAAGCGGTACACACCGCGGGTCGCGCCAGCGTCGCGGTCCACGCTCTGCAGGCCGAAGGCGGCCTCGGCCGGTGCGCCCATGCGGGCGCGCGTCGCGTCATCCGCCAAGCGGCGCAACAGGAAGAACGAGCCGCGCGCCGTACCCACGTACACCGCGGAGACCGAATGATTGCTGCGCAGGGCTGCGGCGAACTGCGGCAAGGCCGCCATGCGCTCGGCCTCGCTGCCCACCCGGCCCAGGGCACCTGAAGCCAGCAGCGCCACGCTCACGCGCGCCGGGCGCAGCTCCGACTCCACCGTGGCCGCCGCCTCGCGCCCGATGCGCTTGGCCGCCGCACCCGCCTGCTGCAGCATCAACGCGTCGCTGCGCGATCGTTCGTACAGCATCAGCGAGCCATAGACGATGGCCACCAGGCCAATCATCAGCAAGCTGAGCGTGACGTACAGCGTCTTCGGCTTGAAGTAGGGCATGCGCACCCGCAGTCGGTCGGAGTTGCCGGTCAGTATCTCCGCAGGGCCGCGCGACAAAACGTGCATTCCTTGGCACCTTGGCAGGTCGGGCCCGTCCGTCGCCCATCGTCGCCCCTGTCCTACACGCCCTGGCTGGCAGCACGCCGACCATCGTGGCCGGCAGCGCATCCGTTGCCTGTCGCCGCGATGGCCCACCCGGCCACCGTGTCCCGATGAATGAAGCAGTAGGAAAGTTGATTCGATGAAGAAGACCGCCATCACCCTCGCCGCCCTGTTCCTGGCCTTTGGCGCCCAGGCCCAGTCGTCCACCATGACGCAGCCCCACACCTACGGCCTGCTCTCCATCGGCCAGGGTCACCTGAATGCCGACTGCAGCGGCGTGCAAGCCTGCGACCGCAACGCCACCGGCGGCAAGGCCGTGGTCGGCTACGCCTTCGGCAATGGCTTCTCGCTGGAGGGCGGCTACACGAACTTCGGCAAGTTCCGCGCCTCGGACGGCGCCGTCGGCCTGTCCGCCCGCCCGGAAGCCGCCTCGCTGAGCGGCGCCTTCACCGCCAACCTGACGCCCGACCTGGGTCTCGTCGGCCGCGCCGGCGTGGCCCGCGTGCGCACCAAGCTTCATGCCGACGTGGGCAGCCTGAGCGGCTCGGACAGCGAGAGCCACACCCAGCCCATCGTCGGCCTGGCGCTGAACTACGCGCTCACGCCGATGGCCCGCGTGGAGCTGGGCGTGGACGCGACGCGCGCTGAAGTTCAGGGCGAGCGCGCCAACGTGCGCCTCGTGACGATCGGCGCCCGCATGGCGTTCTGACGATCCATCCCCGCCGCAGCAAGGCCGCCTCGTGCGGCCCTGCCTGTTTCTACACTGGCGGCATGGACTACCCCGCACTGATCAAGGAACTGGGCCGCGGCGCCCGGGGCGCGCGTGACCTGAACCGCGAGCAGGCCGAAGCCCTCTTCGGCGCCATGCTCGACGGCCAGGTGCCCGACATGGAACTCGGCGCCCTGTTGATCGCCTTGCGCGTGAAGGGCGAGAGTGCGGACGAGGTCGCCGGCTTCCTGGCGGCCATGCAGGCACGAACGGCCCATCTCGTGGCACCCGACGGCCCGCGCACGGTGCTGCTGCCCAGCTTCAACGGCGCACGCAAGCAGGCCAACCTGATGCCGCTGGTGGCCCGGCTGCTGGCCCGCGAAGGCGTGCCCGTGCTGGTCTTCGGCCGGCATGACTTCGACAGCCGGCACAGCCCGTTCGAGCTGCTGGAGGCGATGGGGCTGCCAGTCAGCCAGACGCTGGATGACGCGCAAGCCCGGTTGGCCGCGCAGCGGCTGGCCGTGCTGCCTTTGTCATTGCTCAACCCTGGGTTGAACGCACTCATGGCCCTGCGCCCCCGCCTGGGGGTGCGCAACAGCGCGCACAGCCTGGCCAAGTTGCTCGACCCCTTCCCCGCCGGCCGCGCGGTGCGGGTGGTGGCCGTGACCCACCCGGAATACCTGGACAGCATGGCCGCCGCCCTGCCCGGCCTGACCGCGGGCGGAGGCCGGGCACTGCTGATGCGCGCCAGCGAGGGCGAGGCCTACGCTCACCTGCGGCGCAAGGCCCATCTGATCGGGTTCCGGGATGGCGAAGCCTCGCCGCTGCACCCGGCGGACACCACCGACCTGGACTGGCCGCTCTCGCCCGCCTGCGAGCCCGGCGAGAATGCGGCCTTCATCCAGGCGGTGCTGGCCGGCCAGGAAACGCTGCCGACGCGCATCGCCGAGCAGGTCGCCGCCCTGCGAGTTCTGGCCACAAACTGAAGTTGCTTATTCGGCCTGGGCATATGGCCCCAAGAATTAAATAGTTCTTGCGCGGCGCAACATTCCCTAGAGTCGCGCCCTCGGGTGGCAGCGGGTCGCCCATGGAGCATGTCGGGTGTTGGACGGAATCGCAATTGCTAGTGGCTTGGGCGTCGGCCTCATCGTCGGGATCACCGGCGTGGGCGGCGGCTCCCTGATGACGCCGCTGCTGCTGTCCGTCTTCAAGCTGAACCCGGCGGTGGCCATCGGCACGGACCTGTGGTTTGCCGCCCTGACCAAGATGAGTGGCTCGGTGGCGCATGCCCGGCATGGCCACGTGAACTGGGCCATCACGCGGCGCCTGCTGGCCGGGTCGATCCCGGCGTCCATCGCCACGATTGCGCTGATGCATTTCACAGGCATCACCAAGGGCTGGGCGTCGGCGCTGACGTTTTCACTGGGCATCGCCCTGCTTCTGACGGCGGCCGTGGTGGCGTTCAAGAAGAGCTGGCAGGCCCTCGGGCTGCGGCTGGAGCGCTGGATCCCCGATCGTCGCAAGCCGGCGCTGACCGTGGCCAGCGGCCTGGTGCTGGGTGTGCTGGTGTCGCTCTCTTCCATCGGCGCCGGCGCCATCGGCGCCACGCTGATCCTGCTCATCTACCCACGCATGCAGGCGCGCGACATCGTCGGCACCGACATCGCCCACGCCGTGCCGCTCACGCTGGTGGCCGGCATCGGGCACGCCAGCCTGGGTCATGTGAACTGGGAACTGCTCGTGTCCCTGCTCATCGGCTCCCTGCCTGGCATCTGGCTGGGCGCCCAACTCACCCGCCGGCTGCCTGACGGCGTCGTGCGCAGCCTGCTTTGCGTCTCTCTCCTGATGGCCGGCTGGAAGGTCATCCACTAATCATGTATCAGTACACCGACTTCGACCGCCGCTTCGTCCGCGCCCGCGCCGCGCAGTACCGCGACCAGCTCGAGCGCCACCTGCGCGGCGAGCTGGGCACCGACGACTTCCGCGCGCTGCGCCTGCAAAACGGCTGGTACATCCAGCGCCACGCCCCGATGCTGCGGGTGGCCGTGCCCTACGGCGAGCTCTCCAGCCGCCAGCTGCGCCAGCTCGCCCGCATCGCCCGCGACTACGACGTGGTGACCGACGGCCCCTTCAAGGGCCAGGGCGGTTATGGCCACTTCACCACGCGGCAGAACCTGCAATACAACTGGATCCCGCTGGAGAAGAGCGCCGAGGTGATGGAGCTGCTGGCCGACGTGGACATGCACGGCATCCAGACCAGCGGCAACTGCATCCGCAACATCAC
>JAEUPJ010000007.1 GCA_016790285.1 Roseateles sp. | reverse complement strand
CACGGCAGCAGGGAAACCGGCACCGCAAAAGCCTTCAAAATCCACCCCAGCGTAACCCCTCGGGACGCCCGTTCCACCCACCTGTTCCTGGCTCCATTACGGCGAACATCGGTGGCTCTATTACGGCGGTCGGTGACAGCGATGCAACGAAGGTGTGCGGAAGCCGGCGGGAAATGCGCCATGTTTCTGCGACGACGTTAACCGCACCTTTTCCCCGCGCATTGCGGACCGTCAGACTCCGGCCTTCAGCCTTGGACGTGTAGAGTGCTCTGAGGTGCTTGAGAAAGACCTCCTCAGCGTACCCTTCTCCAACAATGAGTACCGTTTGCCGGACAACGCGAGCCATCATTTGACGCGGCGCCACGCGTCCGCTCAAACGCGAGGTATGGCGCCGTAAGCGCCAGACAGGTACTTCGCAGCGAAGTTGTCGTCGCTGCGGACACCCTGAACGGAGTCGAGCCTCCAAGCCCGGCTTTCGCATTGGTCCTTCTCGACCAAATAGATTTGAGCTTTGTGTAGCAAGTTCAAGACCTCAGCCGTATGGCAAGAAAGGATGATCTGAGCACCATGCGGGTTGGTTGATGGATTGTCAAACAAGGACAGGATCGGCTCGATCATCAACGGGTGCAGATCGTTCTCGAACTCATCGATCAGCGCGATTCCGCCGTTAGCCAGCGGCGGCAATAGCTCAGATAGAAGCACGAAAGCTGCCTGCGTTCCCGTCGACTCCTGGAAGAAGGGGACTTCATGCGTTTCCCCGCTGCGGGAAGTGTGGACACCCCACGGGTACCACACCTTCTGCTGCTCATCTGGAGAAGTTGCGACGGCTGGCTTGAGATCGACTTCTCGAAGCTTGATGTCTTTCAACCCTAAGTCCCACGAACTGAGTAAGTCTTTCATCTGGCCTTGAAGGTCGGCCTCCTGAGCGAAGAAATCAGCGGCGCCGAACAGCGCGTTGTGATCAAGCCCTTGCCGTCCCGCTGAGTCGAGGTTTGTGTGCAGCCTGTGCTCGGTCAGATGCTTGGCCAGGTCAACACCATACTGAGCCGCAGTCGCGATCAGCGAAGCATTCGGTCGGACCTTTGAGGCCTCCGTCGGGTTGAAGCCAAAGTCCTGTTGCTTGATTGAGTAGGAGCGCGTTGCTTCATCCCAGTCGCGGACGAACACATAGCTGAAGCGCTCCTTCTTCCGATACAGCGCCTCGTGCAGAACATGCTTGGCCGTCATATGCACGACGTAGCGCCAGACCGTTCCCTCGCTGTCCTCCGCCTCGGCTTCGAACACGGAAGGCTCATCTTTCTTGCCAAAGTGCGCATGCACGGGAATCGGTTGCTCCGGCTTCAACCCCGTGAAGGAACTGCGGACGAACCAGATGAGGAATGCCAGGGGCTTGAGCAGGGAAGTCTTGCCAGCGCCGTTCGCGCCTAGTGCAGCTACTGCCGTGCTCAAGCGCTGACCTGACGGCGCGCTCCGTGTCCAGCCGCGAGCACTGGCCTTTTCGGTTAATCGAAGCGACACCTCCGTGCGCTCGAAGAAGCTCTGCACGTTGCTGAAGGCGTAGTAGTGAAGCATGACGTTAGCGAGTGAGGTATGGGCCCGGGATCAGGGGCAATCAACGTGCCATTCGATCCTAGCTACAAAATTTTGTTGAAAGCTTTCGCAATCGCCCTAGCGGCCGGGCTTTTTTGCGTGAGCGTGGCGCGGAGTCCCCGAAAACAGATTCTCCTGCGACTAATCGGCCACAGATTTGACATCAGACGACGTTTTCAACAAAGATTTGTGTGAAAGCGTCTTTGTGCTATGATTTTTTTACGCTGATCCGCTGAAAGGCACGGCCCTAGCCGATCGGCTCCACTGCCGGCTGGTGGCCGGTCTTCAAGAGCAAGAGGTACCGAGCCATGCGCAAAGTTTTCAAGCCGGGCACGCCGGCCCCGAAGTCCGGTCAGTACGAAAACCCCGTGACACGCACCGAAGTCACTGGCGTCAAGGGCAAGCCTCTACCACCGACGCCCGGCGCCGGTCAGGGCTACGTGCTGGTTGATCCGACAAAGCACAAGAAGCCCTGACCGCCCGAAGCCGCTGCTGCCCCCCAGGAGAACGACTTGTCATTGAGCAACACCGAAATTCGTTACTACGACAGCACCGTGCTGCGTCTGCCCGCAGACAAGCGCAAGGAGTACCACGCTCAGGTGGATCGCTTGGTCAGCGCCCTGACCACCAGCGTTCACGAGCAGACCGATGTCAAGATCACCAAGGTGGTCAAAGCGGGGTCCTTTGCCAAGTACACGATCTTGCGCAAGACCTCCGAGGATCCTGTCGATGTGGACGTCGTCTTCTACATCTCTGGACGCAGCGTCGATCAAGAGACCCTGGGCAGCTTGACGCAACTGATCTACGACGCCCTGATCAAGCTGTACCCGAACAAGTCCGTCGAACACTTCGAGATCCAGCGCAAGGCCGCAACGGTCCAGTTCGTAGGCTCCGGGTTGAGCGTGGACATCGTGCCGGTGATCGAGGACCCGGCGCGCCCAGGCTACGGGTGGCAGTTCGATATCCATGACGGCACCAAGATGCAAACCTGCGCTCCATGCCAGCTCAAGTTCGTGCAAGCTCGCAAGGACAAGGACGCCGACTTCCGCACGCTCGTGCGTCTGGCCAAGAAATGGCGCAACCGCATCGAGCTGACACAGCTGAAGTCCTTCGTGATCGAGTTGATCATGGCGCATGTGCTGGCGAAGAACGGCACCGACGGGTCCATCGAGAAGCGCTTCAGGGATTTCCTGCTGTACATCGCGCAGTCCGGCTTGAAGGAGGTCATCTCCTTCCCCGAGAACGGCTTGGTGCTGACCAAGTTCAATGACCCGGTCGTGATCCTCGATCCCGTGTCAAGCAGCAACAACGTGGCGAGCCGCATCACCGAGGACGAACGCAAGGAGATCGTTGCAGCTGCGGTGGCCGCTTGGGAGACGGCGAACTTCGCCTCTCAGGAGGACGACATCGACATCTGGAAAGAGCTGTTCGGCCCGCGCTTCAAAGTCAAGGAGGAGGCATGAGTTACGCGTTCACCACCACCGAGACCTATTCGGTCGCAGACATCGAGGTCGTTATGCGCCGCGTGACGGCCGACTTGGTCATGATCGCGGCAAGCACCCGGGCGATCACGGAAGAGAAGGCCCGTGACTGGGGACACGATATCGAGCTGCTGGCCAAGAACGGCTACCTGAAAAAGGTGGACTTGACCCTGCTCAGCTTTGGCGTGGAACAGAAGGCCACCTGCTTCGAAGTCAACACCACCTCGGGCGAGCTGACCATGAGCCGGCCAGGCGGCGTGATGTGGCCGCAAGTGCCCAATCCTGTGTTGCGAATCACGATCTTCCACACGTCAGCCTATGACGCCGCGGCGCAGGCAAAGATGGCCCCCAAACTGAACATCAACTGGGTGGACTCGACGGCGGACACCAGCCACAGCACCCTCGCCGCCAGCGCCAACCGCGATTACGTCAGCAACGGCTACGGTATGCAGCGCAAGGACTACAGCCTGTGACCCAGACCAACATCTTCGACGCCAAGACGCCCCTGCCTGACGCGCCGCTGTCGGCCCGCGAGAAAACGCTACTCGGCTTCGATGGCCGCTACCGCAAGATCCACGACCAGCTGAGGCTGCTGCTCAACCTGGGTGAACTCGGCGCCTGGAGCAAGGCGAAGCACCACAAGAATCTGCAGCTGTGCGATCTTGTGGCCGAGCAATACCCCCTTGTCATCTTCTACGGTGACGTTGGCACGGGGAAGACGGCCACGGCCGAATGCATCGCCAATCGCCTCGCCAGGGAGTCGCGCACTGAAGACGCGCAGCTGTTCCGGCTGAGCAATCGCGTGCGCGGTAGCGGCAAGGTCGGCGAGATGGGCACGCTGCTGACTCAAGCATTCCATGAGGTCGTGCAGGCTGCGGGCAAGTCGCGCCGCGCTTTCCTGATCATCGACGAGGGTGACTCGCTTGCCGCATCGCGCAGCCAGGAGCACAGCCACCACGAGGACAAGGTCGCGGTCAACACGTTGATCCAAGGGGTCGACGACCTGCGCCGGTTCGGTGGCCGTGTTGTCGTCTTCCTCTGCACAAACCGCCTATCCGTCCTGGACGCGGCGCTGCAGCGGCGTGCGGCGATCGTGGAGGAGTTCATCCGGCCCGATGACGCCGAGCGGCAGGCTCTGCTGGCCATGGATCTGGACGGCGTTGGCCTGACCGACAAGGAGATCAAGGAGCTGGTCGCAGCGACCGGCCCGCGCGGCAAGCAGCCGGGCTGGACGTTTTCCGACATCCGTACCCGGCTGTACCCGGCGGCCCTGGCCCACGCCTTCCCCGATCGCGCGTTGACGCACAAGGACCTGCTCGACGTGGCAAATTCGTTGCGGCCGTCGCCGGTCATGGAAGACAAGTGATGCCGCGCTCAGCACTATTTGGCCGCCGCATCCACATCACCGGCAGCATTTCCGAGGACCCTTCGATCGCGACGCCGGCTGAAGTCCTGCGCGCCCGCGATTTCGTCAAGGCGCTGGTGTTGGACCTGTTGTCCAAGGGCGCCAATTTCGTCATCCCGGTCGATGCCGAGAAGCTGCGTGCCGACGGCCAGCCGTTTTGCTTCGACTGGCTGGTGTGGCAGACCATCCACGGCAACCTGGCTCGCCGCCCTGCGGACGCGCCAGGACCACTGGTCATCGCCGTCAAGCATCACAAGAACGAAGCCCAGATTCCTGAGGCCCTCCGCGCGGTGTGGGACGCGATGCGGACCTCACCGCTGGTGGAGATCCGCAGCGCTGCACACTGGAACATGGCAAGCAAGCGAATGGAGATGCAGGCGCAGCACGGCGACGTCCTGGTCGCCATCGGCGGCGGGGAAGGCGTCTGCTTCCTGGCCAACCTGTACCACCAGGCCGGCAAGCCTGTCGTGCCGATGAACTTCCACTTGGGTCCAGCATCCACGGGCGCATCGAGACTCTTCGATTTCGGCATGTCGGGCAGCAATGCGCAGCGACTTTTCCAGACCGAGGGCGGCACCACCCCGCAGAGCTGGCTCAACCGGATCGAGATGTACGCGGGCAAGACCACGGCGGATGGAGTGCGCGACGTGCTCGGGCTGCTTGAGGACCTGACGCCACCCAAGGCGTTCGTCGTTCGGCTGCTTAATCCAGCCCATGCCGACTTCAACGACGTCCAGGCGTATTTCGACACCGTCGTGCAGCCGGTGATGGCGGGTGAACTCGGCTACAAGCTAGTTGTAGTGGACGGCAACCAGCAGTTTGAGCATGCGCGCATCGACGAGGAGATTTTCAAGAAGCTGCACCACAGCAGCGTTGTCTTGGCCGATATCACCGGTGTGCGCCCCAACTGCTTCATCGAACTTGGTTACGCACTCGGGCGCTGCCTACCCACTATGCTGCTGGCCAAGCAGGGTACGGAACACCCGTTCGACATTGCCTCGCTGTCTGGCCACCATTGGAAGACCACGGGCAGTGCGGCTGAGCGGCGCGACGCCTTTCGCGGACACTGGAACGCCATCAAGAATCGGCCGCCACTCGTCCCGGCTGATCCGCTGATCCCATGAAGAAAAAGCCGGAAATCTTCCTGTCCGTCGACGTCGAAACCTCAGGGCCGATCCCGGGCGAGTACAGCATGCTCACCATGGGAGCGTGCAACGTCGACGATTTCAGCCAGGTGTTTTCCTGCGAACTCAAGCCTATCTCTGCCAACGCAGATCCGAAGGCTATGGAGGTGACTGGGCTGTCGCTGGAGAAGCTGGCCGCTGCGGGGTCACCTCCCGAAGTCGCAATGAAGCAGTTTCGAGATTGGGTGGGGCAAGTCGTAGGCGACCACGGTACGCCGGTCTTCGTGGGGCTTAATGCGCCTTTTGACTGGTCCTTCGTCAACTACTACTTCCACCGGTTTCTCCAGGCAAACCCGTTCGGTTTCGCCGCGTTGGACATCAAGGCGCTGTACATGGGGGCGACTGGTTGCAGTTGGGGCGACACGCGCTCAAGCCAGATGGCCGCCCGACTGAAGCCGAAGTCGAAGGGCGACCACCAAGCCCTGCACGATGCTCTGTATCAGGCCGAGCTTTTCAAGCTAGTGCGTCAGCTCCGTCACCGCAACGACTGATGACCGCTTCGCGCCTCCACCGGCGCATCGGGCGTCCCCACGAAGAGACGCACGTCTGCCAGCTCCTTGAGTGGGAAGTCGTCTCGGTTTGGCTTCATGAAGTTCCGGTCAACCACGGATCGCCGGCCGATCGCTAGGCAACCTGTCGCGACCATGGGGCAACGCAGGAGTCATTTCTGGTGACCCGTCATCGCATCAACGTAGATCAGCCCCTTGGTCTGGGCCGCCTTAATTTTCCTGTCCAGCATCTGGTCAAAGCCCAATAGGCCCTCGAGCACCAGCGTCAGATCGCCGCCGTCAACAAAGATTGTTCGAATTGCCTTGCCGGTGGTGAGGGAGGTGACGACCTGCGGGCTGAACCCGTGGATTGAGATAAATATGCCGCGGCCGTACATCTTGCCTTCGACTTTCCCCGCGAACTGGTAGACGGGTTCGTTCGCAGCGGCCTTGTCTTGCCATTTGGCCTCGATCAGGTAGTGCTCGCCGTCGTATTTAACGGCGCCATCTACCTGCTCGCCATTGACACGGAACGGCTCGGTGGCCTCCAGCCCGGCCAGCTTGCATAGTCCTTGAAGGAGCTCTTCCAGCGCATACCCGCGCTTGGCACCGACGACCTTGCCCTGAAGAAGATCAAGAAACCTGGCTCGCAACTCCGGCAAGAGCGCAGCAGGTGCTCTCGCCTCCGCCGCCCGTTTCTCACGGGCCTCCCGATCCTTTGCGATCTTGTGATCGCGAATCTCCTGGAGCTGACGCAGGTGGGCAATGGCGCGCTCGGCGTCGGCCCTGTTCAGCTTCTTCAAGGTGTCGAAGTAGTACGGGTCGAAATGACTCCAATCCAGCAGGCTCTGAAACAGCGCCCGAAATTGGCCGAGCCCACCGTCCGTCTTGGTAGCCAGACGGGCAAACATCTGGTCCACGATGGCGTGGCGATGCAGTGCCTTGAAGTCGCCCAGCGCAGCGATGTCACCCGAGGTGCAGCTGTTGGAGCGAAACAAGTTGACGATGTCGTCTTTGGACCAAAGCACCTTGAGGATGCAGTCCCTCATCGCGAGTTTGATGTCGTCCGGGAAACTCATATCAGCGATTCTGCCGCCCGACGGCGACCAACCGTGATGGTGCCGGCCCTGAGACTGGCTTGGGTTGACCGCCGACGCTTCGCCCGAGAACGGCGTGGCGCGCCGCAGACAGCGCGAGGCGTCGTCTCCTGGCACGATCGCGTCTTCTAACAAGAGCATCTCGGGAGTGGCGAGTGATCCCTATTGGCGACATCTACAACCAAGACATCAACTTCTTGTTTGGATCCGGCGCGTCGTTCGGCGTGCTGCCGACCCTGCAGCTGCAACTTCGCAAGGGCGACGGAGACGATCGCTACACGCTCGAAGAGCTAGCAACCTTGTTCGAGCAAACGGGCGATCGACGGTTCGTACCGCTGTTCATGCACTACTACGCCTCGTGCATCCGGCCTGCCGAGCTGCTCAGCATCAAGGGCGCGACCGCGACCGAGCGCGGCGCCGCGGTCATCAAGAACTACCGCACCTTTCTACTCACGGCGTTGGAGATGGTGAAGCGGCGCAAGGCGCTCGACCGCCGGTGCAACGTGTTCACGACGAACTACGACGGCTGCTTGCCTGGCTCGACGGCTTCGTTGATCGGAGTCAACGATGTCCCGGCCGCCGAGGCGTCTTAGCCGTCGCAGTTCAAGTTCTGCCGGCACTGCGGCGCCAAGAACCTCCCGGAAGCACGGTTCTGTCAGGCCTGTGGCGAACGTGTAGAAGCCTGACGATCTAACAGTTGCCCTGGCCGCGACCAGGGGCGGCCAGTGGCACTTGAAGCTGTCGAAAAACTGACCGTTAGGCCCAGTGAATCGATGTTCTGGGATGCCCTGATGTCCGCCTGGCCGGCCCGCGCTACCCTCTTCGCATAACTTTTTAAGGGAGCGAAGATGGAAGAGAAAGTCTTTTTCGAGCACGGCGGCGTCCAGGTCACGAACGCCCGGTTCAAGGTCGACGAGCAGACCTACGCGGTTCGCAACATCACGAGTACCGCAGCATGGAGCAAGCCACAGAGCTGGGCCTTGCCCGCCTTTCTGGGTCTGTGCGGTTTCGTCGCGTTCTCAAGCAAGGATGGGATCGGCGCGGGAGTGCTTTTCCTGCTGATTGCTGCCGCCTTGTTCTATTTCGGACGGCCCTGGCACTTCGTGAAGCTCAGCACCGCGTCCGGTGAAGTTAAGGCGCTCAAGAGCCGTGACAAGAACTACGTGCTTCAGGTGGTGAACGCGCTGAACGATGCGATGGTCAGTCAGCACAAGTCAGCCTGATTTCCGGCAGTCAGCTGATCTCCACTTCGACAACGTAGGCGGGCACGACCTTCTTTTGCGTCCGGAGGCTGCCGTCGACCTTCGCGACGGGATAGTCCCTGACGTGGGTCTCGCGCACCCTGGTCAGCTGTGCACCGCTGGCGAACACCACTTCCTTCTCATTGCCGTGGTTGCCTTCTCGCCCATAGGCATACGCCTTGGTCTTGGGCTGAGCAACTCGAACGACCATGAGCTCGACTCTGCCGGCGTCGTATGCCTTGCCTCTCCACTCAGCGTTGCGCAAGGCGACTTGCGGGCAGAACGAGGTCGAGAACGGGCGCGACGTCGTGAAGCTGGAGCTTTCGCTGGCCCACTTCCCGCCATGGAACAAGACCTGGCCTTCCGCGATCTCCACGCCAAAGGCCTTGATCGCGAGGTCCGCCAGCGCCTCATCGTGGCCTGAGAACGCACCCTGATACTCGTCCAAGGCCTGCGGCACTTGCTTCGGCATCAGGTTGCGGAGATCGCTGTACTCGGTGCTCGCGTCGAGCGCGCGATCGATGTGACCTTCCAGGCCGTTGTCGGCGTGCACGCGAAGCATGCGTTCGGCAGCCTCGACGTGAGTCGACACCTTTTCCAGGAGCTTGTCCCGGACCTTCAAGGCCAGGATTGGCTTGACGCCTTGCTTTACCAACTCAACCGCCTCCTGGGGGGACGTGTCTCGATCGGACCATTTCTCATACGGCGTCGCGAATACGTCCACGACGCCAACCGTTCTGGCCATGTTTCTCTCCCTGTGGGCTATGTGTCGGTGACGCGCCTGCCCTCGCGCGAAAGCGTCCTCATTCACTGCCGGCGTTTCCGCCGCGGCGATTGACCGCTGCCAGGCGGCATGACGGTTCAGCTTGAGGATACCGTCGTCGAGGTGCCTGTTCGACGCCGACCGCCGGTCGCACTTTTCAACCGTCGTGCTCGGACCCGCTCTCGGCCAGTGACCGACTGGCGAAAGCTTCTGCGGGTCAAATGCGAGCATGGCCAGAGTCTGCAGCGCCATCACTTGGCACCGTCGTTGACGGTCTGCCATGGCCGCTCCGGGCGATGGCGCTGATGGCCAGAAGAGCCCTGGTCGCGGCCCAGGACGCTTCGGCATGCAGTACCAGGACCCTGGAGCCGACCAATACGAGCAACGGTACCGTGAGCGCGTTGTCAAGCAGCTTGAGCGGCGGGCTGCGCGCTTCGGCCTCTCATTGCAGCCGGTGCAGGAAGGTGTTTCTTAGGAAGGCCGCCGCGTACTTTGCCAAGCAGTCCGGGTGAGGTACGCGTTTATCAAGGCGCACGAGGCCCAGCACAGCGTTCGGCGCATGTGCAAGGTGATGCAGGTGCACCCCAGCGGCAATTACGCGCGGAAGTCCGAACCGCAGAGTGCGAGGGTCAAGGACGATCAACGCCTGACCGGCCTGCTCAAGCAAGCTTAGCTGGAGAGTGGCGGCGTGTACGGCTATCGCAAGCTGACCCTGGACATGCGCGACCTCGGCGAGCGCTGCGGCAAGCAACGCGTGGCGCGGCTGCTCAAGCTCGAAGGGTTGCGCTCGCAGACCGGCTACAGGCGCCGGCCGGGTGTGCGCGGCGGCAAGCCTGCCGTGGTTGCACCGAACCATCTGCAGCGCCGGTTCTCGGTGACCAAGCCCGACCAGTCCTGGGTGACCGACATCACCTACATCCGCACGCACGAGGGCTGGCTGTAGCTGGCGGTCGTGGTGAACCTGTTCTCGCGCCAGGTGGTGGGTTGGTCGATGGGCAGTCGAATCGACACCAGCCTTGTGCTGGATGCACTGCTGATGGCGTTATGGCGCGCCGCCAGCCCAAACAGGCCGTCACGGTGCACTCCTATCAGGGTTGCCAGTTCACCGGCCACGAATGGCAGAAGTTCCTGCGGGACCACAACCTGGTCAGCAGCGTGAGCCGGCGCGGCAACTGCCACGGCGACGCCGTGGCAGAGAGCTTCTTCCAGTTGCTCAAGCGCGAGCGCATCTGCCGTCAGGTCTACGCCACGCGCAACGACGCCCGCGCCGACGTCTTTAACTACATCGAGATGTTCTACAACCCCAGGCGGCGCCACGGCACCGCCGGCGACACTTCGCCGGCCGAGTTCGAACGACGCCATTCCCAACGGCTCACGGGTGTCTAGGAAATCCGGGGCGATTCATTCGCGCCTCGGACTGGTCAAGGTGGCGCGCCTGGACGCTCACGGAGAGCCAGACCCAGCTCACAGCGCTCAATTATCAGGAATTACCAAAAATTATCCCGAGCGCTCCGGTGCACCCGAGGCTTGCACTCTAGCCACTGCGTGCGCGGCGACCGGATAGAAATCTAGTCAAACGGTCGCAGCGGTTTTCCCAACAGACTCAAGCTGCACTTGAGCTGTTTTTCCATGTGATGCTCTGTTTTTCCAAGTAGTCCCGAACTCCACATCTCCCCCCATGCTCCAGTACCTCACCCTCCCCGTCACCCCCTTCCAGCAGAACTGCTCCATCGTCTGGTGCGACGCGACGCAGGACGCGGCCGTCATCGACCCGGGGGGCGAGCTGCCGCGGTTGCTGGCGGCGGTGCAGGAGCGGGGGCTGACGTTGAAGGCCATCTGGCTCACCCATGCCCACATCGACCACGCCGGGGGCACGGGGCAGCTTTCGCGTGAGCAGGGGCTGCCCATCGTCGGGCCGCATCCGGGCGACCAGTTCTGGATAGACGGCCTGGCGCAGCAGAGCCGCATGTTCGGCTTCCCGCCGGCTGAGACCTTCACGCCCGACCGCTGGCTGGACGACGGCGACACCGTACAGATCGGCCAGGAGACGCTCCACGTGCGCCACTGCCCCGGGCACACGCCGGGGCACGTCGTCTTCCACTCGGCCTCGGCGCAGCGTGTGTTTGTCGGCGATGTGCTGTTTGCCGGCAGCATCGGCCGCACGGATTTCCCCGGTGGCAACCACGAGCAGCTGCTGGAAGCCATCCGCACGCGGCTGTGGCCGATGGGGGACGACACGGTGTTCATCCCCGGCCACGGTCCGGAGGGCACGCTGGGGCGGGAGCGGCGCACCAACCCCTACGTGGCCGAGAGGGCGTGAGGCAGCACGTCGGGCGCGGTGTGGGCCTGCAGCCCCGGCACACCGGGGACGAGGCGCAGCGTGCGCGGTGCCACCGCCTGGGCAAGGTCCTCATCATGCGTCACCAGCATCAATGCAGCGTCTTGCGCGCGCAGCGCGGCATCCAGGGCCTCCAACGTGAGTTGCTGGCTGAGGGGGTCGAGCCGCGAGGTGGGCTCGTCGGCAAACAGCACGCGGGGCCGGGTGAGCAGGGCGCGGGCGAGGGCGATGCGTTGCAGCTCGCCCCCTGACACTTCACGGGGCTTGCGCCGCAGCAGCGCGGGGGCCAGGCCCAGCTGCTGCACCAGCGTGGCCGGCGCTTGTGCCGGCTGGCCGTGGCGCCGCGCGACGGCGTGCAGCGCCTCGTGCAGCGTCAGCGTGGGGGCGAAGCTGGCAAGCGGGTCCTGGTAGAGCTTCTGCACTTGTTGGGGGCCCAGGTCGGCCCGGCGCCGAACGTGGCCTTCACGCGGCGTCGCCAGGCCCAGCAGCACCTGGCCCAGCGTCGTCTTGCCACTGCCGCTCTCGCCCAGCAGGGCCAGGCGGTCGCCCGCATGCAGGCGCAGCGACACGTCGCGGAAGAGCCAGCGTTCGTGGCGGCGGTGCCCCACGGCGTTCGCCTGTAGAAGGGCTTCGCCGGCACCCGGCCCTGGCGATCGTGTCGCGCGCTGCGGGCGAGGCCAGCGCGCGGGGTCGGCGGCGAGCAGGCGGCGGGTGAAGTCATGTCCCGGCGCGGCCAGCACGGCGGCGGTCGGGCCCGACTCGATGACGGCGCCCTCGCGCAGCACCATGACCCGGCCGCCCAGTCGCCGAGCCAGGGCGAGGTCGTGCGTGATCAGCAGCAGTGCGCCGCCCTGCTGTGGGACCTCGGCCAGCTGTGCTGCGGCATGGTCGCGCCACTGCGCGTTGAGCCCCTTGGTGGGTTCGTCCGCCAGCACGACCGGGGCACCGCCGGCCACCGCCACGGCCGTGGCGGCACGCTGGGCCATGCCGCCGGAGAGCTGCCTCGGGAGCAGGCCGGCTGCGTCGGCCAGGCCCAGGTCCTGCAGGCGGCTCCGGGCTGCAGCGCGAGACGCGGCAGGCGTGAGGCCGCGCACCCGCTCGAACACCTCGTCCAGCTGCGGCTGCAGGCGGCGCAGCTCGTCCAGGGCGACGGCGGGTTCCTGCGGCAGCCAGGCGAGTTGGCGGCCCCACTGCGGCCGGCGTGCGTGAGCGTCGGCGGTGGCGCTGCGCTGCCCGGCCAGGTGCACCTCGCCGCACACCTGCAGCGCGGGCGGCGTGAGGCCCATGAGGGCTTGCGCCAGCAGCGACTTGCCGGCACCGCTCTCGCCCAGCAGCACGAGCACTTCGCCCGCGCGCAGCGAGAACGACAAGGGTTCCAGCAGGCAGCGCTTGCCCTGCCAGACGGAAAGGCCGTCAGCGGCCAGCAGCACGTCAGCGGTTGTCATCGTCGGCCTCCTTGCCGGGTTGGATCAGCCACAGGCCCAGCACCAGGCAGGCCAGCAACGCAACGGGCGCGGCCAGCAGCCAGGGCGCCTCGGCGTAGTGCGGCAGGGCTTCGGTCATCAGCAGGCCGAGTTCGGCGCGAGGTGGTTGGGGCCCCACGCCGATGAAGCCGAGCGCCGCCAGCGACAGCACGGCCTGCGCCGCGCCCAGCGGCAGCAGCCGGCCGAGCACCGGCAGCAAGGCCGGCCCGAGGTGGTGGCGCAAGACATGGCCACGGCCCAGGCCGAGCAGGCGCGCGGCCTCCACGGCGGAGCCGGCCAGCACCGGCTGGGCCACTGCCCGCGCGACGCGGTAGCACTCCACCCATTGCGCGAGCGCCAGCCCCAGGTAGAGCGCCCACAGCTGGCCAGGCGCCAGGGCCGCGCACAGCAGCACCAGCAGCAAGCCCGGCGTGGCCTGGGCCGCGTCGGCGAGCATGCCCAGGCCCTGTGCGACAGCGCCCCCGCGCCAGGCGGCGAGCACACCCAGCAGCGTGCCCACGGCCAGCGCGCCCAGGGCCGACAACACCGCCAGCTGGAGCGAGAGCTGGGCCGCTTCGGCCAGGCGTGCAAGCACGCTGCGGCCGAAGAGGTCGGTGCCCAGCGGGTCGGCGGCCGATGGCGGCATCAGGCTGCGCGAGAGCTGCTGTGCGGCCGGGTCCAGGCCCACCAGCGTGGGGCCCAGCGCCGCAGCCAGGGCGAGTGCCGCCAGCAGCGCAACGCCGGCATGGCGTGTCTTCAGCGTGCTCATGCGGGCCTCCTGCGCAGCCGGGGGTCCAGTGCGACCTGCGCCGCATCGGTGGCCGTGTTGAACAGGATGAAGAGCAGGCCCATGGTGAGCGCCGCACCCTGGATGACGGGCAGGTCGCGGCCGAAGACGGCGTGCACCAGCGCGTGGCCGATGCCAGGCCAGGCGAACAGCGACTCCACGACGACAGCCCCTTCGGCCAGCAGCACGGCCTGGCTGCCCGCGTAGGCCAGCAGCGGCAGCGCCGCGTGGCGCAGCGCGTGGCGCACCAGGGCTTCGCGGTCGCTCAGGCCCTTGGTGCGCGCGAAGAGGTGCGAGGGCAGCGCCCGCGCCTGCTGCAAGGCCAGTGCGAACACCTGCGCCACGCCCGCAGCGAGCGGCAGCGCCAGCGTCAGGGCGGGCAGCAGCAGGCTGGCCGCGCCTTGCGTGCCGGCCACGGGCAGCAGCCCCGCATGCACGGCCACGGCGAGCATCAGCAGCACGGCAACGAGGAAGGGCGGCAGGCTGCGCAGCAGCAGGGTCCCGGCCTGCAGTGCGCGCACCCAGGGCGCGGGGTGCGGTCGGCTGAACAGCAAGCCCAGTGGCAGCCCGAGGGCCAGCCCCAGCGCGAGCGCAGCGCCGGTCAGCACGAGGGTGGCCTGCAGGTGCTCGGCGAGCTCGTGCAGCACAGGCTCGCCGCTGACCCAGGAGCGCCCGAGGTCGCCGCGGGCGAGGTCGTGCCAGCGTTGCCACAAGGCGTGTGCAAGGGGCAGGTCCAGGCCCAGCTCGGCGCGCACCTCGGCGGCGGCGGCGTTGGTGACCATGTCGTAGCCGTAGCGGCCGGCGGCCACGCGGGTGGCCATGTCACCGGGCAGGCTGCGCAACATGGCCACGCACAGGGTGCTGATGGTCAGGGCCAGCGCGAGCACCTGCACGCTGCGGCGCAGCAGCAGCCGGGCGAGCCCGGGGGGAAGTCGACGCAGGGTCATGAGGTCCTCCAGCGGATCTGGTGGAGTTGATAGCTGCGCTCCAGCGGGTCCAGCACGACATGGCCCACGCGCGGCGATACCGCGACCTGCAGCCGGTACCACGCGATGGGAATGACGGGCAGCTCGTCGCGCAGCGCGGTCATCACCTGGGCCCGCCACGCGGCAGCCCGGGAGGCGTCGGCGGTGCCCTGCAGCAGGGCCTGCAGCGCGTCGGCGGTGGGGGCGTGGTGCCAGCCCATCGCGCCCCAGTCGCCGCCCTGCGCAGCGCCGTGGCGGCCGAAGTCCTGCGCCAGGGTGGCGGTCGGGTCGGGCACGGTCGCGTAGTTGCGCGCGAAAAGGCCGAGCTGCAGGCTGCCGGTGCGGTGGCCCAGCGGGATGTCGCCGGAGTTGCCGATGGCCACGCGCACCGGCACGCCCAGGGCCCGCCACTGCGCCTGCAACGCGGTGGCCACCAGCGGCAGCTCAGGCCGGTCGGGGAAGGTGCGCAACGTCAGCTTGACGGGCTGGCCCGCGGCATCCAGCCATCCGGCTTCGCCGTTGCGGGCCTGGTGCTGCCAGCCGGCTTGGCGCAGCAGCTCGCGCGCGTGGGCGAGGTCTTGCGTGAGCGGCGGAAGGCCCGGCCGGTGCCAGGCGAACGACATCGGCGGCAGCAGCTGGTTGGCGGCGAGGTCGGGCTCGCGCAGCAGGGCCTGGGCGATGCCGGCGCGGTCGATCGCCAGGCTCAGGGCGCGGCGCACGCGCACATCGGCCAGGCGAGCGTCACCCGCATTGAGCTTGAGCAGCAGCACGCGCGGCAGCATGGTGCTGGCCAGCCGCACACCGCCGCCTGTGCCGGCCTCGCGGCGCAGGCGGGCGACGCTGGCGGGGTCCAGCACGAAGGCCAGGTCGGCCTGGCCGGCCGCGGCCATCAGCGCCCGCGTCTCGGCGCGGCCCGCCGCGAGGTAGTGGGCTTCGGTGACGTCGGGCGCTGGCTGGCCCGCCGCACCCGCCCAGGCCACGACCATGCGCTGGGGCGGGCTCAGCTCGACCACGCGGTAAGGGCCGCTGCCGATCACCTGGGTGACGCGGCCTTGCCCGTCGCGGCTGGCGGGCGCGAGCACCACGGCGCTCGCATGGGCCAGCAGCGCCGGCAGCCCGGCGAAGGGGCGGGTCAGCGTGATCTGCACCGTGTGCGATGCGACCGCCCTCAGCTCGCGGATGGGCGCCTGGCTGAGCAGCGCTGGCGGCACCCGTGCCGCGGCGAGGCTGGGCAGCACGCTGGCCGCGTCGACCGGTGTGCCGTCATGAAAGTGCCGGCTCTCGTGGAGCCGGAACTGCCACTGCCGGCCGTCCTCGGAGACCTGCCATTGCGCCGCCAGCCCGGGCAGCGGGCTGCCGTCGGGCGCAGCATCGAGCAGGGTCTGGGCCACCTGCAGCCGCAGGTAGAGGTGGCCGCTCTGCGCGGGCGACAGGCCGCCCAGCTCCCACGGGCCGACGATCTGCAGTGGCGCCCGCCGTGCACTATGCGCGGGTGCCGTCAGCCATCCGGCACCCGCGGCGGCGAGCGCCTGGCGCCGCGTGAGCACGGGGCTCACAGCTTGACCTGCAGGCCGAGGCTGAGGTTGCGCGCGGTGCCCGGCGTCACCCAGACACGGCTGTAGCTGCTGCTGTAGAAGGTCGTGTCGAACAGGTTGTCCACGTCCAGGCTCAGGCGCAGGGTCGGGCTGAGGCGCCAGCTGGCCACGAGCTTGGCGGTCGTGTAGGCCGGCAATTCGAAGCTCGTGCCCGTCTGGCCGAGCCGGCGGCCCACGTGCGTCAGGCCACCGCCCAGGCTCCAGCGCTGCCCCTGGGCCGTGCTGGCTTCATACACGGCCAGCACGCTGCCGTTCACGCGGGCCACGTTCAGCAGCCGGCTGCCGGCGGCGAGCGTGGTGTCGCGCGTGACCTCGGCATCGGTGAGCACCAGCGCCGCGTTCACGCGCCAATGGGTGCTGAGCTGGCCGGCGAGGTCGAACTCCGCGCCCTGGCTGCGGATCTCGCCGGCGGCGATCTGCTGCGTGGCGTCCGCGGGGTCGGTGGTCAGCACATTGCGCTTGACGATGTGGAACAGCGCGGCCGTGGCGCCGAGCCTGCGGTCGGCGCTCTCCCACTTGCCACCCAGCTCCAGTGCGCGGCCCTGCTCGGGCTCGAAGCTGCGTGCCGCACTGGCCACGTTGGGGCGGAAAGACTCCGAGGCGTTGGCATACACCGTCCACTGCGCATCGGGCAGCCAGCTCAAGCCCAGGCGGGGGACCAGCGTGGACGGCCGCTGCGCCGTGCTGCTGCCGTTGCGGCGGTTGAGCAGGTCCTGGTGATAGTGGTCGCTGCGCAGGCCCGCAACGAGGCGCCAGGCGGGTGCCAGCTCGATGGCGTCCTGCACGTACAAGCCCGTGTTGCGCTGGTGCTCCAGCGTGTCGGTGTTGGCCGTGGGCACGGGCTGGGTCTGGCCATAGACCGGGTTGAGCACGTCGATGGCATAGGGGGCGGCCGGGCTCGGGTTGATGCGGCGCATCACCGTGTCCATGCGGAAGCGAAAGCTCTCCACGCCGACCAGCACTTCGTGCCGCAGGGCGCCCAGGCGCAGCCGGCCTTGCAGCTCGGCCTGCAGGGCTACATCGTGGGAGTCGTAGTCGCGCAGGCGGCGCTGGCGGGTCAGCGTGCGGCCGTCCGCCTGCAGGGCAGTGGGCTCGGTGGAGAACCCCTGGATGGACGTGCCGCGATAGGACAGCGCAGCGCGGCTGCGCCAGGCGTCGCTCCAGTCGTGGGCCAGAACGAACTGGTGCGTCTGGTTGCTGACCTCGACGTCGCCGTCAGCCGGTTCGCCCAGGAAGCGCTCCCGCGGGACCACGCCCAGGCGCCCTTGCGCGTCGGCAATGACGCCGCGGTCCAGCGGCGTGCGGTGGCGCAGGGCTTCCCCGCGGTAGTCGAGCACCGTGTCGGCGCCAAGCTTCCAGGTGAACGCGGGCGCCAGCACCTCGCGGCGCGCGCTCACGTGGTCGCGGAAGCTGTCGCGGTGTTCCACCGCCGCGTTGAGACGGTAGGCCAGCTGCTGACCCAGCGGGCCGGTGCTGTCCAGCGCCACGCGGCGCAGGTCGAAGCTGCCGACGTAGGCCTCCAGGGACTGGGCGCGCTGCCACAACGGTGCCTTGGAGACGACGTTGAGCGTGCCGCCGGGTTCACTGGCGCCGTACAGCGAGGCGGCCGGGCCCTTCAGGAACTCGATGCGCTCCACGCCGGCCAGGTCGCGCGGTGCGTTGAAGCCGCGGTTGGAGGCGAAGCCGTTGAACAGCGTGGCCATGCCCACGTTCTCGTTGCCGGCGAGGCCACGGATGGCGATGTTGTCCCACAGGCCGCCGAAGTTGTTCTGGCGCGAGACGCCGCCAACGTAGTCGAGCACGTCGTCGAGCTTGGTGGCGCCGAGATCGTCCAGCGCCTGGCGCGTCATCACGCGCACCGACTGCGGCAGCTCGCGCAGGCGCAGCTCGGTCTTGGCGCCGCTGGCCTCCGTGGCGAGGTAGGCGCCGGAGTCGCTGCGGCCGACGGTCTCGACGGGCGGCAGGGTGTTGGCGGAAGCGGCCACGGCATCGGCAGCGGCGTGGGTCGGGAATTGCGCGATGAGCGCGAGCGCCACGGCATGGCGCAGCAAGGGTAGACGGGCAGAAGTGGTCATGGGAGCGAAGACAGCGGAAACCCGGCCCGCCGCGCAGCCCCCGGTCACGTGCCAGGCGCTGGGCGTGGGCCATGTCTGCCCGCTCGCGCAGGACTGCAGGCGCGAGGAGGGCAGGGCCAGGCACGGCCCTCACGGGCCGCGCATCGACGAGGCTTCAGGCGGCGGGTGGCCCGCGCGGCGGCGGGGCATGGACTTCCGCGGGCTCGGGCAGCGCCGTGCGCAGGCCGTCCAGCGGAGCAGCGGCATGCGCGGCTGGTTGCGCAACGTCGGCCGGCTCCGTGGCCGTATGCAGCGCCTGCACATGGAGCAGGCACCAGACGCAGCTGCCACCGTGCGAGCCGGCCTCCGGCGCTGGGCTGTCCGGTGCCGGTTCTTCGGCTGACTGCGCAGCCAGGACGCTGCCCGGTGCCGACAGGTGCAATGCTTCATGCAGCGGCCTGCCGATCACCAGGCTTGCCAGGGCAAGCGCGAAGATCAGCCAGGCCAGGATGGCCTTGCGGGGGCGGGGCCGGAGCATTGAAGAAGGGGGCAGCAGTGCGGGACGCGGGATTGTGCACGAGCCTCCATGACGGCGCGTGCCGCCGCCGCGTCCACTGCCGGGGCGCTTCGGCAATCCCTAAGTTGCACCACCACGCTTCGCCGTAATTCGTTCACAAACACATCCCGCAACATTTACGACTCACGTCAAACATGCTCTCCTACGCTTTATGGATGGCTTGCAAGGGGTGAGCCAAGGAGTGCTGAGATGTGGATGTCCGAGTTTGTTCCGCCGGGCCAGACCCCCGGCACCCGTCCCCGCGAGCGCCGCGCCGCGGCCTCGCTGTCCAACCAGTGGATGGGCCTCGTGCTGGAGGAGCTCGACCATGGCGTCGTGATCCTCAACGGCGCGGGACGCGTGCTGCACACCAACCTGGCCGCGCGCGCCTCGCTGGATGACAACCACCCGCTCGAGCTCGTCGGCCAGCACCTGCGCGCGCGGCTGCTGACCGACGCGGTCCCGCTGGCCGAGGCCCTCGAAGGTGCGGAGGCCAGCGGCCGGCGCTGCCTGCTGCGCCTGGGCGACGACCGCGCGGAATGCGGCCGCGCCAACGTCGTCGTCGTGCCGCTGAACCGTGACGTGAGCCAGGCCGCCGTGCTGCTCATCCTCGAGCGCCGCCAGCTGTGCGGCGACCTCGCCGCCCAATGGTTCGCGCTGCGCTACCAGCTCACGCCCGCCGAGACCGAGGTGCTCAAGGCGCTGTCCAACGGCGTCAAGCCTACCGAAGTCGCGCAGCGCCAGGGCGTGGCCATCTCCACGGTGCGCAGCCAGATCCAGAGCATCCGCGCCAAGAGCGGCGCCGACAGCATCGGCGAGCTGATGCGCCAGCTGGCCCTGCTGCCGCCCCTCGTGTCCTCGCTGCGGCCGGCCAAGCTGGTCAACTGAAAGCCGGGTCGGCACACGCACTAACATTCGGGCGCACCGCGGGCCACATGCCCCGGTGCCGCTTGGATGGCCGACGACGCTCTCGACAACGAATTCCAGTCCCTGCCGCCTTCGCTGCGGCTGCTTGCGGCGCGCGGCATTGCGCGCAGCTACCGCAAGGGCATCGTGCTGATCGAGGAGGGCTCGGTCGGTGACAACCTCTACCTCATCCTCAGCGGCTCGCTGCGCGCGTTCAGCAGCGACGTGCGCGGCCGCGAGATCACCTACGGCGTCTACGGCCCCGGCGAGTACGTCGGCGAGATGAGCCTGGACGGCGGCCCGCGCTCGGCCAGCGTCATCACCGAGGAGGCGAGCCGGCTGGTCATGGTCACGCGCGCCAGCCTGCTCACGCACATCAGCGAGCACCCCGAGTTCGCCTTCGAGCTGCTGACCAAGGTCATCCGCCGCGCGCGGGCGGCCACGCTGTCGACCAAGCAGCTCGCGCTCAACGACGTCTACGGCCGGCTCAAGAACCTGGTGGACGAGTCCACCGGCGATGGCCGCCACCTGGCGCTCACGCACCAGGGCATGGCGCAGCGCCTGGGCTGCTCGCGCGAGATGGTGTCCAAGCTCGTGAAGGACCTGGAACTGGGCGGCTACCTGCGCCGCGTGGCCGCGGGCGAGTACCAGCGGCTGAAGAACCTGCCGGCGCGCTGGTAGCGCGCCGCGGCGGCTTCAGCCGTTGCCCTGTTGGGCCGACCGCAGCGGGGGCGCCACCGGGAAGCGCCGGTCCGGGCGGGGCGCGCGGGCGTAGAGCCCCGACACCTGCGGCAGGCTGGCCTGGATGTCGCGGATGCGGGTGCCGCTGGCCGGGTGGGTGGACAGCCACTGGGGCGGCGCGCCCTTGTTGGCTGCCATCATCTTTTCCCACAGCCGCACGGCTGCCGACGGGTCGTAGCCGGCGCGCGCCGACAGCTCGATGCCCACCAGGTCGGCCTCGCTCTCGTCCTCGCGGCTGAAGCGCAGCGTGAGCAGCTGGCCGCCCAGGCCCGCAAGGCCCCGCCCGAGGTTGCCCAGGCCGAGCAGGGCCGAGCCCAGCTCGATGACGCCATTGGTGGCGGCCGTCTTGCCCATGCGCTCGCGGGCGTGTTCGCGCAGCGCGTGCGCCACCTCGTGGCCCATGATGGCGGCGACCTCGTCGTCCTCCAGCTTGAGCTTCTCGAGGATGCCGTAATAGAAGGCGATCTTGCCGCCCGGCATGCAGAAGGCGTTGAGCTGCGGGCTGCCCAGCAGGTTGACCTCCCACTTCCACTGCCGTGCGCGGTCGTTCCACTCGTAGCTGTAGGGAATGATGCGCTGGGCGATGTAGCGCAGGCGCTGGGCCTGCGGATGCTCCATGGGGGCGAGTGCGCGCTGCTGGGCGGCCTCGCGCATCATCTGCGCGTACTGCTGGCCGCCGGCACCTTCGAGTTGCTCGGCCGACACGAGGCCGGCGAACTTGCTCTTGGGCCCCACGTCCACGCCCTCGCGTGCCCAGGCAGGCGTGAGCGCCGCCGCACCGAGCAGGCCGGTGAACAGGCGCCGCCCGCGCTGGGCCGGCGGGGCGCAGCGGCCGGCGGCGCAGTCGGCACAGTCGCCGAACATGCGCCGCGGCGGGTTGCTGAACTGAAGGTCGTCGTGGACGGTGAAGTCGGCGGCATTCATGCCCGGGATTGTGCGATGACCTTCAAGGCCCTGGCGTAGGACGAGGACGGCGACAATCGCCACGATGGATAGCCAGCAATTCCGCGCCGCCCTGGGGATGTTCGCCACCGGCGTGACCATCATCACCGTGCGTGGTGCCGACGGCAGCCTGGTGGGCTTGACCGCGAACTCCTTCAATTCGGTGTCGCTGGAGCCTCCGTTGGTGCTGTGGAGCCTGGCCCGGCGTGCGGGCTCCATGCCGGTGTTCACCCACGGCTCCCACTACGCGATCAACATCCTCGCGGCCGACCAGAAAGACCTCGCCCAGCGCTTTGCCACGCGCGACATCGACCGCTTCGCGGGCGTCGCCTGGCGCGAGGGCGCGGGTGGCGCGCCGGTGCTGGACGGCACGGTGGCCACGTTCGAGTGCGCCAACCGCAGCCGCTACGAGGAGGGCGACCACGTCATCTTCGTCGGCGAGGTGGAGCGCTGCACCGCCCGCCCTGGCGCGCAGCCCCTCATCTTCCACGGCGGGCGTTACTTCACCGAACTGCCGCTCTGAGCCGCGCCGCTTGCGTTGTCGATCGGGAGCGGGTCTGATCGTCGTGTCGACAGAGGGTCGTCCTCTGCCCCCACCGACCACGACATGAGCACCACCACCACCGTCAATTTCCAGCGCGTGCTGCGCTGCCCACCCGAGCGCGTCTACCGCGCCTTCATCACGCCCGCGGCCATGGCCAAGTGGCTGCCGCCGCATGGCTTCACGGGCACGGTGCACACCATGGACGCCCAGGTCGGCGGCAGATGGCGCATGAGCTTCACCAACTTCACGACCGGCGGCAGCCACAGCTTTGGCGGCCGCTACCTCGAACTGGTGCCGGGCGAGCGACTGCGCTACACCGCCACCTTCGACGACCCCAACCTGCCCGGCGAGATGACGACCACGGTCGAGCTGCGCGCTGTGTTCTGCGGCACCGAGCTGCGCATCACGCAGGAGGGCATCCCGGCCGTCATCCCGGCCGAGGCCTGCATCATGGGCTGGCAGGAATCGCTCACGCTGCTGGCACAGCTGGCAGAGCCCGAGATCCCGCAGTGAGTCAGGCCAGGCGCCCCGCCGGCAGCGCCGCGGGTTGCCGGGCGAGCTGGCGCCAGCGGTACGCACCCCAGGCCGCGGTGGCCGCGAGCAGGCCCAGCGCCAGCGGCGTCATCGGCAGCCCGAGCCGTTCGGTGCCGACATAAGCCAGCCCTGCGCACAGATAGAACGCCAGCACGGGCAGCGCTGACGTCAGCCCGGTGGGCGGCCGCATGCTGGCCGGTGAACGCGTGGCCGTCCACACCGACCACGGCACGGCCATCACGGGCAGCCACAGCAGCCCCCACTGGCTCGTTGCCGCGCACAGCGGGATGATGACCAGGGACGCCAGCAGGGCCGCGAGCAGCGCATGGCGCAGCGCGATCCAGGCCACGGCGCGGTTCAGCGCGCTGCCCTGGGGTATGGCCGGCAGCAGGCGAAGCAGGGCCTGCTCGCGGCGTGTCTGCCAGAGCATGGGGCGCGCGAGCGTCGGGTTCATGGCCATGCTGGCCAGCCCGATGCTCATGCCGAAGGCGCCATGCTTGACCATCTCGGCCAGCGGCACCGACGTCCACGCGATCACGACCACGAAGGTCAGCGCCAGGCCGACGACGAGGCTCATCACGGCGAGCAGCTGGTACGTCCAGTGCTGGTTGCCATGCAGGACCAGCTCGGCCCGCGCCATCACGCTGCCCAGCCGGCGGTTGTCCGCCGTGCGCAGCACATGCTGGCGCCACGCCGAGATGGCCGCGACGAATGGGCTGCTGAAGCGCTCCAGGCTCGCGAACGCCTGCACGGGCGTGGCCTGCCGGCCCTCCTGGAACATGCGCTGCACCTCCTGCATGCGGCGCAGGCGGTCGTGGGAGCGGCGGTGGCGGTCGTCGCCATGCCCGAAGACGGCCGGCACCAGCGTCGAGAGCAGCAGCAGGCCGACGACCAGCAGCACATCGGTGTGCCCGGCCCACAGCGCCTGCGCCGCCTGCAGCGGGGCCCGCACGGTCTCGCCGAAGGCGCCCAGCAGCGGCGCCCAGAACACGGCCATGAACCACAGCCACCAAAAGCGCGAGGACCACAGCGAGAAGACGGCGGCGGCCGCATTGCCCAGCAGCAGCGCCTGCCACGACAGGAATGGCGCGGGCACGACCAGCCACATCAGCAAGGTGCTCGCGGCGGTGCACAGCACCCAGCCCAGCAACGCGGCCTCCTGCAGCGCGCGCACGTGGCCCGGCACGAAGCGGGCGGCGGCCGGGTCGTTCTGCACCTGCAGGTTGGCGCTGACACCCATCCACCCGATGTGGATGACCAACAGCAGCATTCCAGCGGGCAAGGCCCAACGCGCGGGCCCCTCGAACCACGCCACGCTCGCCAGGCTTGGCACGATCACCAGCGCCGCGATCAGCCAGCGGCCCCACGGCGAGCTGCGGTCGCGCTGGCGCCACGAGGCCAGCAGGGTCTGCGAGAGCTGCGCGGTGTTCATCAGGTCAGCTCCGTGAACAGGTCGTCGAGGTTGACCCGGTCCGCTGCCACGCCTGCGGGCACGGCCACATCGGCCGGCAGCCGCGCCAGCACGCGCTCACGGCCGGCGTCTAGCGGCGTGCGCTTGAGCGGCTGGGCACCGAGCCGCGCCATCAGGGCCGCCATCTCGGTCACGCTGCCCGTGAAGGCGCGCACCTGCTCCAGCAGCTCGTCCAGCGGCGCCTGCAGCGCGATGCGGCCCTGGCTCAGGAAGGCGATGTTGAAGGCCACCCGTTCCAGGTCCGACAGGATGTGGGTGGAGAACACCACCGTGGCGCCGCGGTCCAGCACCTCGCCCACGAGCTCCCGCAGGAAGTCGCGCCGCCCGGCCGGGTCCAGGCTCGCCACGGGCTCGTCCAGCACCAGCAGGTCGGGCTCGTGGGCCAGCGCGCGGATGATGGACAGGCGCTGCTTCTGGCCGCCGGAGAGCTTGCGGATGGGCTTGTCGCCGTCGATGTCCCAGCGCGACATCAGGCCGTCGACCTTGGCCTGGTTCCAGCGCGGGTAGAAGCTGCGGAAGTAGGCCAGCAGCTGGGTGCCGGTGAACGCCTCGAAGAGGTCGCTGTGCTGCGGCACGTAGCCGATGCGCGCCCGCGTCGCGTCGTCCAGGTGCTGAACGTGCTGGCCAAACAGCTGCACGGCGCCTGCATCCGGCGAGCGCAGGCCGAGCAGTGTCTCGAGGAGCGTCGTCTTGCCCGCGCCATTGCGCCCCAGCAGGCCGACGACCTGGCCGGGCAGCAGCTGCCAGTCCAGCCCCTGCAGCACCGTCGGGCCCTTGGGGTAGTGCAGGGTCACGCCGGCCAGCACGGCGCTGGGGGTCTCGGCATGCGGGAAGTGAGGGCTGGTCATGGGGCTTCCTCCAGGATGGTCTTGAACAGTTGCAGCGCCTGGGCGGCCGGCAGCGCCAGCTGGCGCGCCTCGGCCGCGGCCTTCTCCAGCGTGGGGCGCAGCAGCTCGGCGCGGTCGGCGGTGGGCTGCGCGCCCTGGTGCTGGGCGGCCACCACCATCGACAGCCCACGCCGGCGCTCCAGCACGCCCTCCATCTCCAGCATCGAGTACGCCTTGGAGATGGTCATGGGGTGCACGGCCAGCGCCTGCGCCAGCTCGCGCACCGACGGGATCTCGTCGCCCGCCTGCAACTGCCCGGCCGCGACCCGCCGCTTCACCTGCTCGATGAGCTGGCGGTAGATCGGCTCGGGCGAGCCGGTGTTGATCTGCACGAAGTGGGTGGGGTCCATGGGTACTGGCAATGTGTACTAGTACGATAGTACACATGGACAGTGATTGCAAGTCCCTGGGCGGCAGGGCCGGACCGAACTCGCCAAAATGGTGGTTTTCGCCCTGCACCCGACTCCCATGCGCCGACTGCTGACCGCCTCCGCCCTGTTCGCCGCCTTCGCGGCCCACGCCCAAATCAAGGTCGACGACCCCTGGGTGCGCGCCACCGTGGCCCCCCAGAAGGCCACGGGGGCCTTCATGCAGCTCACCGCCACCAAGGCGGCCAAGGTGGTGGCGGCCAGCTCGCCGGTGGCCGAGATGGTCGAGATCCATGAGATGAAGATGGAAGACGGCGTCATGAAGATGCGCGCCGTCGAGGCCCTGGCCCTGCCGGCGGGGCAGGCCGTGGCGCTCAAGCCCGGCAGCTATCACGTCATGCTGATGGGCCTGAAGGCCCCCATCAAGGCGGGCGAGACGGTGCCGCTGACGCTCACCGTCGAGGGCGAGGACAAGCAACGCACCACGGTCGAGGTCAAGGCGCAGGCGCGCGGGCGCTGAGCCGGCAAGAATCGGCTTCAGTTCCAGCCAGGGCTGCCGATATCCCGGCACGAACCCACCCATTGCGCCATGGTCACGCCTGTCACTTCCTCCCTGAGCAACGCGCCACCGGGCGCGGCTGACGGCCCTGCGCCGGCGCGGCGGGCCGTGGCGGATTCAGAGGCCGCGTCAGCCGTGGTGACCGTCTCGGCCGCAGGCGCGCGGGCCGCGGCGGCGCAGGACTCGGCCAAGGTGGCCACCGGCGTCGTGCACGCCACGGCCGACGTCAACCGCGACGGCACGGTGTCCGACCAGGAGCAGCAGACCGAGGACGCGCAGCTCGCGCTGCGCAAGGCCATGCTGGAAGGCGGCGCCAACCTCGAGCAGGCCCTGCAGGCCTACCAGAGCATCGCCTCGCTGGCCGACGCGCAGCGCTGAATGGGGGTCAGGCGCCGCCGGCCGCCGGCGCGCCCTGGGCGGCGTGCGTGGCGATGGCCGTCGCCAGGCGCGGCCACAGCGCTTCGGGCAGGTCATGGCCCCAGCCGGGGGGGGTGTCCAGCCGGGCGCCCGGGATGCGGCGCGCCAGGTCGTGCGCTGCCGCCACGGGGATCAGCGGGTCGCCTTCGCCGTGCAGCACCAGGGTCGGCACCGTGATGCGGGGCAGGCGTTCCGCGCGGTGCGTGTCGGCGGCAATGGCCACCAGTTGTCGGGCCACGGCCTGCGGCCGGAACGAGCGCTTCACGACCTGCGAGATGCGCTGGCGCAGCGCGGCCGGCTCCGGCGGGTAGCCCGGGCTGCCGATGACGCCGTACAGGCGCACGTAGTGGTCCAGCACGTTCTCGAACTTCTGCTCGGGCGTGCTCGCGGGCCGCGGGCGCGACAACATCGCGCGGCGCACCTTGAGGCTCTCCTTGGGCAGGCTGCGGTGGCCGCTGGTGGTCATCATCAGCGTCAGGCTCTTGAGCCGCTGCCCGTGGGCGAAGCCCAGGTGCTGGGCGATCATGCCGCCCATGGACGCGCCGCACACATGCGCCCGCGCAATGCCCAGCGCGTCCAGCACGCCGACGGCGTCGCGCGCCAGGTCGGCGATTTGGTAGGGCGCCTTCACCGGCAGCCCGAAGGTGTGCAGCAGCGCGGCGACGGGGATGTTGGGTACGCCCAGCCTGTCGAAGGATTCGCTCAGGCCGACATCGCGGTTGTCGAAGCGGATGACGCGAAAGCCCCGGTCCACCAGCTGCTCGACGAAACCGTCGGGCCAGGCCACGAGCTGCATGCCCAGGCCCATGATCATCAGCAAGGGCTCGCCGTCGTCCGGGCCGTGCACCTCGACTTCGAGGCGCACGCCATTGCAGGAGAGCTGCATCCGGGTGAAGCGGGTCAGCCCAGCTCGGACTGGCGCTCGACCACGCGCGAGACCAGCCCGTAGGCGATGGCCTCGTCGGTGCTCATCCAGAAGTCGCGTTCGATGTCGATGGCCACACGCTCCATCGGCTGGCCCGTCTCGCGGGCGATGACGGCGGCGATGCGCGCACGGGTGCGCAGGATCTCCTTGGCCTGGATGGCGATGTCGCTGGCCTGGCCACCGGCGCCGCCGGCCGGCTGGTGGATCATGAAGCGGGTGTTGGGCAGGGCCAGGCGCCGTTCCTTGGGTGCGGCCAGGTAGATGTGCGTGCCGGCACTCGCCACCCAGCCCGTGCCGATGACCGTGACCGGTGCGCGCACGAAGCGGATCATGTCGTGGATGGCGTCGCCGCTCTCCACGTGGCCGCCGGGGCTGGAGATGAGCAGCGTGATCGGCGCGTCGGACTCCTGGCTCAGCGCGAGCAGGCGGCGGCAGGTGGCGTGGGCCATCTTGTCGTCGATCTCGCCGAAGATCATCACGAAGCGGCTCTTGAAGAGCAGTTGCTCTTCCTGCTTCTCGGGGGCGTCTTTCTTGGCGGCCTTGTCGTCGGCGGCGAGGGTGTGGTGTTGCATGGTCGGGATCCGGTTTGAAGGCGATACCTTACCGCGAGATGGCCGACGCCGCCTCGGGCGGGCTGTTGGGTGCGCCTTCGGCCCCACTGGGCGGCAGGGCGACCCGCCCGTTCACCGCGTTTGCGCCTCAGTCGGCGGCGCTTGCCGGCGTCTTGTAGAACCAGCGCCGCGCGCCCTTGGGCTCGAAGGGCTTCCAGTCGCCTTCGGGCTGGGCGAGGCGGTCGGCCAGGGCGTACAGGGCCATGGGGTTGAAGCCCAGGCCGATGTGGCTGGCGTGCACCTCGATGTTCTCCACCAGCGGGCCCGGTTCATTGACGCTGCAGCGCCAGGCGACGACGCCGTCGGTCTTGGAGAAGATGGACGTGGTGGGCACGGGCGGCGGCTGGCGGATGGCCTCCATCAGCTCAGCGTCGTTGGACGTGTGCCCGCTGACGAGCTCGAAGAAACGCCAGGCGTTGGTCGCGCGCGGGTGGCCGGTGAAGGGCGTGCCCAGCGTGACGACACAGCGCACGAGGTCAGGGCACTCCTTGGCCAGCTCGCGGGCGTAGATGCCCCCGAGGCTCCAGCCCAGCAGGCTGACCTTGCGGTGGTGGCGCCGGTGCAGGGCCTGCAGGTCGTGCTTGATCTGTTCCAGCACGCCGGCGCGCGGGCCGAAGTTGAAGCCCTGGCCCCAGGGCTGGGTCATGTAGCCGATGGAGTCGAGCAGTGCGCGCAGCGGCGCGGTGGTGAGGTCGTTGGCGCCCAGCCCGGGGAAGACGAGCACCGGGTGGCCGTCGCCGTGCGGCAGCTTCTTCAGCCACGGCGTGGCCGCCAGCAGCGCGGCGTATTCCCACGGCGCGCGGCCTTCGAGCAGCAACAGCCAGGCGTTGGGGGCGCGCAGGTCGGACCAGTCGGGCGTCGTCAGGCCGGGGGCGGTCTGCCAGCGCGAAAAGCGCGGCGTGCGGGAGGCGGGCATCAGGTCGGAGAGGGCAGGCACAGCCCCGGCATGTTAGCCAGCCACGGCCCTTTTCCGGGGCGTGCTTGCCCGGGGCTTGGGTGTCGCCTTGGCGACGGCCTTGGGCTTGGCGGGCGCCTTCTTGGCGGCGGGCCTGCGCGGCGCGGCCTTCTTCACCGCGGGCGCTTCTTCAGGTGCCTGCACCACCGGCAAAGCCTGGAACTCCATGAAGGCCGCCTCGACATAAGCGGCCAGTTCGGCGGTCTCGGGCAGGGCCTCGCCGCAGGCCATCAGGCCGATGTCCAGCGACTGGTTGTAGGTCTGCACCGTGACGTTCAGCGCCAGGCCATGCACGGCGATCGACGTGGGGTAGTTGGTGATCATCTTCGCGCCGGCCAGGTACAGCGGCATCTGCGGCCCCGGCACGTTGGAGATGACGACGTTGGCAATGACCGGCAGCTTCTCGGCCACCTTGGCCCGGCCGTAGAGCATGGCGCCGGCCTGCATCAGCCAGGGGATGCCCAGGCTCGGGAAGTCGGTGGGCATCAGGCTCTTGAGCTGGCTCATCTGGGCCTTCATGGCCTGGCTGGAGGCCATCACGTGGGCCAGGCGCTCGGCGGGGTTGGCCAGGTGCGTGCCCAGGCTCATGAGCGTCATGGTGGCCTGGTTGTTGGACGTGGTGTCGCCGGCCGCCCGCGTGGACACGGGCACGGCCGCGATCAGCGGCTTGCGCGGCAGTGGCCCGTGCTTGGTCAGGTAGCGGCGCAGCGCGCCACCGATGACGAAGAGGACGGCGTCGTTCACGCTCGCGCCGTGGCGCTTGCGCGTGCGGTTGAGCTCGGCCAGCGGCAGCGTGACAGCCGCGAACGAGCGCGTGGCCGACAGGCTCACATTGAAGCGCGTGCGCGGCGCGGGGCCGAGGCTGGACACGGCCGTCTTGCCGCGCACCACGGCCGTCGTCTGCGAGGCCACGTCGGCCAGCAACTGGCGCAGCTTGCCGACCGAGGCGCCCGTGGCGGCACCGCCAACATAGCCCGCGGCCATGTGGCCCAGGATGCCGGCCGCGCTGGGCAGCGAGCGGGCGAGCTTGACGGTCTGCTTCCACTGCTGCGAGACGGCCGCGCGCAGCAGCCCGACAGTGCCGAGCTGGCCGCGCTTCTTGCCGCGGGCCGCGATGGTGTCCACGGCGCGCGGCTCGGGGCTCAGGTCCAGGATGACCTGCGCCAGCGCCACGGCGGCCTGCCCGTCCACGGCGGCGTGATGCAGCTGCGTGTACAGCGCCACGCGCGGCTGGCCCTCGGGGCCGGGCTCCACGCCCGTGAACACATGGAACTTCCACAGCGGCCGGATGCGGTCCAGCAGCACGGGGTGGAGTGCGGCCACCTGCGCCTCCAACTCGGCCATGCCGCTGCCCTCGGGCAGGGCGATCTCGACGATGTGCTCTTCCAGGTCCGGGTCGGCGTCCACCCAGCCCGGGTTGGACAGCCCCAGCGGCATCGACAGCAGCTTGCGGCGCAGGGCCGGCAGCAGCGGCAGCCGCGCCCGCATGTGTTCGCGCAGGTCCTCGACAAAGTCCCCGTCGTAGTCCGCGGGGAGCTCCAGCACGTGCAGCGCGCCGACATGCATCGGCATCTGCGGGGTCTCCAGATACAGGAAGCTGGCGTCCAGGCCTGCAAGCTGTTTCATGCGCTGTCTCCGTGTTTTGCCCAGCATACCGGCGAAACCCACGGAGGCCCCCCGGGCCGACCCCTCCAGCAGCCGCCGCGGAACCGGCTTTGCCGGGCCGCCAGCGGCGCCCCCTTGAGGGGGCCGGCGAAGCCGGTAGGGGGTGGTCTCATTCCTCGGGTATGAAGATCCACAGCAGGATGTAGAGCAGGATCCCGCTGCCGAAGGCCAGGAAGAGGACGGTGAAGATCAGCCGCCACACCCACGAGTCCAGGCCCGTGGCGCGGGCGATGCCGCCGCAGACGCCACCGAGCCAGCGGTCCATGCGCGCACGCCGGATGCCGTTGACGGCGCCGATGTTCGGCGGGGGGCTGCTGCTGCCGCTGGCGCTGCCGGCGGCGGCGTGGCCGTCCAGCACGCGGGCCTTGGCCTTGGCGAATTCCTCGTCGCTCAGCACACCGCGAGCGTGCAGGTCAGCAAGTTTGGCAAGTTCGTCGGCGTCGTTCATGTCGGGCTCCTCTCGGTGTTGATGAGACGAAGCCTAGCGGCATGGCGCGTGCCTGCCAGCCCCTTGCGACAGGCCGTCGATTGGGCGGGATGCGCCCGCGCAAATCAGTGGACAGGCTGCTTGGCAGGGTCGATGTCGACGTACTGCCAGAAGTCCTGCCAGAACAGCGGTCGGCGGTAGCCCGTCATCCAGGGCTGCTCGATGTCCGTCACGATGCGGTGCAGGTTGACCTTGTAGGCCATGTAGGTCACGGCAAGCCGCTTGGCCTCCTTGAAGAGCGCGTCGCGCTCGGGGCCGTCGGGCAGGGCCTGGATGCGGTCGTACAGCGCATCGAAGCGCGCGTTGCGGAAGCGCGGCAGGTTCTGCGTGCCGCTGGCCGGGCCGTAGTAGCGCTGCAGGGCACCGGCGCCGTCGGGCTGCGCGGCCGTGGAGCCGACCGGCCACATCTGGTAGTTGCCCGCCTGCGCGGCCTTGAGGTTCTCGGGCCACTGCTGGATCTTGGTCTTGAGCCGGATGCCGACCGCGCGCAGTGCCTTCTCCCACAGCTCGTCCACCGCGCGGTTCAGCGAGTTGGGCTCGGTGTTGCGCGTGATGACGAGCGGGCTGCCGTCGGGCAGGTCGCGCCAGCCGTCGCCGTCCTTGTCGACATAGCCGTACAGGTCCAGCAGCGCCTTGGCGCGGGCCGGGTCGTAGTCGCTCATCTCACTCTTGAAGGCGGGGTCGTATCCGGTCGTGTGCGGCACGATCGGCGCCTGCGCGGGCACGCCCTGGCCGCGGCGCGCCAGGCGGATCTCCTTGCGCACGTCGTAGGCCAGCGAGATGGCGCGGCGCAGCGCCACCTTCTCGGGGGCCATGCCGCCGACGACGGGGTCGTCCATGTTGAAGCAGGTCAGCGTCATGTCCGGCGCCAGCGTGAACACCGCCTGCATGCCGCGCTTGACCAGGTTGGGCGCGAGCTTGCCGCCCGGCGCCGCCTGGGTGATGAACTCCTCGGGCACGCGCTCGATGAAGTCGTGCTCGTTGTTCAGGAAGGCCAGCCAGCGCGGCTGGCGCTCCACGATGATGTCCACCACCACGCGGTCGACCATGGGCAGCCGCTTGCCCTTGAGCCGGGCCAGGATGGCCTGACCCTCGGCATCGTCGGCCGCGGGCTGGGCGTCGTACAGACGGTCGCGGTAGGTGGGGTTGCGCACGAGCACGATCTGCGAGCTGCGCCGCCAGTCATGCAGGACGAAAGGCCCCGTGCCGACCGGGTGCTCGGAGATCTTGTCGCCGTAGGCCTCGACCACCTCGCGCGCCACGGCGCCGTAGAGGTCGTTGCCGGCAAAGATGGACTCCACCAGGCGCGGTCGCGGCTCGATGGTCTTGACCTGCAGCGTGTAGCGGTCGAGTGCCTTCAGGCCCTCCACCTCGGCGTCGTAGGGGAAGGGCTTCTTGGACTTGATGATCTGGCTGCGCAACTCGCCCAGGCCCACGATGCCGGCGTCCTCGTAGCTGATCCAGCCCTGCGCGTTGGTGGCGGGGTCGGCGAAGCGCTTGATGCTGTAGACGAAGTCCTGTGCCGTGACCTCGCGCCGCTTGCCCTTGAACGCCGGGTCGTCGGCGAAGTAGATGCCCGGGCGGATCTTGATGCGGAAGGTCTTGTAGTCGGCGCTGATCTCGGGCTCGCCGTCGGCGACCTGCGGCACGATGCGCGTGGGCCGTGCCAGCGGGTCGTAGGTGTAGGGTGACTCGAAGATGTGCGAGGTGACGGTGCGCGAGTAGATGTCGGACACGCGCACGGGGTCGAAGCCGGTCTCGGCCTGCAGGAAGGCATAACGCAGCGTCTTGACGGGCGCGGCGGCGTCGCTCGCGTGCGTGGCGCCGGGCAGCGCGAGGGTGAGGCTGGCGGCGAGGGCGGCAAGGAGCAGCTTCATGACTTGGCCTTGGGCTGTGCGGCGGGCTCGACGTCGATGTACTTCCAGAAGTCGCGCACGAAGATGTTGCGGCTGTAGCCCTTCACCCAGGGCTGGGCCATGTCCGTCCAGACGCGGTGCACGTGGAACTTGTACGGGGCATAGGCCACGAGCAGCCGCTGGCCTTCGGTCATCAACGCCTGTCGCTCGGGGCCGTCGGGCAGGGCCTTCTGCTTCTCGTAGATGGCGTCGAACGCTGCGAGCTCGAACCGCGGCTTGTTGGCATGGCCCTTGGCCTTGCCCGAGCCCAGGGCCAGGAAGGTGTCGCCGTCAGGGGTGGTGCCCACCCAGCCGACGCCCCACATCTGCAGCTTGCCGGCGTTGGCCGCCTTGAGCTGCTCGGGGAACTTGCCGATCTTGAAGGTCATGCGGATGCCGATGGCGGCCATGTTCTTCTGCCACTGCTCGGCGAGCTGGCGTCGCTCGCCGTCGGCCAGCGTCGAGTACTCGATGGACAGCGGCTCGCCGTTGGGTTGTTCGCGCCAGCCATCGCCGTCGCGGTCCTTGTAGCCGTACATGTCGAGCAGCGCCTTGGCCTTGGGCACGCTGAACTCCGTCATCTCCGACTTGAACGCTGGGTCGTAGCCGAACACGGTGGTCGGGATGGGGCCCTGGCTCTTGAGCGCCTGGCCCCGGCGCACGAGGCGGATCTCCTTGTCCAGGTCCACCGCCAGGTTGATGGCCCGGCGCAGCGCGATGCGCTCCGGTGTGTAGCCGCCGACGACCGGGTCATCCATGTTGAAGTAGCTCAGCGAGATGTCGGCCCGCGGGTAGCGCGTCATCGTGATGCCCTGCTTGGCGAGGTTGGGCGCCAGCTGGTTGCCCGGCATGGCGACGCCGGCGAAGTCGATGGGCACTTCCTCGATGACATCGGCCTCGCCGCGCAGGAAGGACAGCCAGCGCGGCTGCGCCTCTTCGATGATGTCGATGACGACGCGGTCCACCAGCGGCAGCTTTCTGCCTTGCAGCGCCGCGATCTCGGCCTTGAGCTGCTCGCTCGCGCCAGGCGGGGCGGTCTCGACGTAGCGCACGTCGCGGTAGTTGGGGTTCTTCTCGAGCACGACGCGCGAACTGCGCCGCCACTCGGCCAGGCGCCAGGCGTTGGTGCCCACCGGGTGCTCCATGATCTTGTCGCCGTAGAACTCCACCACCTCGCGCGCCACGGCGCCCAGGAAGCCGGCGTCACTGAACTGGTAGACGAAGCGCGGGTCCGGCACGCCGAGCTTGATCTGGAAGGTGTAGCGGTCCAGGGCTTTCAGGCCCTCGACCTCGCGGTCGTAGTCGAAGGGCTTCTTGGCCTTCATCAGTTCCCGGCGCAACTCCGACAGGCCGACGATCTTGGCGTTCTCGAGCAGGTACAGATTGCCGCTCTTGAACTTCGGGTCGTAGTGGCGCTTGATGCTGTAGACGTAGTCGGCCGCGGTGAGTTCGCGCTTTTCGCCCTTGAAGGCCGGGTCGTCGCTGAAGTAGATGCCCGGCTTGACCTTCATCGTGATGGTCTTGAAGTCGGCACTGATCTCGGGCATTTCGGCCAGCGTGGCCGGGCGCAGCTTGAAGGGGCGGGCGCCGAAGTCGTACTCCAGCGGGGCGTCGAAGATGCCCGCGGCGATGGCCTTGGAGTACAGGTCCGTGATCTGGGCAGGGTCGAAACCGGTTTCAGCCACCTTGAAGGCGTAGCGCAAGACCTTCTGCGGTGCGGGGGTTTGGGCCTGGGCGCCGGGCAGGGCACAGCTCAGCAGCAGGGCACAGAACAGGGCGGGCAGCTTCATTTCGGGCAGGGTCGTCGACGGAAGTGGCGGAGTCTAGTGAAACCGGCATGCCGCCAGGACGCGGCGCTCGCATAGACTCCGCCCCGTTTTGTCGCGTAACCCCGTGTCTCCCGCGGGGTTTGTGGTTTTTGCGCGCCCCACTGGAGTCCTCGATGGCGGCCTACCTGATCCGACGCCTGTGGCAGATGATCCCGACCCTGCTCGGTGTCGTGCTGCTGGTGTTCTTTTTGTTCAAGTATTTTGGAAGTGATCCTTCCGTCATCCTTGGTGGTTTGAATGCGAGCCCCGAGCAGATCGAGTCGATCCGCGAGCAGCTTGGCCTGAACAAGCCGGTCTGGGAGCAGCTCTACCTCTTCGTCAAGCAGATCGTCACCTTCGACTGGGGCAAGAGCTGGGCGACGAACGAGTCGGTCGCCAACCTCTTCTCCACGCGGCTGCCGGCCACGCTGACGGTGACGGTGCCCATCCTGATCCTGGAAGTGGTGCTGGCCATCCCGTTCGCGCTGGCCGTGGCCACTGTGCGTGGCAGCCTGACCGACCGTGCCGTGATGATCTGCAGCACGGTGGCGGTGTCCATCTCGCTGCTGGTCTACGTGATCCTGGCGCAGTACGTGTTCGCCTTCCGCCTGGGCTGGTTCCCGGTGCAGGGCTGGACGGCCAACCACTGGACCAACCTCACCACCTACGCGCCGCTGCCCATCCTGGTGGCGGTGGCCGTGTCGCTGGCGCCGCAGATCCGCCTGTACCGCAGCTTCTTCCTCGACGAGATCGGCCACGACTACGTGCGCACCGCGCGCGCCAAGGGCCTGACCGAGCGCACCGTGCTGCTCAAGCACGTGCTGCGCAACGCCATGATCCCCATCCTGACCAACGTGTCGGTGCTGCTGCCCGGCGTGCTGGTGGGCAGCTTCCTGATCGAGGTGTTCTTCTCCATCCCGGGCCTGGGCCGCGAGCTGCTGCTGGCGGTCAACCGCGGCGACTACCCGGTGCTGCAGGCCTTCGCCATCTACCTGGCGGCGCTCACGATGACCTTCAACCTGCTCGTGGACCTCCTCTACAAGCTCGTCGACCCGCGGGTGGTCCTGAAATGACGGCGGCATCCAACTCCTCCGGCGGCGTCTGGGCCGCCTCCTGGCGGCGGCTCAAGACCGACCGCGTCGGCATGGTCTGCATGGCCATCGTGGGCGCCTTCCTGGTGCTCGTGCTGCTGGCCGCGACCGATCTCGTGGCCGCCGGCTGGCAGCGCGAGGTCGGCGTGCCCAATGCACCGCCGACCCTGCTCGGCCCCCAGCCCCAGGAAGACACCGGCACCATCGCCTCGCCCAAGGGCCCCAACGTCGACCTGAGCGACGTCGACCCGCTCGCCCCGCGCTATGCCGAGTGGGCCGAGCGCGCCAAGGCCTTCAAGACCGAGGAGATCGTCAAGGCCGACACGCTGCCGCTGGGCGGCGACCGGCTCGGCCGCGACGTGCTCGCCAAGGTGGTCAAGGGCGCCGAGGTGTCCATCGTCGTGGGCCTGGCCGCCGCACTCGTGGCCACGCTGATCGGCACCGTGCTCGGCGCGCTGTCGGGCTTCTTCGGCGGCAAGATCGGCGACCTGCTGGAGTGGGTCTACAACGTCTTCACGGCCATCCCGAGCATCCTGCTGATCTTCGCGTTCGCGGCCATCTTCCCGCGCGGCATCGGGGCGGTGGTGTGCATCCTGGCCTTCACGGGCTGGACGGGCATCTACCGGCTCATCCGCGCCGAGTTCATGAAGCACCGCGTGCGCGAGTACGTGCGCTCGGCCGAGGCCATCGGCTCGAGCCAGTGGTCGCGCATGTTCCGGCACATCCTGCCCAATGTGTCGCACGTGGCCCTCGTCCAGCTGTCGCTGCACGTGGTGAGCTTCATCAAGAGCGAGGTCATCCTGAGCTACCTGGGCCTGGGCGTGAGCGTGGACCAGGTCTCCTGGGGCACCATGCTGGCCGAGGCGCAAAACGAGATGATCCTCGGCTACTGGTGGCAACTGGCCGCCGTGACGGCCTTCATGGCCGTGTTCGTCACCGCCTTCGCGCTCTTCACCGACGCGCTGCGCGACGCCCTCGACCCCAAGCTGCGGGGACTCGAATGACCCACTTGCTGAGCATCCAGGACCTCAAGGTCGCCTTCCGCATGGGCCGCACCGGCGGCGTCATGCAGCGCCAGCTCGCCGTCAAGGGCGTGAGCTTCGACGTGCCGGAGAACAGCACCGTCGCGCTGGTGGGCGAATCCGGCTCGGGCAAGAGCGTCACGGCCATGTCCGTGCTCAACCTGCTGCCGAGCAATGCCGAGCGCGAGGGCCGCATCCTGTTCCAGGGGCGCGACCTGCTGCAGACGGGCCTGCGCGAGCTGCAGGCCATCCGCGGCAAGGACATCGCCTGCGTCTTCCAGGACCCGATGAGCTCGCTCAACCCGGTCTTCAACGTGGCCACGCAGATCTGCGAGCCCTTGATGAAGCACATGGGCATGACGCGGCGCCAGGCCCTTGTGCGCGCGGAGGAGCTGCTGCACGAGGTCGGCATCCCCGAGCCCAAGCGGCGCCTCTGGGCCTACCCGCACGAGATGTCCGGCGGCCAGCAGCAGCGCGTGATGATCGCGGTCGCCCTGGCCTGCAGCCCGAAGCTGCTGATCGCCGACGAGCCCACCACCGCGCTGGACGTCACCATCCAGCGCCAGGTCATGGAGCTGATGGCCAAGCTCAAGCAGACGCACAAGATGAGCCTGCTGTTCATCTCGCACGACCTCGGCGTGGTGGGCGAGATCTCCGACCACGTCGTCGTCATGCGCCACGGCCAGGTGCGCGAGAGCGCGCCGGTGGCGCAGATCTTCAGCGCCCCGCAGGATGCCTACACCAAGGCGCTGCTGGCCTGCCGCCCCTCGCTCACGGAGAACCCGGCGCGGCTGATGGTCATCGACGACCACATCGCCGGCCGCGGCGCGGGTGTCGACGCCAAGGCCAAGGACGCGAATGCGCCCGTCGTGCTGGAGGCCACCGGCCTGCAAAAGAGCTTCTGGCTCAAGGAGGGCCTGTTCGGCAAGCGCGAGTTCAAGGCCGTCAAGGGCGTGAGCTTCAAGCTGCGCAAGGGCCACACGCTCGGGGTGGTGGGTGAGTCCGGCTCGGGCAAGACCACCATGGGCCTGACGCTGCTGCGCCTGCACGAGCCCACCGGCGGCCAGGTGCTGTTCGACGGGCGTGACCTGCTTAAGCTCAGCGGCCCGGACTGGCAGCAGATGCGCCGGCGCATCCAGGTCGTCTTCCAGAACCCCTACGCCTCGCTGAACCCGCGCTTCACGATCGGCCAGACGCTGCGCGAGCCGATGGAGATCCACGGCATCGGCCAGAACGCGGCCGAGCGCGACGCCCGCGCCGTCGCCTTGCTGCAGCGCGTGGGCCTGGACGAATCGGCCATGGCCAAGTACCCGCACGAGTTCTCGGGCGGCCAGCGCCAGCGCATCGCCATTGCGCGCTGCCTCACGCTGCAGCCCGAGGTGCTGGTGCTCGACGAGGCTGTGTCGGCGCTGGACGTGTCGGTGCAGGCCCAGGTGCTCAACCTGCTCAAGGACCTGCAGGACGAATTCGGGCTGAGCTACATCTTCATCAGCCACGACCTGGCGGTGGTGAAGTTCATCTCCGACGAGGTGCTGGTGATGCAGAACGGCGACGTCGTCGAGCAGGCGCCCACGGCCGAACTCATCCGCGCGCCGCGTGAGGAGTACACCCGCCGGCTGCTTGGCGCCGTGCCGCGCGGTTACAGCGCTGTCAGCACGCCGGTTGCCTAACCGGGCGAGCCGGCGGTAGCGTGCAATTTCAACGCTCCTGCGGTGTCGCCCGCGCGACCGGGTGGCCGAGCCGCGCTGAAATGCTGGGTCGAGGCGACACAACCGCCTCGCCGCCACCTTGATGCACCCATCCCCGGCTTCACGTTCGACGCTGTGCGCGGTCCTGGCCGCGCTCGCGCTGCTGTGCGCGTGCTCGCCCCAGGGCGGTGCGGCCGACGGGCCATCGTCGGCGGCGTCGGCGGCGACCGACGGCCAGCTCCAGCGAGACCTGGACCGCATCGAGCGCGCCGCGCGCGCCAAGCCGGCGGCGCTGGAGCAGGAGCTGCGCGCCCGCGCCCAGGGCGTGCCCCCGGGCAGCGCCGCCCAGCTGGACGTGCTCGCCCTGCGCGGCTGGCTCGCCGCCCTCGGGCGCGACCGGGGCCTGAGCGAGCAGATCAGCCAGCAGCTGCGCGACTGGCCGGCCGGGCCGCAGCGCGCGGCGGCTGTCGTGGCCGCGGCCACGGCCAGCGCCGAGTACCTGCGCGCCCATGGCGACCTGCGGGAGGCGCGCAAGACCCTGCTCGCGGTGGATGCCGCCCAGCTGGCCGCCGCGGGCCCGGTGTTCCGCTGGCGCTACTACGACCAGCTCGCCTCCATCAGCAGCGACTCGGGTGAGCTCGACGCCTCGCTCAACCACGGCCACGCCGCACTGCGGCTTGCCGAGCAGATGGGCCAGCCCTGGCGCGTGGCGCTGAGCCTGGTGGAGCTGGCCTTCACGTCCAGCCGGGCCGACACCCCGGCGCGCGCACGCCAGCTGATCGGCCAAGCGCTGGCCGAGGCCCAGAAGGACCCCGACCCCATGACGCTCAACCGCGTCTACACGATGCGCGGCATCGTGCATGCGGGCGACGCCGACTCCGGCATCACGCTGCAGGCCTACTCCGACGCCCTGGAGCAGGCCGCGCGCGCCGGTGCAGACTCCGTGCGCGCCCTGGGCCTGGCCAACCTGGCCGACCACCACCTGCGCCAGGGCCACTGGGCGCGGGCGCTGGAGCTGGCGGAGCAGGCCCTGCCCCTGGCGCGCGCCACGCGCAACATCAGCGCGGAGAGCGTGGCGCGGTCCAACATCGGCCTGGCCAAGATCGCCATGGGCCGTGTGGCCGAGGGGCGCGACGACGTGCGCGCCGGCAACACGCTGGACGAGCAGCAGGGCGCGCTCTCCTACGCGTCAGCCGGCTGGGAGGAGCTCGCCGGTTACCTGGAAAAGGCCGGAGACCTGGCAGGTGCCGTCGCGGCCTACCGCGAACACCGCCGCGTCAGCGAACGCGTGCTGCGCGACGAAACCCGCAAGCTGCTGCTGGAGGCGCAGGAGCGCCAGGACGCCGAGCAGCGCGCCCGCGACATCGAGCTGCTCAACCGCGACAACGCCCTCAAGGCCGAGCAGGTCCACCAGCGCAACCTCGCGCTGATGCTCTGGGCGGCGCTGGGCGGCTGCGTGCTCGTCTCGCTCGGGCTGCTGTGGCAGGCCTTCCGGCGCGTGCGCCGCACCAACGAGGCACTGGCGCACAGCAACGCCTCGCTCAAGCGCCAGAGCGAGACCGACCCGCTCACCGGCCTGGCCAACCGCCGCCACTTCCAGGCGGCCATCAAGAGCCTGTCCAGCGGCGAAGGCCTGGCCGCCAGCGTCTTTCTCATCGACATCGACCACTTCAAGCGCATCAACGACAGCCAGGGCCACGCCGCGGGCGACGCGGTGCTGATCGAGATCGCCAACCGCCTGCGCCAGGCCGTGCGGGACGACGACCTCATCGTGCGTTGGGGCGGCGAGGAGTTCCTCATCGTCGCGCGCAGCCACGAAGGCCAGTTCGGCGCGCAGCTCGCCCAGCGCCTGCTCGACCTCATCGGCGGCCAGCCGGTGCGGCTGGCGGGTTGCGAGCTCGTCGTCACGGCCTCGATCGGCTTCGTGAGCCTGCCCGTGCCGCCACATGGCCTGCGCCTGACGTGGGAGCGCGCCATCGACCTCGTGGACACCGTCATGTACCTGGCCAAGGCCCATGGCCGCAACAAGGCCTACGGCGTGGAGCGCATCGAGGCTGCGGATGCCCTGGCGGCCGCCCAGCTCACCGCGCGGCTGGAGGCGGCGTGGAGCGAAGGCCTCGTGGGCCTGCAGGCGCTCACCGGGCCGCAGAGCCTGCGCCCGACCGAGGCCGGGGAGCTCACGCCGCGGGGGGCCGGCGCATGAGCTGGGCAACCCGAGGCCTGCGCCTGATCGTGCTGCTCGCGGCGGCCGTGTCCGCGGGCGCTGCGCCGGTCGTGGCACCCGACCCCGCCACGGAAGACGCCCAGCTGGCCGCCCTCACACGGCGCGCCTTCGATGCGCCCGAGGCCATGCTGGCCGAACTGCACCAGCGCTGGCCGACCCACGCCGGGCCCGGCCAGCCGCGCGAGGCGGCCTGGCTGATGGCGCGCGGTCGCGTGCTGCTGCACGCAGGTCAGACCGAGGCGGCCGAGGCCGTGGCCGAGCGGCTGATGTCCCGCGAGGACGGCGTCGACCGCAGCTGGCTGCTGCGCGCGCTGGCGCTGGAGCGTGCGGGCAAGCCCGCCGGCCCGCTGGCGACGCGGGCGCTCGCGGGCCTGGACAAGCACTGCCCGGCCGGCGACGAGAAGCGCGCCGTGCGCGAGCAGGGGTGCGATTTCCGCAGCGCCTGGGAGGCCCTGCGCCTCCTGCAGCGCGAGCAGTACGCCCAGGGCAGCTTTGCCATCGCCGAGGCCAGCGCGCGCCGTTCGCTGGCCCTGGCCCGAGGCGGTGACGACAAGCACCTGGCCGCCATCAGCCTGGGCATGCTGGCCATCTCGCTGCAGGCCCAGGACCGGCTCGACGCCGCCCGGGCCGAGCTGCACGCCGCCGAGATCGAGGCCGCCGGCGACCTCGTGGCCGGCGCGCGGGTGCGCAACTACGAAGGCGCGATCGAGCGCCGCGCGCGCGACATGCAGGCCGCCCGCAGCGCCTTCGAGGCCGCGCTGCTGCTGGCCGATCAGGCCGACGCGCCGCACCTGGCCGCGCAGCTGCGCTCCAACCTGGTGGACTCCTACATGCACCTGGGCCTGCTCAAGGAGGCCCTGGCCGCCGGGCAGCGTGCCATGCCGGTGCTGCAGCGCTTCGGCGACCGCTTCTACGAGCGCAGCCTGCACCACAACCTGGCCGTGGCCCACATCAAGCTGCGCCAGTTCGACCAGGCGCGCCTGGAGCTCGCCCGCGTGGGCGAGTTCGGCACCGACCCCGGCGACCTCGTGCTGCGCGCCCGCGAGCTGCGCGAGCTGGCCGACACCTGGGCCGAGGCCGGCCAGTTCAAGGAGGCGCTGACGGCGCTGCATGCCGAGCGCGCGCTCAACGACCGGGCCAACGAGCGCAACCGCGCGGCGGCGCTGGAGGAGCTCGGCCGCAAGTACGACAGCGCCGCCAAGCAGCGCGACCTGGACCTGCTCGCCCGCGACGGCCAGCTCAAGGACCAGCAGATCGCCAACCAGCAGCTGGCGCAGCAGGTGGGGTTGGCCGTGGGCGCGCTGCTGCTGCTGTCGATCGCGCTGGTGGGAGTCACGCTGGTGCGCATGCGCCGCGCCCAGGCGCGCCTGACGGCCAACCAGAGCCTGCTGCGCGCCCAGAGCGAGCGCGACCCGCTGACCGACCTGTCCAACCGCCGCCACTTCCTGGCCGTGATGGACCAGCGCACCCGCGAGCACCCGGCCGAGGGCTTCGAAGGCGCGCTGATGATGATCGACATCGATCACTTCAAGAACATCAACGACTGGCACGGCCATGCGGCCGGCGATGCCGTCATCGTCGAGGTGGCCCGCCGCATCCGCGCCGCGGTGCGCGACAGCGACCTTGTCGTGCGCTGGGGCGGCGAGGAGTTCCTCGTCTTCGCGCCCGCCCTGCCCGGGGACGACCTCGCGCAGATGGCCGAGCGCGTGCTGCGCGGCATCGGCGAGCAGGCCATCGACACGCCCGAGGGCCCGCTGCGCGTCACGGCCTCCATCGGCTTCGCCAGCTTCCCGCTCGGCGGCACGGCGGGCCCGGGCCTGCACCTGCACTGGGAGCAGGCCGTGAACTGGGCCGACATGGTGCTCTACAAGGCCAAGGCCGAGGGGCGCAACCGCGGCGTCGGTATCACGGCGGTCGAGGCACCCAACGCAGATATGCTCGCGGCTCTCCTGCAAGACTTCGACGCGGCCTGCATCAACGGCCAGGTCCAACTCCGACAATTGCCCGGTCCGACATGAGCCCCGCACGGCCGCCCCGCAGGCCGCCTGCTTCCCTGCATCGCCGTGATCTGCTGGCCTGGCTGGCAGCCACTTGCGGCAACGCCATGGCCCAGCCCGGCGCACCCGCGCCCTGGCCCACGCGCCCGTTGCGCTTCGTGGTGCCGTTTCCTGCGGGTGGTGCCAACGAGGTGGCCGCGCGGCAGCTCGCGCCGGAACTGCAGCGCAGCCTCGGCCAGCCGATCGCCATCGAGAACCGGGCCGGCGCGAACGGCAACATCGGCAGCGCTGAAGTGGCCGGCGCGACCGACGGCCACACCTTCCTGATCGCCGGCCTGGGCACGCACGTCATCAACCCACTGCTGTCCAGCCGGCTGCCCTACGACCCGGTGAAGGACTTCACCCCCGTCTGCCTCGTGGCCACGCTGCCGCTGGTGCTCGTCATGAACCCGGCGGTGGCGCAGAGCCTGGGCGTGCGTCGCCTGACCGACCTCATCCACGCCGCCACGGCGCAGCCTGGCCGGCTGCACATCGCCTCTGGTGGCAACGGCACGCCCACGCACCTGGCCGGCGAGCTGTTCAAGCGGCTCACGCAGACGTACATGCTGCACTTTCCCTACCGCAGCACGGCCTCGGCCCAGCAGGACGTCGTCGCCGGCAACATGGACCTGATGTTCGACGCCCTGCCCACGGCGCTGGCGCAGATCCGCGCCGGCAAGCTGCTCGCGCTGGGCGTCACCAGCGCCCGCCGCAGCCCCAGCCTGCCGGAGCTGCCCACCCTGGAAGAGGCCGGCGGCCCGGCGCTGCGTGGCTACGAAGCCAGCGCCTGGACGGCCCTGTATGCCCCCGCCAGCCAGCCGCCCGACCAGGTGGCGCGCCTGCAGCGCGACTGCGTCGCTGCACTCGCCCAGCCCGCGCTGCGTGAACGCCTCACGCAACGTGGCATGCTCGTGCAAGGCAGCGGGGCCGCAGGCCTTGCCGCGCTGATGACTGCAGAAACCGAGAAGTGGGCGCGCGTGCTCCAGCTGGCCGGCATCAAGGGCGACCGCTGACGCGCCTCGCGCAGACAGGAGACAGACATGAGCCTCAATCGCCGCCAGGTCGCTGCCTGGACCGGCAGCCTCGCGCTGCCCGTCGCCGCTCAGTCAGGCTGGCCCCAGCGCCCGCTGCGGCTGGTGGTGCCTTTCACACCCGGTGGCACGACCGACCTGCTGGCCCGTGCGATGGCGCCGGAGCTGCAGCAGCGCCTGGGCCAGGCCGTCGTCGTCGACAACCGGCCCGGCGCGGGCGGCAACATCGGCTCGGCCGAGGTCGCCAAGGCCACCGACGGCCACACGCTGCTCATGGGCACGGTCGGCACGCACGCCATCAACGCCGCCCTCTACCCGCGCCTGCCTTACGACCCGGTCAAGGATTTCGCCCCCGTCACCCTCGTGGCGGCCGTGCCCAACGTGCTCGTGCTCAACCCGGCCAATGCGGCGCGCTACGGCATCCACAGCGTCGCCGACCTGATCCGCGTGGCGCGTGCCAACCCGGGCAAGCTCAACATGGCGTCCAGCGGCAACGGCACGTCCATCCACCTCGCGGGCGAGCTCTTCAAGACGATGACCGGCAGCTTCATGCTGCACTTTCCGTACCGCGGGTCGGGGCCGGCCCTGATGGACCTGATGGCCGGCAACACGGACCTGATGTTCGACAACCTCCCTTCGGCCCTGCCCCACATCAAGGCGGGGAAGCTGCTGGCGCTGGCCGTGACGAGCGCGCAGCGCAGCCCGGCCGTGCCCGAGCTGCCCACGGTGGCGGAGGCGGGCGGCCCGATGCTCAAGGGCTACGAGGCCAGTTCCTGGTTCGGGCTGCTCGCACCGGTCACCCAGGCTGCCGATCAGGTGGCCCGTCTGCAGCGGGAGGCCGCGGCGGCGCTGAACACGCCAGCGCTGCGGGAGCGGCTGGCCGGGCAGGGTGCCGTGGCCGGCGGCGGCACGTCGGCCGAGTTCGCGGCGCTGATCGCTGCTGAAACCGCCAAGTGGGCCAAGGTCGTCAAGGCCTCGGGCGCCAAGGTCGACTGACTCCGGGTTTTCGCGCCTGCGCGCTGCCCGCACAACCCGCCCTCCGGCGGGTTTTTGCTTTTCAGCGCGTCGATACTTGCCGCCGATGCCGCTGAAACCTCCCGCCACCTGGCGCGCCGACCTGATGGCCGGCGCCGTCGTGGCCGTCCTGCTCATCCCGCAGAGCCTGGCCTACGCGATGCTCGCCGGGCTGCCTCCGCAGGTGGGGCTGTACGCGAGCCTGCTGCCGCTGCTGGCCTATGCCGCGCTGGGCTCGAGCCCGGTGCTCGGCCTCGGGCCCGTGGCCGTGCTGGCACTGATGATCGCGCAGGCACTCGGTGATCTGCCGGCCGGCGTCAGCGCTGAAGCCGGCGCGCTGGTGCTGGCCGCCGAAGTGGGGGCAGTGCTCGCGCTGGCCGCGCTGCTGCGTCTGGATGCGCTGGCGTCGCTGCTGTCCGTGCCGGCGCTGCGCGGCTTCGAGAACGGCGCTACCTTGATGATCGCGGCGGGCCAGTTGCCCGTGCTGCTGGGCAGCGCGGCGGCGGGCTTCACCTTGCCCGCGCTGGCGCTGTCGGCGCTGGACGGCGGCTGGCGCTGGCAGAGCGCGCTGTGGGGCGGCGTGGCCATCGGGCTGCTGCTGGCCTCGCGGCGCGTGGGGCTGCCAACGCTGGCCCGGCTCGCGCCGCTGCTGCTGCTGGTGGCGGCCATGGCCGTATCAGCCTTCACGCCCGCCGCGAGCGGCGTGGCCCAGGTGGGCGCGCTGCCGTCGCTCGCGCTGCCGCTGGGCCTGCCCCCGCTGGATGCCGCGCTGTGGCTGCAGCTGCTGCCGGCGGCCGCGCTGATGGCGTTGATGGGGTTCGTGTCGAGCCTGGCGGTGTCGGAGTCGCTCGCGCAGCGCCGCGGCGAGAAGCTGCTGCCCGCGGCAGAGATGCGCGGCCTGGCCGCGGCCAACCTCGTGGCGGCGGTGAGCGGCGGCATGCCGGTGGCCGGCAGCTTCTCGCGCAGCATCCTGCTGCACGAGGCCGGCTCGCGCACGCGCTGGAGCCTGGTGTTCGTGGCCGTGTTCATGGCGCTGGCCATGCTGATGCTGGCCGGGCCGCTGGCCCACCTGCCCAAGCCCGTGCTGGCGGCGACCATCGTCGTGGCCGTGCTGGGCAGCTTCTCGCTGCAGCCCTACCGCGACGCCTGGCGCTACGCGCGCGCCGAGGGTCTGCTGATGGCGGCCGTGACGGCGGCCGTGCTGCTGTGGAGCATCGCCGCGGCGCTGGCCATCGGCGTGGTGGGGTCGGTGGCGCTGCTCATCCAGCGCACCGCCCGGCCCCACGTGGCCCGCATCGGGCGCGTGCCGGGCACGCAGCACTACCGCAACGTCGAGCGCTACGCCGTCGAGTGCCGGCCCGAGGTGGTGGGCCTGCGCGTGGACGAGAGCCTCGTGTTCACCAACGCCCGCGGCCTGGCCGACGCCGTGCTGGCCCATGTGCGCGAGCACCGCGCACGCGTGGGCCGGCCGCAGCGCGTGCTCATGCTCATGGCGCCGGTGAACCACATCGACGTCTCCGGCCTGACGGCGCTGCAGGAGCTGCACGCGGCGCTGGCCGCCGAAGGGCTGCGGCTGGAGTTTTCCGAGGTCAAGGGGCCGGTGCTCGACCGGCTGCGCGCGATCGGCTGGCTGGAGCGCTACGACGTGTCGCTCTACCTCAGCCACCACGAGGGCATCCAGGCGGGAGAGCATGCCCTGAGACCGAGTCTGGCTGACATGGACGTGCCAGGGCAGCTGTAGCCCTAATCTGATACCGTTTCGCCCCGATTCCCGGTCCCCGGACGCCATGAACAACAAAGAGACCCTGCTCGGCATCCGCCGCGGCATCGAGAAGGAAAGCCTGCGCGCCCTGCCCGGGGGTGGCCTGGCGCTGACGCCGCATCCGCTGGCGCTCGGCGCGGCGCTCACGCACCCGCACATCACGACCGATTACAGCGAGAGTCAGCTGGAGCTCATCACCGGCGTGCATGCCGGGGTGGATGACGTGCTGACCGAGCTGACCGAGATCCACCAGGCCGTCTACCGCGCGCTGGCCGAAGAGCGGCTGTGGGTGGGCTCCATGCCCTGCGGCCTGCCGGCCGACGAGACCATTCCCATCGGCCGCTACGGCAGCAGCAACGTGGGCCGCGCCAAGAGCGTCTACCGCATGGGCCTGGGCCAGCGCTACGGCCGGCGCATGCAGACGATCTCGGGCATCCACTACAACTGGTCCATTCCCGGCGTGAGCACCGACGGCTACCTCGGCGCCATCCGCAACTTCCGCCGCGAGGGCTGGCTGCTGCTGTACCTCTTCGGTGCGAGCCCGGCGCTGTGCCAGAGCTTTGTCGCGGGCCGCGAGCACGGGCTGCAGCGGCTCTCCGGCAGCACGCTGTACCTGCCGCACGCCACCTCGCTGCGCATGGGGCGGCTGGGCTACCAGAGCGACGCCCAGGCGAGCATCGCCGTCAGCTACAACTGCCTGGAAAGCTACGCCGCCTCGCTGCAGGGCGCGCTGACCACGCCCTACCCGGCCTACGAGGCCATCGGCGTGCAGACACCCGGCGGCGACTACAACCAGCTCTCCACGAGCCTGCTGCAGATCGAGAACGAGTTCTACAGCACCATCCGCGCCAAGCGTGTGATCCGCCCGGGGGAGCGGCCGCTGCACGCGCTGCGCGAGCGTGGCGTGGAGTACATCGAGGTGCGGCTGATGGACCTGGACCCGTTCGAGCCCGTGGGCATCGGCGCCGACACCATCCGCGTGCTCGACGCCTTCTTGCTGCGCTGCCTGAACACCGAAAGCCCCGACGACACGCCCGCGGAGATCGCCGCCAATGCGCGCAACCAGCACCACGTCGCCGCGCGCGGCCGCGAGCCGGGCCTGATGCTGGAGCACTGGCGGGGCGGCGAGCGTTCGCTGGCCGACTGGGCGGCGGAGATCATCGCGGGCTGTGCCGCCGAAGCCGACGCGCTGGACGCCGTGCACGGTGGCCACGCCTACCGCGAGTCACTGGAGCGTGTGGCCGAGCGACTTCAGCGCCCCGAGCTCTGCCCGTCGGCGCGCATGCTGGCCGTGATGCACGAGCAGTTCGACGACAGCTACGTCGGCTTCATCCGCCGCCAGAGCGACGCGACGCGCGCCGCGCTGCTGGCGCTGCCGTTCCCGGAGCCACTGCAGCGCCGCTTCGAGCGCCTGGCCGTGGAGTCGCTGGCCGAGCAGGCCCGCATCGAGGCGGCTGACACGATGGACTTCGAAACCTTCCGCCGGCACTACGTCGCGCCGGAGCGCATGGCGGTCTGAGCTGTCGTTGCGACCGACCTGAAGGCGCGCGAGCCTCGCGAGGCGCCCCCACGACAGACACAAAAAAAAGACCCGGTCAGCAAGCTGCCGGGTCGTGAAGCCCTCGGGGTCGAGGGCGTCGTTGGGATGAATGACTGTAGGCCGGGCCTCGCGGCGGCGGTGGGCAATATTTACGGCGGTCTGCCGATAATCCCGCCATGCCCCAAGCCCCGCACCGCCCGCCCGAATCCCTGTCCGAGGCCGACCTCGATCGCCTGCAGGCGCTGCTGGACGCGCTGCCGGCGCCGCTGGAGCCGCTGGACGTCAGCATGGTCGACGGCTACCTCTGCGGCGTGCTGCTGCAGCCCGAGCCGGTGCCACTGGCGGCCTGGTTGCCGCCCGTGCTGGACACCGAGGGCCGGCCCACGCCGGGCCGGGTCGACGACGACTTGCTGGCGCTGCTGCGCCGCCGCCACAAGGAGCTGAACGTCGCCATCGCCGGGCGGCAGTGGTTCGACCCCTGGGTCTTCGAGCTCGACGAGAGCGACGACCCGAGCGAGACCGTGCTGCCCTGGGTGGCCGGCTTCGCCCATGCGCTGGACGCCCACCCGGCCCTGATGAAGCTGCCCGAGGAGCCGCTGCTCGAGCCGCTGGCGGCCATCTACCTCCACCTGGACCCGGACGACCTGGAGGACGCCGACGCGCTGCTGGAGGAGATCGAGTCGCTGGAGCCGCCGGCCGACCTGGAGGAGGCGGTGGAGGGGCTGGTGAGCGCCGTGCTGATGCTGGCCGATGTCTCGCGGCCGCTGCGTCCCGGCGCGGGCCAGCCCGGGCGCGGGCCGGGCAATGACCGGCTCAATGCCCGCCTCAATGACCGGAAAACAGGCGCCGGGCGTGCAGGCCCAGGCCCGTCGCGACCGAAGCAAACCGGTCGCCGGTGACGCGCGCGGCCTGCGGGAAGCCCGCGGCCATGCCGTCCACCAGCAGGCGCAGCCCCGTGGAGCCGCCGGTGAAGTAGAGGGCGTCGATCTGCCCGGGCTGCAGGCCCGCCAGCGCCACGGTCTCGTGGGCCGTGGCGATGATGCGGTCCAGGTCGCTGCGCAGCGCGTCCACCGCCGTCTTTTCGCTCAGTGGCAGCGTCAGGCCGCGCTCGACGTGGCCGAGGTCCACCGTCGTGTCCGCGCCGCCGGAGATGGCGATCTTGGCCCCTTCAGCGCGCGCGGCCAGCTCGTGGCCCAGGCGCTCCTCCAGCACCGTCATCAAGCGGGCGTGCTGGCGCACGTCGCTGAACCAGCTCTTCATGCCGCGCCACTCGGCCACGCGCAGCGGCGCATAGCAGGTGTTGATCAGGTGCCAGGTCGCGAGGTCGAAGTACAGGCCGCTGGGCACCTCGCGGCCGCTCGGGCCCGTGGCGCGGTAGCCGAAGGCCTGCAGGATGCCGGCCAGCTCGATGTGGCGGTCGAAGTCGGTGCCGGCGATGTGCACGCCGTGGCTGGCCAGGATGTCGTCGCGCCGGGCCAGGCGCTCGGCCCGCTCGGGGCCCACGCGCACGATGGAGAAGTCGCTCGTGCCGCCGCCGATGTCGGCCACCAGCACGATCTGCTCGCCGCGGCCCTCGCGGATGGCCTGCTGCTCGAAGTCGAAGGCGGCCGCGATGGGCTCGAACTGGAACTGCACGTCCGCGAAGCCCACCGCGCGGGCGCAGGCGGCGAGCTGCGCCTGGGCGGCGGCGTCACGCTCGGGCTCGCCGTCCACGAAGAACACGGGGCGGCCCAGCACGACGCGCTCGGGCTCGCCGGCCAGGCGGCGCAGCCGCTTGAGGTAGCCGGCCACGATGTCGGAGTACTTGGCGCCGCGCCCGCCGCCGACGTCCGTGGTCTGGTCGATCAGGGCCGAGCCGAGGATGCTCTTCATCGAGCGCATCAACCGGCCGTCATGGCCTTCCACATAGGCTGCCACGGCGGCGCGCCCGAAGGCCCGCGGCGGCCCGTCGGCGTCGTGGGTGCCCTCGGTGAAGTAGAAAACGGCCGTGGGCATGGTGCGCTGGCCGGGCTCCAGGTCCACGAGCTGCATCTGGCCGGCCGCATCCGGCACGGCCACGGCAGAGTTCGACGTGCCGAAGTCAATCGCGCAGAAAGGGGGTGGGGCAATCATGCAAATTACCGGCCCTGGGGCCGGACCTGAGAAGGGGCGCGGATTCTAGGAACACAATCCGCGCCGACAAGGAGAACCCATGAAATCGAGCCGCGCTCTCGCCCTCATCATGCTGGCCGCCCTGGCGGCCTGTGGCCAGAAATCCGAGCAGGACCTGCTTGCCGCCGCGCAAAAGCGCATGGAGCAAAAGGACAACGGCGGGGCGGTCATCGAGCTGAAGAACCTGCTGCAGCAAAGCCCCGAGAACGCTCAGGCCCGCCACCTGCTGGGCAAGGCGCTGCTGGAGGCCGGCGACATGGCCGGCGCCGAGATCGAGCTGCGCCGCGCCTGGGAGCTCGGTGCGCCGCGCGACGAGCTCGCGCCGCTGCTGGCCGAGGCGCTGCTCAATTCGGGCCAGTCGCGCAAGGTGATCGGCGAGTTCAGCGACCAGAGCCTGGCCGACCCGGTGGCGATGTCGCGGCTGCAGCAGTACCTGTCCCTGGCCTACCTGGCCCAAGGCAACCTCACGGAGGCCAAGGCCGCATCCACCCGTGCGCTGCAGCTCAAGCCCGATTCGGAAGAGGCCGTGCTCGTCAGCGCCCGGGTCAAGCTGGCCTCCAACATGCCCGACGAGGCGCTCGCGCAGCTCGACGAGCTGCTGCTGAAGAACCCCAAGGCCGTCAACGCCCTGCAGCTCAAGGCCGAGGTCCTGCTGGCACGCGGCAAGCTCGACGAGGCCCAGCCGCTGCTCAACAGCGTGCTGGCCCTGGACCCGAACTCCTACGACGCCCGCTCCCTGCTGCTGCGCATGGCGTTCGGCCGCAAGGACCTGGATGCCGCCACCAAGCTGGTGGACGACATGCCGCCGCCCCTGGCCAAGAAGCCCCAGGGCCGCTTCCTGCAGGCGCAGCTGGCGCTGGCCAAGAACGACCCCACCAAGGCGCGCGACCTGGCCCTGCCGCTGGTCAAGGCGATGCCCAACTTCCTGCCGCTGCTGCGGCTCGCCTCGGGCGCGCACCAGCAGCTCGGTGAACTGGCCGAGGCCGAGAACCTGCTCAACCAGGCCCTCAAGCTCGCGCCCGAGGACCTGGCGCTGCGCCGGCAGTTCGCGGGGCTGCAGCTGCAGCGCCGCGCGCCGGCCAAGACGCTGGAAACCCTGCGCCCCCTGCTCGAATCGGGCAAGGCCGACGCCGAAACCCTGCTGCTCGCCGGCAAGGCGCAGCTGATGCAGGGCAATTTCGAGGCGGCCGACAAGGCCTTCGGCGCGGCCGCCAAGCTGCGGCCGGACGACACCAAGACGGCTGCGGCGCTGGCGCTGTCGGCCATCGCGCGTGACGACGCCGGCCCGGGCGGCGCCAACCGCGCCAAGGCCGACGCGGCCGTTGGCCAGCTGCGCGAGCTGGCGGCCAAGGACGGCGGTAGCAACTACGACCTGATGCTGATCAACTCGCTGATGCGCCGCAACGAGCTGCCCGCGGCGCTCGCCGCGCTGGACAAGCTGGCGCCCAAGATGAAGGGCAGCCCCGTGCCCGACGGGCTGCGCGGGCGCATCCACCTCGCCCGCAAGGACAACGCCGCGGCGCAGACGGCCTTCGAGGCGGCGCTCAAGGCCGATGCCGGCTACCTGCCGGCCGTGCTGGGCCTGGTGGCGCTGGACCTGCAGGGCGGGCGTGGCGAGGCCGGCGTCAAGCGGCTCGAAGCCTTCGTGGGCAGCCAGCAGCACGCCAGCCAGGCGCGCCTGGCCCTGGCCGACCTGCTGGTGCAGACGCGCGCGCCTGCCGAGCGCGTGACCGAGGTGCTGAGCACCGGCGTGCGCGAGGAGCCGACCGAAGCCTCGCTGCGCGTGGCGCTGATCGACCACTACCTGCGCATGGGCGACACGGCCAAGGCTTCGCAGGCCGCGCAGGAGGCGTCTGCCGCGATGCCGCAGAACCCCGACCTGATGGAGCGCCTGGCGCGCACCCAGCTCGCGGTCAACGACCGGGCCCAGGCGGCCAAGACCTACACCCGGCTCACCGTGCTGGCGCCCGCGCGCGCCTCCGGCTGGCTGGGCCTCGGGCAGCTGCGCTACATCGAGAAGGACTACGCGGGCGCCGAGCGCGAGATCAAGCGCGCGCTGGAGGCGGAGCCGACGTCGGTCGTCTCGCAGCGCCTGCTCATCCAGCTCGCCTTGCGCCAGGGTCGCATCGAGGAAGGCCTGGCGGCCCTGCACGAGCGCCAGAAGAAGTACCCCGACGAAGCCTACGGCCTGATCGCCGAGGCCGAGCTGGAGCAAGGGCGGGGCCGCAGCGACGCCGCCATCGCGCTGCTGCGCAAGGCCGCGGCCCTGCGCGACCCCAACGACGCCCCGCAGCGCCTCTTCACGGCCCTGTTGCTGAACAAGAAGCGCGACGAGGCGCTGGCGTTCGAGACGCAGTGGCTGGCCGCCCACCCGAAGGACACCGCCTTCGCGAGCGCCACCGCCGACGTGCTGCTGTCGCGCGGCGAGTTCGAGCCGGCGCTGCAGCGCTACGAGGCCATGCTCAAGCGCAGCCCCGAGGCGCTGCCCGTCATCAACAACGTGGCCTGGCTGAGGAGCCGCCTGGGCAAGCCCGGTGCGCGCGACCTCGCCGAGCGCGGCCTCAAGATCAACCCCGAGTACGCCGCGCTGCGCGACACCTACGCCACGGTGCTCGCCAACGAGAAGGAATACGGCAAGGCCATCAGCCAGCTGCGCCAGCTCGTCAGCGAGCAGCCGGAGCAGCCGTCCTACCGCTTCAACCTTGCGGAGATCCTGCTGCAGTCGGGCGACAAGCCCGGCGCCAAGGCCGAACTCGAAGGGCTGGCCAAGCTCGGCACCAAGTTCCCGCAGCACGCCCAGGTGCAGGCGCTGCTCAAGACGCTCTGATCAGGCGTTGTAGCAGTTGAAGGCCATCGCCGGCTTGCGCCCGGCGATGAGCTCGGCCACCGCGCGGCCCGAGCCCGCGCCGTGCGTCCACCCGAGCGTGCCGTGGCCGGCGTTGAGCCACAGGTTGCGCGCCGCCTTGCTGCGGCCGATGTAGGGGATGTTGGTGGGCGTGCTCGGGCGCAGGCCCGTCCAGTAGTTGGGTTCGCTCGTGTCCGCCACGCCGGGGAAGAGCTCCTCGTAGCGCCGCACCAGCGCCGCGCAGCGCACCTTGGCGGTGGGCGAGTCCAGGTTCAGGTCGAACCCCGACAGCTCGGCCGTGCCGGCGATGCGGATGTGGTCGCCCAGGCGCGAGATCGCGATCTTGCGCGTGTCGTCCAGCAGGCTCACGACGCTGGCAGCCTCGGGCTTCTTCAGGCGCAGCGTGGCCGAGTAGCCCTTGGCGGGGTAGATGTTCAGGCACTCGCCCAGGGGCTGCACCAGGGCCGGCGTATAGGAGCCCATGGCGGCCACGAAGGCGTCGGCCTTGAGCGTCTTGCGCTCGCCGGTGCGCACGTGGGCGATCTGCACCGACTCGATGCCGTCGCCCACGCGCTGCAGGCCGAGGATGTCGTGCTCGTACAGGAACTGCGCACCCCGCTCGGCACACAGCCGGGCGAGCTTTTGCGTGAAGACCTTGGCGTCGCCACTTTCGTCGCTGGGCGTGAAGGTGCCGCCGAAGACCTTGGGGCCGAACGCGGCCAGCGCCGGCTCCACCTTCAGCACCTCCTCGCGGTTGAGCACCCGGCGGTCCACGCCGTGGCGGCGCATGATCTCGGCGCCGGCCGCGCCGTTGTCGAAGTCGGCCTGGCTGGAGAAGAAGTGCAGGATGCCGCGCTCCAGGCGGTCGTACTCGATGCCCGTGCGCGTGACCAGGTCCTTGAGCGACTCGTGCGAGTAGCGGCCCAGCTGCACCAGCTCCTCCACGTTGCGCTCAAAGGCGGCGTTCGTGCACTGCATCAGGAAGGCCAGGCCCCAGCGCCACTGGTTGGGGTCCAGCCGCGGGCGGAACAGCAGCGGCGAGTCGTCGCGCAGCAGCCACTTCGCCACCTTGAACGGCGCGCCGGCGTTGGCCCAGGGTTCGCAGAAGCTCACGGAGATCTGCGCGCCATTGGCGAAGCTCGTCTCCAGCGCGGCGTCGGGCTGGCGGTCCACGACGATGACGTCGTGCCCTTCGTCCAGCAGGTACCAGGCGGTGGCGATGCCGATGATGCCGGCGCCGAGAACGACGATCTTCATGGCTTTCCTTCGAGTTCTTAGAGGGGTTGGAGGAGGAGTTGTAAACCCAGGGCCGTCATCAGCAAAGCGACAAGGGCATCGACGACCCGCCACGTGGCAGGGCTCTGCAGCTTCGGGGCCACGGCCGCCGCGCCGAAGCCCAGCAGCCCGAACCACATGGCCGAGGCCAGCGCCGCGCCGGCGGCGAAGGCGCCGCGCAGCTCCGCCGGCTGGCGTGCGCCCAGGCCGCCGAGCAGCACCACCGTGTCCAGGTAGACGTGGGGGTTGAGGTAGGTGAAGGCGAACGCCGCTGAGAGCGTGGCGCCCAGGCTCGCGGCCTGGCCCGCCGCCTGCAGGCCCGCCTGGGGCCGCCAGGCGCGGCGTGCGGCCATCGCGGCGTAGGCCAGCAGGAACGCCGCGCCACCGAAGCGAAACGCCTCCAGCAGCAGCGGCTGGGCCTGGATGAGCGCGCCCAGGCCGAAGACGCCCAGCGCGATCAGCAGCCAGTCCGACAGCGTGCATACCGCGACGACGGCGCCGACGTGTTCCCGCCGCAGGCCCTGGCGCAGCACCAGCGCGTTCTGCGCGCCGATGGCCAGGATGAGGCCGGCACCCATGGCCCAGCCCTGCGCGAACGCGGCAGAGGCTTGCGGGGACAGGATGGACACAGGCATCGGCGGATTCTCCGCAGCTCCCCCGCTTTCAAGAAGCGTCATTCATATTCTTCGCCGTACATTAGTGGCGCTTATGAACGAGTTCGATCCCGCCGCCCTGGACTGCCTCGCGGCCCTGGCCGATGAGCAGGGCTTCGAGCGCGCCGCGCAGCGCCTGGCGATCACGCAGAGCGCCGTCTCGCAGCGGCTGCGCTCGCTGGAGGCGCAGGTCGGCCAGCCACTGGTGGTGCGCTCGCGCCCGCTGCGCCTGACCGAGGCGGGCAAGGTGCTGCTGCGCTTTGCCCGGCAGCTGCAGGCGCTGCGGGTGGACGTGGCCCGGGAGCTCGGCGAGCGGCTCGCCCCGCAGTCGCGGCTGGCGATCGCGGTCAATGCCGACAGCCTGGCCACCTGGGTGCTGCCGGCGCTCGATGCCCTCGTGCAGCAGGGGTTGCGCGAAGGCTACGGGCTGGAGCTGGTGGTGGATGACCAGGACTTCACCCACGACAGCCTGCGCCAGGGCGCCGTGCTGGGCTGCGTGTCCACGGTGGCGGAGGCGCTGCAGGGCTGCCGCGTGCAGCCGCTGGGCGTGATGCGCTACGTGGCGGTGGCCAGCCCCGGCTTCCTGGCCGCGCAGCTGCCCGAGGGCTTGCATGCCGCCAACTTCGCGGACACGCCTTTCCTCGTCTTCAACCGCAAGGACGACACCCAGGCGCAATGGGTGTCCCAGGCCTTCGGCGTGCGCGCGCCGCGGCTGCGCGAGCGCTTCGTGCCGTCAAGCGAGGCCTATGTGCGCGCCGCAGCCATGGGCTGGGGGGTGGGCGTGGCGCCCGAGGTGCAGGTGCGCGCGCTCGTCGCGGCCGGGCAGCTGGTGGTGCTGCGGCCGGACGTGAGCGTGGACGTGGCCTTGTTCTGGCACCAGTGGCAGTTGCAGGGGCGTGACGCGCTGCTGGACCGCATCGGCCGCGCCCTGGCCGAGGGCGCTCGCCAGGCGCTGGGGTGATCAGCGGTGGGTCGTGGCTGCCGAGGCGGCTGGCGCGGGCGCGGGTGCTGCCTGCGCCAGGAGCAGGTTGGTGCCGGCGTGTTCGGGATGGATGACGTGCGCCATCCACAGCGTGCTGGCCAGCACGACGGCGATCAGGCCGCTGGCGACCCATTTCAACAGTTCTGAACTCATGCAAAAGCCGGGGGGCTTGGATGGTGGCGCAGCTTACGCGCCAGGGACTCGCACCCTATCCTGAGCCCTAGGGGAGGGGGGAAAAGAATTGCAAATGCGCAACGCCCCCGCGAATCGAGGGTCGGGTGTCGCAAGGCCGCGTCTTCCCTCGTAAAACGGTGCTTCGCACCCGTGCGGTAATGCATGAGCAGGCAATATTTACTCACAGATGGGGGTTCGAGTTGTCACATGAATCCCGCACACTGGGTTCACGGTGCCGCTGTGGTTGTCGGCACCGCCCCAGTCTGAGAGGTGTGCCATGCGATTCGTCCCTTCACTGCGTTTCTTCCGCCGTGACGTCGCTGCGCGCACCGCGCCGGACCCGGCCGACCTGGGCACCGCCTTCGGGCTGGACGCCTGCCTGGACGGCGGCGGCATCAGCGAATACCGCAGCCACTCGCCCAGCGACCTGCTCGAGTCCCAGTCGGGCCGCTCGCCGCAGGAATCGCCGCTGAGCTGGCTGTCGCGCCGGACGGCCTAGATCTTCGGGATGCGGATCCGGCTCACCATCAGCGAGCCGGACACCGCGAACAGCAGCACCAGCGGGTGCAGCCGGAAGCCGCCCAGCCACCACACACCGCCCCACAGGGCATCGCCGAGGGCGCCTTGCGCTGCCGCGGCCCAGAGCACCGCCACCAGCACCATCGACGTCGGGATCGGCGTGCCCTCGAAATAGGCCACCTTGTCCGAGCCGGCGCTGAGCTTTTCGGCCGTCACGTTGTAACGCGCGAGCCGGCTCACGCCGCAGGCCACGAAGAACACCAGCACGATGCGGTCGTACAGGCCCTGCATGCCGCAGCCGTAGGCGATGGCGGCCGGCGCCACGCCGAACGAGATCACGTCGGCCAGCGAATCGAGCTCGCGACCCAGGGCCGAGCTCTTCTGCCGCCAGCGGGCGATGCGCCCGTCCAGCACGTCGAAGGCCAGCGCCAGCGGGATGAGGGCGCAGGCGTATTGCAGATGGCGCGTGTCGCCGGTCTGCAGGAAGGTCATCACGGCGAACAGGGCGCCCATGCCGGAGCAGGCGTTGCCGAGCGTGAACCAGTCCGCGAGGTGGAACTCGCGGATCATCGAGAAGGGCTTGGGTTTGTCCATGACGGGGCGCATTGTCGGCGCTGTCAGACCTTCAACGCCTCCGCGGGTGGTTGCAGACGCAACCAGGCCTTGCGCGCGAGGTGGCGCGCGAGCAGCCCCATGGGCATGCGCAGCCAGTGCGAGCGCACGTACAGCGCCAGGCGCGCTGGGCCGGTGAGGGCGTCGTCGCAGCTGGCGTGCACCGGCATCAGTGCGCGGTCGTAGCAACCGTCCAGCAGCCCTTGCCAGCCGGGCGCGTCGGCCGCCGCGGCCTGCATGACGCCGTCGGGCACGGGCGTGCCGAGCAGCCGCGTCGTGTAGCGCAGCGCGTGGAAGAGTGGCCGCGTCAGCCCCAGCACCCGCGCGCGCGGCACGAGGGCGGCCCAGAACGCCGGGTCGCGGCCGAAGTCGCGCAGCAGGGCGTCCAGGTCGAAGAGGTCGCGCAGGCCGTTGTCCAGCTCACCCTCGTGGAAGAGGTGGGCGGCGCTGTGCAGGAACATCGTCACGGGGGCCAGCACGCGCAGCCCCGGCATGTCGGGCACGTCCTGCGCGTCGGCGAACAGCGCCTCGGTGTTGACCTTCACGCGCGCGGTGGGCGGCAGGATGGTGTGGTGCAGGTCCAGCGCGGTGTCGCGTTGCTGGTGGTACAGCGGCGGGATCTCGTGCATCCAGTCGCGGTAGTAGCGGCTGTCGTAGTCGCTCAGCGCGGCGTCGAACGCCCAGCCCGCGGCGATGAGGCCCGCCTCGGCGGCGGCCATCTGCGCCTGGGGCACGAGCAGGTCCACATCGCCGAACAGCCGCCCGCGGGAGGCCGGCAGGTCACTCAGCAGGTAGGCCGCGCCCTTGAGCAGGATGGGCTGGATGCCCAGCGGCGTCAGCGCCCGGCGGATGCACTCGGCCTCCCAGCGCGTGGCGATGCGCTGGCGGCGGGCGATCAGCAGCGCCGCGCGAAGGTGGCGCACAGGGGCGGCGGGCAGGGCGTCGAGCTGCGGCTCCAGCTGCGTGGCCAGCCGCGCGATGAGGTTGGCGCGGCGCGCCTGGCGGATCAGCAGGTCCCAGTCGACCAGGCTCAGCCGCGTGGCGTCGGCAGGCGTGAGCAGCAGCTGCAGCAGCAAAGGTGCGGTCATGGGGCGGCAGCGAGCTCGTCGAAGACGCGGATGGCGTCGTCCAGGCTCGAGTAGGTGAAGGCCCAGCAGGCCGACTGGTCCACCAGGTCGGCCGTGGCCTCGAAGCCGTCGACGCCGTGGATGTCGTAGTTGAAGGCCTGGTCGGCCAGCAGCAGGTGGGCCTGGGCCTTGGGCAGCGGCTCGAGCCGTGCCTCGGCGCCGGGCTCGTAGCTCGGGACCACCACCCAGGCCGCCCGCGCGCCCTCGCGCACGCGGGCGATGGCGTCGCCGGGCGCCTTCATCAGCGAGAGCGTGCCCTTGAGCGTGTCCGGCACCGGCTCGGTCATCACGGCGTCGGGGGCAAAGGCGCGCATGACGGCGATGGCCTGGTTCTTCAGGTTCACGGGGCGGGCCAGGCCGTAGATCAGGCCCTCGCGGGCGTCCAGCAGCGCGAGTTCGTCGGACAGCAGCCGCCAGCCGCGCTGGGCGAGCGCGGCCGTCAACGTGCTCTTGCCCGACCCGGGCGGGGCCGGCAGCACCACCGCCCGGCCACCGCGCTCCAGCACCGCCGCGTGGTAGACGACATAGTGGTGGGCGTGGGCCGTCACGGCCCAGTTCAGGCCCCACTCGATCATGTGGAAGGCCTGCGTGGCGCGCAGCGTCGTGAAGGCTGCGAGGCCGTCGGTCGAGAAGCGGGCCTGCCGCCGCCCCGACAGCCGCCGCCACCAGGCGTGCCAGCCGCGGTCGTAACTGACGGCGAGGTGGAAGTCCGCGAAGTCGTCGTCGGCGCCCACCTCGAAGTCGCCATACAGGCGCTGCAGGTCGGCGGCCACGCGGGGAACGTCAGATGTCAGCCGGGCGACGAAAGGCGGTAGTTGCAGCGTGAGCCCGGCGCCGCGCAGCCGGCGGCGAAGTTCGGCCTCGCCCAGGCTGGCCAGGCGCTGGCTCATGCCGTGGTGACCAGGTCGAGCCTGGCCAATTGCTCCAGCTTGGCCTTGAGCAGCCGCGGGACGTCCTGCGGGGTGAGGTCGTCGGGCATGGCGTCGCCGAGCTCGGCGACGAGGCCGTCCACGCTCCAGGGCTGCAGGCGCAACAGCGCCAGCAGCTCCAGGCCGAGGGGGTCCATGAGGTGGGTGTTGCCGCTGGCCGCGTCGTAGATCACGCCGCCATCATCCCATTCCCGCACACGCACCTGATCGGCGCGATGGAGTTGCCAGCGCGTCAGCACGGCGTTGGCGGGCGCGCCAGGGTCAGGCGCAGCTCTCGTCGGCGCAGGCGACGAAGTTCTTCTTCAGGTAGCTGACGATCTTGGTCTGCGTCCACTGCGAACCCATCGGGTCCACGTAGGAAGCCGTGCCGAACTTGACCAGCACATTGGTCTGGCCGGGCGACAGGCACTTGCTGAGCGTCGAGTTCAGCACGCGGTAGTTCAGCCAGGCGACCAGCATGAGCTTCTGGAATTCGCCGCAGGTCGACGAGCCCGTGAGGAAGGTGCCGTTGAAGGGCGCCGTCCTGGGCTTCTTGGCCGACCCGTTCAGGATGCTCCACACCGTGTCGGCCGTATTCACGCCGGTGATGCTCGCGCCGGTGCCCGCCAGCAGCTGGGCGACGGTGTAGCCCTTGTAATAGTTGGAGGCGGTCGACGTGGTCGTGTTGCAGCCCAGCGGCGCGCGGTTCCACGGGTTGGAGCTCAGCGTGGAGCGGCCGGTGTTGTTCAGCCAGCAGGCCGTGGTGTAGGTCTCATCCGGGAACAGCCGGACGTTGAGGTCCTGCGAGCGCGTGTAGGCGCTGTTGGACATGCCCTGTGCCGAACCCCAGGTGGAGGCCGTGTTGCAGTGCCATGCCATCACGGGGCGGCTGGCCAGCGTCAGGGCGGTCGGGACGGCGGCGCCGCCCAGCTTGATGAAGCGGCGGCGGCGGGCAGAAGCCAGCTGGCGTGCGGCCGCGTCGACGGAGGCCGGCGCCTGTGGCGTCGACTGGGGGTCGTTGATGTGGCGTTCGCTCATGACAGTGGGCCTCGTGTTGCTTCTCAGATTGCACCCACTTGGGGCGCAACATGCGCTCTTTTGAAGGGCGGGCCGATGCTAGTGGAGGGCTCGGCGGTTTGGATGGGAGTGTTTCACACAAAGCCTTTTGGGGCGCATCCGCCCGCCCCCTCGATTGGGTGGGCTCGGATCCAGGGTTCAGAGGGTGGTTGACGAAAACGTGTCACATGCCCGCAATTCGCCGGCCTCCAGCCCGCGCTTGAACCAGCGCACCCGCTGGGCGCTGCTCCCGTGGGTGAAGCTCTCCGGCACGACCGTGCCCCGCGAGCGCTTTTGCAGGGTGTCGTCGCCGATCTGGGCGGCCGCATTCAAGGCCTCGTCGATGTCGCCCTGCTCGAGCCAACCCTTGCCGCGCTGCGAAAGCTGGGCCCAGACACCGGCGAAACAGTCGGCCTGCAGCTCGAGCTTGACGCTCAGCGCGTTCATTTCACGTTCCGAAACGCGGCCACGGGCCTGGTCCAGCTTGGCGGTGGTGCCCATCAGGTTCTGCAGGTGGTGTCCCACCTCGTGGGCGATCACATAGGCCTGGGCGAAATCGCCCGGCGCGCCCAGGCGCTGGCGCAGGGTGTCGTAGAAGCCCAGGTCGATGTAGACCTTGCGGTCGGCGGGGCAGTAAAAAGGGCCCATCGCGGCCTCACCCTGGCCACAGGCCGTGGGTTCGCTGCCGCGGAACACGCGCAGTTTTGGCATGGCGTACTGCTGGCCGCGCTGCTGGAAGTAGGTGCCCCAGACGTCCTCGGTGTCGGCGAGCACCACCTTGACGAACCGGTAGGCCGGGTCCTGCGCCTGGGAGTCGCCCGCGGGGGCCTGCACCGGCGCGCCGCCGCCGCCGCCGTCTCCGCTCAGGATCCCGAGCACGGTCAGCGGGTTGACGCCCAGCACCCACGACGCCAGCAGCGCAATGACGATGCCCCCGAGGCCGATGCCCCGCCCGCCGATGGGCAGCCCCCGGCCGCCGCCGCCGCTGCTGCGGGCATCCTCGACGTTCTCGCTCTCGCGCTGGCCTTCCCATTTCATGCGGCTCTCCTGCTGATCGGTCCATCCTACGGCCCATCCCTGGCAAATCGCAGTCTGTCGCGTCCCCCGCGCAGGGGGCGACGCGGCTGGCCACACTGCCGCCGCATCGAAGAACCGGAGCCTTGACCATGAAACGCCTCGCCCTGCTTGTCCTCGCCGCCGCCCTGACCACCGCCGCCGTCGCCGGCGAGAACGACTGGCGGCTGCGCATCAAGAAGGAAGCGGACGGCTGGTCGGCGAGCTTCACCGGCCCCATGGACTACGGCAGCGGCAAGAACCGCATCCGCGGCTCGGGCGTCAAGGTGGAGAAGCAGCGCGCGCTGGCCGCCTTCACCAAGCTGCGCATCGACGGCCCCTTCGACGTGAGGCTCACCCAGGGCAGCAGCGACCAGGCCACCGTCCAGGCCGACGACAACATCGAGCCGCTGGTGGAAACCGTGGTCGAGGGCGACACCCTGGTCGTGCGCATGAAGCGCGACGCCGGCTTCACGACGCGCCTGGCGCCTGCCGTGCGCGTGAGCGCCCGCACGCTGCAGGCCATCACCATCCACGGCTCGGGCGACCTGAGCATGGACAGCTTCAAGGGCGACACCCTGGGCCTGACCATCATCGGCTCGGGCGATGCCCACTTCGGCCTGGTCGAAGTCAAGGACCTGACGGTCAACATCAGCGGCTCCGGCGACGTGCGCCTGGCCGGCCGCGCCGAGCAGCAGAGCTGGAGCATCAGCGGCTCCGGCGACATCGACGCCCGGGCCCTGTCCGGGCGCAGCGCCAAGGTCAACCTCAGCGGCTCGGGCGATGTCTCGTTGGGCGTGACGGAACAGCTGGACGCCCAACTGAGCGGGTCCGGCGACCTGAGCTACGCCGGTCGCCCGCAGTTGCGCCAAAGCGTCACCGGCTCCGGCGAGATCCATCGCCACTGACGCCGCACGCCCCAGAATCGGGGCGTGACCCAAGACGACCTCTGGTGGCAGACGCTGCACCACGGCCCGCTGCTGCTGGCCCTGTTCGACGCCGACGACCGCCTGCTGCAAGCCAATGCCGCCTACCGCGACGCCTGGGGCCTGGACGCCCAGGCCGCGCCGGGGTGGGGCGAGCTGGTCGAGGCGGCCCGCGATGCTGGCATCGGCCCCGTGGACGCCCCCGAGCGGCGCAGCCGCATCGCCCAGCGCGGCTACGAGCAGGCCTGGCGCGACGGCCGGCGCCTGTGGTGGGTGGAGCAGCGCACGGCCAGCGGCGGCCTGGCCGTCACGGGCGTGGACATCAGCGCCCTGGCCGGGCCGCGCCCGCTGACAGGCCAGCTGCTGTCGAGCCAGGTGGGCCGCGAGCTGCTGCAGGCGCTGCTGGCCGACCCGCGCGCGTGGCCGCTGTCGGTGGCCACGCTGCCCGCCGCGGCCGACCCGGCCGAGCTGCTCTCGCGCATCCGTGGCGAAGACGGCTGCATGCGGCTGGACGACGGCCGACTGCTGGTGATGCTGCCGGCCACGGGGCCGGCGCAGGCCGCGGCCCTCGGGCGGCGGCTGGGCGCCCTGGTGCTCACCGAAGCCGTCTGGGGCGAGACGGCCACGGAGCTCCTGCTCAGGGCTTGAGCTTCAGGTCCCGGCCCTGCGCCTGGGCCGGTGCGGGCAGGCCCGCCACTGCAGCCAGGGTCGGCGCCAGGTCGGCCACCTCGGCACGGGTTTTCACCTCGCCCTGGCCCACATAGGCCGGGCCCCAGAACAGCAGCGGCACGTGGGTGTCGTAGTCGTACGGGCTGCCGTGCGTGCTGCCGCCGGCGCGGTAGCTGAAGATCCAGCCGCGCTTGAGCACGATCTGCAGCTGGGCTGCGCGCGTGGGGTCGTAGGACTTGCGCATGGCCTCCAGGAACGGCGTCGCCGTGTCGCTGCCCAGCAGCTGCTCGCGCGTGAACACGGCGGCCACGCCCGGCAGCTTCAGCAGCTCGTCGCGCGCCACGGCCTGCACGTCGGCGAACTTCAGGCCCTTGTCGGCGGCCAGCTTCTCGTTGAGCAGCAGGCCTGAGGCGGAGAAGTTCCAGGCGAGCTTCTCCACACCGAAGCGGGCCGACAGCGCGCCGTTGACGATGGCCAGCGCCGGGCCGTTCGTGAAGCGGCCGGCGTCGCGGCCCTGGGTCACGGCCCACTCAGGCGTGTCGGTGAAGCCATGGTCGGCGGTGAGGGCCAGCACGTAGTTGCCCGCGCCGACCGTCTTGTCCAGGAACTGGAAGAAGGCCTGCAGATGGCGGTCCAGGTGCAGCGTGTGGTCGTGCGACAGGCGCGACTCGGGGCCGAAGGCGTGGTTGATGTAGTCGTGGCTGGACAGGCTCACCGACAGGATGTCCTGAACGCCGCGCTGGCCGAGCTTCTCGTTCGTGACGGCCGCGCGGGCGAAGGCCAGCGTGAGCTCGTCACCGAACGGCGAGGCCAGCAGGTTGCCGTAGAAACGCGCGCCGGGGCCGTCCATCTTGTCGCCGATGACGGCCGGCAGCTTGTTGCCGTTGCCGCTGGCGATCTGCCAGGTCTGGCCGTCCGGCACGGAGCGGGCGTAGGCCGACTCCGGCAGCAGCGGCGCCCAGGTCTTCTTGAAGAAGGCGTCGGCGGGCTTGGCGGCGTTGAAGTCGGTCACCCACTGCGGGTGGGCGGGCATGTAGTAGGTGCTGGAGGCGAAGCCGCCGGTCTCCGACATGTACATGTAGGCCGTGCCCTTGTGGCCAGCCGGCAGGATGGCGCCGCGGTCCTTGCCCGAGATGCCGATGACCTTGGAGGTGGGCGAAGCGGTGCGCAGCACGTCGCCCAGGGTCTCGACCTTGAGATTGCGCGGGCTGGTGCCCGACAGCGGCGAGGTGGGGCTGTCGATGTACCGGTAGGCCGTGTCGCCGGTGTTGTAGACCTGCTCGCCGGTGGCGGGGTCGCGCCACTCGTTGCTGATGATGCCGCTGCGCTGTGGGTAGGCGCCGCTGAGCATCACCGAGTGGCCGGCGGCCGTCACCGTGTGGCCGTGGCCGTAGTGCGCATCGGCGAACCAGCGCCCGCGGTCCAGGAAGCGCGCGAAGCCGTCGGGGGCGAGCTGGTCGCGGTAGCCCGTCACCTGGCGCATCGGCAGGCCGTCGATGACCACGAGAACGACCAGCTTGGGCCGCGGCGCTGCTGCTGCCGTGCCGGAGGCCGACGGCGGGGTGGAGCAGGCGGTGAGGGCGGCGGTGAGGCTGGCGGCGGCGGCCAGGCCCAGGAGGCGACGGCGGTTGTGCAACATGACGTTTTTGTGACGGCGGAGTCGCGAGCTTACGTCGTCACAATGTCTGGCTTGTAAAGCCATGGCCGTGCCTGACGACTTCGACCCCACCCACGCCCTGGACGGCTGGCGCGCCCCCGCGCCGCCGCCGCTGGACCTGGACCTGCGCTCGCTGCGCCCCACGCGCGCGCCAGCGCCCGCCGACGTCAAGAAGCAGGCGTGGCTCAAGCAGCACGGCTTCGAGATGCACGACGTGCAGGACGTCGAGGTGCGGGAGCGGCCGCCGGCCCCGCCGCCCGAGGTGGCCGCGCCCGTGGTGGAGCTGCGCGTGGCGCCGCCCGCGCCGGCCGACCCGCAGGCCGTGATCGCCGAGCTCGAGATGCCGCCCGTCGCGGCTGCAGCCCCCGAGCCCGAGCCCCCGGCGCTGGACCTGCCGCCGCCGGCGGCCGTGCGCGATGCCCGGCTGCTGGCGCATTGGCAGCCCGACGCCTGGCTGGGCCTGACGCGCCAGCTCAGCGGTGCCGCAGCCGAGGTGCGGCACACGCCCGCAGGGCTGCAGGTGGAGCACCGGGCGGCGCAGTGGCTGTGTGCGGCCTGGCCGCCGCAGGCCAGCGCCGCCACGCCGGGCCGCTGGCCGGCCTGGGCGGCCCTTGTGGAAGGCGAGAGCGCTGCCGACGCCTGGACGTCGCTGCTGGGCGAGCTGCCCGCCGAGGCGCCGTTGTGGCCATCGCCCCAGGACGCCGACTGGGGCCTGCTCGCCGAACTCGTGCTGCACCAGGACGCCGGGCTGCAACCCACGCAGTCGCGCCTGCTGCGCGAGCTGGTGGAGGCCGAGCGCAGCGCCCGGCGTTCGCACATCGAGCAGGGCTACACCCGCGAGGGCCGCGTCGCGCGGCAGCGCGCATGAGCAGCGGCCAGCCGCCGCTGTTGAGTGTGGACGGTGGCGTTGCGCGCATCACGCTGCGCCGCCCCCGCCAGGCCAACCGGCTGGCCGTGGAGGACCTCGACACCCTGCGCGGCCTGCTGGCCGAGGTCGATGCGAACGACGGCGTGCGTGTGCTGGTGCTGGTGGGTGAAGGGCGGCACTTCTGCGCCGGCTTCGACCTCGGCGCGCTCGGCGCCATCGACGCAGGCGCACGCTTCGGCGAGCTGGCCGACGCGCTGGAAGCCGCGCGGCCCATCACCATCGCGCGGCTGCACGGCGGAGCCTATGGCGGCGCGGCCGACCTCGCCCTGGCCTGCGACTTCCGGCTGGGCGGGCCGGCAGTCGAGATGTTCGTGCCGGCTGCGCGCATCGGGCTGCACTTCTATGCGGGCGGGCTGCAGCGCTTCGTGAACCGGCTGGGCCTGGCCACGGCCAAGCAGGTGCTGCTGGCCGGGCGCACGTTGGATGCCGCCTCGCTGCTGGCCTGTGGCTATCTCGACCAACTGCTGCCCGATGTCCAGACGCTGGACGCCGCGCTGCAGGCGCTTGTCGATGAACTGCTCGGCATGGCGCCGCTGGCGCTGCTGCCGATGAAGCAGCACTTGAACGCCATTGCGGCGGGGCGGCTGGACGCCGCGGGGCTCGCCGCTGACGTCGCGCGGGCGCGAGATTCCGCCGATCTCGTCGAGGGCCAGGCCGCCTGGGCGGGCAAAAGACCGGCGCGTTTCAAGGGGGGTTGAAAGCCCTAGGCCGGGTCGGTCGCCACATCGTGGAAAATACGGGTCTCGACGTCTGCCCGGGCGTCCCCCCTTACAACACTCTTCGACAGGACCAGCGTGGCCAAAGAAACCACCAAGACCACCATCGAAGCGGATGGTCTGCGCTACCGCTCCAAAGCTCCCGGCTCGCCTTTCGCAGCGACCTCTTCCTTCGGCGCGGCCACGATGTCGTGCTTCCTCTGCGGCAAGCACCGCCCTCGGGCGATGCTCAAGTCCAAGAAGCTGCTCGGCAAGTCGCAGCCGGTCTGCTCGCCCTCCTGCAAGGAGCTGGATGCGCAGATTGCAGCCAAATAAGTTGGCCCCCGGCCCGCGCGTGAGCGCGGGCTGACCCCCGAGGGGGTCGATGCATGTCGGGGCCGTGGCCCCGACATGCATCGAGAGGCGCCGCCTTGGGAGCGGCCCGGCGGTCGGCGCCGTGAAGGCACCACGCCTTGCTTGTGCTGATGGGCGGCCTTTGGCCGCCTTTGCTTTTTATCCTTGGCGAAAGCACCGGCCGCAGACCGACCGGTAGCGGGCATTGCCGCCGATCTCCACCTGCGCGCCCTCGGTGACCTTGCGGTTGTTGGCGTCCACCCGCATGTTCATGGTGGCCTTGCGGCCGCAGTCGCAGATGGTCTTCATCTCGTCCATCTCGTCGGCCAGCGCGAGCAGCGTGGCCGAGCCGGGGAAGAGTTCGCCCTGGAAATCCGTGCGCAGGCCGTAGCAGATGGCCGGCAGGTTGCGCAGGTGCGCCATCTCGTGGAGTTGCTGCACCTGGTGCTTGGTCAGGAACTGTGCCTCGTCGACCAGGATGCAGGCGATGCCCGGGGTCTGCGCCATCAGCGCGACGAAGTCGGTGTCGCCGTCGAACTGCTCCACCTCGCGCTGCGGGCCCAGCCGCGACGTGACGTAGCCTCGCCCGTAACGGTCGTCCAGCCGCGCCGTGAAGATGCGCACCCGGTGGCCGCGCTCCTCATAGTTGTGGGCGACCTGCAGCAGGGCGGTGGATTTGCCCGCGTTCACGTGGGCTCTTACCCCCTAAGCGCTCAAAGAAACCGAGGTTGTGGATGTCTGCCTAGGCGGAAAACGCTTCCCTTCGTTGGGAATGCATCATCTTGATGCATACATAAGAGTACATAGTTTGGCCGCCGGCCACTGCGTCGGCGGCGCCCACTGGGGAGCGGCGGCGAGCTCTAGTCACACCAAATGACGCGACCCTTCCGTATCCAAAAATGCGATCGGCACCCCTGGCGTAGGTTCACGGAGGGCTGAAGAGTCGGGCGCCCCTCTTCATCTTCAACCACATCCCAGCGCGGGCGCGCGACATCGAAGGTGGCCAGCTGTATTGGGTAGCCGCAGCCGCAGGGGCACCGGAGGCCAACACAGACGTTCTCAATGCCCTCCCGTGCCAGCACCAGGTCGCGCGACGGAAGGTCATTGGGTAGCGTATCGCCTGAGATCTTGCGCAGGCGTCGCGCCGGCCCATAGCGATCCCAGGCCCGACGTGCCCAGCGCGGCCAGTTCATACTGCCCCTCCGTTCGCGCTCTTAGGTAAGCGCAGCGCCGGCAGCCCTAGAAGAGGCTCAGCAGCCCCTCGTCCTAACTTTGGGTTGGATTCGGCATTGAACGCGGCTTCGGCCGTATGCATCTCTTCGCCCGCAGCCAGGCTGAACTCAGTCCGAGCGAAGAGGGCATTGGGCTCATGCCTGAATGGGTAGATGCGTGCAATCAGCTCCATCACGCAAGCCGAAGCCGCCCTCATGTTCAACGCGATCACCGACGGCGCCTCCTCCTTCACGCCCTTCAGATAGCCCGCTTTAACTTCGTCGGCATGTGCGTCCGGCGCGACTCTTCGGAGGTATTCGGCCCTCAACGACGCTGGCGAATAGATGCCGCGGTCGCGCAGCGTGGACCCACCGGGCTGGACGTAGTCGATGCGCCCGCACACATCAGCGATGACTGGCGTGCCATTCGCCGCCTTTCTGGTCGGGATGGTGACACCCACATCGAACAATGGAAGGCAAAAACAGGCGGCGATCTCGTCGGCGATGTGCCGAGCGTCAAGGGTGTCGACACAGCTGAACAGCATGTCCGCCTGGCTGGCGAGCAGCACGGCCTCTCGGACCGTGATGGACTTCGCCAGGGGCACGGCGACCCCGGACCCGCGGTAGAGCGTGATCGCGTCGGCCATGGCCTCCACCTTGATCGTTTCGGCTTGGGCGTGTGCCAGCGTGGAGTTGAGGATCCGGTTCAGGTTCTTCTTTTCGACACGGTCGTGGTCGATCAACAGAACGCGACCAAAGCCCATTCGAGCAAGCTGCTCGGCCACAACGGAGCCCGTGCCCGAGACGCCGATGATGCAAACACACAGGCGCGCCAGCTCATCTCGGGCGGCGGAGGTAAACGCCAGTGGGCGGTTCACAAAGGCGTTGTCACGCCACCACCAGCGCAGCTCGTGCCCGGTGACGCTTACCGCAGCGAAGTCGTTCGGCACAAGATCCTGCCCATACCATCGAGCAGCCATCGAGCCGCTGGGCGTCATGATGGCTGATGCATGGCACGTCCCGTAGCCTTGAAGCAAGCTGCCAATCGTCAAGCGGTCGCTGCGGTCGTCAAGATCTGAGAAGCCGAAGAGACCGCCGGGGTGCGAGTGCGTCAGCACCAGCGCGAGATTTTCTTTCTCCGCTCGATCAACCGCAGCGACGAGCGCATCACCGGGCCACGTGAGGCGATCCCGTTCTCGGTGACAGTGCTCATGCGGGACCATGATCATTTCGCGCACAATGAACCGCATGCGTGGCGCGGGCGTGCGGCTGCAGAGAAGGATGGCCGCCGCCTCCAGCTCATCACCAGGAAAAAGATGGCTGCGCAGCAAGGCATGCTGCGCAGCGGACATCGCCAGCATCGGCGCCGAGGTCATTGCGCCACCTCTTTGCGCAGCGCGGACTCCACCAGAGCGAGGTGCGTGATGATGTTGTCCGAGTCGGCTTTCCAGGTGGAGTCAGTGCCGCGGTGGCGAGACCAGCGCTGGAACTGCTGGCCCATGATGGCCTGCACCGCCTCAGTGTTGGGGATCCCTCCACCGGAGCTGAGGCTGAGAGCCGGGAAGACGTAGAACATGTCGACCTGCGCCGTCGGGTAGTTCGGCGGGACCTCCAGCGCGAGCGTGACTCGCCGTTGGCCGCGATAGCCGAGAGGCACTTGGAAGGCGTGGATGACGAGCCATCGGCGGCCTGCTTCCACGAAGGTCTCCCAGAACGCGAAGCGTTCGTTGAGAAACGCTTCGTCCTCTTCCATGAGGGCAAACTCTTGGCGGACAGCCTGGACGACCTCGCCATTGTCGACAGCATGCGGGACCAGCCAGATCTTCTCGATGCCCGGCTGGCGCAGATCGACGATGGTCGTAAGCTCAACCGCCTGCTTTTCCTGGCTGGCGTACTTCAGATAGACCTTCCAGTCCTCGGGCACGAAGCCGGCCATCACCAGTGCATCGCGAACGACGATGGTCGGCGTGTGGACCTCGAGCCTCACGCCCTGGACGTTCAGCACCCAGGACGCCTTGCGGCTGTAGAAGGACTCCACCCCAGTGCCGGACAAATCCACCACATCAGCGTTCTGCAGGAGCCGGTCGGCGACGTCCTGCTGCTCGAAGTACACGTCCTTGTCGCTCGGCACGTTGCCAAGCTTGCGCACGATCTCGCCAGTGATGCGCGCGATGGGCCAGTCGACGCGGCGGCCGTCGATGGTGAGACGGAAGGATCGATCGCTTTCGACGACGATGAACTTGTCGTCGCCCGCGAGCTCGGTGACCTCCTCGGGGCGGAGATCTTCGAAGCCGCCGTCGGTCAGCAGTTGGAGCACAGTCGGCTGTTGGCTCGGCGTGAAGCCCGCTGCGGCCGCGATTTGCGCGCCAGTGGGTGTGCGGTCCGGCATGCGCACCTTGTGAAAGTTCAGATCCACACCAGCCACCCGGATGGCGTTTCGTTCATTCAGGGATTCGTTGGGATTCATGGCGCGTCCTTTCAACGCAAGAGAGACAGTCGATGCCAGAGTGGTTGCTGAGGTGCCTATCAATTGCTATAAAGCAATCAGGCGAAGCAACTGTACTGCGCCAATTGCTGTTAAGCAATTATTTGCTACGTCGCAATTTGTAGCTAAATGTAACGAAAGGACGATGCCGATGACGAACAAGCACGAGTTCGACTCAGAAGGGTTTTATGCGGCACTTGAAAGAACGCGTGACCAACGCAGAGCGACTTGGAAGGAAGTGAGCGTGGCCACCGGAGTAAGCCAGACCACACTGACGCGGATGGGGCAGGGCCGTAAACCCGACGCTTCCAGCATGGCCGCCTTGTCCGCTTGGGCGGGCATCAATCCCGCCAACTACGTGGCCGGCCAGTTCCAGACTCCGGCGGCTGGTCAGACCCTTGAACAAGTAGCGCTGCTCTTTCGCCAGGATGCAGCCCTTAGTCCCGGAGCCCGACGACAGCTCGAGGCCATCGTTGAAACCGCCTACAACACGCTAAAAAAGGGTTCCCCTGGGGACGCTCCGTCGGAATGAAGCTGGTTCGCGGATTCAAGACCTACGCCGAGCGCCTGGTTCAGGATGTTCGAGCGGAGATGGGGATGGGGCAGCTCGATCCCATGGATATGGACGCACTGGCGCGGCACCTCCACATCCCCTACTGGTCTCTCAGCCAATTCCTCGAAGCCGCGAAGCAACCGAAAGACTCCATCGACGTTGCGGAGATCTACAAGAAGGTCTCTGCATTCACCTTTTTTGAAGGTCGGCGCAGGCGAATTGTCTATAACGACGAACACGGCCCTGTATTGACCCAGCAGAACCTGCACAGGTCAGGCCGCTAACGCGAATGCCTCAGCGGGGGTCTTCATGTTCAGCGCCTGGTGCGGGCGCCGGTGGTTGTAGAAGTGGATCCAGTCGCCGATCAGGCGGCTGGCGTGTTGCA
>JAEUPJ010000006.1 GCA_016790285.1 Roseateles sp. | reverse complement strand
CCCGGGGGCGCGCCCAACTCGCTTCGCTACGCTCCGCTCAAACAAAGGGGCGCGAGTCAGCTATTGAAGCGCGCTGCGCGCGCCCCCCGGGGTGCGGCGCTTCTCGGCGGGTTCGCAGGGGAGGCCCCGAACAGCCGCAACAGCCCAACGCCCCCGCCCAGCGGGCGGGGCTTTAAACCTTTTTTGTTGGGGGTTTTTTTGGGGCGCGGCGTTGTGACGGTTGTCCCGCGGGCCCCCTCAGGGCCGGTGCCGCGCGGGGCACCCCGCTGAGCCCAACTGGGCCGGAGGGATCGGGGGCTACTTTTTGCATTCTTTTTGGTCGATAAAAAAGATGGTCGCCCGCCGGGGCGACGTCCCGGCACGGTGCACCGAGTCCAAAGGCTCCACGCCAAAGCACCCCAACCACAAGCCCAGCCATGACGCCCTGGCTCTTCCTCTGCGCCGGCCTGGCCACCACCTCCCTGCTGGCCTGGCCCGCCCCCCACGCGGCCCTCGACTGGCAACCCACCCTCCTCGCCACCGAACCCTGGCGCGCCCTCACCGCCGCCTTCGTCCACTGGACGCCCCTGCACCTGGCCGCCAACCTCGCCGGCTGCGCCGTTCTCGCACTCCTCGGCGCCCGCGCACGGCTGCAGGCGCGCCAGGCCGCCGCCGGTCTGCTCGCCTTGCCGCTGACCCAGCTCGGCCTGCTGCTGCAGCCCGAACTGCTGCGCTACGGCGGCCTGTCAGGTGCGCTGCATGCACTGGCCGCCATCACCGCGCTCACACTGCTGACCCGCCCCGGCCGCGAGCGCTGGGTGGGGGCGGGCATCACGCTCGGGCTGGTGGCCAAGCTCGCGCTGGAGCAGCCCCTGGGCCCCGCCCTGCGGGTGACGGACGGCTTCGACTTCCCCGTGGCGCCCTTTGCCCACCTGAGCGGCGCGGTGGCAGGTGCGCTGGCCTGGCGTTTGACATTTCGGACTGTTCCGAAATAATGACTCCCCACACCAGGAGCCTCGCCATGAGCCAACCGCACGCCCCGTTCGCCATCGGTCACTTCGACGTCGCCGGCCCCGACCTCGCGCGCCTGGCGCCGTTCTACGCCGGCGTCTTCGGCTGGCAGGTCGCGCCGCGCGGCACCGGCTACGCGCAGCTGCGCACGCCCGAGGGCAGCCCGGACGGGGCGCTGGTCGAGCAACCACAGGCCGCGCTGACGCTGGGCATCGTCGTGCCCGACCTGGACCACGCCCTCGCGCAGGCCGAATCGAGCGGTGGCCGCGTCGAGATGCCCGCCACCGACAATGGCTGGGTGCGCAAGGCCCAGGTGCGTGACCCCGCCGGCAATCTGCTGACGCTGATTCAGCAGTGACCGACGCCGAGCTGGACGAGGCCCTGCGCGCGCTGGCCCACGCCGAGCGGCGACTCTTTCTGCGCGAATGCCTGGCCCGAGAATGCGCGGCGGGCGAACTCGCGGAAATCTCGTCCCTGGCCTTGGCCAGTGTGTCCGAACACCTGAAGGTGCTGCGCAAGACGGGCCTGCTGACGCTGGAAGTGCGCGGCAGGTTCTGGATGTACCGCACCGACCCCGCGCGACTGCAGCAGGCCCTGGCCGCGCTGCAGGGCGCCTTTGAACTGGAAAGTGAGAACCCCCATGGGACGTGAAGCCCTTTGCACCGCCCGCGTCGGCGCGGAGACCGCCGAAGCCACCGCACTGCTCGAATCCACCACGGTGGTGCTGCGCGGCGACATCAAGCGCAAGTGGGAGATCGCCGCGCTGCAGAACCTGCGCATCGACGGCGACGAGCTGCGCTTCGAGCACGGCGACGAGGCCGTCGCCCTGGTGCTGGGCGAGAAGGAGGCCGGGCGCTGGCTCAAGAAGCTGCAGACGCCCCCGCCCACGCTGGCCGCCAAGCTCGGCGTCAGCGCCGAGAACCCGGCCCTGCTGATCGGCCCCACCGTGGGCACGCTGGACCCGGCGCTGGCCGAGGCGCTGGCGGGCGGCATCACCACCAACATGCGCGAAGCCCGCATGCTGGTGGCGGTGCTGAGCAACGCGTCGGAGCTGCCGCGCATGGCCGAGTTCCATGCCGACATGATCTGCAACACCGTCTGGGTGGTGCACGCCAAGGGCCCCGACGCCGACCCGTCGGACGCGCTGGTGCGCATCGCCATGCGCGGCTGGGGCTATGTCGACAACAAGACGAGCGCCGTGTCCGACAAGCTCACCGCCACGCGCTATGTGCGCAGCGCCCCGCCGGCCAAGGCCGCGCGCAAGCGGGCGCCGCGCTCGCGCTGACCCTCAGATGACGTTGGCCTCGACGAGCCGCCGGCCGTCGAGCAGCCGCTGCGGGGCGAGCGCCTCGATCAGCGGCGCGTCCTGGCCCGCAATCAGCCGGGCCAGCGACCAGCCCACCGCAGGCGACTGCTGCATGCCGTGGCCCGAGAAGCCGCAGGCCGTGTAGGCATTGGCATAACCCGGCAGTGCGCCGGCCAGGCCGTTGTGGTCGAAGTCGTTCATCTCGTAGTAGCCCGCCCAGGCTGACCGAACGCGCAGGGCCTCCAGCGCCGGCACGCGCGCGGCGAGCGTGGGCCAGAGCAGGTCCTCGAACAGGCCATGGTCGATGTCGTGCAGCGGCGCGTCGCACGCGTCTTCGCCGCGCGGCGGCCCGCCCGCCAGGATGAGCGCGCCTTCGGTGCGGAACCAGAAGCCGCTCGGGTCGATGACCAGCGGGCAGCCGGGCAGCGCCGCGGGCGTCTCCAGCACGAAGACGTCGCGCTTGCGCGCCGTGACCGGCAGCGTGAACCCGAGCGCGTCGCCCAGCGGCGCGCTCCAGGCCCCGGCGGTGATGGCGAAGGCGTCGCCGCCGATGACGCGGCCATCGGCACAACGCACCGCCGTGACGCGGTCGGCCGCCACGTCGAACCCCACCGCTTCACCGCTGACGAAGCGAACACCGCAGGCCTGTGCCTTGCGCCGAAACGCGCGGTGCAGGGCCGGGCCGTCGAACCAGCCCTCGCCGCTGAGGCCGAGCGAGCCCAGTGCGAGGTCGCCCGTGGCCAGCCACGGGAAGCGCGCCGACAGCTCGGCGGGGGTGAGCAGCGCCACGTCCACGCCCTCAGCACGCTGCACCCCGTGCAGCTCGCGCAGCAAGGGCGCGCCCGCGGCCGTGGCGAGGTAGAGGTACCCCGGCTCGACGAGGCCGAGCGCGGGCCGGTCGTCGGTCGTGGCGAGTTCGTCGGCGGCGCGGCGCAAGAATTCGACGCTCCAACGCGAGAGCGCCATGTTGACCGGCTGCGAGAACTGCTGGCGGATAGAGCTCAGCGACAGCGAGCTCGACGCCTGGGCATAGGACGGGTCGCGCTCCACGACGGTCACGGTCGCGCCGTGGTCGCGGGCCAGGAAGCAGGCGGTCGCGGCACCCATCACGCCGCCGCCCACGAGGATCACGTCAGACATGCTGGCAGCATACGGGCCATGACCGCCTCTGCTTCCGCCCAGCGTCACAGCCACCTCGACCCCCGAGCCATCGCCCTCTTGCTGGGCTGCTGCCTGCTGTGGGGCATCAACCAGGTGGCGGCCAAGGCGGCGCTGACGGAGATCGGGCCGCTGTGGCAGGCGGGGCTGCGCTCGGCCGTGGCGGGCCTGCTGGTGTGGCTGTGGTCGGCCTCGCGCGGCATCCGGCTCTTCGAGCGCGACGGCAGCGCCGGTGGCGGGCTGCTGGCCGGCTTGCTCTTTGCGGGCGAGTTCGCCTGCATCTTCCTCGGGCTGCAGTACACGAGCGCCTCGCGCATGGTGGTGTTCATCTACCTCGCACCCTTCGTCGTCGCGCTGGGCATGCCGTGGATCGCCCGCGGCGAGGCGCTGTCGCTGCGCCAGTGGGCCGGCCTGCTGCTGGCCTTCGGCGCGATGGCGTTCGCGTTCGCCGAGGGCTTCTCGTCGCCGGCCACGCCGCAGCAGTGGTGGGGCGACGCCCTCGGTGTCGCTGCAGCCGTGCTGTGGGGCGGCACGACGCTGGCCATCCGCGGCACGCGCCTGGGCGCGGCGCCCGCGGAGAAGACGCTGCTCTACCAGCTGGGCGTCTCGGCGCTGGCCCTGTGCGCAGCAGCCGCGCTCTCGGGCGAGGCGGCGCCGCTGCACTGGTCGCCGCGGCTGCTGGGCCTGTTCGGCTTCCAGGCCGTCATCGTCACCTTCGCGAGCTACCTGGTGTGGTTTTGGCTTGTGCGCCACTACGCGGCCACCAAGCTGGCCGTCTTCACGCTGAGCACGCCGCTGTTCGGGCTGCTGGCGGGTGCGCTGCTGCTGGGCGAGGGCATCAGCGCCCGGCTGGTGGCGGCACTCGCGGCGCTTGCCGTGGGCATCGTGCTCGTGAACCGGTGATGCCACCCCTCATGTCACCCGCGTGGCACGGGCCCCGCGCCCGGCTGCATAGACTCCCCCGCTCACCCAGGAGACAACCATGATCACGCTCTGCGGCATCCCGCTCTCGAACTACTACAACAAGGTCAAGCTGGCCCTGATGGAGAAAGGCATTCCGTTCACGGAGGAGTACGTCAAGACGCACTCTCACGACGAGGCCGTGCTGAGCTGCTCGCCGCTGGGCAAGGTGCCTTTCATCAAGACGCCGCAGGGCGCGCTGTGCGAGAGCCAGGTCATCCTGGACTACCTCGAAGCCGCCTACCCCGGCACGCCGCGCCTCATCCCCGCCGAGCCGTATGCGGCCGCGAAGGTGCATGAACTGATCACCTACGTGGAGCTGCACCTGGAGCTGGTGGCCCGCGAGCTGTATGCCGAGGCCTTCTTCGGCGGCAAGGTCAGCGACGGCACCAAGCAGCGCGTGGCCCGGGTGCTGCCCGACAACATCGCCGCCTTCAAGCGCCTCGCGAAGTTCGGCCCGTATCTGGCGGGCGACAGCTTCACGATGGCCGACTGTGCCGCCTGGGTCAGCCTGCCGCTCGTGGCCCAGGCCACCAAGATCGTGCTGGGCGAAGACCTGCTGCAGGCCGGCGGCGTCGAGTGGAAGCCCTACGCCAAGATGATCGGCGAGCGGCCCCACGCGGTGAAGGTGGCGGCGGACCGCAAGGTCGACCAGGAGCGGCTGCTCGGCGCGGCGCGGGCGGGCTGAGCGGGCAGCGGGCGGGGCGCCCTCTCAGGCCCCTCTCAGGCCGCGCTCGGGCAGTAGACCGGCGCCAGCCTGAGGGGCACCGGCTGCAGCGCATGCGCCGGCACGAACCAGTCGACGAAGTCCGTCGGCTGCACTTCGTCGGCGTCCATGGGTCCGATGAGCGCGAGCCGGCGCTGCACGGCCTGCTCGATTTCGTTCTTGTGCTGGTCGTAGGCGCGCAGCAGGCCCAGGCTGTTGTCGGGCACCGGCAGCCAGCGCTGCAGCGTGGCCCGCGTGAGCAGCACCTGCCGCGGCCGGCCGCCCACGACGACAGCGAAGCGCAACGCGTCCTGCGGGCTGGGCCTGCGACGGGCGGGATCGGAGCGTGTAAACGTTTCCATGGCCGGCATGGTCGGCCGGCCGCCCGTCGCCACGGCGGCGATGCGACGAATCCCCTTGTCTGGGGATCGAGTGGCGGGTGGAGGGAATGAAGGGCCGGGGCGGGCCGCCCCGGTTGGCTCAGCTCACGGCTTCAGTTTCGGACTGCATCCGGCGTTGCTGCTGGGCGCACAGCATCGCGGCCAGGTCCTCAGGCACGTCGCTGTCGAAACTCATCAGGAGGTCCGGCGACTGCCCCGCTGCAGCGGCCTGAAGCACGTCGGCCACGCAGGCCTTCTGCGCGTCGCTGGCGGGCCGCTGGAGCTTGGCTTCCAGCAGCGCCACGGTCCGGTTGCGCAGGCGGTCCGACGCCAGCACATGCCAGGCGTAGTCGATCTCGTAGCGCTGGACGGCGTCGCTCAGGCTCTCGCCATCCAGGCGCGACTCCTGGGCAAAGCCGTTCAGCGTGCGGGTGCACAGGCTCTTGGCGATGAGGGCCTGCAGCTCGGCGAGGTCGGCGGCGTCGGCAAGGCGGGCAACGGGGGCAACGTTCATCGGTGGGTCCTGAAAGTTCGATCAACCCACGGAAACTCGAACCGTCGAGGGCCCATGGGCGGACCCTCGAACGGGGATGGCGCGGCCGCAAGGGGCCGGCGCCCGTGCAGGACGACCCGAAAGCAAAAGCCCCTGATCTCTCTCGAAATCAGGGGCCTGCAATCTTGGTGGCCTGGGGCGGAATCGAACCACCGACACGCGGATTTTCAATCCGCTGCTCTACCAACTGAGCTACCAGGCCTTGTCTTGTTCGGCTGGCAACCTCACGGCCGCTCAGCGAAGTCCGCGACTATAGCACAGCATTTGGGGCTGCCAAGTTGCGGCGCGGGCAGGGAGGCGGGCTCAGCCGCCGCTGCCGCGCTTGTTGCGGCTGAGGTCCACGCCGAGCTGCTTGAGCTTGCGATAGAGGTGGGTGCGCTCCAGGCCGGTCTTCTCGGCCACGCGGGTCATGGAGCCGTTTTCCTTGGCGAGGTGGAACTCGAAGTAGCTCTTCTCGAAGGCATCGCGCGCCTCGCGCAGCGGGCGGTCGAGTTCGAAGCTCTGCTCCGACGCGAGCACGTTGCTGCTGGGCATGTGGCTGGACATGGCCATGCTGTGGCTGGTGGCCACGGGCACGCTGCCCTGCTCGGGGCGCGCGTAGGTGGGCAGGCCGACGACGGCCGGCGCGGGGCGCGGTGGCGCGGTCTTGACGAGGGCCTGCTCGACGGCGCGCAGGAGCTTCTGCAGGGTGATGGGCTTTTCGAGGAAGGCGATGGCACCGAACTTGGTGGCTTCCACCGCCGTGTCGATGGTGCCGTGGCCGCTCATCATGATGACGGGCATCGTGAGCAGGCCCGCGCTGCCCCACTCCTTGAGCAGCGTGACGCCGTCGACGTCAGGCATCCAGATGTCGAGCAGCACGAGGTCGGGGCGCATGCGCTCGCGCACGGAACGCGCCTGGGTGGCGTTCTCGGCAAGCTCGATGGTGTGCCCCTCGTCGCTGAGGATTTCGGACAGCAGGGCACGAATGCCCAGCTCGTCGTCGACAACAAGAATGGTGGCCATGAATCCTTAGGTCTTGGCGCCTGGCGCACCGGGCTCGGTGGCAGGTGTCAGGTTCGAAAATGATAGCGAAACTTGTGCCCCGATCACGGCCGCTTCTTGACCCTCATCAAGGGGAGAACCCGCATCGGAAGCGGGATGCAGGTTGCGCAGGGCAATCCGCGCGCCATGCTCGTCGGCGATTTTCTTGACCACCGCCAGCCCCAGGCCCGTGCCCTTGGCCTTGGTGGTGACGTAGGGCTCGAAGGCGCGCTTGAGCACCTTCTCGGCAAAGCCGGGGCCGTTGTCCTTGATGATGAGGCGCACGGAGCGCGGCGTGCCCGCTTCGGTGAGGGACAGCTGCGAGCGTACCGTGACGCGCCCGTCGGGGCGGTCCTGCACGGCGTCCAGCGCGTTCTGCACGAGGTTGTGGATGACCTGGCGCAGCTGGCTCGCGTCACCCTTGATGTGGGGCAGGCTCGGAGCCAGGTCGGCGGCCAGGCGCCCCTTGTCCTGGGGCTCGGCGTAGAGGCTGAGCACCTCGTGGATGAGGTCGTTGAGGTCCAGGGGCTTGAGCTGCGCCGACGGCAGCCGCGCGTAGTCGCGGAACTCGTTGACGAGCTGCTTCATCGCCTGCACCTGGTTGACGATGGTGGCCACCGAGCGCACGAGCATGGCCTGGTCGGTGCCTTCGAGCTTGGCTTCGAGCTTGTGCTGCAGCCGCTCGGCCGAGAGCTGGATGGGCGTGAGCGGGTTCTTGATCTCGTGGGCCAGGCGCCGGGCCACTTCGCTCCAGGCGGCCGAGCGCTGGGCGGAGACGACCTCGGAGATGTCGTCGAACACCACCAGCCGCGCGCCCTGGGGGAGCGGCGCACCGCGCACGAGCAGGGTCAGCGGGTTTTGCTTGAGGTCGAGCTGCAGCTCGAAGGACTCCTGCCAGAGCTCGCGGTCCATGTCGCGCTCGCCCTCGGCGCTGGCGCTCTGCTCGAAGCGCTGCTCCAGCGATGAGGCGAACTCGGCCAGGCCCGGCACGTCGGACAGCGGCCGGCCGACGAAGGCCGACAGCGGCAGGCGCAGGATGCGCGTGGCGCCGGGGTTGACCGTCTCCAGCGCCCCGCTGGCGTCGAACACGAGCACGCCGGCCGTGAGGTTGTCCAGGATGGTCTGCAGGTGGGTGCGCGCGGCGTCGAGTTCGGCCACGGTGCGCGAGACCTGCGCGCGGGCGTCGGCGAGCTGGCCGGTCATGTCGGCGAAGGAGCGCGTGAGGCCGCCGAGTTCGTCGCGCGTGGCAAGCACGGGGCGCACGGAGAGGTCGCCCTGCGCGACGTGGCGCATGCCGTCGGCCAGCATCAGCAGCGGCCGCGCGAGCTGGTTGCCCAGCGTGACGGCCAGCAGCAGCGCGGCGAAGGTGGCCAGGATGAGCACCAGCGTGAGGGTGCCCAGGTACATGCGCCGCAGGCCCACGCGCTCCAGCGAGCGCTGCTGGTATTCGCTGTTGGCCGCCTGCACCGCCAGCGCATTGCTGAGCATGGCTGGCGGGATGCGCTGGATGACCATCAGGTAGCGCTCGCCCAGTCCCAGGCGCAGCTCGGTGTTGGGCAGCAGGGCCAGGGTGCGGATCTGGGCGCCGCCCTGCAGCGCGACGGCCTCGTCCTCCAGCCCTTCGAGCTGGCTGGCGGTGATGCCGCCGCGCGCGCGGGTGAGCATGCTGCCGTTGGGCCGGTCGGGCATGAGCTGGCGGGTGTCGCCGCCGCTTTCGAGCAGGATCTGGCCGTTGCCGCCCACCAGGGCGACGGTGCGGGCGCCGAGCTTCTCGCGCACGCGCTCCAGCGCCAGCAGCTGCGGCACGCTGCTGTCGGCGAGCTGGTCGGCGGCGTCGCGCGTCTTGATGGCGAGGTCTGACACCATGGCGTCCAGCGTGCCGCGGCCCAGGTTCAGGCCGGCCTCCAGGGCGCTGGCCAGCTTCACGTCGAACCAGGTCTCGATGCTGCGGTTCACGAACTGGTAGGACACCGCGTAGATGAGCATGCCGGGCACGACGCCCACGAGCGCAAAGATGGCCGCGAGCTTGAACAGCAGCCGGCTGCCGAAGCGGCCCTGGCGCACGCGCACCGTCAGGCGCACGGCGGCGGTCAGGATGACGAGGGTGAGCACGGCCGCAACGCCCACGTTGACCCAGTAGAGCCAGTGGTAGTGGCGCTCGAAGAAGCCGCGCTCGGAGGTGGTGCCGACGGACAGCAGGAAGCCCAGCACGCCGACCACACCCGTCAGGGTCACCAGCGTGATGACCCAGCCCCAGCGCGCGACCCTGGTCATCGGAGGCTGAAGTCCGGCGCGAAGTTGCGCTTCTGCTCGATGCTGAGCGCAAAGCCGCTTTGCAGGCCGATCTGCATCGGCCGGGGCAGCTGGCTGACGTCGAGCTTGTAGCTGAACTCGAGGTAGTAGCTGCCGCCGTCGTCGATGTCCTTGGGCTCGGCGATGCGCCAGGCGCTCAGGCCGCGCATGATGGTGAGGGCCTCGTCCAGCGTGGCGAAGCTCTGGTGCAGGCCGCCGGTGGAGACGCGGTACTGGCGCAGCAGCGCGTACCACTCCAGGCGCCACACGCGCTCGGCGCGGGCGACGCGGGCGTCGCGCCAGTACCAGCGGTTGCGCAGCACGGTGGCCTCGGCCACGAAATACAGGGGCACGCCCTTGTGCAGGGCGTCGTCGGCGGCGCGGCTGAGCTCGAAGCGCGTCGTGAAGCTCAGCTCCAGGCCCTCGTCGACCTTGCGCGCGGCCAGCGCCGCCAGCTCGATGCCTTCGGCCCGCGCCCCGCCCGGGAGCAGGGCGAGCAGCGCGGCGAAGAACGCGGCGATGGCAATGCGGGCGAACAAGTCAGGGGCGGGTCAGCAGGGCGTAGAAAAAGCCGTCCAGGGGCGGCGCCGGGGGTGGGTCATTGTCAGCCAGGGGGAGCAGGTGTCCCGTGAACCCGGGCACGGCGTGGGACTTCGCGTCAGGCTGGCGTTGCAAAAACGCGTCGAGCTGGGCCTGGCCCTCGGCGCGAAAGACCGAACAGGTCGCGTACACGAGCCGCCCGCCCGGTGCCAGCAGCGGCCACAAGGCGTCCAGCAGCTCGGCCTGGACCTGCGCCAGCGCGGTGATGTCGTCAGGGCGGCGCAGCCAGCGCACGTCGGGGTGGCGGCGCACGATGCCCGAGGCGCTGCAGGGGGCGTCCAGCAGGATGGCGTCGAAGGGCTGGCCGTCCCACCAGGTGCCCGTCTGGCGGGCATCGGCTGCCTTGAGCGTGGCCTGCTGGCCCAGGCGGTTGAGGTTGTCCTGCACGCGCGTGAGGCGCTGGGCGTCGGCGTCGAGCGCCGTGAGCTGCAGGTCGGGCTGCAGCTCCAGCAGGTGGGCGGTCTTGCCGCCCGGGGCGGCGCAGGCGTCCAGCACGCGGGCGCCCGGGCGCAGGCCGGTGCCGACGACCAGCGGCGCCGCCAGCTGCGCGGCGGCGTCCTGCACCGACACCAGCCCCTCGGCGAAGCCTGGCAGGGCGGACACGGGCACCGGCTTGTCCAGCACCACGGCCTGCGGCGTGGGCGCGGCCAGGGCGCGGGCGGCGATGCCCAGCGCGGCCAGGCGCTCGACATACTCGGGCGCCGTGACGCGCCCGGCGTGCACGCGCAGCGTCATGGGCGGCGGGCGGTTGTTGGCGGCCAGGATGGCCTGCCACTGCTGGGGCCAGTCCTGCTTGAGCTTCTCGACCCACCAGGCCGGGTGGTTGAAGGCGCCCAGCGGGCTGCGCTGGGCGGCGGTGACCAGCGCGTCGCGCTCGCGCAGGAAGCGGCGCAGCACGGCGTTGACGAAATTGGCGCTGGCCGGCGCGCGCTGCTTGGCGGCGTTGACGGCCTGGTCGACCAGGGTGTGGTCGGTGTAGGCGGGTGGCTGGTCGGGGTCGGGCCAGAGCAGCGCGAGCGCCACGAGCAGCAAGGCGTCCACCCGGGGCGGCGGCGCCTTGGGGGCGAGCTGCTGGCGCACGGCCTCGGCGCTGCCCAGGCGGCGCAGCGCGGCGAAGGCGAGCGCCTGGGTGCCGGGGCGCAGGTCGGCGGGCACCTTGGCCAGCAGGTCGGTCAGCGAACGGCCCTCGCGCACGCCCTGCACGGCATCGGCCGCCTGGGACAGCAACCGGTGCAGGGGGGCGCTGTGACCGGCGGTGGAGGGGCTTTGGGACATGGGCCCAGTGTAGAAGTGGCAACCGCAGCACAATCGGTCGCCATGAATGCACCCGCTTCCGACGCGCCGGTCTCCGAGCGCATCCGCTACCGCCTGGTGTCCGCTGGCTGCCGCCACCACGCCAACGACAACATCGCCGCCTTCATCGAGCCGGGCGAGCTGGACGCGCTGCAGGCCGAGGTGCAGTCCAAGATGCAGGAGGTGCTCAAGAGCCTCGTCATCGACACCGACAGCGACCACAACACCCAGGACACGGCCAAGCGCGTGGCCAAGATGTTCCTGCGCGAGGTGTTCGCCGGCCGTTACGCGGCGGCACCGGCGGTCACCGAGTTTCCCAACGTGAGTCGTCTCAATGAGCTCATGATCGTCGGCCCCATCACCGTGCGCAGCGCCTGCTCCCACCACCTGTGCCCCATCATGGGCAAGGTCTGGATCGGCCTGCTGCCCAATGAACACTCCAACCTCATCGGCCTGTCCAAGTACGCCCGGCTGTGCGACTGGATCATGAGCCGCCCGCAGATCCAGGAAGAGGCCGTGACCATGCTGGCCAACGAACTGCAGGAGCGCGTGCAACCCGACGGGCTGGCGCTCGTGATGGAGGCCGACCACTTCTGCATGCACTGGCGCGGCGTGAAGGACTCGGAGTCCAAGATGACCAACAGCGTCATGCGGGGGGCGTTCCTGAAGGACGCCAACCTGCGGCGCGAATTCCTGTCCCTGATTGCCAAAGGCTGAACCATGCTCGTCCGACTCATGTACGCCAGCCGCGCGACCTCCACGCCTGCGGACGCCGACCTCGCCGCCATCCTGCGCATCTCCCGCGAGCACAACCCGGCCGAGGGCATCACCGGGCTGCTGTGCTTCACCGACGGCGTCTACGTGCAGGTGCTCGAAGGCGGGCGCGACGCGGTCAATGCCCGCTACAAGCACATCGTGCAGGACCCGCGCCACCGCGACGTGATCCTGCTGGGCTATGAGGAGATCACCGAGCGCGGCTTCCCCGGCTGGACGATGGGGCAGGTCAACCTGCACCGCATGAACCCGGCGCTGGTGCTGAAGTACTCCGAGAGCGGCAAGCTCGACCCCTACGCCATGACGGGCGGGGCGATGGCGGCGCTGTTCAAGGAGATGTGCGCCTCCGGCGCGATCGCGGTCAGCTGAACCCGGCTCACCCGCGTCAGGGCAGCAGGCCGGCCACCTCGTCCCAGGCCTCGGGCGCGATGCGCCCGGCGTGGCGGGCGACGACGGCCCCTTTCGCATCGATCACCAGCGTCAGCGGCACGCTGGCCGGCAGCGTGAGGCCGCCACCCAGGCGCTGCTCGCCGGCCCACAGCAGCGGCGCATCCACCGCTTCCTTGTCGACCTGGCGCAGGGTGCGCACATAGCCGCGCGCCGCCTCGCGATCGCGGTCGGTGCTCACGAGCACGAGCGTGAAGGGCTTGCCGCGCCAGCCCGCCGCGTTGGCCCGCAGCTCCGGCATGCGCTGCACGCAGGGCACGCAGTCGGTGTTCCAGAAGAACAGCATCACCACGCGGCCCCGCAGGCTCTGCAGGTTGAAAGCAGACCCGTCCAGCGTCGGGCCGCTCAGCTGCAGGGGCTGGGCGCTGGCCGAGAGCGGAAGACCGGCGACAAGGGCGAGGAGCAGGGCAGGCAGGAGGCGCATGCCCTGCAGTCGCGCCGCCAGGCCCCGGCCTTACACCGCCGGCACCGGCACGGCGTTCAGAGCGACCGCGCTTCTTTGAAACCGTAGAGGTTGGCCAGCACCCGCGTCGGGAACTGGTTGAGCGCCTCGTTGTACTGGGACACCGCCTGGTTGAACACCTGGCGGGCGAAGGCGCGCTGGCGCTCGATGAGCTTGAGCTCGCTGACCAGGCCGTCGATCTCGGTCTCGCTGCGCAGCTCGGCCTGATGGTCCAGCAGCGACATCAGCCGGGTCAGCGCCGCCGCGTGCAGGGCACTGGCCACGGCCAGGCTGCCCACCGGGTCGGGCGCCCAGGGCCTGGTGCGCGAGGCCTGGGTGGCGGCGCTGGACTCGGCCTGCGCGCTGGCCAGCGCGTCGAAAGTGGCCTGCTCGCTCGGCAGGCGCGGTGCGACCGCGGCGAGCAGCTTGTCGCAGGCCTCGCTGCGCGCCTTGAGGTGGGTGTCCAGCTGCGCGAAGGCGTCGCCAATGGCGTTGCGCAGGGCCATGAGCCGGTTGTAGGCACCCACGCCCCAGAAGAACAGCAGCGCCGCTGCCCCGACGCCGACCCACTGCCACGTCGTCATCGGGCCGCCAGGTAGCCTGCGTGGCCCTTGGCGCGCAGCTCGCACGCGGGGCAGTGGCCGCAGCCGTGGCCCCACGGGTGCAGGGCGCCGCGCTCGCCGAGGTAGCAGGTGTGCGTGTCTTCCACGATCAGCTTCACCAGCGCCTGGCCGCCCAGTTGCTCGGCCAGGCGCCAAGTGGCCGCCTTGTCGATGAACATCAGCGGCGTGTCCAGCGTCATCGGCGCGTCCAGGCCCAGGCTCAAGGCCACCTGCAGCGCCTTCATGGTGTTGTCGCGGCAGTCGGGGTAGCCGGAGAAATCGGTCTCGCACATGCCGCCCACCAGCACGCTGGCACCGCGCCGGTAGGCCAGCGTCGCGGCAAAGGTCAGGAACAGCAGGTTGCGCCCCGGCACGAAGGTGTTGGGCAGGCCGTTGGCCTGCAGCTCGATGGCGCGCTCGCTGGTCAGCGCCGTGTCGCTGATCTGGCCGAGCAGGGACAGGTCCAGCAGGTGGTCGGCCCCGAGTTTGCCCGCCCACGCGGGGAACTGCGCCGCGATGCGCTCGCGCACGACGGTGCGGCAGTCCAGCTCCACGCGGTGGCGCTGGCCGTAGTCGAAGGCAAGGGTCTCGACCTCGGCATAACGGTCCAGGGCCCAAGCCAGGCAGGTGGTGGAGTCCTGGCCGCCGGAGAAGAGGACCAGGGCTTTGCGGGGGTCTTGCATGGGCGGGATGCTACCTGCGCGCATCCCCAGGCCGCATCCCGAAGGCCGATCAGCCCCGCACTTCGCCCTGCCCCAGCACCACCCACTTCATCGACGTCAGCCCCTCCAGGCCCACCGGGCCGCGGGCGTGGAACTTGTCGGTGGAGATGCCGATCTCCGCACCCAGGCCGTACTCGAAGCCGTCGGCGAAGCGCGTGCTGGCGTTGACCATCACGCTGGCCGAGTCCACCTCGCGCAGGAAGCGCATCGCGTTGGGGTGGTTCGTCGTGAGGATGGCGTCGGTGTGGTGGGAGCCGTAGCGGTTGATGTGGGCGATGGCCTCGTCCAGCGAGTCGACGACCTTGATGCTGATGATGGGCGCGAGGTATTCGGTGGACCAGTCGTCGTCGCTGGCCGGCACGGCGCCCGGCGCGAAGGCCAGCGTGCGCGGGCAGCCCCGCATCTCCACGCCCTTGGCGCGGAACACCTCGGCGATGCGCGGCAGGAAGGCCCTCGCCTGCGCGGCATGCACGAGCAGCGACTCGGTCGCGTTGCAGGGGCTGTACTTCTGGGTCTTGGCGTTGTCCACCACGCGCACGGCGAGGTCGAGGTCGACGGCCTCGTCCACATAGCTGTGGCAGTTGCCGTCCAGGTGCTTGATGACGGGCACGCGCGCCTCGGCACTGATGCGCTCGATGAGGCCCTTGCCGCCACGCGGGATGATGACGTCCACCCACTGCGGGCGGCTGATCAGGAGGCCCACGGCGGCGCGGTCGGTGGTGTTGACGAGCTGCACCGCGGTGGGCGACAGGCCGGCTTCCTGCAGCGACGCGGCCACCAGCCCGGCCAGCGCCAGGTTGGAGTGCAGCGCCTCGGAGCCGCCGCGCAGGATGCAGGCGTTGCCGCTCTTGATGGCCAGCGACGCGGCCTCGATGGTCACGTTGGGGCGGCTCTCGTAGATCATGCCGAACACGCCCAGCGGCACGCGCATCTGGCCCACGCTGATGCCGGTGGGGCGGCGCTTCACGCCGGTGATCTCGCCGACCGGGTCGGGCATGGCGGCGATCTGCTCGCAGCCCTCGGCGACGGTGGCCAGGGTCTTGGCATCGAGCTTGAGGCGGTCGCGCAGCGGGCCGCTCAGCGCGGCAGCACCCGCCAGGTCGCGGGCGTTGGCCTCGGCCAGCGCCGGGCCGGCCTCGCGCAGGCGGCGGGCCAGGGCCAGCAGCGCGGTGTTCTTGGCGGCCGTGGAGGCGGCGGCCATTTGCGTGGCGGCGGCGCGGGCGGCGCGGCCGAGGTCGTCCATGTAGGTGTCGAGAGACATCCGGTGATTTTCGCCGCTGCGGCGACCCATGCGCCGGGCGCGTGGGCTTCGCACCCGGCAACGGCGGGCTTCTCGGGCGCCGTAGCGTGCTGTCAGTCGAGGGTGTTGCGCAGCTCGATGACACGCCGCGAAGCCAGGTGCAGCTCGCGCAGCTGCGGCTCGAAGGCGGCGGTGAAGCGTTTCGTGAGCTCCCCGCGCGCTTGCAGGCGCAGCAAAGCCGACTCCAGCGCCTGCGCCGCCTCGGGGTGGTGGTCGCCCAGGAACAGGTAGTTGCCGGCGTCGTAGCGCAGCACCAGATCCGGCGCGATCGCCACGCCGCGCGGCGCGAGGGTGGCGAGCTCGTCGGTGACCTCCATGGCCGAGCGGGGGAAATGGTCGATGTGGCCCCGCTGCAGCATCTCATAGAGGGTGGGCGTGTCTGCCGCGGTCTCCACGCGGTAGCCGTTGTCGCGCAGGATGGCCACGTCGGGCCAGTGCAGCCCCTGACCGGCCCGGCGCGCGCGCAGCGCTGCCGCGGACAGGTCGGCCGGCCAGCGGGCCAGGTCGCCGGCGCGCACGACCAGCACGCGCCAGCCAATGAGCCCCTGGTCCAACCTCACGTTGATGCGGCGCAGCTCCTGGCGGCGCTGTGCGCTGGACATGCCCCACATCAGGTCCACGCTGCCGCTGGGGCTGGCGACTTCCAGCTCCACGCGCCGCTGCGTCATGCGCGGCGTGGGCACGGCCTGGAAGCGCAGGCCCGGGCCGACCTCTTCGGCGGCACGCTGCAGCAGGGTCCAGACGTAGCGTCCGAAGCGGTCATGCGCGGGCGGCGCAATGAGTCGCAAGGCCCCACCCTCGGCCTGCGCCCCGGACCACCCGGGCCATGCGGCAGCCAGGCCCGAGAGCAGCTGGAGGACATCACGGCGGTTCCCGGCGTCGAACATCGGTCGCACCCACGAGCGGCCCACCCGGGGCACGGTGGGCGCATGCTAGCGGCGCGCCGCCGGTCACGGCAGGGTGCTGCGCGCGAAAGCGAAGGAAGGCGCGAGAAAGTGCGCCCTCATCCTCACGGTTGCAGCCGGCCCTCTGCGTCGCGCACCTCTACCCTGCGGCCGATGGCCTGGAGCTGCGGCAGCACCTTGGCCTTGTCGCCCACGGCCACGACGATGAGCTGCGCGGGGTCCAGGTGCTCCCGCGCCGCCTTGAGCGCAGACGCCGCCGTGACGGCCGTGTAGCGCGCCGGCAGCGCGGTGATCGCATCCAGTGGCCGGCCCACCGCCCAGTTACCCGCATAGCCCGCAACGACCGCCGCATTGGTGTCGAACGCGCCCGGCAGCGACAGCAGCTGCGCGTTGCGCACCCGCTGCAGCTCGGCCGCGCCCATCGGGCGGGCGCGCATGCCCTCGATCTCCTTCCACATGTCCACCAGCGCGGGTCCGGTCACATCGGTGCGCACGCTGCCGCGGATGCTGAACTGCCCACGCTCGCGGCCCATGCCGTAGCCGGAGAAGATGCCGTAGGTGTAGCCCTTGACCTCACGCAGCTGCGTGTTGATGCGCGACGTGAACAGGCCGCCGAGGGCCGCGTTCATGACCTTGATGGACGCGGCGTCGGGCGCGCGGGCCGCCGGGCCGGGTGCGACGATGGCCAGGGCCGTCTGCGGGGCGCCGGGCTTGTCCACGAGCACCGTGCGCGCGGCGATGGGGCGGGCCGGCGGCACCGGGCGCTCGGGCGCGGCCTCGCCGGCCGGCTTCCAGGCGCCGAAGAGCGGCTCGACGAGGGCGCGCAGCTCGGCCTCGCTCAGGTCACCGGCCACGACGAGCGCCGCGCGCTCGGGGCGGTAGCGGCCCTGCCAGAAGCTGCGCAGCGCGGCGGCATCGATGGCCTGCAGGCTCGCCTCGTCGCCGAGCGTGGCGGGCGCGAGCGGGTGCCCCTCGCCATACAGCACGCGGCTGGCGACGACGCTGGCGAGCTGGTCGGGCTGCTCGCGCGTCTGGGCCAGCGCGGCGAGCAGCTCGGCGCGCTTGCGGGCGACCTCGGGGGCCGCGAAGGCGGGGTTCTGCACCACGTCGGCCATCAGGGCCAGGCCTTCGCGCGCGCTGGCCTTGAGGCCGGAGAAGTCCACCTGCGCGTCTTCGGCGTCGGCATGGGCGTGCAGCGTGGCGCCCAGCGCGGCCAGGCTCTCGGCGACCTGCTGGCCGCTGCGCGTGGCCGTGCCCTCGGGCAGCATGGCCGCCACGAAGGTGGCCAGGCCCGGGCGGTCGGCCGGGTTGTCGGCCTGCCCGGCGCGCAGCACGAGGCTGGCACTGACCAGCGGCAGCCCGGGCTTGGGCGAGTGGATGACGGTCAGCCCGTTGGCCAGCGTGAAGCTCTGCGCGGCAGGCAGCGTCAGCGGCTTGGCCTTGGCGGCGGCGGGCGGCTTGTTGCGCCAGGGCTCGGCCGCGTTGAGCGACTCGCGCTCGCCCCGGGCCGCCTTGGTGGGCATGGGCGGCGTGGGCACCTCGGCCGCCAGCACCTGCTCGCCCGGCACGGCCTGCACGACGACGCGGCGGTCCTTCTGCAGCCAGCGCGCCACGGTGGCGCTGACGGCGGCCGGCGTCGTCGCCGCGTAGCGCGCCAGGTCGCGGCCGACGAAGCCGGGGTCGCCGGCCATCTGGTTGTAGTGGTTGACGAGGTCGGCCAGCGTCGTGACCTTCTCCATGCGCTGCAGCAGCTGCGTCTGGATGGAGGCGCGGGCCTGGGCGAGCTCGGCGTCGCTCGGCGGCGTGGCGGCGAGCCGCGCGACCTCGGCGTCCACGAGCTGCTCGATCTCGTCGAGCGAGGCACCGGGGCGGGCCACGATCTCGATGTTGAAGACGGAGCTCAGCGACTGCGAGCCCTGCGACACCTCCACGCTCTGCGCGAGCTGGCGGTCGCGCACGAGCAGCCCATACAAGCGGCTGGCCTTGCCGCCGCCCAGCACGTGGGCCGCCACGTCCAGCTCGGCGTCGCCCGCGGCGAACATCGACGGCGTGTGCCAGGCCAGGTTCAAGCGGCTCAGCTCGATGCGGTCGGCCACCACCAGGCGGCGCTCCTTCGTGATCTCGGGCATGGCCACGTGCACCTCGGGCGGCTTGGGGCCGGCCTTGAGGCTGCCGAAGTACTTCTGCACCAGGGCCTTGGCTTCCTTCGGGTCGAAGTCGCCGGCCAGCACGAGGGTGGCGTTGTTGGGCCGGTAGTAGGTGCGGGCGAAGTCCTTGACGTCCTTGAGCTGGATGCTCTGGATGTCGGCATGCGAGCCGATGACGGCGGCGCGGTAGGGGTGGCCTTCAGGGTAGAGCGCCTGGTACATCGCCTCCTCGACGATGCCGTAGGGCCGGTTCTCGAAGCTCTGGCGGCGCTCGTTGCGCACCACGTCCTGCTGGTTGGCCAGGGCGACGGAGTCCACCTCGTCGATCATCCAGCCGAGCATGTCCGACTTCAGCCACAGGCCCATCGCGAGCTGGTTGGAGGGCAGCGTGAAGAAGTAGTTCGTGCGGTCGAAGTTGGTGGAGCCGTTGCTGTCGGTGCCGCCGGCGGCGTCGACGAACTTGTCGAACTCGCCGCGCGGCACGTGGCGGCTGCCGGCGAACATCAGGTGCTCGAAGAGGTGGGCGAAGCCCGTCTGGCCGCGGGCCTCGTTGCGGGGCCCGGCATGCACCCACAGGTTGAAGGCCACCAGCGGCAGGCGGTGGTCCTCCACGAGGATGACCTCGAAGCCGTTGGCGAGCGTGAACTTCTCGTGGCGCACGGCGAGCTGGCCGGCGTCGGCGCTGACGGCGCCCTTCACGACGGCGTCGGGTGCAGCGCCGGCCGGCAGTGCCGTGACGAGGGCGCCGGCCAGCGACATCAGCGCGACCAGGCGGCGGGGAGCGGGAGCTTTCATCGGGGCAGTGTCCTCGGAGGAGCGATGCGGAGAGTCAGGTCGGGATTGGGCGATGTGCAGGCGGCGCCGCACAGTGCCAGGAGTCACCGCGGCCTCACCAGGGTGACAACCAGGCCAGCAGGGCCAGCCACAGCGGCGCGGTGGCCACGTACAGCACGGTCGAGAAAACGGTGGCCGCCGTGACCTCGGCCTCCAGCGCACGGTAACGCTGCGCAAAGATGAGGGCGTTGGACCCGGTGGGCAGCGCCGCGATCATGACGATGACCGCCAGCGGCATGCCCTTCAGGCCCAGCAGCCCGTAGCCCACACCCAGCACGATGGCGGGCATCAGCAGCAGCTTGGCCGCGACCAGCCCCGCCAGGCCGTGCCAGGTGCGGGGCCAGCCGTAGTAGGCCAGCGACATGCCGATGAGCGTGAGGCACAGCGGCACGACGGCGGTGCCCAGGCTCTGCAGGGCCTCGTCGGCCACGGCGGGCAGGGCCAGGCCCGTGGCGTTCCAGGCCAGGCCTGCGAGCACCGGCAGCACGACGGGGTGGATGACGGTGTTGCGCACCGTCTGCGCGAGCGTGGCAGCCAGGTTGCCCGTGCGGCGCTCGCGCGCCAGGTCGAGCTCGACGATGGCGGTGAGCATCGTGAGGATGGACAGCGCATGCAGGCTCACGACCGCGATGTGGATGGCCAGGCCCTTCTCCCCGAACAAGCCTGCGGCCACCGGCAGGCCGACCTGCAACGTGTTGCCGAAGCCCGCGGTGATGGCCCGCACGCTCGGCGCGACGACCGGCTCCCCCGGCCGGGCCCGCCAGCGGTAGAGGGCGTACAACCCGGCAATCAGCAGCATGGCGGGCACGAAGAACGCCAGCAGGAAGGCCCAGGGCAGCGTGGACGTGTCCAGCCGCGCTGTGGTGCGGAACAGCAGCGCCGGCACGAAGATGAAGAAGGCCGCGTTGGCCAGCACGCGGGCGGGGTCGGCGTCGCTGCCCGCCGGCCCGCCGCCGAGCCAGCGCATGCGGCCCACGGCCCAGCCGATGGCTACCGCCACCAGGATGGCCAACAGCTTGGCCGCAATGGCCCAGGTCATGCGCCTCCCACGTCGAGTGCCCGTCCCAACCCAGTCAAGGCGCCACAGAGACACAGAGGCACAGAGACGCCCCGCTTGATCGTGAGCGGGTCAAGCATCCCATCGCCTCTGTGTCTCTGTGCCTCTGTGGCTGTGTTCCAGAACGCCGCCCACCCCACCCACCTCACACGAGCGGCACATTCAGTTCGAACGTGAACGTGCTGCCCTGCCCCGCCGTGCTGTGCACGAGGATCTGGCCGCCCATCAGGCGCACCAGCTGCTGGCTGATGGACAGGCCCAGGCCCGTGCCTCCGAGATGACGCGAGGCCTCCGACACCTGTTCGAAGGCCTGGAAGAGCCGGGATTGCTGGGCGGGCGTCATGCCGATGCCGGTGTCGCTCACTTCCAGGCGCAGCCGCACGTGGCCCGCCTCCTGCTCGACGATGCGGGCCGCCAGCTGCACGCTGCCCGCGTCGGTGAACTTGACGGCGTTGGACAGCAGGTTGAGCAGCACCTGGCGCAGGCGCTGGCCGTCGATGAGCACGAGCGTCGGCAGGCGCGGGTCCACCTCCAGGCTGTACGACAGGCCCTTCTGCTCGGCCCGCAGCCGCACGCTGTCGCTGGCCATGTCCAGCAGCGCGCGCAGGTCCACGGCGCTGGGCTTGAGGCTGACCTTGCCGGCTTCGATGCTGGCCATGTCCAGCACGTCGTTGATGAGCTCCAGCAGGTGCTGGCCGGAGTCGCGCATCAGCTGCAGCTTGGCCTGCTGGGCCGCGGGCACCGTGGCGTCCATCTGCATCAGCTGCGTGAAGCCGAGGATGGCGTTCAGCGGCGTGCGGAACTCGTGGCTCATCGTGGCCAGGAAGCGCCCCTTGGCCTGGTTGGCGGCCTCGGCGCGCAGCTTGGCTTCGCGCAGCTCGGCGGTGCGCTCGGCCACCAGCTCCTCGAGGTGGTCGCGGTGGCGCGTGAGCTCGGCCTCGGCCTGGCGGCGCAGCGAGATGTCGCTGACCATGCCTTCGATGCGGCGCTGCCCGCCGTCGCCCTCCACCCAGTGGGCATTGAGTTCCACCCAGAGCGGCCGGCCACCGGCGCCGCGCAGCTGCAGCTGGGCCTGCTGGATCTTGCCGAGCTCGCCCATCACGGCCACGATGCGGCGGAACTCCTCGCGGTCGATGCCGGTGACCTCGCGCAGGCGCTGGCCGACGGGGCTTTGCGAGCCCAGGCCGAGCATCTGCGTGAAGGCGCGGTTCATGCTCAGCACGCAGCCGTCGGCATCGGCCTGGAAGATGCCCTCCGTCGCGTTCTCGAACAGGCTGCGGTAGCGCGCCTCGCTGGCCCGCAGGCCCTCGGAGCTGAGCTGCACCTGGTCGGCAGCGCTGCGCAGCTTCAGGCTCATGGCGTTGAAGCGCATCGTCAGCTCGCCGATCTCGTCGCCGCGCTCGACCGTCTCCTGCGCGCCCAGGTCGCCCTTGGCCACACGCTGGGCCAGCGCGCCGAGCCGCGCCACAGGCCGGCGCACGAGGAAGTGCACCAGCAGCGAGCTCGCGATGACGATGCCCGCGACGACCACCGCCAGCAGCTGCACCACGAAGAGCCGGGTGCGGCGGATCTGCTCGTCGACGAGATCGCGCGTGAAGACGAGCACGGCCACGCCGACCTGCGTGCTGCCGGCGTCGGCGGCGGGCTGGTAGGTGATGGGGAACTCGCGGCGCAGCGGGCCGCTCGCGGGGGTGTCGCGGCTGCGCCGGGCCTGGCCGCCGCGCAGGCCCAGGCCGGTCAGCTCGATGGCGTGGACCTCGGGGTCGGCCATGACCGCGTCGAGCAGGTTCTCGATGGCGACATGGTCCAGGTTCCAGATCGGCCCGGCGAAGCCGCGCTCGATCAGGCGTGCCATGCGCTCCTCGCGGTGGCGCAGGCCGTCCATCAGGTCGGCTTCCTCGTGTGTCGTCCAGTACCAGCCGACGGCCAGCACCAGCAGGCTCGCCACCAGCGCGATGCCCGCCGTGAGGCGTGCCTGTATCCCCAGGCTCATTGGTCTCAGGGCCATCCCTTGAACTCCCCTGCCGTTGACCGCATCAGAACCCGACGTGCGTCAAAAGTCCAGACGCGCACGGCTGGCGCGCGAACGCACCGTCAGGCCTTGGCCGTCTTCTTGGCCGCGGCCTTCTTGGCCGGCGGCGCCTTGCCGGCGCGCGGCTCGAACTCGAAGATGACCTTGCCTTCCTTCTTGTCGTAGGCCAGGAAGGCCTTGAACTTGCGGCGCGTCTTGTTGGAGACGAAGTTCTCCAGCAGGTCGGTCTTGCCGTCGGCGAGCAGCTTGTGCACCTGCGCCGGCTCGATGGGCTGGGTCAGGATGACCTTGCCCGTCTTGAAGTCGCAGGTCACGTGGGCGCCCACCGAGTGCTCGCACACGTAGTTGGCGCCATGCTCGTAGACATGGCCCTGGCACTTGGGGCAGGCGCCGAGCGACGCCTGGCCCGAGAAGTCCACCGGCTCGCCGTCGTTCTCGGCCTTCTTGGCGTCCTCGCCGAAGTCGAACTCGAGCTTCCAGTTCTGGATCTCGTCGTCATAGACGAGGGCGAGCTCCGCCGTGAAGGGCCAGCCCGCCTTGGAGCGGAAGCCCTCCAGCGGGCCGATCTTCTTGTCGCGCAGGAACTGCTCCACCTCGTGCAGCTCGAAGCTGCGCCCGCCCGGGATCTTGCCGATGGAGAAGCCGCAGGCGTCGGTGCCGTCGCCATGCTTGCCGGTGCAGGTGAAGCGCCGGTAGTTCTCCTTGACCACGCCGCCGCACTTCGGGCAGGGGGTCTTGAGCGTCGCGTAGTCGCCGGGGATGGTGTCGCGGTCGTAGCCCTTGGCCTTGGCGACCATCTTCTCGGTCATGGCCGCGATCTCGGCCATGAACTGCTCGCGCTTCAGGCGCCCCTTCTCCATCTCGGCGAGCTTGTGCTCCCAGTCACCGGTCAGTTCGGGCCGGGTCAGGTCTTCCACGTCCAGGCCGCGCAGCAGCGTCATCAGCTGGAAGGCCTTGGCCGTGGGGATGAGCTCGCGGCCTTCGCGCAGCATGTACTTCTCGCTGATGAGGCCTTCGATGGTGGCCGCGCGCGTGGCTGGCGTGCCCAGGCCCTTCTCGGCCATGGCCTCGCGCAGCTCGTCGTCGTCGATGAGCTTGCCGGCGCCTTCCATGGCGGACAGCAGCGTGGCTTCGGTGTAGCGGGCAGGCGGCTTGGTCTGCAGCGCCTTCACGTCGACGCTTTCGGTGCGCACCACTTCACCCGGCTGCACCGGCACGAGGTTGGCGTCCTCGTCGTCCACGTCCTTGCCGTACACCGCCAGCCAGCCCGGCTTGACGAGCACCTTGCCGTTGGTCTGGAAGTGATGCAGCTTGCCCGCCGCCTCCACCTTGCTGATGCGGGTGGTGACCAGGAACTCGGCCGACGGGAAGAACACCGCCAGGAAGCGCTTGACGACGAGGTCGTAGAGCTTGGCCTCGACCTCGGTCAGGCTCTTGGGCGCCTGCAGCGTGGGGATGATGGCGAAGTGGTCCGACACCTTGGCGTTGTCGAACACCTTCTTGGTGGGCTTGATGTAGCCGTTGTTCAGCGCCACGCGGGCGTGGGCGGCAAGGGCCTGCAGCGGGCCCGGCAGGTCTTCGCCGGCAATCATCTCGGCCGTCTGCTTGGCCACGGCGACATAGTCTTCGGGCAGGAAGCGCGAGTCCGTCCGCGGGTAGGTCAGCACCTTGTGCTTCTCGTACAGCGCCTGGGCGATGGACAGCGTCGTCTTGGCCGAGAAGCCGAAGCGCGAGTTGGCCTCGCGCTGCAGCGTGGTCAGGTCGTAGAGCGCGCCGCAGCTCGTGGTGCTGGGCTTGCTCTCCTCGGTGACGGCAGCCGGCTTGCCGAGCACGGCCTTGGCGATGTCTTCAGCCTCCGCGGCGTTCCAGAGGCGGTCGGCGCGGCGCTCGGCGTCGTCATTCTTCTTCCACGCCGGGTCGAACCACTTGCCTTCGTACTGGCCGGCCTGGGCGTCGAAGCTGGCGCGCAGCTCCCAGTAGTCGCGGGCGACGTGCTTGCGGATCTTCTCCTCGCGCTCCACGACGACGGACAGCGTGGGCGTCTGCACCCGGCCGACGGTGGTCAGGAAGAAGCCGCCGTCGCGCGAGTTGAAGGCCGTCATGGCGCGCGTGCCGTTGATGCCCACCAGCCAGTCGGCCTCGGAGCGGCAGCGCGCGGCGTCGGCCAGCGGCAGCATCTGCTCGTCGCTGCGCAGCTTCTCGAAGCCTTCGCGGATGGCCGCGGGCGTCATGGACTGCAGCCACAGGCGTTGGATAGGCTTGTTGAGCTTGCCCTTGGCGGGCTGGGCGTACTGCTCGATCAGGCGGAAGATGAGCTCCCCCTCGCGCCCCGCGTCACAGGCGTTGATGAGGGCCGTCACGTCCTTGCGGCGGATCAGCTTGGCCAGCGCGTTGAGCCGGCCCTTGTTCTTGTCGATGGGGTTGAGGTCGAAGTGCGGCGGGATCACCGGCAGGTTGGCAAAGCTCCACTTGCCGCGCTTGACGTCGAACTCCTCCGGCGCCGCGATCTCCACCAGGTGACCCACGGCCGAGCTGACGACGTAGGTGTCGTTCTCGAAGTGGTCGTCGTGTTTGTCGAACTTCCCCGCCACGGGCGTCAGCGCGCGGACGATGTCCTGCGCGACGGAGGGCTTCTCGGCAATGATCAGGGTCTTGCTCATCAGTCGTTCAATCGGTTGTCTGTTGTCTGTCGGGCCGAGCGCTGGGCCGCCCCGAGCCGCCCCCTGGGGAGCGATTCAGCGTAACCGCTGAACCAGGGGCACCACTTCTTGCTGCCTACAATCCGGGCCTCGCGCGCACGCCTACGCACGCGCGCACCCATGAAATCACCGTACCACAGCGTTTGATGCCCACCAAAACCCCGCGCCGCAAGATCGAAGTCCGTGATTCCGGCGTGCACGGCCGGGGTGTCTATGCCACCGCCCCCATCGCCGCGGGCACCCGCATCATCGAGTACACCGGCGAGCGCATCGGCTGGGAGGAGGCCGTGCGCCGCCACCCGCACGACCCGGCCCAGCCCAACCACACCTTCTATTTCCACATCGACGGCGGCCAGGTCATCGACGCGCTGTACGGCGGCAACGACGCCCGCTGGATCAACCACGCCTGCGAGCCCAACTGCGAGGCCGACGAGATCGACGGTCGCGTCTTCATCCAGGCCCTGCGCGACATCGAGCCCGGGGAGGAGCTGTTCTACGACTACGGCCTGGTGCTGGACGACCGCCACACCGCCAAGGTCAAGAAGGAGTTCGCGTGCTGGTGCGGCGCGGCCACCTGCCGAGGCACCATGCTGGCGCCAAAGCGGCGCCGCTAAGCTGGCACCCTGCTGTCACCGCAAGGGAACACAGCCACAGCAACACAGAGGCACACAGACGCGCAGCCGATGCAAACCAATCTCGCTGTCACTCCGTGCCCCTTTGGCTGTGTTTCAACCGGACCCCGCTGCCCGCACTGACGTATGGAACATCGCCACCTAGCCGAATGCGGCTCGACCAACACCGAAGCCCTGGCGCACCTGCGCGCGGGCGGTGGGCCGCTGCTGCTGTCCGCCAGCCGCCAGACGGCCGGCCGCGGGCGGCTGGGCCGGGCCTGGCAGAGCGATGACGCGGCCCTGACCTTCTCCATCGCCCTGCCGCTGCCGTCGGAGCTCGACCTGGCCGGCCTGTCCCTTGCCGTGGGCTGCGCGGTGGCTGACGCGCTGGACCCGGCGGGCACCCGGGTGCAACTCAAGTGGCCCAACGACCTGTTCCTGGACGGCGCCAAGCTGGGCGGCATCCTCATCGAGACCGCGCCGCTGCCCGGCGGCGAACGCGGCGTCGTCATCGGCATCGGCCTGAACCTGCAGCCGCTGCCCCCGGGCGCCGACCGCAGCGCCTTCGCCAGCGGCCACGCCGCGCTGCAGGCCCTGGACCCGGCCGCCACCGCCGCGACCACGCTGGACCGCCTGGCCCCCGCGCTGCGTGCCATGCTGGCCGACTTCCAGGCCATGGGCTTCGCCCCCTGGCAGGCTGCGTTTGCGCGGCGCGACCTGGCCGCCGGGCAGCGCGTGCGCGTGGGCGAGCTGACGGGCACGGCCCGTGGCGTCTCCGCCCGCGGCGAACTGCTTCTTGAAACCCCCACCGGCGTGCAGGCCTGCCACGGTGGCGAACTCAGCCTGAGACTGGAGTCTTCCCTGTGATGCGCATCCTCGTCGTCGTGCTGCTGGCGGCCAACGCCGTGTTCTTCGCCTGGTCGCGCGGCTGGCTGGACTCGGTCACGGGCCTGCCCGCGGAGGGTGGCCGCGAGCCCCAGCGCCTGGCGGCCCAGCAGCACCCGGAACGCATCCAGCCCCTGGCCGCCAGCGCGGCGGCCGCACTGGCCCAGCGCGTCTGCCTCGAACTCGGCCCGCTGGACGGCGACGCGGCGCTGGCGTCTGCCCAATCGGCCCTGCGCGGCCTGGGCGTGGAGCCCCAGGTGCGCAGCAGCGAACAGGCGGGCGTGTGGGTCGTGGCCACCATCAAGCTGGCCGACCCGGAGTTCCGCGCCCGCAAGGAAGCCACCTACAAGCAGCTGCGCCTGTCGTTCGAGCCGCTGGAGGGCCTGCCGGCGGAGCAGCCGGCCTTCGTGCTGAGCCGCCATGCCAGCCAGGCCGACGCCAACGCCGAGCTTGCCGCACTGGACAAGCGCGGCCTCAAGGGGCTGCGCGTGCTGGCCCTGAAGGCGCCGCTGAGCCGCCACACGCTGGTGCTGGCGCAGCTCGACGGCCTGCTCGCCGGCAAGCTCAAGGCCAGCAAGGACCCCGCGCTCGCCGCGGGCCTGCGCGCCTGCCCGGCCGCTGGCGGGCCGGCTTCAGGCCCGAGCCGCTGAGCGCCGCAGCGCCAGCGCTGCCAGCAGCAGGCCGGCCAGCCAGGCCGCGCTGACCGGGCCGCCGCCGCCACCACCACTGGACGAACCGCCGCTGGAGCCGCCGCTGGACGGCGCGGCGGCGACCGTGATGGTGACGCTCTGGCTGTAGGTGACGCCGGCGTTGTCGGTCACGTCGGCCCGCACCGTGAAGCTGCCCGCGGCACTCGGCGTGACGGTGGCCGTGGCGGTGCTGGCGCCGGACGCAAATGCCGTCACGATGCCACCGCCATCGACCACCACCCAGGCGGTTGACGCCACCGTGCGGCCTGTCGGCAGGCCCGTAGCCGCGGCGGTCAGCGTGAGCGTCTGGCCGGCGGTGAGGCCGCTGGCGGGCGACTGAGTGATGGCGATGTTCACGCCATTGAGCGCCGCGGCGGCAGCCACGGCGGCGGCCGCATCCACCATGCCGGCGCCGCAGGTGGCGGTCGTGCAGTAGCACTCGTCCTGCACGGCGCTGCTCGGCGCCTTGCACTGCGGCGGGTTGCCGTCGGCCGCGCTGCCGCCGCCGCTGGTCGGGAAGGCGCGCGCGGTGCTCTTGAGGATCTGGATGGCTTCGGCCGACGTGAGGCCGGGGCGCACCGAGGCCATCAGCCCGACGATGCCGCTCACGATGGGCGCGGAAAAGCTCGTGCCGACCGAGGCGCCGCTGCCGGTGAAGGCCGCGTCATTGGCCACCGGCGTGGTGGTGCCGGAATTGGTCGTGCTGACCATGGGGTACAGGCAGGGCTGGCCGCTGCCGGTGTTGATGCAGTTGCCCCCCGGGGCTGCGATGGTGACCTCGGGGCCGAGGCTGGAGAAGCCAACCTTGGTGCCCACATGGCGCAGCGCAGCGACCGTGACGACCCCGGGGCAGTTGCCGGGCAGGCCGACCGCCAGGCCTTCGGAGTTGCCCGCCGCCACCACGATGGTGGCGCCTGCCGTGGTGATCTGGGTGATGGCCTCGCGATAGAGCTGGCCGTTGCCGGTGGTGCCGCAGCTGCCGTCGCCGCCCAGGCTCAGGTTGAGCACCTTGGCCTTGTTGGCGTTGGTGGGCAGGCCCGGCACCGTGATGCCGGCGGCCCACTTCATGCCCGCGATGATGTCGCTGTCGTAGCCGCCGCACTTGCCGAGCACGCGCACCGGCATGACCTTCAGGCCCCAGCCCACGCCGGCCATGCCCGTGGCGTTGTTGCTGGCCGCGGCGATCAGGCCGGCCACGCGCGTGCCGTGCCAGGAGCTGTTGCCGATGTCCGCACTCGTGCAGCCGCTGATCGTGCCGGCGTTGATGTCGGCCTGGCTGACCCAGTCGCCGGGATCGGAGGGGTCGGCGTCGGCACCACCACCGTCGTTGGCGATGGCCGTGGCGGTGGAGCTCGAGCTGCTGAAGCCGATCATGTCGTAGCCAGCCACGAACTGACCCGCGAGGTCGGGATGGTCCAGCCGGGCGCCGGTGTCCAGCACGGCGACGATGGTGGTCGCGGTGCCCGTGGTGACGTCCCAGGCCGCCGGGGCATTGATGCTCGACACCACCTGGCCCGGCGTGCTGCTGGGCTTCTTGAGGTACCACTGGTCGATGGTGCGCTGCTGGACGCCGCCCACCGTGGACTCGGGATTCACATCGGCCGTGCCGAACAGCGGGTCGTTGGGCAGCTTGGTGTGGCGGCGGCGCTGGTCCACGGCCACGAGTTCAACCTCGCTGTCGGCCGCGAGCTGGCGGGCCAGTTGCGCCGAGGTGAGCCCCCGGGCCAGGACCACGTGGGTGCGCTCGTCCAGGCTGATGCCGGCGGCCAGGCTGCGACCGGTGCGCAGGCCGAGGGCTGTGGCGCGCGTCTGCGCGACCTCGCGTGCCTCGCCGCGGGTGGCGCGCACGCTCAGCGCCTTGGCCCGCACGCTGTCGGCCTGGGGCTTGAAGCGCACGATGACGCGTGCCTCGGCCTCCTCGGTGGCGGCATGGGCCGCGGTGGCGAGAAGCGCCGGCACCAGGGTGGCGGCGAGAAGGCGGGTCAGCAGGCGAAGGGTCGTCATGGCAGGCACGGCAGGGAGTCAGCAACAAAACGGCGCGCGCGGCATGCACCGCGCTGCGCCCCCGATGTTCCCATCGACAACGACGGCGAGGGCAAAAAAAATGCCCCGCGGGGCGGGGCATTTGCGTTTCCGAAGGTTTCCGGTCAGGCGGCGACGACGCGCACCATCTCCAGCACCTTGTTCGAGTAGCCCCATTCGTTGTCGTACCAGGACACCAGCTTCACGAAGGTGCCGTCCAGCGCGATGCCGGCGTCGGCGTCGAAGATGGAGGTGCGCGGGTCGCCGCGGAAGTCGGTGGCCACGACCTTCTCGGTGGTGTAGCCCAGCACGCCCTTGAGCGCGCCTTCGCTCTGGGCCTTCATCTCGGCGCAGATCTCGTCATAGGTCGCGTCCTTGACCAGCTCCACCGTCAGGTCGACGACCGACACGTCGGAGGTCGGCACGCGGAAGCTCATGCCCGTGAGCTTCTTGTTCAGCTCGGGGATGACCTTGCCCACGGCCTTGGCCGCACCGGTGCTGCTGGGGATGATGTTCTCCAGGATGCCGCGGCCACCGCGCCAGTCCTTGTTGGACGGGCCGTCCACGGTCTTTTGCGTGGCGGTGGCGGCATGCACGGTCGTCATCAGGCCGCGCTTGATGCCCCACTTGTCGTTGAGCACCTTGGCCAGCGGGGCCAGGCAGTTGGTGGTGCACGAGGCGTTGGAGATGATGGCCTCGCCGGCGTACTTGGCGTGGTTCACGCCAAAGACGAACATCGGCGTCTCGTCCTTGGACGGGGCCGAGAAGATGACCTTCTTGGCGCCTGCGGCCAGGTGCTTCTCGCCGCCGGCCTTGTCCAGGAAGATGCCGGTGGCTTCGACGACGATGTCGGCGCCGACCTCGGCCCACTTCAGCTCGGACGGGTCCTTCACGGCCGTCAGGCGGATCTTCTTGCCGTTGACCACCAGCGTGTTGCCGTCGACGGCGACATCACCCTCGAACTTGCCGTGCACGCTGTCGTACTTGAGCATGTAGGCGAGGTAGTCGGGCTCGAGCAGGTCGTTGATCGCGACGACCTCGATGTCCTTGAAATTCGCAATGGCGGCACGGAACACCATGCGCCCGATGCGGCCGAAGCCGTTGATGCCGATCTTGATGGTCATGGAACAGTCTCCAGGAGGATGAGGAATCTTGTCGGGGACGGATTCTCGGCGATCTGGCGTGGGGTGGGTTTCGGGGCGATTTCAGGGCCGGGCGGCCGCCGCCTCTCCCGCGAGGTTCAAGGTGCCGCAAGGCACGTTGATGATGACCGTCTGCCCGAGCATCAGCTCGAACTCCTTCTTCCGCACGGCCATCTCCAACCCCGCCAGCCAGGCCAGGAACTCGGTCCGGTTGAGGTCGGGCTCGCCCACCTGGCCCACCCGGTTGTCGACAGCCGGCTTGCCCAGCGTCCAGGCGACCTGGAACGGGCAGTTCATCGTGCTGAAGTCGAACTGCGCCCGGGCCTGCTGGATGTCCTTCATGTTGGACAGGAAGGCCGTGAGCTTGACCGCCTCCTTGAACACCCGGGCGGGTGCGCCGTAAGGCCGGTAGGTGAACTGCTGCTGAACGACGTAGGCCTTGCTCCCGGGCACCAGGCAGGGCAGCCGGTACTGCCTGACGTAATCCTTGACCGACTGGTCCTGCGACGGGGAGCCGCTGCTGTAGACCAGTTCGACGTCAGGGGCCGCGTCCGCCGCATTGAAGGTGATCTGGGCAATGACGTTGACGACATCCCGCTGAAATGTCGGTCCCCAGATGTCCGGGGGCGTGCTCGGGGTGCGCATGCACGCCGTCGGCCCCGGCACCGCGACACCGTCCTCCCGGGCCGCCTGGACGGCGCGCGGCGCCGTCCAGGTGATGGGGGCGACGGCACGCGGCTTGAACTCGAACTCCTGCACGGCCGTGACCGCCTCGCCCGCCGGCAGGCACGGCAGGCGGTAGCCGCGGACATGCCACCGCACCTCTTCCAGCATCGCCTCGCTGGCAGCACGAAACAGCACCGTCGCCTGGGGCGGCTGGCCCGCGTCCGTGAACTTGAGGCTCAGGCGCAGGAAGCCGGGCGACTGCAGCTGCCGGTCCGCCGCGGGGTAGTCGATGGCGGGAGCGCTGCGCTCGAGGCAGGCGAGCCAACGTGGGGACGACGTGTCCTGCTCGACGATTTGCGCCTGGGCCAGGCAGACCAGGCCACTGAGGGCCAGAAGAATCAAGAAACGGTGCATGGGGAAGAGCCAGAACATCATGACGGGGGGCCGCTTTCTATGGGACTGGCAGCACCAGCGGCAAGCACCCCCACAGCGGCGCGCCCGTCAGGCCGCCCGCGACCTCGCCCCCAGCCACCAGCCCACGGCGCCCAGCAGGATCATGACGCCGCCGATCAGGCGAACCTGACCGCCATCGTCCAGCTGGCGCCGCGCCGCCTCCTTCTTGCGTTCCGCAACCGACGCGTAGCTCACGAGCTCCTTGACCCCGACCCGCAGTCGATACAGCGCGTTCGCGTCGGTCGGGTCGTAGGCGGCCTCCAGCGTGAGCCCGCCCATGCCGGTGAGCACCGAGGCCTGCACGCCGCTGTCCAGCGTCAGCGTGACCGGCCCCGCCCCGGGGTCCAGGTCCAGCTCCACGTGCTTGCCCAGCGGAATGCGGCTCTTCTTGGTCATGCGCGTGATCTCGCGCGCCGCCACCGCCTTGCCTGCCACCACCTGCAGCGCCCCTTCGGGCGGCACGGCCAGCTTGCGGGCGCTGCGCTGGCGCTCGATGACGCCCACCACCACCACGAGGATGCCGACCACCAACAGGGTCTTCGCAAAACCGGATGCCATCTGACGATCCCCCTTTGCTCGCCTTGCACATTGCCCTCGCTTCAGGATGAGGCCAGGGGCTCGGCATCCGGGCCTCTCAGGACCCGTGTCACCTGCGTCAGGCATGCCGCAGCAGCCGCATTTGTAGCGCAGCACGCATGTCGCCCGCTGGCGGCAAGTCACTCAGTTGGGGGACGCGAGAGCGCGCAACGCCCGCCATGGCACAGCACGTCGGATCGCGACGCGCGCATGCGGCGTCAGCGCCGTGACTCGGCGCCAACGCCCGGCCGCAACAGGTGAGCCCCGCATGGCACCTGGATCCGCAGGCGCTCGCCGAACCATTCCCGCTCCTGCGTCTCACCACCAGCAAGCCGCAAGCCGCCAGCCCAGGCGAGGAACTCAGCCCGGTCCAGGCCCGGCCTGCCGGCCGCACGCGCCTCGTTGGCGGCCGAAGGCTGCAGGCTGCGCCATTCAATCTCGAAGGGGCAGCGCATGCCGTCGAAATCGAAGTCTGCAGCGCCCGCCGACTGGCGGTCCATCAACTGCATCCAGCCCTCCAGCGTGAGCCCACTCGGCGTCGGCTTGCGCCGGGCTGCCCCGACCTCGAACACGAAGGACTGGCGCAGCGTTTGCGCGCGATCGCCCACCTTGCGGCAAACCATTCGGATCGCCTCCGCGCGCTTCATCAACGCATCGCTGAGCCGCACCGGCGCGTTGCTGAACAGCAGCGTGTTCTGGGGTGGGTCGTCGGGGCCTCCGACAAATCGGCTCTGGATCATCACGCGGGCCAGGAAGTCCGGCGGCAACCGGTTCAGTCGCTGCAGCACCTCGGTGGCAGGCGGCTGAAGCAGGCAGGCGCTGGCAGGCAACGCCCCTTGCACCAGCCGCACAGGACGCTCGACCTCTCCGAAGACAGATCCGGAGCGGAATTCCTGCACGAGCTCAACACCCTGCGCGCCCAGCGCAGCACTGAGGCACGGCATGCGGTAGCCGGCCACCCGCGCCTGGACGAGCGCCTCGGCGGCCGTCCCCAGCGTGTTGCTCACCATGGCGACGGCGGGTGCGGTGTCCGGCTGCGTGAAGCGCATGGCCACACGAATGAGACCTTGCCGGCCCGCCGTGGCGGCATCCCAGCGCAGCGCGGGCCCAGACGTTGTCAGGCAGTTCAGCGCCGCCACTTCGTCGGCATCCGGCAGGGCCGCCAGGGTCTGGGCCGACGCCGCTGCAACGCCCGCCACCGCCAGTGCGGCTGCGAGCATCTGCCGCAAGGCGGCGCCAAGGCTTGGCATCACTTCTTCTTGAGCACAGCCTTCACGGTCGCCGCCACGTTCTCCGGCGTGAAGCCGAAGTGCTTGAACAGCACCGGCGCCGGGGCCGATTCGCCGAAGGTGTCGATGCCGACGACGGCAGCGCAGCCGTACTTCCACCAGAAGTCGCTCACGCCCATCTCGACGGCCACGCGCGGCAGGCCCTTGGGCAGCACGCTCTTCTTGTAGTCCTTGTCCTGGCGGTCGAAGACGTTGGTGGAGGGCATGGACACGACGCGAACCTTGATGCCTTCGTCGGCCAGCAGCTTCTGAGCAGCCATCGCCAGCTGCACTTCCGAGCCGGTCGCAATGATGACGGCCTTGGCCTTGCCCTTCGGGGGCTCGGCCAGCACGTACGCGCCCTTGGCGATCTCGTCGACATTCGTCTTGGGCGAGTAGGCCAGGTTCTGGCGGCTCAGTGCCAGCAGGCTCGGGCGCTGGGCGTTGCCCAGGGCCATGGTCCAGGCCACGACCGTCTCGGTCGTGTCGGCCGGGCGCCAGACGTCCAGGCCCGGGATCAGTCGCAGGCTGGCGACGTGTTCGATGGACTGGTGCGTCGGGCCGTCTTCACCGAGGCCGATGGAGTCGTGCGTCATCACGTGGATGACGCGGGTCTTCATCAGCGCGGCCATGCGGATGGCGTTGCGGCTGTAGTCGCTGAAGGTCAGGAAGGTGCCGCCGTACGGAATGAAGCCGCCGTGCAGCGCGATGCCGTTCATGATGGCAGCCATGCCGAACTCACGAACGCCGTAGTTGATGTGACGGCCGTTGTTGGGCTTGCCGTCGGCCTCGATGCGCAGGTTGGGCGTCGAGCTGGTGTTGGTGAGGTTGGAGCCGGTCAGGTCGGCGCTGCCGCCGAGCATCTCGGGCAGCTTGGCGGTGAAGGCTTCCAGCGCGATCTGGCTGGCCTTGCGGCTGGCGACGGTCTGCGCGTCGGCGTGGGCCTTCACGACGGCGTCGACGGCGATCTGGGCGAAGTCGGCGGGCAGCACGCCGGCCATGCGGCGCTGGAACTCGGCGGCCAGCTCAGGGAAGGCTTCGGCGTAGGCGTCGAAGCGGGCGTCCCACTCGCCTTCGGACTTCGCGCCCGCGGCCTTGGCGTCCCACGCGGCATACACCTCGGCCGGGATGACGAAGGGCTCGTACGCCCAACCGATGGCCTCGCGGGTCAGCTTGATTTCTTCGGCACCGAGCGGCTCGCCGTGGGCCTTGCTGGTGTTGGCGCGGTTGGGCGAGCCCTTGCCGATGTGGGTCTTGGCGATGACGAGCGTGGGCTTGTCGGCGCTCTTGCGGGCCTGGGCGATGGCGCGGTCGACGGCGTCGACATCATGGCCGTCCACCGGGCCGACGACGTTCCAGCCGTAGGCGGCGAAGCGCTTGGCGGTGTCGTCGCCGAACCAGGGGCCGACCTGGCCGTCGATGGAGATGCCGTTGTCGTCGTAGATGGCGATGAGCTTGTTCAGCTTCCACGAAGCGGCCAGTGCGGCGGCTTCGTGGCTGATGCCTTCCATCAGGCAGCCGTCGCCCAGGAAGGCGTAGGTGTGGTGGTCGACGATGGTGTGGCCGTCGCGGTTGAAGTCACGCGCCAGCAGCTTCTCGGCCAGGGCCAGGCCCACGGCGTTGGTGATGCCCTGGCCCAGCGGGCCGGTCGTCGTCTCGACGCCGGCGGTGATGCCCACCTCGGGGTGGCCGGGGGTCTTGCTGTGCAGCTGGCGGAAGTTGCGCAGCTCCTCGATGGGCAGGTCGTAGCCCGTGAGGTGCAGCAGCGCATAGATCAGCATGGAGCCGTGGCCGTTGCTCAGCACGAAGCGGTCACGGTCGGCCCAGTGCGGGTTGGCGGGGTTGTGCTTGAGGTGGCGGGCCCACAGCGCCACGCCGATGTCGGCCATGCCCATGGGGGCGCCGGGGTGGCCCGAGTTGGCCGCCTGCACCGCGTCCATCGCGAGGGCGCGGATCGCGTTGGCCATGAGGGTTGGGGAGGCGGTCGTTGCAGTCATGGCCGGGGCTTTCCTTGGGGCAGTGGGCAAAACGCGGGATTTTACGGGGGTGGAGTTACAAGGCTTGATCCAGCGCAACACGCCGGTGCGGCCCGCGCGCGACGCTTCAGCCCATGCCCTCCTCGACCATGCCCCTGGCCGTGCGCGTGATCCGTGCCGAGCACGATGCCCTGGCCGCCATGCTGCGCACGGTGCCGCTGTTGCTGGACGCACACCGGCGCGCCCGCACGGCGCCGGACTTCGGCGCGCTGCGGGCCATGCTGTTCTACGTGGACGAGTTCCCCGAGCGGCTGCACCACACCAAGGAAAGCGAGCTGCTCTTCCCCCGGCTGCGCGCCCGCGCGCCGGAGCTGCGCGCCGTGCTCGACGACCTGGAGGCCGACCACGCGCAGGGCGAGCGCGCCATCCGCGAGCTGCAGCACAGCCTGCTGGCCTGGGAGCAGATGGGCGAACCGCGGCGCGAGAAGTTCGAGCAGCAGCTCAAGGTCTACACCGCCCGCTACCTGCGGCACATGAAGCGCGAGGAGACCGAGATCCTGCCGCGCGCGGCGGCCCTGCTGTCGGCTGACGACTGGGCGGACCTGGACGAGGCCTTCGGCAGCCACCAGGACCCGCTCGCCCCACGCCCGGGGCAGGCGGTCGACGAAGCCTACGCGCCCCTGCGCCAGCGCATCCTGGCCGCGCTGCCCGCGCCCTTCGGCTGGGGGCCGGCGCTGGCCTGAACGTCAGCCGGCCTTCGCGGGGGCCGCCGGTGCGGCCGTGCAGGCCTTGGCCGTGGAGACCCCGCGCAGGAAGCCCCGGCGCACGCCCCCGGCCGTGATGGCCGCGCTCACCTGACGCGCGTATCGCTCGGCGCCGCTGAGCTTGCGCACCCAGCCGCGAAACGGGATGACGCCTTCGGCCGTGCGCTGCAGCGCGCCGGTGGCCGCATCTTCGCCGCGGTCCAGCAGGCCGGGGTTGCCGGCGGTGTGCGGCGCGTCCAGGTCCGGCCCGAGCGCCTCGTCGAGCGCACGGATGGCCGAGGCCAGGCCCGCGCAGCTGGCATCGGCCGGCGCCGCGTAGGGCGCCGCCGCGGCGGCCTTCAGCACCTCGGGGATGTCGGCCCGCACGACGTTGAGGTCGGACAGCGGCGTGGTCGCCGCGTTGGCGACCTTGTCCTGGTTGGAACTGGCACAGGCGCTCAGGACGAGCGCGGCCGCGAGGAGGCTGAGGCGGGAGGTTTGCATGGCGGGCAATCCTCTCACCTTCCGGGCGCCGGAGCGATCCTCGGATGCAGGGTCGCCGCGACCGTCACGGCCCAGCAGATCCAGCCGGTCCACATCGTGTGGCTGGGGTAGTGGGCGCCGCGCACCATCTGCCCCAGGCCGTAGACGACGCCCAGCACCACCACGGCCAGCAGCCACGCGCGGGCCGCCTTCGGGTAGGCCCGCGCGAGCGCCCAGCCGCCGGCCAGGTAGGCGAAGGCTGCGCTCGCGTGGCCCGACGGGAAGCAGTGCCCCCCGCCGCCGTCCTGCATGCCGAAGGCCCAGTGCGACACGTACTGCGCCGCGCCGCCGAACTCGGCCAGGTCCCAGGGGCAGCTCGTCAGGCTCGCCCGCTTGATGAGTGAAATGACCGCCAGGCACGCAAGCGTCGTGACGAGCCACCAGGTGCGCTCGCGCCGTGTGAGTGCCGGCAGCAGCCGCGGCCACAGGTTGAGCGCCACGATGAAGGCCATGGCGGCATACGACACCAGCCGCCCGCCCTCGTGGATCAGGCCCTTGGTGACCCAGGCTTCCCGCAGCGCAAAGCCGCTCGCGTCGCCCACTTGGCGCATGGCCCAGAGATCGAGGTGGCTGGCGTCCCAGGCCAGCAGCAGAACGAGGGCCAGCACCGGCCAGCGGAGTGTCTTCAGCATCGGGGCATTGTCTACACTGGCCCGATGTCTTCCGATTCCTTCGCTGCCGAGCCCGCCGGCCACGCCGAACGGGCCGTGCGCATCGGCCGCCAGGCGCTCGAGGTCGAGGCCCGCGCCCTGGCCGAACTCGCGCCCCGCCTGGGCGACGCCTTCGTGCGTGCCGTCGAGGCCGTGCTGGCCTGCCGCGGCCGTGTGGCCGTCATGGGCATGGGCAAGAGCGGCCACGTGGGCCGCAAGATCGCCGCGACCCTGGCCTCCACCGGCACGCCGGCCCTGTTCGTGCACCCGGCCGAAGCTGCGCACGGCGACCTTGGCATGGTGACCGCTGGCGACATCGTGCTGGCCCTGTCCAACTCCGGCGAGAGCGACGAGCTCAACGCCATCCTGCCCGTGCTCAAGCGGCTGGGCGTTCCGGTGATTGCGATGACGGGGCGCGCCGAGTCCAGCCTGGCCGCGCACGCCGACGTCGTGCTGGACAGTGCCGTGGCCGAGGAAGCCTGCCCGCTGCAGCTCGCCCCCACCGCCAGCACCACGGCACAGATGGCCCTGGGCGACGCGCTGGCCGTGGCGCTGCTGGACGCCCGCGGCTTCAAGGCCGAAGACTTCGCCCGCTCCCACCCCGGCGGTGCGCTCGGCCGCAAGCTGCTGACCCATGTGCGCGACCTCATGCGCAGCGGCGACGCCCTGCCCCGCGTGGCCGCGGGCACGCCCTTCACCGACCTGATGCGCGAGATGAGCGCCAAGGCCCTGGGCATGGCCGTCGTCGTCGATGCCGATGACCGCGTGCAGGGCATCTTCACCGACGGCGACCTGCGCCGCCTCGTCGAGCAGGGCCGCGACCTGCGGGCCCTCACCGCCGCGGAAGTCGCCCACCCGCGGCCGCGTACCGTCGGCCCCGAGGCGCTGGCGGTGGACGCCGCCGACCTGATGGAAGCCGCCCGCATCACCGTCGTGCTCGTGGTGGATGCCGGCCAGCGCCTGCTGGGCGCCGTCAGCATCAACGACCTCATGCGCGCGAAGGTGATCTGATGGCAGCGCTGAGCTTTCCTCCCGAACTGCTTGTCCAGGCGCAAGGCACCGGCCTGGGCATCAAGCTCGCCATCTTCGACGTGGACGGCGTGCTGACCGACGGCCGCATCTACATCAGCGACACCGGCGAAGACTTCAAGGCCTTCAACACGCTGGACGGCCACGGCCTGAAGTCGCTGCAGCAGGTGGGCATCACGCCGGTCATCATCACCGGCCGCGACAGCCCTGCCGTGCGCCGCCGCGTGGCCGACCTGGGGCTGGACCATGCCGTCTACGGCGCCCGCGACAAGCTCGCCGCCGCCGAGCCGCTGCTGGCCGCGCTGGGCGCCAGCTGGGGCGAGGTGGCCGCCATGGGCGACGACTGGCCCGACCTGCCACTGATGACGCGCGCCGGCTTCGCCTGCGCGCCACCGGGGGCGCATGCCGAGGTGCTGGCCATCGCCCACCACGTCACCCGCGCGGCGGGCGGCCACGGCGCGGCGCGCGAGTACTGCGACGTGCTGCTGATGGCAGCCGGCCACTACGAGCGGCTGCTGCACGCCCACCACGCCACGCTCGACGGGGGCCGGCCATGAGCACCGCCCTGCCCGCACCGGCGCCGCGCGCGGCCAAGCCGCGCCCCTGGCTGTGGCGCGCGCAGAGCCTGGTGTCCAACTACCTGCCGCTGCTGATGATGGCGGTGCTGGCCAGCGGCACCTGGTGGCTGGTCAAGAACACGCCGCTGCTGGACGGCCCGGCCGAACTCGCGCCGCCGCGCCACGTGCCGGACTACCGCATGAACAACTTCGAGCTGCAGCGCATCGGCGCGGACGGCCAGCTCAAGGTGCAGATCGCGGGCGCCGAGCTGCGCCACTACCCGGACACCGACACCATCGAGATCGACCAGGTGCGCGTTCGCGCCATCGCGCCCGACGGCAGCCTGGCGATCGCCGAAGCCAAGCGGGCGCTGAGCAACGGCGACGGCAGCGACATGCAGCTCATCGGCGGCGTGCACCTGCGCCGGCTGCCACCGGGCTCGGGCGAGAACGCGACGGCCCAGCTGGAGGTGCGTGGCGAGTTCCTGCAGGCCCTGTCCAACAGCGAGATCCTGCGCTCGCACCTGCCCGTGACCATCCGCCAGGGGGGCTCGACGCTGAACGCACAGAACTTCGAGTACCGCCACCTCACCGGCCAGGTGAGCTTCACCGGCAAGGCGCAGGGTCAGATCATCTCCAGGGCGCCGCAATGAGCGAGCTCGTCTTCATCACCGGCGCCTCCAGCGGCATCGGCCAGGCGCTGGCGCTGCGCTACTACCGCCACGGCGCGCGGCTGGCGCTGGTGGCGCGGCGCACCGCCGAGGTCGAGCGCTGGGCGGGCGAGCAGCAGCTCGACGCCGCGCGCTTCAAGGTCTACGGCGCCGACGTCGCCGACCTCGACGCCATGGCCCGCATCGGCCGCGAGTGCATCACGGCGCAGGGCCTGCCCGACGTCGTCATCGCCAATGCCGGCATCAGCATTGGCATGGATACGACCGAGTTCGCCGACCTGGCGGTGATGCAACGCACCTTCGCGACCAACAACGTGGGCCTGGCGGCCACCTTCCACCCGTTCGTGGCCGCAATGAACGCGCGCCGCTCGGGCACGCTGGTGGGCGTGGCCAGCGTGGCGGCCATCCGCGGCCTGCCCGGGCACGGCGCCTATTGCGCAAGCAAGTCGGCGGTCGTCGCCTATTGCGAGAGCCTGCGCGGCGAATGCCGGCCGCACGGCGTGCGCGTGGTCACGCTGCTGCCCGGCTACATCGACACGCCGCTCACGCGCGGCAACCGCTACAGCATGCCCTTCCTGATGCCGGTGGAGGACTTCGCCGACCAGGCCGTGCGGGCCATCCAGGCGCAGGTGAGCTACCGCGTCATCCCATGGCAGATGGGCGTGCTGGCCAAGGTGCTGCGCCTGCTGCCCAACAGCCTGTACGACAAGCTGCTGAGCAAGCGGGCGCGCAAGAAGCGCGCCGGCGAATAGCGGCGCCAGGGCCGAAAGTCACGCCTTGGCAGCACGGCGCCGGCGTGCTTACACTGCGCGCCTTCGAGCCCAGTGCCGACCGAGAAGGCGGCGAAGGAGGACATCATGGCCAAGGTGCTTCACCCCTGCTAACGCCCGCGCGCTGACGACGCCGTCAGTGCCGCCCGCCGGCTGTCCGTTGCGCTGCAACGCCCAGCCCTGATCGATCCTCACGGCCGCCGGCATGGCGGTCGTGCTTCCCGTTTTGCCATGACATTCCGCCTCAACGGCCTGGGCTTCGCCCTGGGCCTGGCGCTCGGCCTGCCTGCGCACGCCGCGCCCTTGCACACGACCTCCCCCACCGCGCAGCGCCTGCCGGCCGGCGAGCCAGCCCCGGCCATCGATGGCCGCCTGGACGACCCCGTCTGGCAACGCGCCCCGGTCTACGACCGCTTCGTGCAGTTCCTGCCCGCCGACAAGCAGGCCGCGCGCTGGCGCACCACCGTGCAGGTGCTGGTGACCGATGACGCCCTCGTCTTCGGCATCCGCGCCTGGGACCCCGCGCCCGAGCGCATCCGCGCGCCGCTGGCTCGCCGCGACCAGGTCAAGGCCGACCAGGACTACATCACCGTCTTCATCGACGCCGTGGGCCATCGCCGCACCGCGCAGTTCGTGCGCGTGAGTGCCGCCGGCAGCATCGAGGACGGCCTCTACGCCGCCGAGGAGGACAGCGACGACTCGGCGCCCGACTTCGACGTGGAGGCCGCCGCCACGCGGCTGCCCGACGGCTACAGCATCGAGCTGCGCTGGCCACTGGCCACGCTGCGCTTCCCGCATGCCGACGGCGCCCCGTGGCGCGTGCAGGTGGCGCGCAACATCCCGCGCGAAGACCGCACGCTGGACGTGAGCGCCCCCCTGCTCACGAAGGACGCACTGAGCTTCATCGCCGAGATGCAGGCGCTCGAAGGCCTGGGCGACCTCGTGGAGCAGGTGCACGAGCGCAGCTTCTTCGCCTTCCGGCCCGAGCTCACACTGCGCAGCACCCGCGACAGCAGCGACACCGGTGGCACGCAGCGCGAGCGCCGCGCCTCGCTCGGCGCGGAGTTCAAGTGGCGGCCGCGCGCGGACTGGGTCATCGACGCCACGCTCAACCCCGACTTCTCCCAGGTGGAACTCGACGAGCCGCAGCTCGCCGGCAACACGCGCTTCGCGCTCAGCGTGCCGGAGAAACGGCCCTTCTTCCTGGAGAGCGCCGACGTCGTCGGCCCGACGCAGCCCGACGAATCCGGCGAGAACCGCAGCCTCGCGGCCTTCTACACCCGCGCCATCACCGACCCCGACTGGGGCTTGCGCGCCACCTGGCGTGGCGCCGGCGCCGAGGCCACCGCCCTGCACCTGCGCGATGCCGGCGGCGGCACGCTGCTGCGCGCAGGCGCCTTCTCCACCCGCAGCGGCACCCAGCCGCGCGACTCGCAGGCGAGCTTCGCGCGCGGCCGCATGCAGTTCGGCAGCCTTGGCCTCGCGGGCCTGGCCTCGGTGCGCGACTTCGGCCACGGCCTGGCCACGCAGGTCGTCGGCAGCGACGGCGTCTGGCGCGCGGGCGACAGTGACCAGCTACGGGGCCATGTGTTGCTGTCCTCCACCACGCTCGGGCTGGACGACGATGGCCACGTGCAGCGCGTGGCGCGCGACCGGGGTCACCGGGCCTGGCTGGGCTGGCGCCACCGCGATGCCGACTGGGTGGCCAACGTCAATGTGGAAGAGATCAGCCCGCGCTTTGCCAATGACAACGGCTTCGTGAACCAGAGCGGCATTCGCCGGGCCTCGGCCTTCGGCTACCTGCGCCTGGGCCCGCGGGAGCTTGCCGGCGTGGACCTGCACGACCATGAAGTCCAGCTCAAGCTGCAGGAAACGCGCACCCTCGCCGACCCGCTGCTCGGGGTGGCCGGCGGGCAGGTGGTCGACCGGCTCGTGCAGCCCGGCTTCTGGTTCGCCGCGGCGCGCAACACGGGCGTGTGGGGCCATGTCGGCCTGGACAGCTACCGCGCGCGCAGCGGGGGGGCGCTGCACCCCACGCGCACGCTGCTGCTGGGGTTCGAGTCCAACCCGGGCGAGCTGCTGAACTTCGTGAACGGGGAAGTGGAGTGGGGCCGCCGGCTCGATGTCGACGCCGACCGCGTCGGCCTGGGCGCCCAGGCGCAATTGCAGGCCCAGATGCGCACGCCGCTGCCGGGTGGCTGGTGGCTGGAGCTGGACCAGCGCTTCGGCCTGGGCTGGGTGGACGGGCCCGACGGGCGCCGCGCCTTCACCGACCGCAGCGCCCAGAGCCTCGTGGTGCTGCACCTGAGCGCGCGGGACTCGCTGCGCCTCATCCACCAGCACACCCGCTTCACGCGCCGCGCGGATGCGGCCGTGGGCCTGGCAGCGCAGGACGAAACAGGCCGCGTGCTCTCGCTGATGTTCCAGCACCGCGTGGGCATCGCCCGGGTGTTGAGCGTGGGCCTGAACCGGGGCCGCGAGCAGCCGGGCGGCGTGCGCTCGAGCGAGGTGTTCGCCAAGGCGACGCTGGGCTACTGAAGCGTTCGCGAAGGCCAGAAACGAACAAAGCGCCCGAAGGCGCTTTGTTCACAGATGCCCTGAGGTTCAGCTCAGGGCTCAGGGCTCAGTAGCCGCCCGAACGGCCACCGCCGCCGTAGCCACCACCGCCGCCGCCGTAGCCGCCGCCACCGCCGCCGGAGCGACCGCCACCGCCGTAGCCGCCGCCACCGGAGCGGCCACCGCCACCACCGTAGCCGCCGCCACCACCGCCGTAGCCGCCACCGCCGCCACCGCCGTAGCCGCCGCCACCGGAGCGGCCACCGCCGCCGCCGTAGCCGCCGCCACCACCGTAGCCGCCGCCGCCGGAGCGACCGCCGCCGCCACCGAAGCCACCCGGACGCTCTTCGCGAGGACGGGCTTCATTGACGACGATGGCACGGCCTTCGAGGGCCTGGCCATTCATGCCGTTGATGGCAGCCTGGGCTTCGGCATCCGAGCCCATTTCAACGAAACCGAAACCCTTGGAACGGCCGGTTTCACGATCCATCATGACCTTGGCAGAGGTCACGCTGCCGAATTGACCGAACGCTTCCTGCAGCGATTCGTCACGGACGCTGTAGGCGAGGTTGCCCACGTAAAGCTTGTTTCCCATGGGGAAGCCCTTCTCTTCTCAAAACCAAAAAACCGTGTGGTGCTTCAACCCATCGTGAACCATTCAAGCGAAGGTGCGGCGTCCAGACACAGGCAATTCATTATGGTGGCGGGGTGCCCCGATTGCGGGACGGCACTCCGGCAAGTGTTGTTTTTCAGAGCTAGCACAAACCCTGGCGGTGCGCGGGCGTCATGGGACGGTCATCGATACCATCGCGGCCCGCGCACCAAAACCATGACCGCCAACCTCCTCCCCGCCCTCGCCCGCGTGCTCGCCAGCATCGACGCACCCCGCAATCTGCGCGCCCTCTACGCCCTGCTGGCCAGCTTCTGCATGGCCGGGCTGCTGCTCGCGTCCGCGCAGTCCGCGCTCGTGCGGGAGCAGTCCCTCATGAGTGCGGTGTGGATGGGCCTGGGGCTGGCTGTCGCCTTTTTTGGCGTCAATGCCACGGGGCTCATGCTCATGGACCAGGCCCGCGGCCTGCCCGTGCGCGACCCCCAGGACGCCTTCGCCGACGCGCTGCGCAGCGCCCACCGCGTGCTGCTGGTGCTGCTGGGCTGCCTGAGCCTGGCGCTGCTGGCGGGCCTGGCCCTGGCCGGGCTGCTGTGGGCCACGCGCTGGCCGGTCGTGGGCGCCCCGCTGCTGGCGGTGGTGCTGCCGGTGGCGGTGCTCGTGCTCGGCGGCATCGCCTTCACGCTGGTGGTTCTCGTCGGGCCGCTGACCGGGCCGGCCGTCTGGGCAGGCCGCTCGACCCGCGGCGCGCTGGCCCTGCTGCGCCAGCGCCTGCGCCACGGGCTGCCCGAGACGGCGCTGCTGATGGCCGCCGTCTACCTGATGACGGCACTGGCCACCGCGGCGGTGAGCTTCGTCGTCGTGAGCGGCGGGCGGCTGATGGCGGGCCTGGCCATCCTGGGCGCGGGGGTGGAGCTGCCCGCCGGCCAGCTGCTGGCCGGCCTCATGGGCCTCGGGCCACGGGGCCTGGGCGCCAGCGGCGTGCCGCTGCAGGGCGGCGCGCTGGGCACGGCCGCGCTGGTGGGCGGCGGCGTGGTGTTCGCCATCGCGCTGGTGCTGCCGACGCTCGTGTGGCTGCGCGGCTGCTGCGCCGTCTACCTGGCCGTGACCGAGGCCGAGTGAGCGCCCCGCGCATCGCCAGCCTGGTGCCCAGCGCCACCGAGACGCTGGTTGCTCTGGGCCTGGCGCCGTGGCTCGTGGCGCGCACCGGCTTTTGCATCCACCCGGCCGAGGCCGTGGCGGGTGTGCCCAAGGTGGGCGGCACCAAGGACGTGAACCTGGACAAGCTGCGGAGCCTGGCGCCCACGCATGTCGTCCTCAATGTGGATGAGAACCGGCGCGAGACGGCCGACGCGCTGCGCGAGTTCGTGCCCGAGGTCATCGTCACCCACCCGTGCTGCCCGCAGGACAACCTGGCGCTTTTCGAGCAGCTGCGCGCCGCTTTCGCCGACCTGCCGGGGGTGAACGACCGCGCCGCGGCGCTGGCCGACGACTTGCAGGCCGCCCTCGCGCGGTGCCGTGCGGCAGCGCGAAGGCCGCAGCGTGTGCTCTACCTGATCTGGCGCGACCCGTGGATGACCGTCGCCCGCGACACCTACATCGCCACGCTGCTGGCCGAGGCCGGCTGGCACACGCTGCCCGACGCCCTCGGCGGCGAGCACGGCGCCGGCCGCTACCCGGCGCTGACCGGCACGGAGCCCTGGCTGGACAGCGTCGAGCGCGTGCTGCTGAGCTCCGAGCCCTACCGCTTCAACGACACGCACCTGGCCGAAGCCCAGGCCCTGTGCCCGCAGGCGCGGGTGCAGCTGGTGGACGGCGAGCTGCTCAGCTGGTGGGGTGCGCGCGGCGCTGCCGGGCTGGACTACCTGTGCCATCTTGCGCACGACAGGCCGGCCTGAGCCGCCACAATCGCCGCCCATGGACATCTACAAGCCTCTCGTTGCGCTGCTGGCCATCGTCAACCCGGTCGGCGTGGTGCCCTTCTTCATCCACTTCACAGCCGCCTTCAGCCGCCAGCAGCGCCGCAAGACCATCCTCGTGAGTGCCTGCACGGCGGGCATCGTCATCGCGCTGTCGGCGCTGTTCGGGCTCAAGATCATCGAGTTCTTCGGCATCTCGCTGGCGAGCTTCCAGGTGGGCGGCGGCTGCCTGCTCCTGATCAGCTCGCTGCAGATGCTCAACGCCCAGCCCGCCGAGGCGCGCAAGGAAGACGTGAGCGAGGGCAACACCAAGGCCGACGCCGGCGCCAGCATCGCCGTCGTGCCGCTGGCCATCCCGCTGCTGACCGGGCCGGCCACCATCTCCACCATGGTCATCTACGCCGACAAGACGCGGGTGTGGTGGGAGCTGGCCGTGCTGTGCGGCTACGGCGTCATCGTGGCGCTCGTGACCTTCGTCGTGTTCTCGGCCTCGGGACGCATCGCCCGCGTGCTGGGGCAGACGGGCATCAACATCATGACCCGGCTGATGGGCCTGATCCTGGCCGCGCTGGCGGTGGAGCTGCTGGCCGATGGCCTGATCAAGCTCTTCCCGGTGCTGGCCGCGCGGACCATCGGATGAGCCTGTTCGGCCTGCCGCCGGTCTGGATGGCGCCGATGGCCGGCGAGGCGGCCAGCGCCGCCCTCGTGGCCGCGGTCAGCGCAGGCGGCGGGTTCGGGCAGCTGGGCGCGGCCTACCTCCCGCCGGGCCGCATCACCGAGGTGGCCGCCGACATCCGCGCCCGCACGGCGCAGCCCTTCGGCATCAACCTCTTCTGCCCCCAAGCCTGGGCGCGCGACGACGCCGCGCTGGACGCCTACCTCGGCCACCTGGCGCCCTGGCATGCCGAGCTCGGCCTGCCCGCGCCGGCCCGGCCCGCGCAGGTCGAGGAGGATTTCGAGGCCCAGCTGCAGGCCACCGTGGCGGCGCGCCCGGCCGTCATCAGCTTTGTCATGGGCGACCCGGGCGCCGCGCGCGTGGCCGCGCTGAAGGCCCAGGGCTTCGTCGTGCTGGGCACCGCCACGCAGGTGAGCGAGGGCCTGGCCCTGCAAGCCAGCGGCGTGGACGGCGTCATCGCCCAGGGCTTCGAGGCGGGCGGCCATCGCGGTGGCTTCCTGGGCACCGCGGAGGGCGCCCTCATCGGCACCATGGCCCTCGTGCCCCAGCTCGTGGACGCGCTGGACCTCCCCGTGATTGCCGCCGGCGGCATTGCCGACGCGCGCGGCGTGGCCGCGGCCCAGGCCCTCGGGGCCAGCGCGGTCACCGTGGGCACGGCCTTCCTGCTGGTGGACGAATGCCCGCTGTCGCCGGCCTACCGCGCCGCGCTGCTCGCCGCACAGGACGCCGACTCGACGCTGACCCGCGCCTTCTCCGGGCGGCTCGCGCGCGGCCTGGCCAACCGCGTCACGGGCGCGCTCGACGGCGCGGCCCTGCCCGCCTTCCCGCAGCCCAACGCCGCCAGCCGGCCGATGCGCCAGGCCGCCGCCAAGGCCGGGCGGGCCGAGTTCATCAGCCTGTGGGCCGGCCAGGCCCTGCCCGTGCAGCGCGCACCGGGCGCCGCTGCCGCGCTCGTGGCCGCGTTGACGCAAGGCTGGCGCGCGTGATCCTGCTGCTGGAAGACGACCCCGCGATCGCGGACACCGTCGCCTTCGCGCTGCGCCGCGAGGGCTTCGAGGTGGAACACCGGGCCTGGCTGGCCGAGGCGCGCGAGCAGCTGCACCGCGCCCCGCCGCCGCAGCTGCTCATCCTGGACATCGGCCTGCCCGACGGCCACGGGCTGGACCTGTGCCGCGAGCTGCGCGCCGGGCCGCTCAGGCACCTGCCCGTCATCGTGCTCAGCGCCCGCAGCGACGAGATGGACCGCGTGCTCGGCCTGGAGCTGGGGGCCGACGACTACCTGGCCAAGCCCTTCAGCCCGCGCGAGCTGGTGGCGCGGGTGCGCGCCCTGCTGCGCCGCGCCCAGGCCGCCCCACCCGCCGCGCCGGGCTTCGTCGTGGACGGCACGCGCGTGCTGCTCGACGGCGTGGCGCTGAACCTCACCAAGCTGGAGCTCGGGCTGCTGACGCACCTGCTGCGCGCGCCGCGCCGCATCCACAGCCGCGACGCGCTGCTGGACGCGGTCTGGGGCAGCAGCGCCGAGAGCACCGACCGCACGGTGGACACCCACATCAAGACGCTGCGCGCCAAGCTGCGCGAGGCGGCCCCGGCGCGCGACCCGATCAAGACGCACCGCGGGCTGGGCTACTCGCTGGAGCCCTGAGCCATGCGGCTGGGCCTGCGCGTCTTCTTCGGCTTCTTCCTCATCGCGGGCTTGTCGGCGGTGCTGCTGCTGAAGGTGTTCCTCGCCGAGGTCAAGCCCAGCGTGCGCGAGGTGATGGAAGACCTGATGGTGGACACCGCCCACCTGCTGGCCGAAACCGCCGTGCAGGAGTTCGCCGCTGGCCCGCCCCGCCCGGGCGGACCGCTGGACCAGGCCCTGCAGCGATACCGGCAGCGGCCGGTGGACGCCGTCATCTGGGGCCTGCGCAAGCAGAGCCTGGACCTGCGCGTCGTCGTGACCGATGCCACCGGCCGCGTGCTGCTCGATTCGGGCGAGCCCAGCGCCATCGGCCAGGACTACTCGCAGTGGCGCGACGTGGCCCTCACGCTGCGCGGCGAGTACGGTGCGCGCGCCAGCCCGCTCGTGGCCCAGCAGGACCGCAGCACGGTGCTGGTGGTGGCCGCGCCCGTGCGGCAGGGCGGGCGCACGGTGGGCGTGGTGAGCGTCTCCAAGCCCGTGGCCAGCGTGCAGCGCTTCATCGACCGGGCCGAGCGCCGCGTGTTCTGGGCCGGCGCGCTGCTGCTGGCGGTGAGCCTGGCCACAGGCGTGGCCGTGACGCTGTGGCTGGTGGCCTCCGTGCGCCGGCTGCGCCGCTACGCGCAGCAGGCACAGGCGGGCCAGGCCATCGCGCCGCCCACCATGCCCGGCGAGCTTGGCGACCTCGCCCACGCCATGGACGACATGCGCCGCCGGCTGGAAGGCCGCGAGCAACTGGAGCACGACGTGCGCGCCCTGACCCACGAACTCAAGAGCCCGCTGGCCGCGCTGCGCGCCAGTGGAGAGCTGCTGCAGGACGACCTGCCCCCCGCCGACCGCCAGCGCTTCGCCGGCCAGGTGCTGGACCAGACCGCCCGGCTGCAGACGCTGGTGGAGCGGGTGCTCGCGCTGTCGCAGCTGGAGGCGCAGGTGGGCCTGGGCGAGCGCCAGCGCGTCGAGTTGGCCGCATGGGCCGACGCGCAGCTCGACCGCCAGGCGCCACGCCTGGCGCAGCGGGGGCTGGCCGTGGCCTGGGCCGCGCGGGAAGCCGTGATGGTGGACGTGGACCCGGCGCTGCTGGAACTGGCCTTCGGCAACCTGCTGGTCAATGCCATCGACTTCGCCCCGGCCGGCTCGGCGCTGGAACTCAGCGTCAGCGCCACGCCGACGGCCGCGCGCCTGGCGCTGCGCGACCACGGGCCCGGCGTGCCGACGGCGGGCTTCGCGCAGCTGGGCAAACGCTTCTTCTCCACGGCGCGGCCCGGCAGCCTCGTGAAAGGCTCGGGCCTGGGCCTGGCCATCGCCCGCCGCGTGGCCGAGCTGCACGGCGGCCGGCTGGCCTTTGAGGCCGCCGACCCGGGCCTGCGGGTGATGCTGACGCTGCCGCGCTGACTTCACGCCGGCTTCACACAGCTCGTCAGGCCCTCACGGCCGCTGGCGATGCTGGCGGCATGAAGCTCAACCCCACATTCGCCAAGCTGGCCATCCTGGCCGTCGTCACCCTCCTGCTGTGCATCGTGCTCGCCCAGATCGGCGGCCTGGCGCACGAGCGCCAATGGCGCCAGCGCGAGGCCACGCAGAACGTCGAGCAGTCCCTCGCGGGCGCGCAGGCCCTCGCCGGGCCTCTGCTGGCGCGCGCCTGCAAGGAAAGCTGGGCCGTGCCCGGCGCCGCGGGTGCCAAGGACTCGATCGAGTCCCGCGACTTCTGGCTCGTGGCCACGCCGAGCCGGCTGGAAGTCACCGGCGGCATCAGCCCCGAAGTGCGCAAGCGGGGGCTCTTCAAGGTGAACACCTACGCCAGCCAGCTCAAGCTCGAAGCGCGCTGGGACAACCTGGCGGCGCTGGTGCCCAAGGCCGAGCACACGGGCAGCCGCATGGCCTGCGGTGACGTCTCGGCCTTCCTGGCGCTGAGCGACACGCGCGGCATCCGCACGGCCGAGCTGCTGCGCGACGGGCAGGCACTGCCGGTGCAGCCCGGCACGGGCCACCCCGCCTTCCCGGGCGGCCTGCGCGGCGTGCTGAGCGAGGTGCGCCTGGAGGACCCGCTCAAGCTGTCGGTCAGGCTCAGCCTGGTGGGCAGCCAGCGCCTGGGCATCGTGCCGGCGGCCGGCGACACGCAGGTGAGCCTGCAGTCGAGCTGGCCGCACCCGAGCTTCACGGGGCAGTTCCTGCCCGTGGAGCATCAGGTGGGCGTGAGCGGCTTCTCGGCGCGCTGGCAGGTGTCGTCACTGGCGAGCACGGCCGTGCCGGACCTGCTGGCCGGCAAGGGGCTGCCCGAGCTGCCGCGCAGCCCGGCGGGCTATGCCGCCGCCGACGAACCCATCAACGCCACGCCGGCCGCCTCGGCCAGGGGCAGCCTGGACGTGCTCGCCGTCGAGCTCATCGACCCCGTGAACCCCTACGTCATGAGCGACCGCGCGATCAAGTACGGGCTGATGTTCATCGCCCTCACCTTCGTCACCGTCGGCCTGACCGAGTTGCTGACGGGCCGGCGCGTGCACCCGGTGCAGTACCTGCTGGTGGGCCTGGCGCTGAGCCTGTTCTTCCTGCTGCTGCTGAGCCTGGCCGAGCACCTGCCCTTCCTGGTGGCCTACCTGATCGCCGCAGCGGCGGCGGCCGTGGTGCTGACCCAGTACGCCGCGGCCATGCTCGGCGGCTGGTGGCGGGGCGGGGCCTTCGGCGGCGGCATTGCGCTGCTGTACGGGGCGCTGTATGTGCTGCTGAGCCGGGAGCAGACGGCCCTGGTGATCGGCGCGGTGATGCTCTTTGCGGTGCTGGCGGTCGTGATGACCGTCACCCGCCGGCTGGACTGGTACCGGCTGGGTGGCAGCACACCCACCCACGAGTGAATTACGCTAGGGGTCATGTCCCAAGGTTTCGACTACATCATCGTGGGCGCCGGCACGGCCGGCTGCCTGCTGGCCAACCGCCTCAGCGCCGACCCGCAAAAGCGCGTGCTGCTGCTGGAGGCGGGCGGCAAGGACGACTACCACTGGATCCACATCCCCGTGGGCTACCTGCACTGCATCGGCAACCCGCGCACCGACTGGTGCTTCAACACCGAGGCGGAGGCGGGTCTGAACGGGCGCAGCCTGCGCTACCCCCGCGGCAAGGTGCTGGGCGGGTGCTCCAGCATCAACGGCATGATCTACATGCGCGGCCAGAGCCGCGACTACGACCACTGGGCCGCCGTCGCCGGCGACGACACCTGGCGCTGGGAGCGGGTGCTCAAGGCCTTCCGGCGCCACGAGAACCACTGGCGGCTGGACAACCCCAAGACCGCCCCCGAGGGCTTCGCCGACGTGCATGGCCACAAGGGCGAATGGCGCGTGGAGCAGCAGCGCCTGCGCTGGCCCATCCTGGACGCCTTCGCCGCCGCGGCCAACCAGGCGGGCATCCCGTCGACAAGCGACTTCAACGCCGGCACGAACGAGGGCGTGGGTTATTTCGAGGTCAACCAGAAGAAGGGCTGGCGCTGGAACACCGCCAAGGCCTTCCTGCGCCCGACCTGCCTGGGGCGCCCCAACTTCGAGCTGTGGACGGGCGCGCAGGTGCGCAAGCTGCGCCTGATGCACGACGACAGCGGCCTGCGCTGCGGCGGCGTGGAGGTCATCACCCCGCGCGGCGTGGAGCAGCCCTGGCTGAACGCGGGCGGCGAAGTCATCCTGGCCGCGGGCGCCATCGGCTCGCCGCAGATCCTGCAGCTCTCGGGCCTGGGCCCCGTGCAGCTGCTGCAGAAGTTCGGCATCCCGGTGGAGCGCGACCTGCCCGGCGTCGGCGGCAACCTGCAGGACCACCTGCAGATCCGCTCGGTCTACAAGGTGCAGGGCGCCACGACGCTCAACACGCGCGCCGCGTCGCTGCTGGGCAAGGTCATGATCGGCCTGGAATATGCACTGCGCCGCAGCGGCCCCATGAGCATGGCGCCCAGCCAGCTCGGCGCCTTCACGCGCAGCAGCCCCGACAAGGTCTGGCCCGACCTGGAGTACCACGTGCAGCCGCTGTCGCTGGACGCCTTCGGTGAGCCGCTGCACACCTTCAACGCCTTCACGGCGAGCGTGTGCAACCTGAACCCGACGAGCCGTGGCTGGGTGCACATCACCTCGCCCGACGCCACCGTGGCGCCGGCCATCAAGCCCAACTACCTGTCCACGGAAGAAGACTGCCAGGTCGCCGCGCGCAGCCTGCGCCTCACGCGCCAGATCGTGGCCCAGCCGGCGCTGACGGCCTTCAAGCCCGAGGAATACAAGCCCGGCACGCAGTACCAGACCGACGAGGAACTCGCGCGGCTGGCCGGCGACATCGCGACCACCATCTTCCACCCCGTGGGCACCTGCCGCATGGGCCGCAAGGACGACCCTGGCGCCGTGGTCGACGCCCGGCTGCGCGTGCGCGGCGTGACGGGCCTGCGTGTGGCGGACGCGAGCGTCATGCCCACCATCACGAGCGGCAATACGAACTCGCCGACGCTGATGATCGCTGAGAAGCTGGCGGGCTGGCTGACCGCCTGACCCGCGCCGCGACAATCGCGGTCATGTCGTCCCCGTCGCCCCGCGTGCTTGCCGTCATCCCCCCGATGACGCAGCTGAACACGCCCTACCCGTCCACCGCCTATCTCACCGGCTTCCTGCGCTCGCGCAGCATGGACGCGCGCCAGGTGGACCTGGCCCTGTCGCTGGTGCTGGAGCTGTTCTCGCCAGCGGGCCTGGCCAGCGTGCGAGAGGCCGTGCAGGCCCTGTCCCCGGGCGACCGCACGCCGCAGACGGCCTGGTTCGACGCCGAGTTCGACGCCATCGCCGCCGTCACGCCGCGGGCGCTGGCCTTCCTGCAGGGGCGCGACCCGACGGTGGCGCACCGCATCAACACGCGCACCTTCCTGCCCGAGGGCGCGCGCTTTGCGTCGCTGGACCACTACATCGGCGAAGAGGGCGAGGACCCGCTTGCGTGGGCCTTCGGGGCGCTGGGCCTGCAGGACCGCGCGCGCCACCTGGCCACGCTGTTCCTGAACGACCTGGCCGACGTGCTGCGCGATGCGGTGGACGCGCGCTTCGAGTTCGTGCGCTACGCCGAGAAGCTGGCCGCCGCGCAGCCGCACTTCGACCCGCTCGCCGAGGCCCTGGCCGCGCCGCCCCACCTCATCGACACCACGCTGCAGCGCCTGGCGCTGCAGGCGCTCGCGGCCCACGAGCCCGACGTGGTGCTGCTGTCCGTGCCCTTCCCCGGCTCGGTGTACGCGGCGTTTCGCATCGCGCAGGCCGTCAAGGCCGCACGGCCGCACGTCGTCACCGTGCTGGGGGGCGGTTATGTGAACACCGAGCTGCGCGAGCTGGCCGAACCGCGCGTGTTCGATTTCTTCGACCACGTCACGCTGGACGCCGGCGAGCGGCCGCTGCTGGCGCTGCTGGAGCATGTGGCCGGCAAGCGCTCGAAGACGCGTCTCGTGCGCACCTTCAGCCGCGAGGCGGGCGAGGTGAAGTACACCAACTTCGTGGAGCCCGACATCCCGTTCGACGACGTCGGCACGCCAACGTGGGACGGCCTGCCGCTGGACCGCTACCTGTCGCTGCTGGACATGCTCAACCCCATGAACCGGCTCTGGAGCGACGGCCGCTGGAACAAGCTGACCGTGGCCCACGGCTGCTACTGGAAGAAGTGCAGCTTCTGCGACGTGAGCCTGGACTACATCTCCCGCTACGAGGCGGCGAGCGCCAGCGTGCTGGTGGACCGCATCGAAGCCATCGTGCGCGAGACGGGGCAGACGGGCTTTCACTTCGTGGACGAAGCCGCGCCGCCGAAGGCGCTCAAGGCCCTGGCCGAGGAGCTGCTCCGGCGCGGCGTGGCCATCAGCTGGTGGGGCAACATCCGCTTCGAGAAGACCTTCACGCCCGAGTTGTGCCAGCTGCTGGCCGACAGCGGGTGCATCGCCATCTCCGGCGGCCTGGAGGTGGCCTCCGACCGGCTGCTCAAGCTGATGAAGAAGGGCGTGAGCGTCGAGCAGGTGGCCCGTGTGACCAAGGCGTTCGCAGATGCCGGCGTGCTGGTGCATGCCTACCTGATGTACGGTTTCCCTACGCAGACGACGCAGGACACCGTGGACGCGCTGGAGTACGTGCGCCAGCTGTTCGAGAACGGCTGCATCCACAGCGGCTTCTTCCACCGCTTCGCCTGCACCGTGCACTCGCCCGTGGGGCTGAACCCGGCGGAGTACGGCGTGACGCTGCAGCCGCTGCCGCCGGGCCGCTTCGCCAGGAACGACATCGCCTTCATCGACCCCACGCCCACCGACCATGACGGCCTGGGCCAGGGACTGAAGAAGGGCCTGTACAACTTCATGCACGGCATCGGCATCGACAGCGACATCCGCAGCTGGTTCCCCGTGCGCGTGCCCAAGACCACCGTGCCGCGCCGCTTCGTCGAGCGCGCCCTCACCACCCCGCGCTGATGTTCACCTCCACCTTCACCTTCGCCAAGGGCGACTACGACGCCGAGTTCTTTGCGCTGGACGAGCGCATTGCCGAGGTCGCGCGCGCCATCCCCGGTTACCGCGGCGAGGAGGCCTGGGAGAACGCGACGACCGGCCTCATCTCCAATGTCTATTACTGGGATTCCATGGAAGCCCTGCAGCAGCTCATGAGCCACCCCGCCCACCGCGAAGCCAAGGCCGCGCAGGCCCGCTGGCTGAAGGGCTACCAGGTCGTCATCGCCGAGGTGCTGCGCAGCTATGGCGACGGCGGCATCGACCATCCGCTCACCACCGCCTGAGGCCTGCCATGCAACGCCGCCACCTCATCGCCCTGGCCGCCCTGCCGCTGGCCGCGCAAGCTGCCACCACCACCGTGCGCACACGCGTGGACACGCCGCTCGGCGCTTTCGTCATCGAAGTGGACACGGCCGTCGCCCCCGTCACGGTGGCGAACTACCTCGCCTATGTGGACGCCCACCAGCTCGACCGAGCCTGGGTCTACCGCCTCGTGACGCTGGCCAACCAGCCCCAGAGCACCCACAAGATCGAGGTCGTGCAGTGGGGCCTGAACATGAAGGACGACGCGCCGCCGCTGCGCCCGGCCATCGCCCACGAAACCACGCGCAAGACCGGCCTGCGCCACCGCGACGGCACGGTGTCGATGGCGCGCGGCGCGCCGGGCACGGCCACGGCCGAGTTCTTCATCTGCATCGGCGAGCAGCCCGAGCTGGACTTCGGCGGCCGCCGCAATCCCGACGGCCAGGGCTTTGCCGCCTTTGGCCAGGTGGTGCAGGGCATGGACGTGGTGCGCGCCCTGCACGCGCGCGCCGGTGCCGAGCAGTGGCTGGCCGCGCCGATCGCCATCGGGCCCGTGCGCCGCGCTTGATCGGCCATTGCTGCAGTGCACAATCAGCGCCTCAACCGGAGGTGCAGCGATGCGGCGAGTCGTGTTCAACCAGAAGGGTGGCGTGGGCAAGTCCACGATCACGAGCAACCTGGCGGCCATCGCCGCGGCGAGCGGCAGGCGGGTGCTGGTCATCGACCTGGACCGGCAGGGCAACACCAGCCGCTACCTGATGGGCGAGGCGCTCGATGAGGGCGCGGCGGGCTCGGCCGCCTTCTTCGAGTCGACGCTGAAGTTCAGCGTGCGCGCGCCGGCCGCCACCGAGTTCGTCACCGAGACGCCCTGGGAGAACCTGCACCTCATGCCGGCCAGCGCCGAGCTCGACGAGCTGCACGGCAAGCTGGAGAGCCGCTACAAGATCTACAAGCTGCGCGACGCGCTGCTGCCGCTGGCGGACGACTACGACGAGATCTGGATCGACACGCCGCCCGCGCTGAACTTCTACACCCGCTCGGCGCTGATCGCGGCGCAGGGCTGCCTCATCCCTTTCGACTGCGACGACTTCTCGCGCCGCGCGCTCTACGGGCTGCTGGAAGCGGTGGAGGAAATCCGCGCCGACCACGCGCCGGAGCTGTCGGTCGAGGGCATCGTCGTCAACCAGTTCCAGGCCCGCGCCTCGCTGCCTCAGCGCGTGGTGCAGGAGCTGCTCGACGAGGGCCTGCCGGTGCTCGAGCCCTACCTCTCCAGCAGCGTGAAGGTGAAGGAGTCGCACGAGCTGAGCCGGCCCATGATCCACCTCGACCCGCGGCACAAGCTCACGCAGGAGCTGGTGGCGCTGTACGAATCCCTGGCCTGACGACTCGACGTTGCGGCCCCGTGACAACAGGGGCCGGAAAATGGGACGGCATTGCCGTTGACATCGGCCCGATGGCGGCCGGCCGCCCCCGCCAGAATAGGGCCATGAGCGACACCTCCGCCGTGCGCATCGTCGGCGCCACGGTCCAGACCGACCTGCCCGTCATCATTGCCGAGCTCGGCCCCATCGCCGACCGGTTGCAGCTCGCCCGCGAGGCCATCGAGGAGCTGCGGGTGAGCCACCCGCAGTCGCCCGAGTCCAACGTGAAGGCGGCCTACATGAGCCCGTGGAAGAGCCACATGCTCAATGGCAAGCTGCTGCCGCTGTGCGCGAGCGTCGTGGAGATCGCCAAGGCGGCCGCCCCCAAGGCCTGGTCGGGCGACCTCGGCGCGCTCGGGCTGGACCTGCTCGTCACGCACTGCTGGGGCGCCGTCTACGAACGCGCCGACTACACGGCGCCGCACAACCACTGGCCGGCGGACCTCAGCTGCGTCGTCTACCTGGAGGCCGAGGAGGGATGTGCCCCGCTGGTGTTCTCCAAGTCGAGCGTCTACCACCCGCGGCCGGCCACCCTCGTCATGTTCCCGGGCATTGCCATGCACGAGGTGCCGGCCACGCCGGGGCGGCGGGTCGTCGTCGCAATGAACCTGTTCAAGCAGCTGGCGCTGCCGGGGGAAGTGCCGGCAGCGTGAGGCGCGCGCGCAACCCCGGGCCGGCGTGGGCGTCCAGCAACGCCAGGCGGCCACCATGGCGCGTGGCGATGTCGGCCGCGATGGCCAGGCCCAGGCCGCTGCCCGAACCGCTGGCCGTGCTGCCACGGCGAAAGCGCTGCATGGCTGCCTCACGTTCGGCCGGCGGGATGCCCGGGCCGTTGTCCTCGACCTCGATCCACGCGCCGCCAGGCCCGCTGCCGCAACGCACCGTGATGCGCGCGCCGCTGCCGGCGTAGTTCACCGCGTTGTGGATGAGGTTCTCCAGCAGCTCGCGCAGCAGGAAGGCGTGCCCCAGGGCCGGCGCCTCGGCCAGCTCGAAGCCGAGGTCCACCCCGCTGGGCAGGGCGCGGTGCGCCCAGTCCTGGCCGCTTTCGGTGGCGATGTCGCGCAGGTCCAGGCGCTGCTGCACGTCCACGCTGCGGTCCTCGGCGCGCGCCAGCGACAGCAGCTGCTGGGCCAGGCGCGCACTGCGCTCCACGCGGTGGCGCAAGCGCTTGAGCAGCGGGTCCACCCGCTGGTCGTGAGGCTCCAGCAGTGCCAGCTCGATCTCGGTCTGCAGCGAGGTCAGCGGCGTGCGCAACTGGTGGGCGGCATCGGCCAGGAACTCGCGCTGGGCACCGGCGGCGCGTGCCAGGCGCTCGAAGAGCCGGTTGAAGGCCGACTGCAGCGGCACCAGCTCGCGCGGCAGCCGCGCCTCCAGCGGCGTGAGGCGGTGCAGGTCGCGGTGCTCCAGCTCGGCACTGAGCTCGGTGAGGGGCGACAGGCCCTGGCGGATGGCCCACCAGCCGGCCAGGGCCAGCAGCAGTGCGAGCCCGCCGCCGTTCAGGGCCACGAGCGTGCCGATCTGGCTTTGCAGGGCGTCGCGCTTGTGCAGGGTCTCGGCCACGAGGATCTGGCATTGGCTGCCCCCGCCGCAGTCGTGCCCGAGCTGCACCAGGCGCAGCGCGCGCCCGCGCAGCCTGACGTCGCCGTACCAGGACTTCCCCGCCGACTGTGCGCCGGGCCGTGGCTGCAGGTCGGCCAGGCCGGCATCGCCCTGCAGCACCTCGCCGCCGGGTGCGAGCACGAGGTAGAAGACGTCGTCCTGCCGGTCAAAGCGCAGGGCCCGGTCCATGGTGGCGCTGATCTCGATGCGCGGCGCCCCGCTGCGCGTGTCGATCTGGCCGGCCAGCGTGAGGGCCGTGTCTTCCAGGCCCTCGTCCAGCCAGCTCTGGGCGCTGTGCTGCACCTGCTGGTACAGGCCCACGCCGAGCAGCGGCAGCCCCACCAGCAAGGGCAGCATCAACCAGCCAAACAGCCGCCGCTGCAGGCTGGAGCGCGGGCGTTCAACCAATTTCTTCGAGCAGGTATCCGAGGCCGCGCACGGTGCGCAGCTGCACGCCGCCCGGCTCGATCTTGGCGCGCAGGCGCGACAGGCAGACCTCGATGGCGTTGTCGCTGACGCCCTGGTCCCAGGCATTGCTGGCCAGCGCGATGTGCTCCTTGGGCACCACCTTGCCGGCGCGCGCCATCAGGAAGCCGAGCACGTCCCACTCGCGGGCGGACAGGGCCAGGGGCTCGTCCTCGATGTAGGCGCGGCGCGCCTCCTGGTCGATGCGCAGGCGGGCGAGCTGCAGCTGGTTGCTCGTGCGCGCCTGGCTGCGGCGCACCAGCGCGCGGGCACGGGCGACGAGCTCGGTCAGGGCGAAGGGCTTGACGAGGTAGTCGTCAGCACCGCCTTCGAGGCCACGCACGCGGTCCTCGACGGCGTCACGCGCGGTGAGGATCAGCACCGGCACGGCCAGGCCCTCGCCGCGCACGCGGCGCAGGGTCTCGAAGCCGTCGATGCCGGCCAGGCCGATGTCCAGGATGAGCAGGTCGTAGGCGTCCTCGCGCAGCGAGCGCGGAACGGGCTCACCGCGGGCGGTGCAGTCCACGACCCAGCCTTGCGAACGCAGGGCACGGGCGGTGGTTTCGACGAGGTGTTCGTCGTCTTCGACGAGCAGGATGCGCATGATGCGAGCAAGTATGGCGCGAGACGCGCCGGCGTGCTGACAGCGGACTGTCAGACCCGGCAAGCTGGCGGCAAGGCGGCCGTCAAGGCGACGACGGGCGTGGTTTCGACACTGTCGGCCATGGATTCCTCTTGCTCGCAGCGCCCCGCCGTGCTGCTGTTCCACGGCCTGTGCGCCAACCCGCTGGAGCTGGCCCCCGTGGCCAAGTCCCTTCGAGAAGTCGGTTATGTCGTCGAGGTGCCGGCCATGGCCGGCTACGGCGTGAGCAGCGCCACCGGCGAGCAGCTGCCCGTGCCGCCGTTCGAGCACTGGCTCGCCGAAGCCGAGGCCGCCTTCGACCGCCTGGCCGCACGGCATGGCCGCGTGGCCGTCGGCGGGCTGTGCATGGGTGCCGTGCTGGCGCTGGCGCTGGCGGCGCGGCGCCCGGCGGCGGCGCTGGTGCTCATCTCCACCACGCTGCACTTCGACGGCTGGAACGTCTCGCCCTGGCGGCGCCTGCTGCCCCTGGCCTACCTGCCGCCGCTGCGTCGGCGCATGAGCTTTCGCGAGACGGCGCCATTCGGCCTGAAGAACGAGCGGCTGCGCGCCTGGGTGGAGCAGGCGATGGCCACGACGCAGGTGTCGGCCGTGGGCGCGGCGCGGCTGTCGGCGGCGTCGCTCTATGAAGCCTCGCGCCTCATCCGCCATGTGCGCGCCCGGCTGCCCCGGCTGGCCGCGCCCGCGGTGGTGCTGCACGCCACCGAGGACGACGTTGCGAGCCCCCGCACCGTGCACGAACTCCAGCAGCGCCTGGCCTGCACGCCCGAGGTGCACTGGTTCCACGACAGCTATCACATGCTGACGCTGGACAACGAACGCGTCGCCGTCGCCCGCACGGTGCGCGACTTCCTGCTGCGCCAGCACCCGCTGGCCACGCTTTCCTCCCCATCTGAAGTACCCGCCCATGAGCACCACGCTTGACCAACTCTGCACCCTCGCCCAGCGAGAACTCGGCGCCGAAGCCCTGTCCGACAAGGTCGACACGCCCTTTGCCGAGCTGGGGCTGGACTCGCTGGGCCTCGTGGACTTCATGTTCACCGTGGAAGACCACTTTCACGTCCACATCGAGCACGACCGCGCCCTGGCCCACCCCACGTTGACGGGGCTGGCCGCGCTGGTGGATGAACTGCTGGCGGCCAAGGCGCAGCCGGTGTCGGCCTGATGCGCGTGTGGATCACGGGGCTGGGCGCCGTCAGCGCGCTCGGCCTGGGTGCCCAGGCGCTGGCCGATGCCCTGCTCGCCGGCCGCTCCGGCGTGACGGCCCAGCCCGGCAGCCCGGCGCATGGGCTCAAGCCGCACGCCGCGGCCGTCGTTACCGCACCGCTGGCCCCACAGCTGCCGCCGGCCCAGCGCAACCTCCATGACCGGCACAGCCTGATGGCGCTGGAAGCCGCCGCCGAGGCCTGGGCCCAGGCGGGGCTGCCCGCCACCGCGCCCGAGCCCGAGCGCGCGGCCGTCGCCTGGGGCACGGGCCTGGGCGGCTCGGCCTCGCTGGAGGCCTCCTACCAGCAGATGTTCACGGCGCAGCCGCCGCGCGTGCACCCCTACACGGTCGTGCGCGTGATGGCCAACTCGGCCGCCTCGCACCTGGCCATGCGCCACCAGCTGCGGGCGGCCCAGCTGGTGGTGTCCAACGCCTGCGCGTCGTCGGCCCAGGCCATCGGCGAAGCGCTCTGGCTGCTGCGCACCGGCCGGGCAGACGTGGCGCTGGTCGGCGGCTCCGAGGCCATGCTCAACACCGGCAGCGCGCTGGGCTGGCAGGCCATGGGTGTGATGGCGCCCCTGGATGCCGCGCAGCCCGGGCAGAGCTGCCGCCCTTTCGACGACGGCCGCCAGGGCCTGGTGCTCGGCGAAGGCGCCGCAGCCCTGGTGCTGGAGACCGAAGCCCACGCCCGCACACGCGGCGCCACGCCGCTGGCCGAACTGGCCGGCTACGGGCACAGCGTGGACGCGGTGCACCTCTCGCGCCCCGACGCCGACGGCCAGGCCCGCGCCATGCGGGCAGCGCTGCGGGACGCCGGCCTCGCGCCCGCCGACATCGGCTACGTGAACGCCCACGGCACCGCCACCGAGGTGGGCGACGCCGTGGAGGCGAGTTCCATCGAGGCCGTGTTCGGCACGCGCGCCGTGCCGGTCTCGGCCACCAAGGCGCTGCACGGGCACCTGATCGGTGCAGGCGGCGCGCTGGAGCTCGTCGCCACCGTGCAGGCGCTGCGGCGCGGCGCCCTGCCGCCCAGCGCGCATGTGCGAACGAGCCGGTTGAGCGCGCAGGTCGACCTCATCACGCAGGACGCCCGGGCGGTCCAGGTGCGCGCGGCGATGTCGAATTCCTTCGCGTTTGGCGGCAGCAATGTCGCCCTGATCGCCCTGCGCGCCTGATCGGCGCCCTGGCGGAGGGTGGTTGCCCACCCTTTGTGCGTTATTCACCGGGAACCGGCCGCCTCGGCCCGGTTACTCAGCGTGATCAACGCACTACCATTGCCGACCTTCGCCCGAGCTCGTCCGAGCCCACAAGAGTCCGCAAGAGTCCGCCAGAGGCCCTCCCATGAAACTGCTCGCCAAGTTCAACCTCGTCTACCTGCTCGTCATGAGCCTGGGCATCGCGCTCAGCGGCTACATCGCGCGCAATCTCCTGCAGGAGAACGCCCAGCAGGAAACCGTGTCCAGCGCGCGCATGCTCATGGAAAAGGCGCTGGCGGTGCGCAACTACACGAACAGCCAGGTCAAGCCGCTGCTGGCCGCACAGATGGCGCACGAGTTCCTGCCGCAGACGGTGCCCAGCTACGCCGCCACCGAAGTGCTGAACACGCTGCTGGCCAAGCACCCCGAGTTCGCCTACAAGGAGGCGACGCTCAACCCCACCAACCCGCGCGACCGGGCCACGAGCTGGGAGGTGGACATCGTCGGACAGTTCCGCTCCGCCGCCGAGCTCAAGGAGACGGTGGGCACGCGTGACACGCCCGCCGGCCCGTCGCTCTACATCGCCCGCCCGCTGCGCATCACCGACCCGGCCTGCCTGGCCTGCCACAGCAGCGTGGATGCCGCGCCCGCCACGATGGTGGCCAAGTACGGCCCGGCCAACGGCTTCGGCTGGAACCTCAACGAGGTCATCGGCGCGCAGATCGTCTCGGTGCCGCTGGGCGTGCCGCTGCAGCGTGCCGACCAGACCTTCAAGGTCTTCATCAGCTCGCTGATCGGCGTGTTCGTGGCGGTCGGCATCGTGCTGAACCTGATGGTCTGGCTGCTCGTGGTGCGCCCCGTCACGCAGCTCTCGGCGCTGGCCGACCGGGTCAGCCAGGGCGAGCTGGACGCGCCGGAGTTCGAGGCCCGCGGCCGCGACGAGATCGCGACGCTGTCCGACTCCTTCTCCCGCATGCGCGCCAGCGTCGTGCAGGCCATGAAGCTCCTGGAATGAGACCACCCCTACCGGCTTCGCCGGCCCCCCAAGGGGCGCCGCCAGTGGCCTGGCAAAGCCAGCTCCACGGCGGCTGCTTGGCAAAACCCTCCGCGTGCTGATGAACGACAAACGCCATCCCGTCCAGCTGGGCAAGTACCGCATCACCGAGGTCCTCGGTGAGGGCGCGATGGGGGTCGTCTACAAGGGTTTCGACCCCGACATCCAGCGCACCGTCGCGCTCAAGACCATCCGCACCCAGCTGGACTCGGACGACGACAGCCCCGGCGCCCCCGCCTCGCGCTTTCGCAACGAGGCGCAGGCCGCCGGCCGGCTCATGCACCCGGGCATCGTCGCCGTGTACGACTTCGGGCGCGACCAGCACGTGGCCTACATCGCCATGGAGTTCGTCGAGGGGCGCTCGCTGGCGAGCTACCTGGGCGCCAAGGTGCGCTTCACCGACACCGACATCCCCGGGATCATGAGCCAGCTGCTGGACGCACTCGGCCATGCGCACGACAAGGGCGTGTGGCACCGGGACGTGAAGCCGGCCAACATCATCATGACGACGAGCGGCCGGCTCAAGGTCGCCGACTTCGGCATCGCCCGCATCGAGAGCAACAGCCTCACGCAGACCCACTACATGGTCGGCACGCCCAGCCACATGGCGCCCGAGCAGTTCCTGGGCAAGGCCATGGACCGGCGCGTGGACATCTACGGCGCCGGCGTCGTGCTCTACCAGCTGCTCACCGGCCGCGCGCCCTTCGCGGGCACGACCGAAGCGCTGATGTACAAGGTCGTCAACGAGATGCCACAGCCGCCTTCCACGGTGGAAGGCGTCGAGCGGCCCGGGTGGTTCGACAGCATCGTCGCCCGCGCCCTGGCCAAGCGGCCGGACGACCGCTATGAAAGTGCCGAGGAATTCAAGCAGGCGCTGATCGACGGCATCGGCCAGGGCATCGACGAGACGTCCTGGGAGAAGACCGTGATGCTGGCGCCGCCCCGTGCCCGCCCGCCGCAGCCGCTCGTGTCGCCCACACAGGCGCCGGTGTCGCTCTCCGCCGCGTCGGTCCCGGGCTCGACGGCCGGCACCGCCACCGCGCCGCCGCCCTCGCACTGGGACAAGGCCCAGCTCACGCAGGCCGAACTCACGCTCGCTCGCCATGTCGGCCCGCTGGCCAGCGTGCTGGTGCGCCGCGCGGCGCGCGAGTGCAACAACCTCGACGAGCTCTACACCCGGCTCGCCGAGCAGGTGAGCGACCCGCGCGCCCGCGACGCCTTCCTCGGCCAGGCCAGCCTCGTCACGGGCGGCCACCATCGCACGGCCGGTGGCACGCACGGCGCGGCCGGCACGGGCAAGGGCACCAAGGGCAGCACCGGCGGCTCGCTGGGAGCCTTCGGTTCGCGCGGCTCCGCAGGCTCGGCCGGCTCGGCCGGCGGCACCACCATCGGCGGCCCGCTCACCGAAGCCGTCGTCGAGAAGGCGCAAGGGCTGCTGGCCCAGCATGTGGGGCCGATCGCCAAGGTCCTGGTCAAGCGCGCCGCCACGGGCACGGACAGCCGCGCCGTGTTCTTCAACCGGCTCGCCGAGTCGGTGAACGACGCCACCGCGCGCGCCAAGCTCCTGCACGACCTCTCCCGCCTGCCCTGACCGCCCTGCGCGCCGCGCCCGGGCATGAAAAAGGGGCCCGAAGGCCCCTGGTGTCCGTGCGCCGATCGGGCGCACGGCAGGTCACATCACCGGTCGATCAGGGGTAGCTGATCGTCAGCGTGTAAGGAGTGGCGGTGCTGGAGCCGCTGTAGCTCTGCACCTTGATGTAGACGGTGCGGGCGCTGGTGCCATTGGTGTAGGTCAGCGATTCCGCGGCGGTGCTGCCTTCCGACGAGGCCAGGCCGGCGCCGGAGGACGTGACCAGGTAGAGGTCGTAGTCGACGCCGCTCGGGCCGGCCATGTCGACGCGGATCTTCTTGTTGGCCGGCAGGTCGACGCGGTAGTAGTCCTTGTCGGTGGCGGTGCTCAGGTAGCCCGTGGCCGTCGTGGCAGTGCCCAGCACGTTGGCCGTGGCGATGGTGCCGTTGGGCTCCACCTCGGTGGCCGAGGCACCCGCGTTCGTGACGGTGAAGGTCACCGGCGTGGACGAGGCGCTGTTGGCGGCGGCGTCAAAGGCCTTGGCAACCAGCGTGTGCGAGCCGTTGGGCAGCGTGCGCGAGTCCAGCACCATCGAGTAGGGCTGGGTCGTGTCGGTGCCCTTGAGCGCGCCGTCGACCCAGAACTCGACCTTGGTCACGCCGATGTTGTCGCTCGCGGTGGCCGACAGCGTGATGTTGCCGCTGGTGCCGGTCTGGCTGGCCGAGACGGTCGGCGGCGTGGTGTCGCCATTGTTGGCGGCGCCCTGGTTCACCCAGATCGGGGCCGACCACAGGATCTTGCCGTCGTTCTGCGTGACCTTGGCGTAGTACACGTGCAGGCCGTTAGCCGGCGTGTGGCTGTAGGTGGCGCTGTTGGTGAGCAGCGTCATCGTGCCGTTGCGGCCCGGCACGCCTTCCCACACCTCGACCAGGGACACGGTCTTGCCCGCCGTGTTGGCGAAGCCGATGTTCAGGTTGAGAGCACCCTGGTTGTTGATGCGCGAGCCCATGATGGCGCCGTTGGCGCTGAAGACGAGCTGCGAGTTCTTGTCGTGCGTCGCGAACACGCGGCGGGCACGCAGCGCGTCGACGAAGCTGGACTTGGACAGCGCCGTGCCGTTGGGGATGAGCACCGCCGTGCGGTTGGTGTACGAAGAGCCCCAGTTGGCGCAGTGGTTGTCCTGGTTGGTGGCCGGCGCGACGTGGAAGCCGCGCTCCAGGATCTTGCGGAAGGCACCCTCGTAGCCCGAACCCGGGGGCGTGGACTCGTCGTCCTTGTTGGAGAAGGCGCTGGTGTTGGAGATCTCGGCGAGCACCATCACCTCGTCACCGTCAGCCGTGTAGCCGAAGTCGGTGCCGTTGACGACGAACTGGCCGCTCGTGTCGGGGTGGTTGAACTGGCCGACCTGGCCAGCAGCGCGCATCACGGTGTAGAGCGTCGCGTAGTCGTTCTTGGCGACGAAGCGGTGGCCGTAGAGCTGGTTGCTCGGGTCGTACTCCCAGGAGTAGAGCTCGTCGCTGTTGAAGATGTTCAGGTGGCCGCCGCCGCTGATCACGCCCCACTCCATGCCGTACAGGGCCAGGAAGCTGGGGTTGGCCGCGGTGTAGTTGGTGGCCGTGGTCACGCCCGCGGTGTAGCGGGCCTTGGCGGTCGCGGCGGGGATGGAACCCAGGCTCGAGCTGCCGTCGAAGTAGTGGTTGTGGTCGGTGTTGCCAAAGAAGTCCAGGCCCTTGCTCTTGGCATAGGGGAAGGCCACGTCAGGACCGTAGGCACCGCTTTGCGCGGCCTGCGAGGAGTTGCAGGTGGCCAGGTCGCCGCCGCCGTCGGAGTCGTTGGTCTGGCCGTGCAGCGAGCCGTAGTAGACCGTGTAGGGCCAGCTGGCGATGGCGGCAGCCGCCATGGCCTTGGCACGGGGCGCATCGCCGCCGGCCATCTGGCTGCCCATGGGCATGGCGCGGTAGGCCGGCATCTTGGCCACCGGCGGCGCGCCGATGACGAACTTGAAGGCCTGCGTGTGCGGCGCATGGCCGTGGTCGTCGGCGGTGGCCAGCGACTGCACGCGGGCCTCGGCCGTGTCACCCTTGGCCGCGACGTCGGGGTCCACGGCGAAGGCAGTCAGGCGCGCCTCGTACACGCCGTCGGGCAGCGCGGACTTGTCGGTGCGGCCGGCCCAGTCCAGCTTCACCGTCAGCGGCTTGCCCTTGTAGAGCTCCACGCCCGCGAAGGTCTGCACCGTCTTGCCATCGGGGCCGACGAGGTCCAGCCGGTAGGCGAACTGCTGGCCTTGCGGGGCGCCGAGGTAGTCCATCGACAGCGTGAAGCGGCGCGCGCCGCTGGGCTGCTCGCTGACGAACGGCACGGCTAGGTCGGTCTCGAACTCATGGTGGTCCGGGTACTTGACGCTGGGGTGCACGTCGGCCGCCTTGACCAGCGAATCGCTGGCGGCGGGCGCGACGGTCGCCTCGGGCGACTGGGCCCCGCCGCAGGCTGCCAGCAGCAGGGGCAGCAGGCAGGCGGTCAAGGGGTGCAGGGTGAAGGAGCGAGTTTTCACGACGGGATCCTCGGCAAAGGAATGGACGGGGCGGCGGGTGGGCAGTCGCCCGGTCAGCCGGCGCGACGACGGCGGGCCATGAGGCCCACGGCGGCGAGGCCGGCGAGCATCAGCGCGTAGGTCTGCGGCTCGGGGATGGGGTCGACCGGCACGTCCGGCAGCGCGTCACCGGAGAGCAGCACGTTGTCGTAGCGGATGGTGCCGCCGGTGGCGTAGCTCTGGCCCGCGGCCGTGGCCACGTAGGCGCTGGTGCCCGGGGCGAAGCTGGCCAGGAAGCGGATGCCGAAGTCCGCGTTGTTGTTGGCCGCGGCGATGCTGGTGAAGTCGTACGTCAGGCCGTTGACGAAGGTCGTGGCCGAGGCGGCGGGCATCTGGAAGGTGGTGGCCGTCTGCCAGGTGCTGCCGTCCACCGTGTACTGCAGCGTCGTCCAGGCCGAGGCGGTGTTGCTGTTGCGCTGGGCGAAGGTCAGGACCAGGTCGGTGTAGCCCGACGTGTCGATCATGAACTGGATGCCGCGCGTGAGGTTGCCGGTGCCCTGGGCCGCGTAGGTGGTGGAGTTGAAGGCGCTGCCCGTGCCCGAGCCGGCTGCCGACGTGAAGGTCACGCCGCCCACCGCGCTGAGCACGCCGCCGTTGGCCGTCTGCGTCGCCTTCGGGGGCGTGGTGCAGCCGGTGGAGCAGGAGTAGGTGTTGAAGTCCCACAGGGCGACGGTGTCGGCCTGGGCCGAGAAGGTCGCCACCAGGAGGGCGGCAAGGGCGACGGAGCGGAGTTGCATGGCGGTACTTCGGTTGTCCAGGGGCGTGCCGCCGAGACCTTCCCGACGCGCCATGCGAGGGTAGTGACGCTTTATTTACGGTTTAGGAAAGTTCTACGGAGGAGTCGGAAATTCCGCCCCTGCCGCAAACGGCCGAAATGCCGCAAACCCTCATGAATACTGGGGATAACGGGGTTTTTCGTTTTGGCAATGGGGCCTGCATCTACCCGCATGTGGGGGGATGGGCGCAGCGCCCGCGCGTTGCTCCGGCGAGACGCGCCGCCGCGCCCAGCGCCCCTCAGCCGGCGCGGTAGACCAACGCCTTCAGGCTGCGCTCCGGCGCCACGTCGGCGAACGTCTCAGGGTTTTCCAGGCGTTCCACGAAAGCCAGTTCCGGCGCCTGCGCCTCGATGGTGCCACGCAGGAAGTCCACGCCCAGCTCCGGTGCGTTCAGGCACAGCAGCGCCCGACCGCCCGGGGCGAGCAGCGCGGGCAGCCGCCGCGCCAGCCGGGCGTAGTCCTTGGTCGCGACGAAGCTGCCCTTCTGGAAGCTCGGCGGGTCGCACACGACGAGGTCGTAGGGCCCGCCCCGGGTCAGCTTGCCCCAGGAGTTGAAGATGTCATGCGCCAGGAAGCGCGCGCCGGCCTTCACGCCGTTGAGTTCATGGTTGCCGCGCCCGATGGCCAGCGCCCCGGACGCCATGTCGACGTTGGTCACCTCGGCCGCGCCCGCCTGCAGCGCCACCACCGAGAAGGCGCAGGTGTAGGCGAAGAGGTTGAGCACCTTGGCGCCCGGCTGAACCTGCTCGCGCACCCAGCGCCGGCCGGCGGCCATGTCCAGGAAGAGGCCATGGTTCTGCCCGCGCAGCAGGTGCACCAGGTAGCGCGTGCCGGCTTCGGTCACCACATGGGGCTCCGGCACCGCGCCGGCCATCGTGCGCGTCTCGGCGGCGCCGGCGGCGCGGCATTGGTAGACCCAGGGCGCCGCGGGCCAGCGGGTGGTGATCGCAGCGCCGACCGCCGCCAGAGCCTCTTCGGCCAGGGGCTGGAAGCTCGTGAGCAGCAGCACGGGCGGGTAGGCATCCAGCGCCAGGTGCTCGCAGCCCGGGAAGCGGCCGCCGCGGCCGTGGAAGAGGCGTGCCGCGTCGGTCGGCAGGTCGGGGGCTGCGGCGATGGCATCGAGCAGGGCTTGCATGGGCGTTCCGGAAAAAAGAAGCCGCCCGGGGCGACCGGGCGGCAGGCCAGGGAGGATGGGCCCTCAGCTCGCGTACTTGACCGAGCAGCCATAGGGCCGCGTGGACGCCTTCTCGACCTTGCGGCCGGCCGCCACGGCGGCCAGCGCGTCGGCCACGTAGGGCTCGGCCTTGGCAATGTCGTCGGCCTTGGCCGAGGCGATGCTGTCGATGCCGCCCTTGTAGGCCAGCGTGCCATCGGCCTTGATGACGTACATGTGCGGCGTGGTCTGGGCGCCGTAGAGCTTGCCGAGGTCACCCTTGGGATCCAGCAGCGTGGCCGTGGGCACGGCGCCGCGCTCGGCATTGAGCTTGCGGGCCGTAGCGCCGTCGACGAAACCCTGCTGGCCGGGCGCCGACGAGATCACCTGCAGCCACACCACGCCCTGCGCGGTCGCGGCCTTCTGCTGGCCTTGCATGTTGCCGCTGCCGTAGTGCTTCTTGACGTAGGGGCAGTCGTGGTTGGTCCACTCCAGCACCACGGTCTTGCCCTTGAAGTCGGCGAGGTTGACGGTCTTGCCGTCGGCCGTGGTGGCGGTGAAGGCGGGCGCGGGTGCGTCCACGGCGGCATTGGCCAGGGCGAGGACCGGTGCGGCCAGGGCGGCGGCGATCAGAGAGCGGCGAAACAAGGGCGTCATGTCGAACTCCGGGGCGTGGTGGGGGTGGAAACCGCCTCGATGACGAGGCCGGGGGTGAGGATCTGCGGCAGCACCTGCGCTTCGGCAGCGCCCGGGGCGTAGTAGAGGTACAGCGGCACGCCCGAGCGGCCGTGGGCCTTGAGGACGGCGGTGATCTTGGGGTCCTCGCGGGTCCAGTCGCCCTTGAGGTAGGTGACGCCGGCCTTGGCGAAGGCGTCGTGCACCTCGGGGCGCGACAGCGCCACGCGCTCGTTGACGAGGCAGGAGATGCACCAGGCGGCCGTCAGGTTCACGAACACCGGCTTGTTCTGCGCGCGCAGGTCGGCCAGGCGCTCGGCGCTGTAGGCCTCCACCGCCGACTCGGCCCGCACGTCGGCCACCGGCGCGGGCTTGATCCACCAGGCCATGCCCACGGCCAGCGCCAGGCTCACGGCCATCGCGCCGCCCGCCAGCACGCCGCGCCCGGCGCGCCGCACCCACAGTGCGAAGGCGATCAGCACCAGGCCGCCCAGGGCCAGGGCCACGCCATCCGGGCCGGCCTGCTGGGCCAGCACCCACAGCAGCCACACCACGGCCGCGTACATCGGGAAGGCCAGGAACTGCTTGAAGGTGTCCATCCAGGCCCCGGGGCGCGGCAGCCAGCGCTGGGCGGCCGGCCAGAAGGCCAGCACCAGGAAAGGCAGCGCCAGGCCCAACCCCAGCGCGAGGAACACCGCCAGCATCACGATGGCTGGCTGCGACAGCGCGAACGCCAACGCTGCGCCCATGAACGGCGCCGTGCAGGGCGTGGCCACCACCGCGGCCAGCACGCCGGTGAAGAAGCTACCCGCCAGGCCCTGCCGCGCGGCCAGCCCCGAGCCGATGCCGGTGAAGCTGCCACCGACCTCGAACAGCCCCGACAGGTTCAGGCCGACGACGAACAGCAGGTAGCTCACCACCAGCACGAACACCGGCGAATGGAACTGGAAGCCCCAGCCCACCTGCTGGCCGCCCGCGCGCAGCGCGATCAGCACGCCGGCCAGCACCGCGAAGCTCGCCAGCACGCCGGCCGTGTAGGCCAGGCCTTCGCCCTTGTGGTTGCCCTGGTTCACGAGGGCCAGCGCCTTGATGGACAGCACCGGGAACACGCAGGGCATCAGGTTCAGGATCAGGCCACCCAGCAACGCCAGCGCCAGCGCGGGCGCCAGGCCCAGGTCGCTCTCGGGAGCGGCAGCGGGGGCGGCCGTCTCGGCGGCGGGCGTCGACAGGTCGGCCGGCCCCGGGCCCTTGCCCGCGCCTTCGGGCATGGGCGCGGAGATCGTCCAGGCCTGCTCGCCCGCAGCGGTGGTGAGGGCGATCACGCCCGACAGCGGCTTGCCCGCGGCCAGCGGCTCGTCGCCCGCCGGGATGTCCAGCACCCAGCCGCCGGCCTCCGCCTTGAGCGGCTGCGGCGCGCTGTGGGCGACGGCGCCCCAGGTGTCCGCGAAAAAATAGGCCTTGGTGACGCCGGCCGTCGGGCCGGCCAGCCGCACGCCCTGGGGCGCGGCGCTCAGCTTGACGGCGAACGGCGCCGGCTTGGGGATGGCGGCGCGCCACTCCTCGACCTGGGCGGCATCCGGGCCGGGCTGGGCCGCGGCGGCGACGGGCAGGTCCAGCCCGAGCGTGACCTGCTCAGGGATGCACACGTCCTTGCACACCAGCCAGCGCACCTCGGCGGTGGGCTGGAAGCGCGCGCCGGGCTTGGCGTCCGCCGGCACGGTCAGCTCCATCAACAGGGCCGGGCGGCCTTCGTAGCCGTAGTTGACGATGGGGCCGATGGCCTGGATGGACGGGGTCGGCCACTGGATGGGGCCGGCCTGGGCGCCCTGCCAGTCCAGCGTCGTGGCCTGGCCGGAGTCGCCCGGGTTGAGCCAGTAGGTGTGCCAGTGGGCCTTGATGTTCTGCTCCAGCGCCACGGTGAAGCGCTGCCCGGGGGCCACGGTCGCCTGGCTGGACACGAGGCGCGCCTGCACATGCTCGGTGGCCGCCTCGGGCGGAGCGGCCAGCGCCATCAACGGGGCGGCCAGGAAGGGCAGGAGGGCCAGGACGGCGGGGCGCAGCAGGGCAGACATCCCGAAATCCTAGGCCAAACCGATTGACCTTCTGGAAAGACCGGCCTGGACGAAGGCATCGAACGCCGCCCACAGGGGCTCAAAAGGCCCGGCGCCGCCCTCCAGCATCGCCAGGGCATGCAGGCCAGCTTCCAGCGTGGACAGCTGCCCGGGCCGGTGGGCGGTGCGGATGGCGTAGCGCGACGGCAGCGACGGCAGGCCCAGGCGCGGCAGGCCGGCCAGCCAGGGGTTGGCGGCCAGCAGGCGGCGGCTCTGGCGCCAGCTGCCGTCGAGCAGGACCAGTTGCTGCACGTTCGCCGGCACCCGGGGCGGGTCGCCGCCGGGATAGAGCAGCGCGGTGCCCGGGCCGGCCAGCGCCGGGTCGAACAGCTCGCCGCGCAGCAGGCGCGCACGCTGCAGCCCCAGGGTGAGCAGCGTCGCGGTGTTCTTGGCATGGCCGGCTTCCGCCGGGTGCTGCAGGATCAGCAGCGTGGTGCGGTGCGGCAGCGGCGCCGGCAGCGTCGCGCACAGGCAGGTGGTGGCCGGGCGCTCGCAGCGCGGGCAGACCGCGCGCGGCATGGCGGTGTCAGTGCGCGGCGGGTGGCGAGACCGTCTGCGGGCCGACGGTGGAGACGGTGCTGTCGGCTTCGGTCTCGTCCTGGGCCGCAGACTGCGAGCGGCGGCGCGAGCGGGTGCTGGGCAGTTGCATCTGGCGCTTCTTGGCCCAGCGCCCCGCCAGCCATACACCGGCGACGACGCCAAAAATGTTGAGAGCCCCGAACAGCGGCGCGGCATTGGACGACAGCAGCAGGCTCTGCAGCGGCGCGGAGTAGGCGCGCGGCTTCAGCGCGAAGCTGAACGCCCCGAAGATCAGCCAACCCGCCCAGGCGGCGCCCACGCCCGACATCATCCAGGCCAGGTAAGGCCGGTGGCGGCGGCGCTGCGGACGCAGCGTGAGATAGCCCCAGATCGTGGCCACGATGAAGAGGATGACCATGATGGCCACCGCCTCGCCCAGCATCACCGGCAGGCTGTTGCGGCCGCCGAGCTGCACATAGACCTGCCGCGGCAGGCCGGTGCTGGCGTACTTCATGGCGGCGCCGGCGCCGAAGCAGTAGAGCAGGAGCCCGGAGAAGAAGGCGATGGAGCGGCGCGCGGCTTTCATGGGGGCGAATTCTGATGGCTGTCAGCGCTCCGGGGCCGGCAGGATTTCCCAATCCAGGCAAAACGAAGCCCGCAATCCGGGGGGGCCGGAAGGCGGGCTTACATCTTGAGATGACCCGGCGAGGCGGGTCGGGGGAGCGGTCAGCGCTTGCGGTCCAGGCGCATGGCGCGCGCCAGGCCGCGGCGTTCGCCGCTGTAGAAACCGGTGTCGAAAGCTTCGTGCTTGCGGCCCTTGTCGACGGATTCCGCGGCGCTCCAGGCCAGACCCATGTCGGGGGCGGAGAGGCGGCGATGCTGCGTTTCGTTACGGGGCTGGATCTTCATCATGGCTTGTCTTGCCTGTCTCGCAGACCGGTGGCCGGCGCGATTGAGAGGCACAACGCAACCGATTCGGGGGCGGTTGACAAGCCGGATCACATTTCTTTGCCATCCCCGGTTTGCCGACAATGCCGGCTTTCCGACCCCCAGGAACCTGAGATGACCGTCCAGCTCAAGAAGACCCTCCCGGCCAAGGCCACCCCCATCACCGTCGTCGACCGCGCGGCCTTCCAGGCCCTGGTCACGGGCCTGCCGGACGCCACGCGCGCCTGGCTCGCCACGGTGGGCTTCGTGGGTGCCGCCGACACCCACGCCCTCGTCCCCGACGCCGACGGCCGCCTGGCCCAGGTCTTCGCGGGCGTGGGCCACGTCGCCCACCCCTTCGCCCTGAGCCACCTGCCGCTGGCCTTGCCCGAAGGCGTCTACAAGCTCGACGACGCCGGTTTGGCCCTGCTGCCGGAAGCGGCCGCCATGTCCTGGGAGCTGGGCGGCTACCGCTTCGACCTCTACAAGCCCGCCAAGCGCGCGCCGGCCACGCTGGCGCTGAAGGCTGGCGCCGACGCCGAACGCGGCCTGGCCCTGGCGACGGCCATCGCCGCCACGCGCGACCTCGTCAACACGCCTGCCGAGCACATGGGCCCGGCCGAGCTGGCCGGCGCCGCCAAGGCCCTGGCCAAGCAGTACGGCGCCAGCTTCTCCGAGATCGTCGGCGACGCCCTGCTCAAGAAGAACTTCCCCAGCATCCACGCCGTTGGCCGCGCGAGCACGCGCTCACCTCGCCTGATCGAGGTGAACTGGGGCAACCCCAAGCACCCCAAGCTGTCGCTGGTCGGCAAGGGCGTCTGCTTCGACAGCGGCGGCCTGAACATCAAGGGCGGTGAGGGCATGCGCCAGATGAAGAAGGACATGGGCGGCGCCGCCAACGCGCTGGGCCTGGCCGGCCTCATCATGGCCTTCAAGCTGCCGGTGCGGCTGCAGCTGCTGATCCCGGCGGTCGAGAACTCGATCTCGGGCAACGCCTACCGGCCCGGCGACATCATCAAGACGCGCAAGGGCCTGCACATCGAGATCGGCAACACCGACGCCGAAGGCCGCGTCATCCTGTGCGACGCCCTGGCCTACGCGGCCGAGAGCCAGCCCGACCTCGTCATCGACCTGGCCACGCTCACCGGCGCCGCCCGCGTGGCCCTGGGCGCCCAGCTGCCCGCGCTGTTTGCCAAGCACATGGACACCGCCCGCGACCTCGTCGACCTGGGCCTGAAGCTCGACGACCCGCTGTGGCACATGCCGCTGTGGGCGCCGTATCACGCCGGCATCGAGAGCTCCATCGGCGACATCGTCAACACCGGCAAGAGCGCGCTGGCCGGGGCCATCAACGCGGCCCTGTTCCTGGAAGACTTCCTGCCGCGCGAGCAGGACTGGCTGCACATCGACCTGTTCGCCTGGAACGATGCCCCGCGCGCCGGCCGCCCCGTGGGCGGCGAGGCGCAGACCATCCGCACGCTGCTCAGCTACCTGGAGCAGCGCTACAACGGCTGATCACTCGGCGGCGGGGTCCTTCGGGGCCTCGACCGCAGCGGCCGGGGCCTCGGCGGCGGGCTGAGCCTGCGGCGCCTGATCGCGGCGCGGCTGCTGCGGCCCGCCGGGCTTGCGACCCGGCTGGGGCGCACCGCCCGGCCTGCCGCCGCCACGCGGCGCGCTACCGGGCTTGCCACCCGGGCGACCCTCGCCGCGCTGGTCGGGCCGGCGGGGGCCGCGCGAATCCGGGCGCCCTTGCGGACGGCCCTCGGGACGGCGGTCATCGCGCCGATCATCGCGGCGAGCCTCGCGCGGCGGTGCCGGCGGCGCCTCGGCGCGCTCCTTGCGGGCGATCTCGAGGATGCCGGGCAGCTCGGCCACGGTCAGGCCCTTGAGCACGCAGAAGTTGGCCTCGGTCAGCGTCGTGCGCTCGAAGTCCCAGAGCAGCTGCGCGCGGTTGCGGCGCTGCTGGATCTCCAGCTGGTGGCGCTCCTGCTCGACCTGCTGGCGCTCCGCCTGCAACCCCTTGCGGCGCGCGAGCTCGTCCTTGGCGGCGGTGAGGTGCTCCTCGGTGATCTCGCCGGCGGGGTTGCCGTCGAGGTCGAAACGGGTCTTGGCCTGGGTCAGCGCGATCAGGTAGCCCGTGCTGCCCGTGTGGCGGCGCAGGAAGGCGCTCAGCTGCGCCTTACTGAACTTGCCCGGCGCGCGCTCCTGGATGTCGGCCTGGATGCGCAGCTTCACGGGCTTGGGGCGGCCGGTGAACAGCGCGGGGAACAGGGCCTTGAGCTCGGCGGTGGCGTCCACGGCCGGTGCCGCGGCAGCAGGCACGGCCGGCGCCTCGGCCACCACCGCGTCCGCCGCAGCAGGCTCTTCGGCCTCGATGGCTTGCACGGCAGCGGGTGCTGCTGCGGGCGGGTCGATGGCCTCGGGAGCGGGGACGGGAGCGGTATCGGGAATGTCGGAATTCATGAACTGGGCCGGCTTGCGGAACCGCGGATTGTCCTTCAGCCGCCCAAACCGCCAAACACCTTCTTCAGGATGGCACTGCCGGTGCCCACCGGGTCCTGGCGGATCTTCTTTTCTTCCTCGCCGATGATGCGGTACAGGCCGTCCAGCGCACGCGCCGTGACGTACTGCTGGATGTTGGCTTCGTCGCCCTGCATGAGGCCGAAGCCACCCGCCTTCTTGGCCACGGCGTTGTACTTGTCGGCGAGCGACACCTTCTCGGTCGCCTGCGTGACGATGGGCAGGAACTGCTTGGACAGCGGCTCGCGCGTCTTGCCGGCGAAGAACTGCGTGACCGAGTCGTCGCCGCCCTTGAGGATCTTCAGGCCGTCCTCCACGCTCATGTCCTTCACGGCTTTCACGAGCAGCGGCTTGGCGGCCGGCACGGCGGCCTCGGCGGCGCGGTTCATGGCGGTGACGAGCTCATCGAGCTTGCGGCCCTGGCCGGTGGCCTTGAGCAGCTTGGCGGCGTCCTTCAGGTAGCCCGGCAGCTCGATCTTCACGAGCGGGTTGCCCAGGAAGCCGTCGGGGCGACCCAGCAGCGCGACAGCTGCGTTGGCGCCGCGCTCCAGCGCCGTGCGGATGCCGGCGTTGGCGTCGCCCTCGGTGAGGCTCAGCGCCCAGGCGGGGGGTAGCAGCAGCGCGGTGGGCAGGGCAATGACGTGGCGGCGTTGCATGGCGGGGCTCCGGTCGGTGGATACGCCCATCTTGCCACCCCGCGCCGGGCCCTTGCGCCAGGTCAACACAGCGTCAGCCCCGCTGCCTAAGCTCGGGCGAGGAGACAAAAGACCATGCTGCCCGTCTACATCAGCCACCCGGATTGCGCCCGCCACGAGATGGGCCCGGGCCACCCGGAATGCCCCGAGCGCCTGAGCGCCATCGCCGACATGCTGCTCGTGCGCGGCCTGCTCGACTACATGCTGCCGCACGACGCGCCGCTGGCGAGCGACGCGCAGCTCGAGCGCGCCCACTCGGCGATGCACGTGCGGCGCGTGCGCGACGCCGCGCCGCGCGAGGGCTACGCGCAGGTCGACCCCGACACCCGCATGAACCGCTTCACCGTGCCCGCGGCGCTGCGCGCGGCCGGTGCCGCCGTGCTGGCCACCGACCTGGTGCTCGGCGGCCAGGCGCCCACGGCTTTCTGCGCGGTGCGGCCGCCCGGCCACCATGCCGAGCACGACGCGGCCATGGGCTTTTGCTTCTTCAACAACGTGGCGGTGGGCATCCGTCATGCGCTGGACGTGCACGGCCTCACGCGCGTGGCCCTGGTGGACTTCGACGTGCACCACGGCAACGGCAGCGAGGACATCCTGGCCGGCGACGAACGCGTGCTGATGTGCAGCATCTTCGAGACGGGCCTGTACCCGTTCAACGGGCCGGACGCGCGTTCGCTGAAGGACGCGCCCAACATGGTCAACGTCGGCCTGCCGCCGCGCTCGGGCAGCGACGCGTTCCGCGCCGCCGTGACCGAGCACTGGCTGCCTGCGCTCGACGCCTTCCGGCCGCAGCTCATCTACGTCAGCGCCGGCTTCGATGCCCACCGCGAGGACGACATGGGCAACCTCGGGCTGGTGGACGGCGACTACGAATGGGTCACGCGCCAGCTGATGAATGTCGCGGAGCGTCACTGCCGCGGGCGCATGATCTCCTGCCTGGAAGGCGGCTACGTCCTCAACCCGCTGGCGCGCAGCGCCGCGGCCCACGTCAAGGTGCTGATCGGCGCCGACTAGAGTCTGAAGTCTGAACCCATGGACAACCATTTCCTGACGCCCCTGTTCATGCCCCGCTCGGTGGTGGTGTTCGCCGGGCCGGACGAGCCCGAGCGGCAGACCCGCCAGGCGCGCGTGCTGCGCGCCGCACTCACGGCCGCGCCGGGGCCGCATCCGCCGCAGTTCCTGCACGGCGAGACGACCGGCACGCTGGGCGAGCTGGCCCGCTCGCGGGCCGACCTGGCCATCATCGCCCTGCCCGCCGAGGAGATCGCCGCAGCGCTGGAAGTGGCCGGGCGCATCGCCTGCCGCTCGGCCCTGATCGTGAGCGACGGCATCGAGCCCGAGCAGGCTGCGCAGCTCAAGCGCATCGCGCGCCGCGAGGGCGTGCACCTGCTGGGCCCCAACTGCCTGGGCTTCCAGCGCCCGCACCTGCACCTCAACGCGAGCGCGGCCGGGCCGCTGGCCGCGGAAGGGTCGCTGGCGCTGGTGTCGCAGTCGGGCGCCCTCACCTCGGCCATGCTCGACTGGGCGCAGCAGAACCACGTCGGCTTCAGCCAGGTGGTGTCGCTGGGCCCGAACGCGGCCGTGGACCTGGCCCAGGTGCTGGACTTCCTGGCCAGCGATGCCCGCACGCAGAGCATCGTCGTCTACCTCGAAGGCATCTCCAGCGCGCGCCGCTTCATGAGCGCGCTGCGCTCGGCCGCCCACGCCAAGCCGGTGGTGGTGCTCAAGGCCGGCCGGCGCAGCGCCGGCAACGAGGCGGCGCTGACCCACAGCCGCGCCATCGTCGGCAGCGACGACGTCTTCGACGCCGCGCTGCGCCGCGCCGGCGCGGTGCGGGTGCGCAGCTTCGTGGAGCTGTTCTCGGCCGCGAAATGCCTGGCCGCGCGCTACCGGCCGGTGGGCAAGCGCCTGGCCATCATCACCAATGGCGGCGGCCCCGGCGTGCTGGCGGCCGACTGGGTCAGCGAGATCGGCCTGCAGCTGGGCAAGCTCTCGCCCGACGTGGCGCGGGCCCTGGCGCCGCAGCTGCCGGCCCTGGCCTCGCTGGCCGATCTGATCGACCTCTCGGCCGCGGCCACACCCGAGCACTTTCGCGCCGCCATCGAGGCCGCGGCGCGGGACCCGGGCGTGGACGGCCTGCTCGCGGTGTACGCCCCGCAGATCGGCTCGGACGCCACCGAGACGGCACGCGCCGTCGTCGCCGCCAAGGCCGTGACGGCCAAGCCGCTGCTGGGCTGCTGGATGGGTGACGCCTCGGTGCTGGAGGCGCGCCGCGTGCTCAATGAGGCGGCCATCGCCAACTTCCGCACCCCCGAGGCGGCGGTAGGCGCCTTCGGCAACATCGCGGCCTTCTACGCCAACCAGCAGCTGCTGCTGCAGACGCCGCCGCCCATGTCGAACCTCGCGCAGCCCGACGTCGAGGCCGCGCGGCTGCTCATCGAGAGCGTGCTGGCCGAGCGCCGCCGCACGATGACCGAGATGGAGAGCAAGGCGTTGCTGGCGGCTTTCCACATCCCGGTCACGCAGACGGTGCTGGCGCGCAGCGCCAACGAGGCCATGATGCTGGCCACGCAGATGGGCTTTCCCGTCGCGCTCAAGATCGACTCCCCCGACATCGCCCACAAGAGCGACGTGCAGGGCGTGGCGTTGAACATCCAGAGCGGCTCGGCCGCGCGCGACACCTACAACGAGATGGTGGCGCGCGTGAAGCGGCTGCAGCCCCAGGCGCGCATCAACGGCGTGACGGTGCAGAAGATGGCGCGCGCCCAGCGCGCCCGCGGCGGCCAGGAGGTGTGCGTGGGGCTGGTGACGGACGAAGCCTTCGGCCCGACCATCGTCTTCGGCGCGGGCGGCACCATGATCGAGCTCATTGCCGACCGCGCGATGGAGCTGCCGCCGCTGAACCAGTTCCTGGCCCGCCGGCTCATCGAGCGCGCCCGCGTGTCCGAGGGCCTGGCCGAGGGCCGCGGCGGTGGCGCACCGGCCGACCTGGAGGCGCTGGAGCGCGTGCTGCTGCGGGTGAGCGAGATGGTCTGCGAGTTCCCGCAGCTGCGCGAGATGGACATCAACCCGCTCATCGTCGACGAGACCGGCGCCGTGGCCGTGGACGCGCGCGTCGTGCTGCAGCCGGGGCCGCAAAGCGGCATGGCCCGCGCCTTCGACTACCCGCACCTGGCCATCCTGCCCTACCCAGCGCGCTTCGAGCAGGTGTGGCCGCTGGCCGGTGGCGGCGAGGTCACGGTGCGCCCCGTGCGGCCCGACGACGCGCAGATGCTGCAGGAGCTGGTGCGCGGCCTCAAGCCCGAGAGCCGCTACTTCCGCTTCGCCAGCGCGATCAAGGAGCTGCCGCCGGGCCTGCTGGCGCGGCTGACGCTGATCGACTACGACCGCGAGATGGCGCTGGTGGCCGTCTACACCGAGCGCACGGCGCGCGACGATGGCGGCTTCGACGAGGTGGAGCGGATCGTCGGCGTGAGCCGCATCATCACCAACCCCGACCAGACGAGCTGCGAGTTCAGCCTGCTGGTGGCCGACGACTTCGGCGGCAAGGGCCTCGGCTCGCGACTGATGGAGGGCATCACCGACGCCGCGCGCGAGAAGGGGCTGTCGGACATCGAAGGCCTGGTGCTCACCAACAACGCCGACATGCTCAAGCTGATGCGCGGCCTCGGGTTCACGGTCAAGCCCTTCCCGGAGGACCCGGACTTCAAGCTGGTGGTGCGGTCACTGCAAGGTTGACGCTAGGTGGAGAGCTTCGAACTGACCAGACGGTTCAGGCTCACGCCTTGCTCGCTCGCCTCAATGGCCAGTTTGCGATGCTGGTGAGGCGGGATGCGCACCTTGAATTCACCGCTGTAGCGTCGATCCGCAATGGGTTCGGGAACGGCCTCGCCTTGAGCCAGCATGTCCTTGACGCATTCGCGCACCAGCGCACGGATGCCGGCCAGCGCATCGTCGGGCGAGCCCGCGAGCCAGGACAGGGAAGGCAGCTCGGCGCAAAGGCCGACATGCTCCTGGTCTTCCGCCGACCAGGTGACGCGGTAGGTGTAGTGGTCAGTGTTCATCGTCATGGCCTTTCAACTTCTCGATGGCCTGCAAGACCTGCCTCACCTGGTAGGCCTTGGCCTTGCCCTTGTCATCCTGGATGTTCACGCGGGGATCGCCCGGCCACGGTGTCTTGAACACCGCGTGGCTGCTGCCCGACTGCCGTGCGGCACCGAAGTGGAACTCGCACACCTTCTTGAGTTCGCTGAAGCGGACGCCCGCGGGCGCTGCCTTCATCTTCTCCAGGATCGACTCGATGTCCGCCATGCAGAAAATGGTGTCATTATTGACACCAAACGTCAAACCCCACGCCGTGCAGGGTGACGCTCACCGCAACCGCGCGAGCCGCTCCGTCAGCAGCGCGAAGAACCCGTCCGCGTCCGCATGCCGCAGCACCTGGGCGTTGGCCGGCAGGCCCGTCACGGCCCACCAGTCGATGACGGTCATGCCGCGCGTGAGTTCGCTGTGCGTCTCGATGCGCACATTGCACTCGCGGCTCGTGAAGAGCCCGGGCTGGAGCAGGAAGGCGATGACGCAGGGGTCGTGCAGCGGGCCGCCGTCCTGGCCGTATTTCTCTTCGTCGTAGCGCTCGAAGAACTCCATCCACGCCGCCACCACGGCGCCCGCCCGGTTGGGCAGGGCGCGGATGGCGTCGATGCGCGCGGCCGTGGTCAGCACCTCGTGCGTCACGTCCAGCGGCGCCATCGTGATCGGCACGCCGCTCGTGAAGACCTCGTGCGCGGCCTGCGGGTCGACGTAGATGTTGAACTCCGCCGCGGGCGTGACGTTGCCGCCCTCGAAGAACCCGCCGCCCATCAGCACGATGCGGCGGATGCGCGCGGCGATGTCGGGCGCGCGGCGCAGGGCCAGCGCGATGTTGGTCAACGGCCCGAGCGGGCACAGCGTGACGGAGCCGGCCGGGCGCTCGCGCAGGGTCTGGATGATGAAGTCCACGGCATGGCGCGGGTCCACCGGCAGCGTGGGCTCGGGCAGCTCCACGCCGTTCAGGCCCGTGTCGCCGTGCACGTGCTCGGCGGTGACGAGGGGCACATCCAGCGGCCGGTCAGCGCCGGCGCAGACGGGCACGTCGCGCCGCCCGGCGAGCTCCATCACCTTGCGCGCGTTCAGCGTGGTCAGCGACAGCGGCACGTTGCCCGCCACCGTGGTCACGCCCAGCAGCTCCAGCTCGGGCGAGGCGGCGGCCAGCAGCAGGGCGACGGCGTCGTCCTGGCCGGGGTCGGTGTCGATGATGATGGGCAAGGGGCTCATGGGGTGGCGTCCGGGGGCGCGATGTCGAGGTCGATGGCGCCGAAGAGGCTGCCGCCCTCGGCGTTCTTGAGGTCCAGCAGCAGGCTGTCGCCGGCGGCGAGGGTGAGGTCCAGCGCGCCGAGGTCGACGCCGCCGAGCAGGCCGGCGCGCAGCGCACGCAGCCGCGCCAGGCGCGCCAGCGCGGCGCCGGGCTGGGCGTCGACGTCGCGCGGCTCCTGCTTGCTGCCGTTGTGCAGGCAATGCAGGCGGGCCTGCAGGCGGCCTGCCGACCAGGCGCTGCCGAGTTCGTCTGGCGTGACGGCCACGGGCGCGCATTGCGTGGCGATGAGTTCGCCGTCGATGCGCCAGTCCACGGCCAGCGTCAGCAGGCGCAGGGCGTCCAGCGCGGCCGAGGCGTCGCTCGCCGCCGCGAGGTCGCCCGTGATGGCGGCCAGGGCCGCGCGCCCTTGGGCCGGCGCACGCAAGGGCTGGTGCGGGGCGGAGAACAGGCCCGCCTCGCGCTGCACGCTGCCGTCCTCGCCCACCACGGCCCAGCCGCTGCCGCGTGGCAGCGGCGCGATGCACTTGTGGGGGTCGAACGGGAAGGCGTGGCGCAGCTTGCCGTGGTTGAGTTGCACGGCGAGGTCTTCGAGCTGCGGGGCGAGGAAGCCCCAGTCGTCGAGCACCTGCTGCAGCCGCGTGGCGATGCCGGTGGCGAAGTGCGCCTGGGTGAGGTCGCGCGAGACGACGACGAGGTGGCCGTCGCGCGAGCCGTCGGCGTAGCTGGCGAGTTTCATCGGGTCAGGTTCGGGTTGATGGCAGCATTGTGCGATGCGCGCCCTGCCTGCCCTCCCCGGCGCCGCCTGGCTCGCGCTGGCGGCCAGCCTGCTCGCCCACGTGGCGCTGCTGGGCGGAGAGCGGCTGCGCGACGAGGCCAGCCGGCCCAGCCGGGCCGTGACGCTGGCTGTCGCCGTGCCGCCCCGCGTGCCGTTGCCGCTGCCGGAATCCGCCCCCGCCACCCTCATGCCCACGCCCCCGGCGCGCAGCACGCCGCGGGAGGCGCCACCGCCCGCCCCGCCCCTGCCGGCCGTCGATGCCCCTACGCCCCGTGCGGATACCCCGCCGCTGCGCCTGGCCGGCCCGCTCTCCTGGCCCTACCGCCTGCGCCAGGGCGGCCAGGACGGCGAGGCGCTGCTCGACTGGCGGCCCGAAGCGGACGGCCGCTACAGCCTGCGCCTGACCCGCCGCATCGGCGAACGCACGCTGCCCGCCTGGGAAAGCCTCGGCCACATGGGCCAAGGCGGGCTGGCGCCGGAACGCTTCGCCCTGCAGCGAGGCGGGCAGGACCGCCAGGCCATCAACTTCGACGCCGAGGAGCGGGTCGTCAGCTTCTCGGCGACGCCTGCGCGGCTGGAGCTGCCCGAAGGCGCCCAGGACCGCCTCTCGTGGTGGGTGCAGCTCGCCGCCCTGGTGCAGGCCAACCCCGCCCCGGGCGGGCGCTGGCGCGTGTGGGTGGCGGGGCTGCGGGGCGAGCTGCGCGAGTGGGTGTTCGAGGCCGTGGACGCCGCGCCCGAGGACGCCGGCACCCTGCACCTGCGCCGCCAGCCCCTGGGCGAGCGCGATCCGGGCGTCGAGCTGTGGCTGGACCCCGCACGCGGCTACTGGCCGGTGCGCCTTCGTCAAGGAGACCCCGAAACGCGGGGGTTCGAGATCCGACTGGGCGGCGTTGAGGGCTGAGACTGCACGCAGGGCGCCGCCTCCCACGTGAACTCCTGACGCTTCCTACACGTTGTCGGCGCCAGGGATGACCCGATGAGCGCCGCGTTCTGCCAGTATTTGGACCAACCGGGGCTTGAAACCCCCAGCCGCATCCGCAGTTGAAGCCACGAGGGGAACGCCATGCACATGCTCTACAACTCCGACAGCTTCATCGTCGTCCAGTTCGACGTACCGACCGCCGAGCTCCATGAGGTCGAGGCCGGTCCGCAGCTCAACCGCGGGGGTTTCGAGATCGTCGACAAGTTCGCCCGCAAGGAAATCTTCATCGAGGGCGCGCTGGCCGAATCCTTCCAGCAGGGCGTGCAGGCCATCATGGACGAGGGCGAGCCCTCGGAGGACGACCTCGACGCCTTCATCGAGCGCTACGCCGTGATGGGCCAGCAACCCGTCGTGATGCACTGAACACTTTGTGGGATGACTGACGCATTGCGCGGGTCCCAAGCCTGATACAAGATGGGTTCGCGCCGGCGGTTTCGCGCCGGGCAAGGAGTCCATCGATGGTGAAGCGAGCCGCCGCAGAGACAGCCTCCCGGGCCTCAGCCCGTGTGCTGCCTTCGCCCGGCCTGGACAGCGCCCCCGTGCTGGACCGCATGTGCTCGCAGTTCGTGCTGACGCTCACCGTCAAGCACGCCGGCCGCTTCAACCTGCGGCGCGATTTCAACGGTTTGCTGTCCTTCACGGGCCGGCACCTCGTCTGGCCCACCCGCGTGCTGCAGCGCCTGCGCGGCTACCTGACGCAGCGCTGCGCCGGCAATGAGCTCTGGCGCGGCCACGAGGGCCTGGGCGACGAGGCCTTCCTCGAACGCTTCGGCCAGTGGAGCGGCCCGTTCTCCGAGGGCACGCTCTTCTTCTACCTGGACGAGTACGTCAAGGACGCGCCCAAGGACATGATGGCGCTGCTCGCCACCACCTGCGAGCACCTGGACCGCCAGCTCAAGCGCGAGTCCACGCTGGTCGAGAAGAACATCGCCGCCCTCGGGCAGCTGCTGCAGCTCAACCCGGCCGAGCGCGCCATCCTGCTGTACGGCACGCTGGCCCGCTACCAGCGCGAGCTGCGCGGCGCCCTCGTCGAGTTCAAGGTCAACACCGCCCAGGAGGCCTTCGCCGCGATCGCGGCGGTGGCCGGCGTGGACGAACGCGAGGTGGCCGAGGCCCTGCGCGCCGGCTCGCGGCTCGAGCGCATCGGCATGGTCGAGAACCTCATCTCCGAGCACAACATCACCGACCTGGCCGACCTGATGAAGGTCAGCGACCAGCTCCCGCCGGTGCTCATGCGCGAGTACCAGGGCCCGCACGACCTGATGGCCGTCTTCACGCGGCCGGCCACGCCCAGCACGCTGGCGCCGGGGGACTTCCAGTTCGTCAGCGACGACCTGGACCTGCTGCGCGGCCTGCTGCGCCAGGCCGTGGCCACGCACGCCAGTGGCGTGAACGTGCTGCTCTACGGCCCACCCGGCACCGGCAAGACCGAACTCGCCAAGGTGGCCGCCGCCGCCGCAGGCCTGGACCTGTACGAGGTGGAGTACGCCGACCGCGACGGCAACTCGCTGTCCGGGCGCGACCGCTACCGCTCGTTGCAGATCAGCCAGGTCTTCCTGAAGGCCAGCGCCAATGTCGCGCTGCTCTTCGACGAGGTCGAGGACGTCTTCCCGCCGCTGTCCAGCGACACCGCCTCGCTGCTGAACCGGCTGGATGCCAGCGGTGAAAGCGGCCTGAGCAACTCGGTCAGCGGCAAGGCCTGGGTCAACCAGATCCTCGAGACCAACCCCGTGCCCGTGATCTGGGTGACCAACCGCATCGAGCAGATCGACCCGGCCTTTCGCCGCCGCTTCCAGTACCACCTGGAGCTGAAGTCGCCGCCGCCGGGTGCGCGGCGCGGGCTGGTGGCCAAGGCGCTGGGCGAAGTGGCCGTGAGCGAGGCGTTCGTGGCCAAGCTGGCCGAGCGCCCCGGCCTCACGCCCGCGCAGATCCGCACCGCCGTGCGCTTCGCGCAGTTGGCCGGTTCGGCGCCCGACGCCGAGAAGCTCATCGAGCGCCAGCTGCTCAATGCCGACAAGGCCCTGGGCCGCGACGACGCCGCGAGCCTCGCCCGCCCCTGCGTCACGCAGTACGCGCTGGACCTGCTGAACTGCGAGAGTCGCTTCGAGATCCCGCGCATCGTCGAGGCCCTGCGCCGCACGGGCCGCGGCCAGCTGTGCTTCTACGGCCCGCCCGGCAGCGGCAAGACGGCCCTGGCCGAACACATCGCCCAGGCCCTGGGCCGGCCGCTGATGGTCAAGCGCGCCAGCGACATCGCCAGCAAGTTCGTCGGCGAGACCGAGCAGAACATGGCCCGGATGTTTGAGACCGCCCAGACCGAGGGCGCCGTGCTCCTGCTGGACGAGGCCGACAGCTTCCTGCGCAGCCGCAAGCACGCGGAGCGCAATTACGAGGTCAGCGAAGTCAACGAGATGCTGGCCGGCATGGAGCGCTTCAACGGCCTGTTCATCTGCACGACCAACCTCTTCGACGACCTGGACGAAGCCGCGCTGCGGCGCTTCGCGTTCAAGATCCGTTTCAAGGCGCTGAAGCCCGAGCAGCGCCTGGCCATGTTCGAGCGCGAAGCGGCAGCGGCGCCCACCAGCGAGCAACGCACACGACTGGCCGCGCTGGACTGCCTCACCCACGGCGACTTCGCCGCCGTGCGCCACCAGGTCGAGATCCTCGGCGAGGCCTTCACGCCGGACGAGTTCCTGGCGCAGCTGGAGGCCGAGCACCGCGCCAAGCCCGAGGTGCGCGAGCGGCGCGGGATCGGGTTCCGGTAGGGCGGGTCAAGACCCGCCACGAACCTTGACAGGCCGTGGGGATGGCGGGTCTGGACCCGCCCTACGCTGGGGTGAGCATGCGGAAGTAGTACGTCGTCGAGCACGGCGCGCCGTCAGGCATGAGCGCGTAGTTCGGGATGTCGCCGGCCTTCTGCCAGCCCAGTCGCTCGTACAGCCGGGAGGCGTCGCTGCCCGTCACCGTGTCCAGCACCAGCGTGGTCTTGCCCAGCGCGCGAGCCTTGGCCTCCAGTGCACGCAGCAGCTGCTCGGCAATGCCCTGCCGGCGCGCGCGGCGGTGCACGAGCATCTTGGAGACGTCGGCCCGGTGGGGCTGGTTGTCGGGCATGTCGACAACGAGCGACAGCGTGCCGCACAGGCGCCCGCGCTCGTCTTCAGCCGCGAAGAGATGGCGCTCGCCCGCCGCCACCCCTGCCGCGACACGGCGCCAGAAGGCTTCAGGCCGCCCCTGGGCCAGCGGCAGCATGAAGCCGACCGAGGCGCCGCCCTCCACGCAGTCGCGCAGCACGTCGGCGAGTTCCTCGGCGCGGGCCAGCGCGTCGGCGCCATCGAGTTCGCGGATCGTGACCGTCATGGCTGGGCTCCGGTGAGGGCGACGAGGTAGCGGGCCGGTTGGGTGCCCGGGTTGTGGAAGGTGATGGGGGCATCCAGCCGCATGGCCAGGCAGTCGCCGGGCTGCAGCTGCCAGCGCTCGGCGCCGTGGCCGATGTCCATGGCGCCGTCGATCATCCAGATGAGCTGGTGGATGTCGGCGTCGCGCGCGGACGTCTCGAACTGCACACGCTGGCCCGGCGGGAAGATCACGTCCACCAGCTGCAGCGGCGAGACGCCCGGCGGCGACACATTGCGGCGCAGGTAGCCCGAGGCCGGGTCGCGCCACACGGGCTGATCGGCCACGCGGGCCAGCGGGGACGGCGCAGCGGGCGCCTCCCCAGCCTCGAACATCGAGGCCACGCTCACACCGAGGGCCGATGAGAGCTTGTCGAGCACCACCGCCGTCGGGCTGCTCTGGCCGCGCTCGATCAGGGAGATGTTGGAGCGGCTGACGCCGCTCTTGTGCGCCAGCGCGTCCAGCGACAGGCCCGCGGCCATGCGCAGCGCGTGCAGGCGGCGGCCGATACGTTCGGTGATGTCCATGCTTCCAGTTTACTGGAATTTGAATCCATCAAACTGGAATCGCGCGCTCCACGGCCGCGCGCCAGGCCGCGTCGGGCCAGCGCCGACCCAGGCGCCAGGCGGCGTGGGTCAACTTGATGACGTGGGCGTCGTCCTGGGCGCAGGCGGCCGAGATGAGGGCCGGCCAGGGGCGGCTGGGGGGCCGTGCGAGTGCCAGGGCTGGCGTGGCCCCGCTGGCCAGCAGCCCCGCCGCGGCGGCCGTGACGAAGCCGCGCGGCAACCCGGGCGTGGGCCACCAGGGCATCAGCACAGTCATCGCGTGGCAGGCGGTCAGCAGGTGCAGCACGGTGAAGTTGCCGGTGGCGGCGTAGGTGCGCGCGGCCAGCAGGGCCAGCTCGCGCAGGCTGTCTGGCTCAGCGGGCAGGCCGCCGGCGATGTCGGCAAAGCCCGGCACGCCGCCCCAGGCACGCATGCGCTCGAAGATGAGGCCGCCTGCCGCACCGGCTGGCCGCGGCAGGCGCGCCAGGGCGTCGAGGCCGCTGGCGAGGTCCAACGCGGTGGCACCGCCCGCCGCAGGCAGCGGCAGGAAGCACGCCGCCCAGTGCGCGAGGCCCGCGGCCAGCTCGCCGTCATGGCCCGCCAGCACGGCGTGCGCGGTGCGGATGAGCCCGTGGAAGGCGGCCGCCCCGGCACCCGGCAGCAGCATGGGAAGCGCCTCGCGCAGCGCCGACGCCGGGCCCCGCTGCGCGATGAGGCCTGCGAAGTGGGCGCGCCAGGCGGGGTCGCTGTCGGGCCGGCCGAGATCACGGGCGATGTCCACCCGCGCCGCGCGGGCGCGGGTCTGCGGCTCCAGCACAGACGTCTCACGCTCCGTCCAGGCCTGCAGGCGTTCGGCCGAGGCGCCGAGCTCCAGCAGCGCCTGCTGGCCCATCGGCAGGTGGCTGCTCAGCGCGCCACGGTAGGTGGCGGACAGGGCGAGGCCCGCGTCCAGCAGATGGTGCAGCTGCGACAGCGTGGCCGGCGTGGGGGCAGTGATGGCGGCGGTGTTCATGGGCGGCTGGGGTGGTTTGGTGAGAACATGCCGCCATGGTCGAAGTTGAAGTGAACTTGAAGTCAAGCCCCGCGCCGATGTCCATCGGCCAGCTGGCCCGGCGCTCGGGCGTGGCGGCCAGCGCGCTGCGCTTCTATGAGGCCGAGGGCCTGCTCGCCGGCAGCCGCAGCGCCGGCGGCCACCGCCAGTACCCGCGCCACGCGCTGCGCCGGGTGGCCTTCATCCGCGCGGCGCAGGTGGTGGGGCTGAGCTTGCCGCAGATCAAGGCAGCCTTGGCCACCCTGCCCGACAGTCGAACGCCGACCAAGGCCGACTGGGCCCGGCTGTCGGCCAGCTGGGCGCCGCTGCTGGATGCACGCATCGCCGCCCTGCAGCAGTTGCGCGAACGGCTCACCGGCTGCATCGGCTGCGGCTGCCTGTCGCTCAAGGCCTGCGCCCTGTACAACCCGCAGGACGAGGTGGCGACGACCGGCGCCGGGGCCAGGCTTCTGCGCATCGAAACGGACCTTTGACCGCAACGCAGACCCTTAGGCGACAGCCGCATATCAGATCCGGGCGAAAATCCCGGGTTTACCCGCCACCAGAACCTCAGAGAGCGCCCATGAGTGCCTTCAACGAAGAGACCGTCCTGACCGTCCACCACTGGACCGACCGCCTGTTCAGCTTCACGACGACGCGCGACCAGGCGCTGCGCTTCTCCAACGGTCATTTCACGATGATTGGCCTGAAGGGCGAGAACGGCAAGCCGCTGCTGCGCGCCTATTCCATCGTCAGCGCCAACTACGAGGAAAACCTCGAGTTCCTGAGCATCAAGGTGCCGGACGGCCCGCTGACCTCCAAGCTGCAGCACATCAAGCCGGGCGACAAGATCATCGTCGGCCGCAAGCCCACGGGCACGCTGCTGATCGACTACCTGCTGCCGGGCAAGAACCTGTACCTGCTGGGCAGCGGCACGGGTCTCGCGCCCTTCATCAGCATCGTGCGCGACCCCGAGACGTACGAGCGCTTCGAGAAGGTCATCATCGTGCACGGCGTGCGCGAGGTGGCCGAGCTGGCCTACCACGACCACCTCACGGTGGACCTGCCCAAGCACGAGTTCCTGGGCGAGTACGCAAGCAACCAGCTGCTGTACTACCCCACGGTGACGCGCGAGCCCTACAAGAACATGGGCCGCATCACCGACCTCATCCAGACCGGCAAGCTGCAGGCCGACCTGGGCCTGCCGCCGCTGAACCCCGAGGACGACCGCATCATGCTGTGCGGCAGCCCCGCCCTGCTCAAGGACATGAAGCAGATGCTGGAGCTGCGCAACTTCAAGGAAGGCAGCACCACGACGCCGGGCGACTACGTCATCGAGCGCGCTTTCGTCGAGCAGTAAGTAGGCCCCTCGCCCACGGCTGCCCCGCTGAACGCGGGCAGCCCTGGTCGATCCCCCGAGGGGATGGCGATGCTCGCGGGGCGTGCCCCGCTCGCACATCGCCTGCGGGCCGGCCTGGGAGCGGCCCGGCGCTTGGCCCGCAGCTGAGCTGCGCGCGGGTTTACATCCCCTTGAACAGGTGCGTGTAGCTGCGGCTGACCTCGAGCTTCTCGGTCAGCCCCCGCACGCCCACGAGCTGCCGGCCGCGGAAGTCGCGGGTGATGCCGTCGATGGCGCGCGCGTTGACCAGCGTGGAGCGGTGGATCTGCCAGAAGAGCTGCGGGTCGAGTTCGTCCACCAGCTCCTTGATGGGCTTGCGGATGAGGGCCTCGATCTTGGCCGTCTGCACGCGGGTGTACTTTTCGTCGCTGATGAAGAAGAGCACGTCCTCCACCGGGATCATCTGGATGGCCTGGCCGACCGTGGCCTGGATCCACTGCAGATAGGCCGGCTTGCCGGCCGCGCCGTTGACCTGGGCGCTGAGCTTGTGCAGCAGCTGCTGCAGCGGCGCAGCCGACGTCTCCACGACCTCCTGCCCCTCGCGCTGGGCCAGCCGCTTCTTGATGCGGGCGACCGTGAGCTGCAGGCGCTCACGCTCGGCGGGCTTGAGCACGTAGTCGGCCACGCCCTGCTCGAAGGCCTCGACGGCGTACTGGTCGTAGGCCGTGATGAAGACGATCTCGGGCACCAGCCAGTCGTCGTCCTCGGGCAGCTGGGCGATCTGGCGGGCCGCGTCCACGCCGGTGAGGCCGGGCATGCGGATGTCCAGGAAGACCAGGTCGGGCTTGTGCTCGCGCGTGAGTTCGACGGCTTCCAGCCCGTTCTTGGCCTCCGCCACGATCTCCAGCTCGGGCCAGACCTCGGTGAGGCGGCTGCGCAGCTGTTCGCGCATCAGGCGTTCGTCGTCGGCCAGGACGGCACGGATGGGGGTGGCAGTGTTCATGGCCGGCGATGCTAGATCAATCAGACGCTGGTGGCGCGGGCCGCGTGCGCCGCATTGGCCCGGCTGCGGTTGCGCAGCACCACGAACAGCAGCAGGCCCAGCAGGATCAGCGGCGAGCCGAGCAAGGCGCCCACGCCCAGCAGGCTGGCCACCACCACCGCCATGACGCCGCCCACGATGAGCAGCGGCAGCGCCACGCCCAGCAGCAGCACCAGCGGCAGCACGATCACGCACACCACGCCGGCCACGAAGAGGCCGATGCTGGCACCCAGCCAGTCGCCGACATCACTGCCGCCGAGGAAGAGTTCCTCGTCGTTGAGCACGATGTGCATGTCCGAGCCGTGGTGGTGCAGCAGCGCGAAGCCACCGAACATCGCGGCCAGCACCATCAGGGCGGTGCCGATGAACAGGATCTTGAACAGGGTCTTCATGCTGCGACTCCTTCGTCGTTGCGGCTGCGGTAAGGCACGGTGATGGTGACCACGGTGCCGGAAGGTTGGTTCTCGGTGACGGTGACGGCGGCCTTGTTGCCGTGCAGCAGCTGCAGCCGTTCGCGGATGTTGGCCAGGCCCACGCCGGTGCCGCTGGTGGCCGCGCGGCCGAAGCCCAGGCCGGTGTCGGCCACGGTCACGGCGAGCTTGCCGTGCACGATCTCGGCCTTCACGGTGAGCTTGCCGCCCTCGGCCTTGGGCTCCAGGCCGTGCTTGATGGCGTTCTCCACCAGGCCCTGGATCATCATGGGCGGGAACTCGGCGGACATCAGGCCCTCGGGCACGTCGATCTCGGTCTGCAGGCGCTCTTCCATGCGCATCTTCAGGATCTCGAGGTAGGGCCGGATCACGGCCAGCTCGCGGCTGAGGTCGCGCACGGCGCCGTTGGCATTGGCCTCGCGCATGGTGGGCATGGAGGCGCGCAGCAGGGCGATGAGGTTCTTCTGCATCTGGCTGGCGCGCGGCGGGTCGACCTCGATGAGGTGGTCGATGCTGGCCAGCGTGTTGAACAGGAAGTGCGGCTCGACCTGGGCCTGCATGGCGGCCATGCGGGCTTCGACGACCTGGCGCTTGAGCGCCTCGCTCTCGGCGTTCTCGGCGGCCTGCGCGGCCTTGACCTCGGCCTGGATGCGGCCCTTGTACATGGCCTTGATGACGGCCGAGGCCAGGATCCACAGGATGGCCAGGTCCACGAGGGAGTCGCCCGCCTGGATGATGGTCACGCGCTTGCGGCCCTGGGCGTTGCGGGCCTCCTCGACGGCCTCCTGCAGCGCGGCCTGCGCCTCGGCGGCGGCCTGTTGCGCCTGCTCGACCTCCTCGGCCTCCTGCTTGAGCTGGCCGAGCTGCTCCTTGGCCTGCTCGACAGCGGCGCGCACGTCCTCGGGCTTGGCGCTCTTGGGGAAATCGATGGCGATGGCCGGCGGCGCCTCGTCGGCCTTGGGCTCGCCGTTGTCCTCGACGGCGCTGGCGGCGGAGGCGGCTGGCACGGGCTGGATGCGGATGCCGCGCTCGTCGACCTTGACCTCGTAGTGAAAGCCCTTGTCGCCGAACTTCTTGCCGACCTTGTCGGCGGCCTTGTCCACCGCACGGCGGGCCTGCTCGGCCGCCTTCTTGGCGTCGGCCTCCAGCTTGGCCTGGCGGCGCACGGCGCCGTGGTCGTGCTCCTCGACCTGCTCGCTGATGCGCCACGTGAAGGGCGGCAGGTTCTTCAGCACGTTCACGCCGATCAGCAGCGCCAGCGACAGCAGCACGAAACGCCGCCAGCTGATGCCCACCAGCCAGCCGGCGTAGGCATGGAAGTAGCGCACGGCGGCGGCCGAAAAGCGCTGCCAGCGCTCGATCCAGAGCTGCTGCTGGGGGCTGGGAGTGAAGGACGTTTTCATGGCGGGATCGTGTCGTTGGAAGCCACTGTACGCAGCCTCGCGGGCCGGCGTGGCCTTGACGCGACACGCCGGCCGGGCCGGGGGACGAACTGCAGGAGGCGGCGACAGGCCGTTGCGGCCCGCGCCGGGGGCCGCGGGCGCCACCGGGAATCCGTCACGAACGGCAGGGCCAGACGGCAAAAAGCCCGCCAGAGGGCGGGCTCGTGAGATGCGGTCGCAGCCGGGGGATTACTGCTTGACGGCTTCGATCTGGATCAGCAGACGCACGCTGTCGGGAATGCCGGGCACGCCGTAGGTGATGCCCCACTGGCTGCGCTGGATGGTGGCTTCGAAGTCGCCGCCGCAGACCTCACGCTTGAGCATGGGGTTGTTGTAGCAGTTGAAGCTGTTGGCGGTGAGGGTGACCGGATTGGTCTTGCCGCGCAGCGTCAGCTCGCCGCCGACGCTCACCAGCTTGTCGCCGTTGAACGTGAACTTGTCGCCCACGAACTTGGCCGTCGGGAACTCGGCGGCGGCGAAGAAGTCGTTGCTCTTGAGGTGGCCGTCGAAGGGGCCGATGCCGGTGGAGATGGAGTTCATGTCCAGCGTCACGTCGACCTTGCCGGTCTTGGCGGTCTTGTCATACGTGATCGTGCCTTCCTTCTTGTCCCAGCGACCGCGGTTGGTGCTGGTACCGAAGTGCTTGGCCTCGAAGTAGACCTGGGTGTGGGTCGGCTCGACGGCATAGGTGGCGCTCTGGGCCTGGGCGGCACCCACGGCAGCGAACAGGGCAGCGATCAGCAGGGTCTTCTTCATCGGGAGGGTCTCCGGGGGGTAAGGGTGGGAGGGAGGAATCACAGGCCGGCGAAGGCCAGCTTGAACTTCACGGTGACGTCGTTGGCGACGATGGAGGTGTCGGCCCATTCGCCGTCACCGATCTTGAAATCCAGCCGCTTGATCGGCACGCTGCCGCTGGCCAGGCCGCCAGCCACGGTGATCGGCACGACCACGTCGCGCACGGCGCCCTTGATGGTCAGCTTGCCGGCCACGTCGTACTTGCCGGGGCCGGTGGCCTTGATGCTGCTGGACACGAACGTGGCCTTGCCGCTGCGCTTGGTGTCGAACCAGGTGGGTGCTGCCAGTTCCTTGTCGAAGCTCGGGTCGCCGAGCGAGACGCTGCCAAGGTCCACGGTGAAGGCAATCTTGCCGGCCTCAGGCTTCTTGGCGTCGAAATCGAGCTGGCCTTCGAACTTCTTGAACTTGCCGTCCACCGGCACGCCCATCTGCTTGAAGGTGAAGGCGACTTCGCTCTTCTCGGGCTGCAGCGTGGCGGCATGGGCCGGCAGCAGCGAGGCAGCGAGCAGCAGGGATGCGAACAACTTGGTCATGGAAGGCTCCTTGTTCAGCCGCGCAGGGACATGCGCTTGAGCAGCCCGTCACGGTCGATGAATTGATGCTTGAGTGCGCCGGCCACGTGGGCCAGCACCAGGAAGGCCAGGCCCCAGGCCAGGGCGGCATGCACCTGCTCGAGCAGCTCGCCCAGGTCGGGGTCCTTGGGGACGAAGTCCGGCAGGGGCAGCACGCCGAACCACACGATGGGGTAGCCCTTGGCCGAGCTCATGGCCCAGCCGGTAAGCGGCACGGCGAAGAAGGCGACGTACAGCAGCAGGTGCACGCCGTGCGCCACGCGGGCCTGCCAGGCAGGCATGGGCGCGTCGGCCGGCGGGCGGTGCGTGAGGCGCCACAGCAGGCGCAGCGCCGACAGCGCGAGGATCGTCACGCCAGCCCACTTGTGCCAGTTGTACAGCTTGACCCGCGACGGCGAGAACGGCAGGTCGCTCATGTACACGCCCACGCAGAAGGCGCCGATGATGGCCAGGGCCAGCAACCAGTGCAGGACGATGGCGACAGGGGTGTAGCGGTTGGGGCTCGTCATGGACATGGAGTGTGTTCCTCGAGGAGGGGGTGTCGGTTCATGGCCCTTGTCGCCAATGTTCAGCGATTTTGAACGGGCCAGCCGTCCAGGGGTCAATCCCGTTCAGCGCGCGGCGGGCGGGCGGCCGACGAGGAAGACGCCGGCCAGCACCAGCACCGTGCCCAGCGCGATCCAGGCGTTCATGGGCTCGCCGAGGATGAAGTAGCCCATCAGCAGCGTGCTCATGGGGCCGATCATGCCGACCTGGGACGACAGCGGCGCGCCGATGCGGGCGATGGCCAGCATCACCATCAGCACCGGCGCCACCGTGCAGGCCGTGGCGTTGAGGAGCGACAGCCACATCACCGGCGCGGGCACCAGCGCAGCGGCCACCGGTCGCAGCCACAGGAACTGCGCGATGCACAGCCCGCAGGCCACGCTGCTGGCCAGGCCTGCCAGGCGCAGCGCGCCCAGGCGCTGCACGACCTTGCCGCTGAGGGCCAGGTAGATGGCATAGCTCACCGCGCTGCCGAACACCAGCGCCGCGCCGAGTGCGGTGTTCGCGCCCTCGAAGTGCAGCTCGTGCGCGAACACCGCCACCACGCCCGCATAGCTCACCGCCATCGCCACCAGCTGCCGCGCCTGCAGCCGGTGGCGGAACCACACCACCGAGATGAGCAGCACGAGCGTGGGGTTGAGGTAGAGGATCAGCCGCTCCAGGCTGGCCGTGATGTAGGCCAGGCCCGCGAAGTCGAGGTAGCTTGCGAGGTAGTAGCCGGTGAAGCCGAGCACGGCGATGTCGCGCCAGTCGCGTCGCGTGAGCGCTGGCTGCCCGCGCCCGGCCCACCAGGCCATCGCCAGGAAGAACGGCAGCGCCAGCAGCATGCGCCACATCAGCAGCGTGACGGCGTCGACGCCGTGCCGGTAGGCGAGCTTGACGATGATGGCCTTGCCCGAGAAGCCGATGGCCCCCAGCACGGCCATCAGCAGGCCCGCCCAGCGGCGGGAAGGGCTCAGCGCCGAACCGACTGTGATCATGGGCCCATGTTGCCTCGCCGCGCGATGCAGCGGCTCCTTGGCTCGTGCACGGCTGCTTCTCCTGCGGCGTCAGCAGGCGGGCGCAAGGCCGGCAAGCCGGCTCACCGGCCACAGGGCTCGGCACCACGCGGCGGGTTCTGCCGGCGGTAGAGCTCGGCTTGCTGGCGATGCAGCTGCGACACCTCGGCTGCATAACCCGCCCGCTGCAGGTAGGTCCGCAGCGCCGGCAGGCTGCCCAGGGCCGGCGAATGGCGCGACACCTGCAGGTGTAGCGGCGCTGCGCCCAGCGACCGGGGCAAGGCACGCACGGCCTGGTCGCATCCGATCGAGCGCAACAGCGCCTCCCCCGCCTCTCGCGCAGTGGCCACGGCGTCCAGGCGGCCCAGCAACAACTTTCGCAGGTTCAGTTCTTCGCTCAATGCGTTGTCGACCTGCGCATAGGCGGCCAGTTGACGATCGATCTCCGTGCCGAGGCTCACGCCGTGGCCCACGCCGATGCGCAGGCCCTGCAGGTCCGCCCAGCTCTCGAAGCGCACGCGGCTGTCGCGACGCACGAACAGGGCGCTTTCATTGCTCGCCAGCGGCGGCTCCAGCGGCTGGGCGTAGGCGCGCCGCGCCGGCGTGTCGAACGCACAGACCATGACATCCACCTGCCCCCGCTCCACGAGCGCCTGGCAACGGGACCAGGGGCCGACCGCCTGGACCTGCAGCGCCAGGCCTGCCGATGCGAACGCCCGCTGCGCAACCTCCACGCAGACGCCGTGCATGCGCCCCTGGTGCTCCCAGCTCATCGGTTGCGCAGCCGGATGCGCGCAGGCGGTGACCGTGGCGGGCTGGCACATGGCGTTGCCGGCCAGGGACAAGGCCCAGGCCGCCACGGCTGTCATGACTCGCGCCAAGTTCACACCAGGCTCCTCGGGCAATCTGCCCCGCTGCATGCTAGCCCCGCAGCCCCTGGGCGACTGCGAAGGGGGTACCCGGTGTTTCCACGCTTGCCGGAGCCGGCACGCCGGGAGACGGGGGATCTCATTGGCGCGCCCCCCGCGCTCAACGACGCCCCCTCGGCGCAAAGATTCATGCCGCACCTTGCGCTTGGCGTTCTCACGCGTGCGCCGTCGCCGGCCTTGCCGTGCAATGCACCGCACAAGAGGGAGTGCCCCACATGGCCCGGTTCTTCGACACCCGTGCACCGCTGGCGTGGTGCGTCTGTCTGCTGATGGCGGCGTTCGGCAGCCCCGCACGCTCAAGCCTTGAAGACAGCTAGGCCCGCGGGCCCGGGGGCGCCACGTCGGTCAGACCTTGGCCAGCAGCGCGTCCCACTTGGCCTTGGCGGCCTTCTCGTGGCGGGCCTTCACGTGGCCGTAGCCGCGAATGTCTTCCGGCACGCGGGCCAGCTCGACGGCGGTGGGCAGCGACTCGACGGTCAGGCCGGCCAGCGCCTTCTCGACGCCGGCGCGGTAGTCGGCGATCCAGCGGCGCTCCATCTTGCGCTCCTCGGTGTGGCCAAAGACGTCGAAGGCCGTGCCGCGCAGGCCCTTCATCTTGGCCAGCAGGCCGAAGGCCGGGCGGATCCAGCCGCCGAACGGGCGCTTGACCAACTCGCCCTTGGCGTTGGTCTTGGCCAGCAGGGGCGGGGCCAGGTGGTGCACGAGCTTGTAGTCGCCTTCGAACATGCCGGCGATCTTGGCGGTGAAGGCCGCGTCGGTGTGCAGGCGCGCCACTTCGTACTCGTCCTTGTAGGCCATGAGCTTGAAGAGGTAGCGGGCCACGGCCTCGGTCAGCTTGGTGGTGCCACCCAGCCTGGCCTCCGCGGCGCGCACCTTCTCGACGAAGGCCTTGTACTCGGCCGCATACGCTGCGTTCTGATAGCCGGTCAGGAAGTCCACGCGCTTGGCGACGATCTCGTCCACGCTCTGGCGCTTGACGAGCTGGATGACGGCCTGGGCGGCGCCAATTGACGAGTAAAGCGACTGCACGCCCTTGAGGTCGTGGGCGCAGCGGCGGCCCCACTCGAAGGCGGCCTTGTTGTTGTCCACCTGCACGCCGTTGAGCTCGATGGCGCGCATGAGCGCGTCGTAGCTCAGCGGGATGCGGCCCTGCTGCCAGGCGTAGCCCATCATCAGCGGGTTGGTGTAGAGCGAGTCGCCCACCAACTTGACGGCCACTTCCTCGGCGTCGAAGGCGCCCAGGTGCGTCTGGCCGACTGCCTTGCCCAGGGCCTGCTCGCAGGCCGCGCCGGGGAAGCTCCAGTTCGGGTCGTTCACCAGCGTGGCGGTCGGCGAGCCGTGGGTGTTCAGCGCGACATAGGTGCGGCCCTCGCGCATGACGGCGAGCGTGGCCTTGTTGGCGGCCACGATGGCGTCGCAGGCGATGACGAGGTCAGCCTCGGCCGTGCCGACCTTGGTGCAGTGGATGGCCTCGGGCGTGTTGGCGATCTGGATGTGGCTCCAGGTCGCGCCGCCCTTTTGCGCCAGGCCCGCGGCGTCTTGCGTGATGACGCCCTTGCCTTCCAGGTGCGCCGCCATGCCGAGCAGCTGGCCGATGGTGATGACGCCCGTGCCGCCCACGCCGGCGACGACGATGCCCCAGGCGCTCTCGGCGTTCGGGACGACGGGCAGCGGCAGTGCGCCGAGTGCCGCATCGAAGGGGCTCTTGCGGGCTTCCTTCTTGGGCTTCTTGAGCTCACCGCCCTCCACCGTGACGAAGCTCGGGCAGAAGCCCTTCACGCAGGAGTAGTCCTTGTTGCAGGTGTTCTGGTTGATCTGGCGCTTGCGGCCGAAGTCGGTCTCCAGCGGCTCGACCGACAGGCAGTTGCTCTGCACCGAGCAGTCGCCGCAGCCTTCGCACACCAGCTCGTTGATGACGACGCGCTTGGCCGGGTCGACGAGCTTGCCGCGCTTCCTGCGGCGGCGCTTCTCGGTGGCGCAGGTCTGGTCGTAGATGATGGCCGTCGTGCCCGGGATCTCGCGGAACTGGCGCTGGATCTCGTCGAGCTCGTCGCGGTGGTGCACGGTCACGCCGGGGGCCAGGGCCACGCCCTCGTACTTGGCCGGCTCGTCGGTCACGATGACGAGCTTCTTCACGCCTTCGGAGATCACGCTGTTCATGATCTGGATGACGGTGTGGCCCTCGGGGCGCTCGCCCACCTGCTGGCCGCCGGTCATGGCGACGGCGTCGTTGTAGAGGATCTTGTAGGTGATGTTCACACCCGCGGCGATGCTCTGGCGGATGGCCAGGCTGCCGCTGTGGAAGTAGGTGCCGTCACCGAGGTTGCTGAAGATGTGCTTCTCGTCGGTGAACGGCGCCTGGCCCACCCACGGCACGCCCTCGCCGCCCATCTGCGTGAAGGTGGCCGTGTTGCGGCCGGGCATCCAGGTCACCATGTAGTGGCAGCCGATGCCGCCCACGGCGCGCGAGCCGTCCGGCACGCGGGTGGAGGTGTTGTGCGGGCAGCCCGAGCAGAACCACGGCGTGCGGTCGGCGCCGCCGGCGGTCTTCTCCTCGGCCTTCAGGGACGCTTCCTTGGCGTCGATGATGGCCATGCGCGCGTCCAGGCGCGCGACGATGTCGGCGTCCACGCCGAGCTTCTTCAGGCGCTTGGTGATGGCGCGGGCGATGATGGCCGGCGTCAGGTCGGCCTGCGGGCGCAGCAGCCAGTGGTCGCTCGGGTTGGGCACGCTCCACTCGCCGCCCTCGCCGTCGCCCGCGTCGAACTTGCCGAGCACGTTGGGGCGCACGTCGGCGCGCCAGTTGTAGAGCTCTTCCTTGACCTGGTACTCGATGATCTGGCGCTTCTCCTCGACGACGAGGATCTCTTGCAGGCCCTTGGCAAACTCGCGCGCCACCTGGGCTTCGAGCGGCCACACCACGTTGACCTTGTGCAGCCGGATGCCGAGCCGCCGGCAGGTGTCGTCGTCCAGGCCCAGGTCGTGCAGCGCCTGGCGCGTGTCGTTGAACGCCTTGCCGCTGGTGATGATGCCGAAGCGGTCGTTCGGACCCTCGATGACGTTGTAGTTCAGGCGGTTGGCGCGGATGTAGGCCAGCGCGGCGTACCACTTGAAGTTCATCATCCGCGACTCCTGCTCCAGCGGCGGGTCGGGCCAGCGGATGTGCAGGCCGCCCGGCGGGACGACGAAGTCCTCGGGCAGGATGATATTGACGCGGTCGGGGTCCACGCTCACGGAGGCCGACGACTCGACGATCTCCTGGATGGTCTTCATGCCCGCCCACAGGCCCGAGAAACGGCTCATGGCGAAGGCGTGCAGGCCCATGTCCAGGATGTCCTGCACGCTGCTCGGGAAGAAGGTCGGGAAGCCCACGGCCTTGAAGACGTGGTCGCTCTGGTGGGCGGCCGTGGAGCTCTTGGCGATGTGGTCGTCACCGGCAATCGCGATCACGCCGCCGTGCTTGCTCGTGCCCGCCATGTTGGCGTGCTTGAACACGTCGATGCAGCGGTCCACGCCCGGGCCCTTGCCGTACCAGAGGCCGAAGACGCCGTCGAACTTGGCCTTCTCGGGGAAGAGGTCGAGCTGCTGCGTGCCCCAGACGGCCGTGGCGCCGAGTTCCTCGTTCACGCCCGGCTGGAAGACGATGTTCTGCTTGGCCAGGTGCTTCTTGGCCGCGAACAGCGCCTGGTCATAGCCGCCCAGCGGCGAGCCGCGGTAGCCGCTGATGAAGCCGGCGGTGTTCAGGCCCGCCATCGCGTCGCGCGTGCGTTGCAGCATGGGCAGGCGCACCAGGGCCTGCACGCCGCTCATGAAGGCACGGCCGGAATCGAGCGCGTATTTGTCGTCGAGGGTGACGGTCTGCAGCGCGCGCAGGATGTGTTCGGGCAGCGGGGCGTTCATCGGGTGGGGCTCCTGTGTGACGGGCCTTCGGGCCGCCCTTGTGAGGCGGCCGTGCGGGCTTCTCGGCCAGTATGGCCGGACCGGGCAGTGTAGGGAAATGAGGGGGCACAGTGCTTTCTCATTGGCGCTGAAGATGGTCAGCCGCAGCAATGTCCTTGCTCAAATCACCCAATTTCGTTTCAATTCATATCAAGACTTCGCCGATCAGGGCAAACCATGAGTTCCGACGACACCCCCCCCGAGGCCCTGGACCGCCACCACATCGCCATCCTGGCCGCGCTGCAGGCCGACGCGCGGCTGTCCAACGCCGAGCTGGCCCAGCGCATCGGGCTGTCGGCCGCGCCCACCTGGCGGCGCGTGCGGTGGCTGGAGGAGCAGGGCTACATCACCGGCTACCGCGCCGAGATCGACCGCCGCAAGCTGGGCCTCGGTGTGCTGGCCTTCGTGCGCGTGGACGCCGAACGCAGCGCGGGCGCGGCCACCAAGCCGCTGGAAGACGCCATCCGCCAGCTGCCCGAGGTCATCGCCTGCCACTACATCTCGGGCGCGGGCACCTTCGAGCTGCAGGTCATGGCGACCGACCTGGACGCCTTCTCGCGCTTCTCCATCGACACCTTGCTGAACCTGCCCAACGTGAAGGACATTCACACGAGCTTCTCGCTCGGTGAAGTGAAGGCCAGCGGCGTGCTGCCCCTCGGACACCTGAAAGGCTGAACACCATGCGCCTGGCCCTCGTCTCCGACATCCACGGCAACCTGCCGGCACTGGAGGCGGTCGCCGCCGACATCCGCCGCCAGGGGGTCGACCAGGTGCTCTGCCTGGGCGACAACCTCTCCGGCCCGCTCATGCCGCGCGAGACGGCGCAGTGGCTGATGACCAGCGGCTGGCCCGTGCTCGCGGGCAACCACGAGCGCCAGGTGCTCGAATGGACGCCCGAGGCCGGCGGCGCCTCCGACGGCTTCGCCCGCGCCGCCCTCGGCAGCGCCGAGCTGAGCTGGCTGCGCGGCCTGCAGCCCCAGTGGGCCTGGGCACCCGGCATCTACCTGTGCCACGGCACGCCGCGCCGGGACGACGAGCACTTCCTGGAAACGCCGCGCGGCGGCGCGCTCGGCCTGGCCACGGCGGCCGAGATCGCCGAGCGACTGGGCGACCACACCGAGGCCCTCGTCGCCTGCGGCCACAGCCACGTGCCGCGCGCGGTGCGCACGGCGGCAGGCCAGCTGCTCATCAACCCCGGCAGCGTCGGGCTGCAGGCCTACGTGGACGACGAGCCCGAGCGCTACGTCGTCGAGCGAGGCACGCCGGATGCGAACTACGCCATCGTCCAGCAGCGCGACGGCCGCTGGCATTGCAGCCAGCACGCCGTCGCCTACGACCACGCGGCCATGGCGGCGCTGGCAGAGCGCAACGGCCGCCCGGAGTGGGCGCAGGCGCTGCTCACCGGCCGCGTGGGCTGAGGCCGGCCACGGGTTAGGCTCCCGGCATGAGGGCACCCCCCATGCAGCGGCTGGCGGACCTGTGGCTGGGCACCGACCCGGCCCAACGCCTGCGCCTGCGCCAGACCTCGCTGGCCATGGCGCTCATGGCGCTGTGCGCGCCGGTGATGCACTACTGCGTGCACATCGCCCAGGGCGAGCGCGGGGCGGCCCTGTGGGCATGGACAGTCATCTCGGTCGGCGGCATGGCGATGTTCTACGCCTGCATCCGCAGCGGCTGGTCATGTCGGCTGACGGACCCCTCGCTCACGCAGCTGCAGATCGCCTTCGCCATCACCTCGGCCGCCTTCGGCTACGCCCTGGCCGGGCCCATGCGAGGCGCCGTGTTCCCGGTGCTGACGCTCATCCTGATGTTCGGCATGTTCCAGCTGCGACCGCGCGCCGCCTTTGCGCTGAGCCTGTTCGCGCTGATGCTGTTCGGCACGGTGATGGCCGTGATGGCCGTGCGCCAGCCGGCCCGCTACCCGCCCGAGGTGGAGGTGGGCCACTTCCTGATGCTGGCCTGCATGCTGCCGGCGGTGGCAGTGCTGACGGCACGCATGAGCAGCATCCGCGAGCGGCTGTCGCGCCAGCGCCAGGAACTCAGCCGCGCGCTCGCGCAACTGCAGGTCATCGCCACGCGCGACGAGCTCACCGGCCTGCCCAACCGCCGCCAGATGCAGGCCCTCGTAGACCAGGAACTGCTGCGCTCGCTGCGCCACCCGCACGACTTCTGCATTGCCGTCATCGACCTGGACCACTTCAAGCACATCAACGACACGCACGGCCACGCCACCGGCGACCTGGTGCTGCGCCGCTTCGCCCAGGCCGGCCAGGCGGCCCTGCGCGCCACCGACGTGCTGGCCCGCTGGGGTGGTGAGGAGTTCCTCGTGCTGCTGCCCGACACCGGCATGCCGCTGGCCCTGGCCGGCGTGGAGCGCCTGCGCGAGCAGATCGCCGCGCTGCCCTTCGAGCGGCCCGACGGGCCCCCACTGGCCCTCACCGTCTCCATCGGCCTGACCGGGCACCGGCGCGGCGAGACGCTGGCACAGACGCTGGCGCGGGCCGACGAGCTGCTCTATGAGGCCAAGGCGCAAGGCCGCAATCGCACCTGCGCCAACCCGGGCGAAGCGCCGCTGGCATAGTCGGTCGCCCCGAGCTCGCCACCCACCGCCCGCATGGCCCCCTTGCCGCTGCGCCACTTCATGCTCGCCCTGGCCGTTGTCGCCATCTGGGGCAGCAACTTCGTCGTCATCAAGTACGCGCTGCACACGCTGCCGCCGATGACGCTGGCCGTGCTGCGCTTCAGCTTCGCCTTCGTGCCCGCCTGCTTCTTCCTGCCGCGGCCACGGGTCGGCTGGCGCAACCTCGCGGGCTACGGCCTTTTCATCGGCGTGGGCCAGTTCGGGCTGCTCTACCTCGCCATGCGCAGCCAGATCTCACCGGGCCTGGCCTCGCTCGTCGTGCAGACGCAGGTGTTCTTCACGCTGCTGCTGGCCGTGCGCATCCGCCGCGAAAAGGTGCTGGCCACGCAGTGGCTGGGCCTGGCGCTCGCGGCCGGCGGCGTGGGCCTCATCGCCTCGCACACCGACGGCGCCACCACGCCGCTGGGCGTGGCCATGGTGCTGGCCGCCGCGTTCTCATGGGCCTGCGCCAACCTGCTGACGCAGCGCGCCGGGCGCATCGACATGCTGGCCTACGTCGTGTGGAGCAGCGCGTTCGCGGTGCCACCGCTGGCCGTGCTGGCCCTGCTGATCGACGGCCCCCAGGCGGTTGCCGCGGGCCTGGCGGCCTCGGACCTCGGCACCTGGGCGGCCGTGCTGTGGCAGTCGGTGGGCAACACGCTGTTCGGTTATGGCGTGTGGAGCTGGCTGCTCGCGCGCCATGCCGCCGGGCGCATCGTGCCCATGGCGTTGCTGGTGCCGGTCTTCGGCATGGGCTCGGCCAGCCTGCTGCTGGGCGAGCCGCTGCCGGGCTGGAAGCTGGCCGCGGCCGCGCTCGTGATGTCGGGTCTGGCGATCAACCTGTTCGGGCCCCAGCTTTTGCGGCTGCGCAGCGGCGCCTCGCGGGGCTAAGCTGCGGCGCATGAAGCGCCTTGCCTGTTCGCTGCTGCTCGCCGCGTCGACGACGCTGGCGCAAGCCGCCCTGCCCGCGGTCAACCTGCTCGTGGAGCTGCGCTGGGTGGACAGCGCCCTGCCCCCGGCGGCGCAGGCCGGCGTGCGGGACGGCGCCGTGGTTGTCGGCACCGCCGGCGCCGTGTCGCCGCGCGGGCCGGGCGTCGTCACGGCCACGAGTGGCGCGGTACCGCCCCCGCCGGAGCGGCTGCTGGTGCGCAACGGCGAGCGCGCCGCGCTGCGCCTGGCCACGCGCGAGCCGCTGCAGTGGCTGGACGCGGTCGCCGAGCTCTCGCCGCAGGGCCAGGTGCGCAGCGTCTACGCCCGACCGCAGCCGCGCGAGCGCGAGGTGGTGCGCAGCATCGCCGTCGCACCGAGCTGGGCCGGCGGGCGGGCGCCCGTGCGGGTGAGCTACCAGGTCGAGGACGACGGCAACGCCGTGGCCGCCACGCTGGAGCTGCCCCTGGAACGCTGGCACACCGTGGCCCGCACCGGCAGCACCACCCCGCCGGCACCGCGCGGCACGCTCAGCAGCAGCGACGCCGCGGCGCGCCCCGAGCGCGAGCTGCAGCTGCGCGTGTCCGTCCCGCCTCAGCCCTGATGCGCGCTGGCCGCGGCCAGCGCGGCGTTGATCTGCGGGTAGGGCGCCGCCCCGTCGTACACGTCGGCGCCGCCGCCCGTGGCGAGGAAACCGGCGGCCGCGCGCTGGGCGCGGCCCCAGGCCGCCTCGGCGATGGCGCTGCCCGCGCTGATGCGGCGCACGCCCAGGCGGCGCAGCGTGTCCAGGTCCGGCAGCGCGGAGCGCGCCATGACGTTCAGCGGCAGCGGCTGGCCGCTGACCAGGGCCTCGATGTCGGCCGGCGCCGTGACGCCCGCCGCAAACAGCCCGTCGGCGCCCGCGGCCGCGTAGTCACGCGCGCGCAGCAGCACTTCCTCCACGGCCCGGCCCGGCGCCAGGTTGCGCAGCCAGACGTCGCAGCGGGCGTTGACGAAGAGGTCCACCCCCGCGCGGGTCGTGGCGGCCTTGATGGCCTCCAGCTTGCGGCACAGCAGGGCGGGCAGCCCCGCGCCGTCCTCCAGGTTGATGCCCACGGCGCCGGCCTCCACCAGGCGCATGACGTTGTCCGCCACGGTCGCCGGGTCGTCGCTGTAGCCGGCCTCGCTGTCGGCCGACAGCGGCACGCGCGCAACGCGGGCAATGCGTCGCAGCGCAGCCGCGTGCTCGTCGATCGGCAGCGCGTTGCCGTCGGCGTAGCCCAGTGCCCAGGCCAGGCCGGCACTGGTGGTGGCCAGGGCGGGCACGCCCAGTGCCTGCACGAGCACGGCGCTGCCGGCGTCCCAGACGTTGGCGATCTGCAGCAGGTCCGGGCCTGCATGGAGCTGTCGGAAGTTCATGGTGTGGCGTCTGAAACGGTCAGGACAGCCGATGCTGCCCCGTGGCACTGACACGTCCTGGCAGCAGCAGGGCTGCGCGAACCGGCGGGTACATCCGGGTAACAGCGGCGGGCAACGTGTCAATGTGCCCAGTCCAACGCCGTTTATGACAGTGGCTTGCGTGTAACGTCAATCCTTTGCGGACTCCCGTCACCAAAAGAATGAAACTCGCTCTCATCGCCCACGACGGCAAAAAGGACGCCATCATCGCCCTGGCGGGCGACTTCCTGCCCCTGCTGCGGCGCTGCCAGCTCATGGCCACCGGCACCACGGGCGCTCGCCTGCATGCCGCGCACGGCCTCACTATCGAGCGCATGCTCAGCGGTCCCATGGGGGGCGACCTGCAGATCGGCGCACGGCTGGCCGTGGGCGACCTGGACGGCGTCATCTTCCTGCGCGACCCCATGACCCCGCAGCCGCACGAACCCGACATCAACGCCCTCGTGCGCGCCTGCGACGTGCACGACGTGCCCTGCGCCACCAACGTCGCCACCGCCCGGCTGCTGCTCACGCGCTGGAGCAGCGAATGAGATTGGCAAGGCGGCTGCGCATCCGCACCCGCCTGGGACTGGCCTTCGGCCTGTTGCTGCTCCTGCTGCTGGTCCTGGCGGCCCTATCGGCCTACCGGCTGACAGGGCTGTCGGCCGCGCTGAACCGCATCGTCGACGACCAGGCCGCCATCCGCGACGCGGTCAACGAGATCAACCGCAACGCCGAGGCCGTGGCGCGCAAGCTGCTCGTGGTCATGAGCCCCGACGGCGAGCTGCGCGTGGCCGCCTACCCCGAGATCGCCGCGGCCAACAACCGGCTGGACGACGCCATGCAGCGCCTGGCCCTGGTGCTGCCGCCGGGGCCGCGCAGCGAGCGGCTGGACGAAGTGCGCCAGAGCCTGGCCGACTACCGCACCAGCTACGCGGAGGTGCGCCGCCTCATCGAGGCCAACGATTTCCACGCCGCGCGCATGCTCTTGGGCAGCGACACCGAGTCGGCGCTGTCGCTGTTCGTCAGCGCCATCCACCAGCTCGCCTCCAGCGAAGAGCGGGCGGGCACCGCCCAGGCGCGCGAGCTGCGCGACCAGATCGACGTCGACCGCACCGGCGTGCTCGCGCTGTGTCTTGGCGCGCTGGTGGCGGGCGCGGTGCTGGCCGTCGGCGTCACGCGCTCCATCGTGCGCCCGCTCAAGCGTGCGGAGGACGGCGCCGAGCGCATCGCCCAGGGCCAGTACGGCCACCGCATCGCCGTCAACTCCGACGACGAGGTGGGCCGCATGGCACGCGCCATGAACACCATGGCCGCCGCCGTCGGCGAGCGCGAGGCCGAACTGCGCCGCCTGGCCGACACCGACCTGCTCACCGGGCTGCCGCAGCGCGCCCGCTTCATCGCCGACGGGGACCGGCTGCTGGCCAGCCTGCCCGAGGGCGAGCGGCTGGCGGTGCTCATCTGCATCGACGTGGACCGGCTCAAGGCCGTCAACAGCGTGCTCGGCTTCGAGGCAGGCGACGCCCTGCTCAAGGGGGCCGCCGCCAAGCTGGCCGCGCTGTTCGAGGGCGCGGCCGCCTACGGGCGGCTGGCCGGCGGCACCTTCGCCGCGCTCGCGCCCGTGCTGCGGGCGGAGCACGGCGCGGCGCTGGCCGCCCAGCTGCGCGAGGAGGTGGAGCACCAGCTGTCGTGGCAGGGCCAGTCGCTGGACCTGTCGGTGTCGCTCGGCGTGGCCCACTGGCCGGAGCACGCCACCGACACTGAGACGCTGCTGCGCCGCGCCGAGGAGGCCATGTTCGAGGCCAAGCGGCTGCGCCAGGCCGTGGCCGTCTTCAACCCCGGCGCCGAGGCAGCGCGCGCCCTGCACCTGAGCCTGCTGTCGGACCTGGCCATCGCCATCCAGCAAGACCAGCTGCGCCAGTTCCTGCAGCCCAAGCGCTGCCTGAAGACGGGTCGCATCGTCGGGGCCGAGGCACTGGTGCGCTGGCAGCACCCTCAGCGCGGCTGGCTGCCGCCGGGCGACTTCATCCCGTTTGCCGAGCGCAGCGGGCGCATCCGCCAGATCACCGACTGGATGCTCGCGCGGGCCGTGCGCACGCTGGCGGCCTGGACAGCCGCGGGGCGCGAGCCGCTGACCATCGCGGTCAACATCTCCACGCTGGACCTGCAGGACCAGGCCCTGCCCGCCCGGCTCGCGGCGCTGCTGGCCGAGCACGGCGTGGACCCGAGCCAGCTGCAGCTGGAGGTGACGGAGACGGGCCTCATGGCAAGCGGTGCCGACCCGATCGCCGTGCTGCACGCCTTGAAAAGCTGGGGCGTGCGCCTGGCCATCGACGACTTCGGCACGGGGCAGTCCTCGCTGGCCTACCTGCAGCACCTGCCGGTGGACGAGCTCAAGATCGACCGCAGCTTCGTGCAGGACGTGGACCGCGACCCGCGCCGCCAGGCGCTGCTGAAATCCATCGTCGGCGTCGGCCAGGGGCTGGGGCTGACGGTGACCGCCGAGGGCGTGGAGAACGCTGCCGAGCTGGCCTGCGTCACCGCCTGCGGCTGCGACCTGCTCCAGGGCTACCTGCTGGCCAAGCCCATGGATCTGCCGGACTTCGAGCGCTGGCTGGGCAGCACAGGCTAAAATCCGCGCCTTTCGTCGTTTTGCCCCCGCCGCCTTGGCTGAAGGGCCTTTTGTTTCACTGGAGAGCCATTCATGGGCAACAAGATCATCACCGAAGCGGCCGCCCGCGCCACCCCCCGTCCCGCCGCCCCCAAGGGCGTGACCTTCACGGCCGGCAAGGGCCAGAAGCGCAGCCTGGAGCGCGGTTCGCACACCCGCTCCAAGAAGAACCCGGGCAAGCGCCCCCATTCGGGTTGATCATCGGGCCTCAGCGCCTGAACGATCACCGCACACAGGCCCCTTCGAGGGCCTGTTTGTTTTTGTCGGCTCGTCACTGACCTGAACGCCTCATGATCCGCATCACCGAACTCCGCCTGCCGCTCAACCACGCCGAGGACGCGCTGCGCCCGGCAGTCCTCGCCCGGCTGAAGCTGGCCGACGCGCAGCTGGCCCACGTGCACGTCTTTCGCCGCGGCTACGACGCGCGCAAGAAGAGCGACATCCAGCTCGTCTACACCCTCGACTGCACGCTGGCTGATGGCGTCGACGAAGCCGCCCTGCTCGCCCGCTTCGCCGGCGACCACCAGGTGCGCCCCACGCCGGACACCGGCTACCACTTCCTGGCCCAGGTGGGCGAGTACACCGGCCCGCGGCCCGTCGTCGTGGGCTTCGGCCCCTGCGGCCTCTTCGCGGCGCTGATCCTGGCGCAGATGGGGCTCAAGCCCATCGTGCTGGAGCGCGGCAAGTCGGTGCGCGAGCGCACGCAGGACACCTGGGGCCTGTGGCGTGAACAGAAGCTCCACCCTGAAAGCAACGTGCAGTTCGGCGAGGGCGGTGCCGGCACCTTCTCCGACGGCAAGCTCTGGAGCCAGATCAGCGACCCGCGCCACTTGAGCCGCAAGGTGCTCACCGAGTTCGTGAAGGCCGGGGCGCCGGAGGAGATCCTCTACGTCAGCAAGCCCCACATCGGCACCTTCCGCCTGGTGAGCATGATCATCAAGATGCGGGCCGAGATCGAGCGGCTGGGCGGCGAGATCCGCTTCCAGCAGAAGGTGACGGACCTGCGCATCGAGGACGGTGCCGAGGGCAAGCAGGTTCGCGGCGTCACGCTCGAGTCGGGCGAGCAGATCGACGCCACCCACGTCGTCATCGCGCTGGGCCACAGCGCGCGCGACACCTTCACGATGCTGCACGCCCGCGGCGTGCACATGGAGGCCAAGCCCTTTTCCATCGGCTACCGCATCGAGCATCCGCAAGGCCTCATCGATGCGGCCCGCTTCGGGCCGAATGCCGGCAACCCGATCCTGGGTGCCGCCGACTACAAGCTCGTGCACCACGCCAAGAACGGCCGCGCGGTCTACAGCTTCTGCATGTGCCCGGGCGGCACGGTGGTGGCGGCCACGAGCGAGGAGCACCGCGTCGTCACCAACGGCATGAGCCAGTACTCGCGCAACGAGCGCAATGCCAACGCCGGCATCGTCGTGGGCCTCACGCCCGAGGACTACCGCCAGGACGGCAAGCGCGACGGCAGCCCCGTGAACCCGCTGGATGGCATGGCCTTCCAGCGCGTCTGGGAGAGCCGCGCCTATGAGCTCGGCGGCGGCGGCTACCTGGCACCGGGCTCGCTGGTCGGCGACTTCATCAAGCGCCAGGTCAGCAAGGACTTCGGCGACGTGCTGCCCAGCTACAAGCCGGGCGTGACGCTCACCAACCTGCAGCAAAAGGGCAACGGCTCGCTGCCCACCTACTGCCTGGACGCCATCCGCGAGGCCCTGCCGGCGTTCGCACGGCAGATCCGCGGCTTCGACCGGCCGGATGCCGTGCTGACCGGCGTGGAGACCCGCACCTCCAGCCCGCTGCGCATCAACCGCGGGCGCGACTACCAGAGCCTGAACGTGCGCGGCCTCTTCCCCGCCGGTGAAGGTGCCGGTTATGCCGGCGGCATCATGAGCGCCGGCGTGGACGGCATCGAGGTCGCCGAGGCGCTGGCCGCCGACCTGCTCGGCCTGCCGAACGCCCCGGTGCTGCAGGGCAAGGGCTCCAAGGCCGGCGGGCAGGTCTGAACGCGGCGGCCCCGCGGCTTCAGAGCAGGAAGTCGCTGGCCGTGAGGCCCAGCCCCGCGCCGACGAGGTCGATGCGGAAGTCCTCGACGCCGTCGCCGTTGATGTCGCCGTAGACGGTGGTCAGGCCACGCGTTTCCTGGACCCACAGGTCGCCGGCACCCGTGAAGAAGGGCCGGGTCGGGCTGAACGAGAAGGCCTGGTTGCCGGAGACGGTCGCGTTGGCATCGATGAAGGACAGGTCGATCTTGTCCACACCGTGCTGGAAGTCCTGGATGACGTCGAAAGCCGCCAGGCCGCTGTCGCCGAGGCTGCTGAAGCGGAACGTGTCCGCTCCCGTGCCGCCAGCGAGCTTGTCCGCGCCGGCACCGCCCACGATGACGTCGTCGCCCGCATCGCCCTTGATGACGTCGGCGCCCGCCTCGCCGAAGAGGTAGTCGGTGTCGCTGCCGCCGCTCATCGTGTCGTTGCCTTCGCCGCCCCAGAGGAAGTCCGCACCGGTCTCGCCATTGAGCACGTCGTTGCCGATGCCGCCGTAGACGCGGTCTGCGCCCAGGCCGGCGTTCACCACGTCGTTGCCTTCGTCGCCATACAGCCAGTCGTCGCCGCCGTAGCCGTTGAGCGTGTCGTTGCCGCCGCCGCCGCTCATGACGTTGGCCCACCAGTTACCGTCCATCACGTTGGCCGAGGCGTTGCCGGTGGCATCGGCTGCGCCGGTGGTGATGATCGTGAGGTTCTCGAAGTTGACCGGGATCTGCGTGTCGGCCAGCAGCGTCTCGACGGTGTCCGTGCCTTCGCCAGCGTACTCGACGAGGGTGTCGCCCGCCTCAAGCACGCAGGTGTCATTGCCCTTACCGCCATACAGCGTGTCCGCGCCGCCGGCACCGTCCAGACGGTCGTTGCCGTCCATGCCATAGAGCTTGTCGTTGCCGCTGGCGCCGGTCAGGGCGTTGTCCAGCGCATTGCCGCGCTCGGTCACCGCACCGCTCCAGCTGCCCACGCGCAGGTTCTCGACATGTGCCGGCAGGGTGTAGCTGCCCAGGTACATGTAGACCGTGTCCGTGCCCTGGTCGGCGGATTCCACGACGATGTCCTCGCTCGCATCGCGAACGACGTAGGCATCGTCGCCCAGGCCACCGGCGATCTGGTCGACGCCCGAGCCGCCATCCAGCCAATCGTTGCCGCCCTCGCCGGCCAGGGCGTCATCGCCCGCGCCGCCGTACAGGGCGTCCGCACCCTCGCCGCCGACCAGGCCGTCATTGCCGTCGTCCCCGTAGAGCTGGTCGTTGTTCTCGCCGCCGTACACACTGTCGTCGCCATCGTTGCCGTGCACGACGTCGTTGCCAGCGTCACCGCCGAGCACGTCGTCACCATCGTCGCCGTACAGCGTGTCGTCGTCGGCACAGCCATGCAGATCGTCGTCGCCATCGTCGCCGTGCATGACGGCGTTGCCTTCGTCGCCGTAGAGACTGTCGTCGCCCGTGCCGCCGCCGACCGTGTCGTTGCCGGCGCCTGCCTGCACCCAGTCGTCATCGGCGCCGGCCGCGATCCAGTCGTTGCCGCCATAGCCATAGAGGTCGTCGTATCCATCGCCACCCCAGATGTGGTCGATGCCCTGGGCACCAAGCACGATGTCGTTGCCGTCGCCGCCGTCAAGCCACTCCTCGTCGGTGGAGACCGACTTCTGCTCATGGGGCAGGTCCTCCGTGTAGCCAATGCCGTACTCGGTCCGCAGTGCGTCGGCGATCAAGACGTCATCGTCGTCACCACCGTAGAGGTGGTCGCTGCCTTCCCCGCCGATGACGATGTCACCGCCGTCTTCGCCCTTCACCGTGTCGTTGCCCTTGCCCCCATCGAGATAGTCGCCGTTCACGCCGGCGAACTCGGTGGTGGTGTGGAACATGTTGGTGAAGGAATCGCCGGAGTCACCGCCGACGAGGGTGTCATTGCCATCGTTGCCATGGATGACCCAGTCTGCCTCTGTCGGCCCCCACCAGTTCCAGTAGACCTCGTCCCAGGCCTCGAAGGTATCGCCGGTGGTGCTGGTCACTTCGGCGTGCATCACCGGCCCGAGGGTGTCCTGCTCCGTCCACGTCTTCACTGTCATGTTGCTGCTCCTGTCGCTGCAGGGGCGGACCGTCCGGCCCCCTTGTTTCTGCGATGGGCAGGACTGTCGACAACCCGGGTTTCAGGGGTGCTTCATGCGGTGTTTCATTTGTTCGCGGGTCTCATCCGGGCGGAAGCCGCGCGCGCCAGAGCGCAGCCAGCCGCGGCTCCGCGTCCACCCGCAGGATGGCCGGCGTCATGCGCGGCTTCCACAACGAAGGACCCGAGGCGCCGGCGCCGAAAAGCGTCAGGCAGGGGGTGTCATGCAGGCACTCCTGTCGGGCTTGCCAGGGCTAACGCCGGTCCTGCTCGGCCAGGTAGGCCAGCAGGTCCGCCACCTTCTTGTCGTTGATGCCCACGCCCCAGTAGCGCATCTTGGTGCCGGGCACGACGTCACCCGGGTTGCGCAGGAAGGCAGTAAGGCTGGCCTCGTTCCACACGAGGCCCGAGGCCTTCATGCCGCTCGAGTAGGCAAAGCCCGGCAGGCTGCCGGCCTTGCGCCCGGCCAGGCCGCTCAGGTGCGGCCCGAAGCCGTGGCGGGCCCCCGGGCCGACGGCATGGCAGTTGGCGCAGGACGCGAAGAGCTTGCGGCCGGCCACCGCGTCGCCCGCGGCGTGGGCCGCGAGCGGGGCCAGCAGCAGCCACAGGCAGGCCAGCGCCTTCATGCGGCGGGGTCCTCGGGGGCCATCAGCCCGATCAGCTCCTTCACGAAGGCCAGGGCCTCCTCGGGCAGCTCGAAGTGCATGTCGTTGTTCAGCTCGACCACCTCGCCGCCCGGGCCCTTGTGCACCACCGACCACCCGCCCGCCCCGCCGTCGATGGCGAGCACGCCGAACTGGCCCGGCGTCAGGTCCCGGGCGCTGCCGCCGGTGAGGACGATGTCGCGGCCGAGGTGAGAGTGGTAGCGTCGCATCAACGCATTCTCACGGAGACCCACCATGAAGGCAGTCTGGAACGGCATCACCCTGGCCGAGAGTGATGACACCGTCGTCGTCGAAGGCAACCACTACTTCCCCGCCGAGTCGCTGAACAAGCAGTACACGACCTTCTCCAACCACGTCAGCCGCTGCGCGTGGAAGGGCGAGGCCAAGTACCTGAGCCTGCTCGTCAACGGCGAGATGAACACCGATGCCGTCTGGTACTACCCGGACCCGCTGCCGGCCGCCGAGAACATCAAGGGCCGCTACGCGTTCTGGAAGGGCGTGAAGGTCACGGAGTGACGCCTCACGCCCGCCCCAGGGCAGAGCTCAGAGGTAGAGCCGGATGATCTGGGCCGTCCAGATCGATTCCTTGTCGCCCTTGCCGCTTTCCCAGCGCTTGAGTTCCTCGGTCAGCAGCGCGCGCGATGCGGGCGTGCCGAGGTCGCCGATGGACTTCAGCGCCATGGCGCGGTCCTGCCAGATCGCGTCGCGGCGCTCGTACAGGCCCTTGAGCAGGGCGAACTGATCGGTGGCGCCGAGGGTGCCGAGCGACGAGATCGCGGCCAGGCGCACGTATTCGTCCGGGTGCTGGGTCAGCTGCACCAGGCGGTCCTTGGCGCCGGGGTGGTTGGAGAAGCCCAGGGCGTAGACGTCCAGGTGGGCGTCGCCCTCGAGCTTGGCCTGCGGGCCGACCTTGGCGAGCAGCGCATTGAGCGTGGCATCGCTGGCGCGCCAGCCGTAGGCCTGCGCGGCGATCTTGCTGGCCAGCTCCTTCACCGCCAGCGACAGCGGCTGGTTCAGCGTCGGCTCGATGACCTCTTCGAAGCTCCAGACCGGCACCTTGCCGCGCTTGACGAAGGCCGCCACGCGCTTGCGGCCCGACGGCGTGTCGATGTCCGCGCTGAGGTAGGTGAAGGTCACGAACGGCGCGAAGCCGTTGGCGCGGTGGTTCTGCATCCGGAAGGACTGCAGGAAGAGGTTGGGCGTGGCGTCGGCGCTGGCGGCACGCACCTGCACCGCCAGACCTCGCGAGGCCAGTTCGGCCTGCAGGTGCTCGGCCAGGAAGGGCACGGGCTGGATGGGGCCGGCTTCGGTGCGCAGGCCGGCGGTCAGCACGCCGGTGCTGAAGTCGCGCTCGGCGCCCTTGCGCTGGTCGTCGATGACCCAGGCGGCCGGGGCCGTGCCCGTGGCCTTGCCGGCAATGCCCGAGGGCGTGGGTTGCTTGACCAGATAGCTGGCCGGTGCGCAGGCGCTGAGCAGTGCGGCGGTGGACAGGCCGGCAGCGAGCTGCAGCCAGCGAGTGAGCAGGGACATGATTCCTCCTTGAACCTTGAAATGACCCGCGTCTAGGCGCGGGGGCCGCATGGTAGCGACGGATCAGCGCGGCGGCCCTGGCATTTCTACCGGCCACAACGCCCACAGCCGCAGCGGCTGCTTCGTGCGGCTGGCCCGCAGCGCGGCGTCCTCGCCCCACCCCCAGAAGAGGTCGGCCCGCACCGCGCCCTGGATGGCGCTGCCGGTGTCCTGCGCCATGACGAGGCGGCGCAGCGGTGTGGCGGGCGCACCCGGCGCCCACGGGGCCGTGCTGTCCAGCCAGAGCGGCGTTCCCAGGGCGATGTAGGCCCGGTCCACGGCCACCGAGCGGCCCGGGGTGAGCGGCACGCCCTGCGCCCCGCGCGGCCCGAGGTTGGCGTCGGGCAGGGGCTCCTCGCGGAAGAAGACGACGCGCGGGTTCACGGCCAGGGCCTCGCGCACCTTGGCGGGGTTGCGCCGGGCCCAGTCGCTCAGCGTGCGCGGCGTGGCATCGGCCACTTCGCCGCGGTCCAGCAGCGCGCGGGCCACCGACTGGAAGGGCTGGTCGTTGTGCCCGGCATAGGCGACGCGGCTGATGCGCTCGGCGCCACCGGCGTCGCGCAGCACGAGTCGGCCCGAGCCCTGGATCTGCAGTTGCAGCAGGCCGAAAGGATCGTCGAGATAGGCCAGCTCCAGCGCGCTGAAGCGCGGGTGGCCGTCGATCTCGCGGCGCGGCAGCCGCCGCAGCGCCGGCTCGGGCGGCAGCGCATGCACGGGCCACTGGAAGGCGCCCTGGCGCTGGCGGCTCGCGGTGAGCTGGGGCTCGAAGTAGCCGGTGAGCAGGCCGGTGGTTTCGCCGCCATCGGCCGCCAGCTGCCAGGGGCGCAGGTGCTTCATCAGCAGCACGGCGGCTTCCATCGCGTCGGTGGGCGACTGCAGCACCGCGCGCGCACAGAACTCGGCCCAACCCGGCGCGGGCCGCTGGCAGCCGGCCACGAGCGCCGGCCAGGCCGCGAGCAGGTCGTCGCTGCCCCAGCCGGGCAGGTCGCGCCAGTCCACCGCCACCCAGCGCGCGGCGGCGCGGGCGGGCGCGGGCTGGGTCGCCGCGGGGGGCGCCGTGTCGGGCCTTTGCACGGGCGGCGACGAGCAGGCGGCCAGGCTTCCTAGAATGACCGCCACCACCCCACGCGCCCACCCCGCCATGCTGCTCCTTGCCCTCGAAGCCCTCGGCGCGCTGCTCATCTTCGTGTTCATCATCTGGTGGACCATGTTCGCCGGCCGCAACAAGGGCGAGCGCAAGGACGACTGAGGGCTCACTTAGGCGGCACGAGGAAGCTCATCGGGGCACGCCGCAGCCGCGCGCGGATGGCCGCGTAGACGCGGCGCCGGTCGGCCAGGCGGATGCCGCGCGAGCGCATCGCCACCTTGAACGCGCAGAAGAAGCTCACCCCCACGTTGAGCACGCCGATGCCGGCGATGCACAGCACGCAGGACCAGAACGCCCACGTCGCCATCACGCCCACGCCCAGCGCCCCGACGGCCGCCGCCAGCTGGCCCGTGGAGAGGGTCACGTGGCGCACCTCCAGCCCCAGGCCGAAGAAGACGCCCACGCTCGGCACGAGGCCGAGCATCAGGCCCAGGCTGATGTTGGCGGTGAGCCCCGAGATGTTGGCTCGCCACCAGCGCGACCAGGCCTGCGCGCGGCCGCGCCCGAGCAGCGCCACGATGCGCGGGTTCCAGGCGATGGCGCTGTCCAGGCGGTGGAAGACGAACCAGTTCTCGACCCAGCCCGCAATCAGGCTCGACGCGAACAGCAGCGTGCCGGTGAAGGCCGCGAACAGCAGCGACGGCCCCAGCAGGTTCAGCGACTTGAGCACGTACAGCGCGTCCTTCTCGCCCACCAGCGGCGCCCCGAACGCCAGCCAGCACAGGCCCTGCACGGCCAGCACCAGCGGCGCGGCGAGCGCCAGGTTGCCAATGATGCCGGCCACCTGAGAGCGCACGAGGTGGGTCACCTCGTCGACAAAGCCTTCCACGCCCTCGTCGCGGTCGATGTGCTGCAGCTTCTCGGCCATGGCGGGGGCCGTCATGGCGGGCTGCTTGGTCGCCACCGTCCAGTGCAGCAGGTGGATGACGACGAAACTCAGCGCATAGTTGACGCCCGCCCAGAAGCCTCCCCAGAAAGCCGTGAAGCCGAGCATGGCGATGAGGAACTTGAGCAGCGTGGTGCCGGCGATGATGGCGCCGCCACCGGCCGCGCGGCGCAGCATGTCGCGGTACTCCTCGCGGCTGCGGGTGATGTAATGCTCGCCCGTCTCGGCACTGCGCTCGGCCACCTTGCGCGCCAGCAGCGAGTAGTGCCGCGCGAACAGCGTGCGCAGGCTGCGCCGCTCGTGCACCACGCGCACGAGGCCGGCCACCAGGCGCAGCAGCTCACGCTGCGGCTCCTGCGACAGCAGGCAGGCCAGCAGCGCCTCGATGCGGTCCAGCCGTGCCGTGAGCTGTTCGACCGAGAACATCAGGTCCACCGACACGCCGTGGGCCTCCAGGTGCTCGGGCACCGTCAGCGCGGCGTCGCGGCAACGGTCCAGCAGCGCGCGCAGGTAGGGCGTGGCCGGGGCCAGCGCGGCGTCGTCGCCGGCCGCCATGGCCCGCTCGACCGCCTCCCACGCCGAGGGCAGCTGGTGAAAGGGCTTGTCCTGCACGAGTTGCTCGTCCATGCGCACGCGCAGGGCGCCCGCCAGGCCTGCGGCATGGACGTGGCTGATCAGCACGGTGATGGCCGATCGGGCCTCGACCCGCCAGCCGTCGTCGGGCGTGGCCGAGAACAGCAGGCTCAGCCGCGCGAGCAGGTCGTCGTCGATGGCGGCGATCCAGTCCTCGTCGGCCTCGCTGCCGAACAGCAACTCGAACAGGGCCGCGAGGTCGCGGCTGTCGGTGGTGCCGGGCAGCAGGCGGCGGCGCAGGCGGCCGAGGAATTCGTGCCAGAGCGCCATGCGCGGCGCAAAGCCCACCTCGGCGAACAGCGACACGGCGTCGACATCGTTCCAGACGCCGCCGATGACGTTGGCGAACGCCCAGGCATGCTCGGGATGGCGCTCCAGCACGTTGAGCAGGTGCTTGAGACGCACGAGAGGCCGGGGCGTGCCGGAGGCCGACTCCTCGCGGGGCGCGTGGCGCAGCCACTCGAGCAGCCGCACCAGCCACAGGTTGCGCTCGGCGAGCGGCGCCTGCGGGTCGGCCGCGTTCAGCAGGGCGGTGAGATCCCAGGTCAATGCAGGGAGGCGCTGTCAGCGAGAAGGAACTCGGCAACCTCGGTGTAGAACACCTCGCAGGCCTCCGTCACGCACAGGAAGCGACCACGCATGGTGCCCTGGGGCGTGCCGATCTGGGCCCAGGAGCTGTACTGGAAGCTCTGGCCCGGCGCGAGCACCGGCTGGTGGCCGACGACGGCCAGGCCGTCGACGACCTGCACCTGCCCGCGCGCATCGGTGATCTCCCAGTGGCGACCGACCAGCTGCGACAGCACGTCGCCGGTGTTCTCGATGGTGACGGTGTAGCTGTAGGCATAGAGCCCCTGCTCGAGGTGCGTCTGCTCGGGCAGGGCCTGAACCGTCACGGAGCAACTGAAACGAGGGTTGGCCATGCGTGCATTCTGCCGGCCTCGGGCGCTATGCTCCACGAATGTCCCCAGGATCGCGTGAACCTCCATGCTGCGACGCGACTGCTGCGGGCTGATCGGGCTGTTGGCGCTGTCCGACAGCCAGGCACAAGAGGTGACCCTGCGCACGGTCCAGCAGGCCAGCTCCATCGTCAAGTACGACCCCGAGGGCGGGCCGCAGCGGCCGGGCATCTGCATGGACGTGCTGCGCGCCGTCGAGCGCGTGGACCCGGGGCTGCGCTTCACCGGGCTCGAGCAGCTCATGCCGCTGCGCCGCGTGGAGCGCATGCTCGGCGAAGGCCAGCTGGACGTGTTCTTCTGCCTGCTGCGATCGCCCGAGCGCGAGCGACAGTGGCGTTATGTCCCGGTCCCGCTGTACATGGTGCGCCACGTCATCGTGCAGCGCCTGGACGACAGCCGGCTCGTGGACAGCCTGCTGGACCTGGCCACGATGAGCCAGGTCAAGCCGGTGCTCGTCACCCGTGGCACGGTGCTGGCGCGCAAGCTCGACATCGCCGGCGTGAACCTGTCCGAGGTGAGCTCCGAGCGCGAGGCGCTGCAGATGCTGACGCTGGGCCGCACCGACGCCATCTACGGGCAGGACGTGAACCTGCTGCGCCACATCCGCGACGCCCGCCTGGGCGACCGGGTGCGCCTGGGCCGCACGGTGTTCCAGGAGGAGGCGCAGTACCTGACCGTCCGCTCCGACCTGCCCGCCCCGCTCGTGGAGCGATTGACCGAAGCCCTGCGCCGCCTGGAGCATGACGGCGTGCTGCGCCAACTGGCCGAGAAATACCGTTGAAACCCCTGTACCTCCCGCCCGATGGCCGTCCGCGCTGCGCCTGGTGCGCCGCCGCACCCGGCGACGCCGCCTACCTGAGATACCACGACGAGGAGTGGGGCCGCCCGGTGGCCGACGACTTCCGCCTGTTCGAGAAGCTCTGCCTCGAAGGCTTCCAGAGCGGGCTGTCGTGGCGCACCATCCTGAACAAGCGCGAGGCCTTTCGCGCTGCGTTCGCGGGCTTCGACTTCCATCGCGTGGCCCGCTTTGACGCGGCAGACGTGGCCCGGCTGCTCGCCGACCCGGGCATCGTGCGCCACCGCGGCAAGATCGAAGCGGCCATCCACAACGCCGGGCGCTGCGTGGAGCTGGTGGCCTCGCAGGGGTCGCTGGCCGCCTACTTGTGGCGCTTCGAGCCGCCAAAGAACTCGGTCGCGCACAACCTGTCGCAGTCGGCGCCGTCCGAGGCCCTGTCCAAGGACCTGAAACAGCGCGGCTGGAAGTTCGTCGGGCCCACCACCATGCATGCGCTGATGCAGGCCATGGGCCTCATCAACGACCACCAGCCGGGCTGCCATCACTGGGCCGAGGCCCAGCGGGCGCGGGACGCGTTCGTGCGGCCGGGCCGCACGCCAGGTTGAACGCCCCGCTCACTCCACGGCCACCCACCACTCGTTGCGGCGGTTCCACGGCAGGGTGAAGGGGTCGTTGTAGAAGGCGGTGACGTACTCGCCCGCAGGCTTGAGGCCGCGCTGCTGCACCCAGGCTTCGAGCAGGGCGCGGTGGCGGCCGAGATTGGATTCGGTCGAGAAGCCATCGAAGCGCACCACGGCGCGCTTCTCACCCGGCAGCACCTCGAAGCGCACACGCGGGTCGTTGGGCATGGGCAGCGTCTGCAGGCTGTAGGCGCGCGGCATCGTGAAGCTCACGCGCCAGCGGCCTGGGCCCGCAGCCCCCTGCGTGACGGGCGCGGTCATGGCGATCTTCTCGCCCGGGGTGCTGGCGGCCGCCTGGGTGACGGGTGCGGTCATGTCGATCTTCCGCTGGCCCTGGTTGCCACCGAAGATGTAGCCGGCCAGCAGCCGAAAGCCCGCGTTGCGCGCCTCGCTGGCGTCGCCCGCGACGTCCACGTGGGCCACCAGCGTCGGCTCGTACTGGCGCAGCTCGAAGGCACCGTCGGACTGCAGCACCTGGTAGCTGGGTTCCTCGATCGCTTGGGCAGTCGTGGCCATGAAGAGCAAGAGCGTGCAGAACAGGCGCGCGAGCATGGGCGGCTCCAGGTGGGGCGGCGCCCCCCGCCGGCTGGCGAGGGCCGCCGCCGAGGGGCTTACTTGGGCATCACGACCGTGTCGATGACGTGGATGACGCCGTTGTCAGCGGCGATGTCGGTCGCCGTGACCTTGGCGTTGTCCACCATGACGCCGCCCATCGTGGCGACAGTCAGCTCGCTGCCCTGCACCGTCTTGACCTTGCCGGCCTTGACGTCCTTGGCCATGACCTTGCCGGGCACGACGTGATACGTCAGCACCGCGGTGAGCTTGGCCTTGTCCTTGAGCAGGGCGTCGAGATCGGCCTTGGGGATCTTGGCGAAGGCCGCGTCCGTGGGCGCGAACACCGTGAACGGGCCCGGGCCCTTGAGCGTGTCGACCAGGCCCGCGGCCTGCAGCGCGGTGGCGAGGGTCTTGAAGTTGCCGGCAGCGACGGCGGTGTCGACGATGTCCTTGGCCTGCGCGCCGGCAGCGGCGAGGGCGAGGGCAGCGAGGGCGATGTACTTCTTCATGGGTGAGGTCTTTCAGGGGTGGAGGGAAGGGAAAGCGGGCCGACCGCAGGGGGCCGGCCCACGGGGAACATCAGGGGCGCGGCAGGATCACCTTGTCGATGACGTGGATGACGCCGTTGCTCGCGAGCACGTCGGTGGCGGTGATGCCGGCGCTGCGGGCGCGCTGGTCGGTGATGGCCAGGTTCGCGTTCACGGTGAAGGTGTCGCCCTGCAGCGTGGCAATCGGCGTGTTCAGCGGCACGTCGGCCTTGAGCACGTGCCCGGGCACCACGTGGTAGGTCAGCACCTGGGTGAGCAGCGGCTTGTCGGCCAGCAGTTGCTCCTTCGTGACGCCCAGTTCACCCAGCAGCGCGGCGAAGGCCGTGTTGGTGGGCGCGAAGACCGTCAGCGGGCCGGGCGCGGCCAGGGCGTCCTGAAGGCCGGCCGCGACGACGGCTTCGACGAGGATGCTGAACTGCGGCAGCGAGATCGCCGTCTGCACGATGTCCTGGTTGGCCGGCAGCAGCACCTTGTCGAGGGCGTGGATGACGCCATTCTTCACGCGCAGGTCCGCAAAGCCGATGGTGGCGCGGCGGTTGCGGCCGTCCGTCACGACGAGGGCGCCGCCCGTGCTGTCGATCTTGAAGATGCCCCCGGCCAGCGGCGTGATCGCCTTGCCCAGCGGCACCGCGCTGCTCACGACCTGGCTGCCCAGCACGTGGTACTGCAGCACGGCGCTCAGCAGCGGCTTGTTGGCCAGCAGCTGGTCCTTGGTGAGCCCGAGCTCTGCCAGCAGCGCGGCGAAGGCGTTGTTGGTGGGCGCGAAGACGGTCAGCGGGCCGGCGGCGGACAGCGCATCCTGCAGGTTGGCTGCGACGACGGCTTCCACCAGGATGCTGAACTGCGGCATCGCCTGCAGCTGCTGCACCAGCGTGCGCTGGCCCGGCAGCGTCACGTCGGACGGCAGGATGACCTTGTCGATGGTGTGCACCACGCCGTTGCTCGCCAGCGTGTCGGTGGCGGTGATGGCGGCCTTGCGGCCCAGGCGGTCGGTGATGGCCAGGCTCGCGTCGACCGAGAAGGTCTGGCCCTCCACGGTCGTGATGGCCGCGCCCACCGGCACGTCGGCCTTCAGCACCCGGCCCGGCACCACGTGGTAGGTCAGGATCTTGGTGAGCAGTGCGGTGTCGGCGAGCAGCGCTTCCTTGCTGACGCCCAGTTCGGTCAGCGCCGCGGCGAAGGCGGCGTTGGTCGGCGCGAAGACCGTGAAGGGGCCGGTGCCCGAAAGCGTGCCCTGCAGGTTGGCCGCCACGACGGCGTCCACCAGCGTGCTGAAGACCGGGGCGCCCTGCGCGGTCTGCACGACGGTCTTGTCGGCGGGCAGCAGCACCTTGTCCACGACATGCAGCAGGCCGTTGGTGGCCACGAGGTCGGTCTGGGTGATCGTGGCCTTGCGGTTGCGGCCATCGGTCACGACCAGCGCGCCGCCCTGGCTGTCCACCTTGAAGAAGCCGCCGCCCACGGGCGTGATCGCCTTGCCCAGGGGCACGGCCGTGCGCGGGACCTCGCCGGCCAGCACGTGGTACTGCAGCACGGCCGTGAGCAGCGGCTTGTTGGCGAGCAGCTGGGCCTTGGTGAGGTTGAGTTCGGTCAGCAGCGCCGCGAAGGCCGCGTCGGTCGGCGCGAGCACGGTGTAGGTCGTGGGGCCGCTCAGTGTCGAGGTCAGGTCGGCGGCCTGGATGGCCTCGGCGAGCACGCTGAAGCGGGCATCGTTGCGGGCCAAGTCCACGAGAGTGGGGGACGAACCACTCCCGCCGCCACAGGCCGCCAGGCCCGCGAGGAAGCCGGCCATCAGCAGGCCTTTGAACCAGTTCAACAGTCGCATCGGAGTCTCCTTGAGAGGTATCGAGGGTGAGTGATGCCGCAGCGCCCGCGCGGGGCGCCGTGATCCGGGGGAAGGAACAGGGGGGCGGGCCGCTCAGTCGGCCGGGGGCAGCAGCGCCTCGGGCAGGCGGTGCAGCAGGCCGTTGCTGCAGGGCTGGTCGCTGCCGCGCGCGAGAGGCAGGCTCAGGTCGCCGCTGCGCAGCCGGCCCAGCGCCTCGAGATGCAGTTCGCCATCGCCGAGCGTGCGCAGGCGGCCCGGCCAAGGCAGCTCGCTGCTGGCCCAGCGGCCCGGGACGATGTGGTTGAGCAGCAGCGCACGCAGCCGCTCGGTGTCCTGCCACAGCGCGGCGTGGCCGAGGCCCAACCGCGCCGCGGCGCGTGCCAGCCCGGCTTCGCTGGGGGCGAACAACGTGAACGGCCCGCCGCAGCCCAGCAGGTGGTGCAGGCCGCAGCGCTCCATGGCGCCGGCCAGCCGGGCCAGCGTCGGGTCGCCGGACACGCGCTGCCACACGGTCTGGCGTGCGGCGGCAATCGGCCGGTCGATGGCCTGCACGCGCAACTGCTGGCGCCACTGCGGGCGGCCGAGCAGCCGCACGACCTGCCCTTCGGCGTCGACCCAGCCCGGGCCCTGTTCGGCGCGGCGCAGCAGGCTGCCGTTGAGCAGCGGCAGCAGGCCGTCCTCCTGCGGCGACGCGAGCGTGAGGTGGGCCAGCAGCCAGCGCTGCAAGGCATCCGGCGCCATCGCCGTGGGCTGCACACCGGCAGCCTCCAGCGCGGCGTCGGTCGGCGCCAGCAGCGTGGTGCCCAGCGGCGCGGCGAGCAACGCGCCCAGTTCCGCATGGCGCATGGCCTCGTCCAGCCATTGGCAGCTCGGCGCAGGCGCCGAGGGCGACGGCGGCATCAGCGACGACTGCCAGCTTGGCATCCACGACATCCAGGCGTTCAGCATGGGGGCACCTCTTCGAAAACTCGCATGCCCACAATGTGAACTGATCAGTTCATCTAGTCAACCGTATGGTCTATTTCCTGAAACATCCGTTTTCAAAAGGGACTATGAAGTGCACAACATGACTGCCCGCCCTAGAATCGCGCCATGTCAGCACGCCCCCGTTTCAGAGAGCAGTTCCTGCAAGCCCGCGAGGACGCCATCGTGGCGTCCGTCAACCGCCTGCTGGCCGAGAAGGGCTTCGAGGCCATGACGGTGGACGAGGTGGTGGCCGACGTGGGCATCGCCAAGGCGAGCCTGTACAAGCACTTCACGTCCAAGGAAGAACTGGCCGCTGCGGCCATGGTGCGGGTGCTGGACCGCACGCTGGAAGAACTGGCGCGCCTGCGCAGCCTGGACCTGGACGCCCTCGGCCGCCTGAAGGCCGTGGCACGCTGGGCCTACGAGCAGCAGATCGCCGGGGAGATGCCCGCCCTGCCCTCGCAGAACTCCACGTTGCGCGCGACCCTGGTGGCCGACAAGGCCTACATGGACCGGCTCATGCAGCTCTCCGACGAACTCGGCGCCTGGATCGTGCAGGCGCAGGGCCAGGGTCATTTGGATCCGGCGCTGCCGCCCGAGCTGGTGCTCTACACGCTCTTCGCCCGCGCCTGTGACCCGGTGCTGGGCGTCATGCGCGCCAGCGGCGCCCACAGCGACGCGCAGATCGTGGACTGGCTCGTGACGAGCTGCTTCAGGGGGCTGGGCGCGTAGGCCCTCCTAGAATTCGGGGCATGCCCGCCCCTGACTACCGCATCGCCCCCAGCCTCCTGTCTGCCGATTTCGCCCGCCTGGGCGAGGAGGTCCGCAACGTCCTGGCGGCCGGCGCCGACTGGATCCACTTCGACGTGATGGACAACCATTACGTGCCCAACCTGACCTTCGGACCGATGGTGTGCGAGGCGCTGCGCAAGCACGCGCTGAAGCCCGACGGCACGCCCGCCGTCATCGACGTGCACCTGATGGTGCAGCCCGTGGACAGCCTCGCGCAGGCGTTCTGCCGCGCGGGCGCGGACATGGTCACCTTCCACCCCGAGGCCAGCGCCCACGTGGACCGCACGCTGCAGCTCATCAAGGCCGAAGGCAAGCAGGCCGGCCTGGTGTTCAACCCGGCCACGTCGCTGGACGTGCTGGAGTGGGTCATCGACAAGGTCGACATGGTGCTGCTGATGAGCGTGAACCCCGGCTTCGGCGGGCAGAGCTTCATCCCGGCAGCGCTGAAAAAGCTTCAGAAGGCCCGCGAGATCATCGACAGGAGCGGCCGCGACATCCGCCTGGAGATCGATGGCGGCGTGAAGGTGGACAACATCCGCGAGATCGCAGCCGCTGGCGCCGACACGTTCGTGGCCGGCTCGGCCATCTTCGGCAAGCCCGACTACCGGGCCGTCATCGACGCGATGCGCGCCGAACTCAGCAAGGCCTGACCCGCATGTCCTCCGTTCTGCTCGTCTGCACCGCCAACATCTGCCGCTCGCCGATGGCCGAGGCCATCTTCAAGTCGCGGCTCGGTGACGTGTTCAAGTCCATCAGCTCCGCGGGCGTGCACGCCGACCCGCGCGGCGGCCCCGTGGACGCCCGCGCCGCCGCGGCGCTGGCCCGCCACAAGTACAGCCTGGACCGCAAGTGGCGCTCGCGCCGCGTCGACCCCGAGCAGCTCGGCCAGTACGACCTCGTGCTGGCGATGGAGTCGGAGCACATCGAGGCGCTGCGCAAGAAGGCCGCGCCCGAGCACCAGGCCCGCATCGTCCTGCTGACCGACTTCCTACCCGAGATGGCCGGCCAGGACATCCCCGACCCCTACTTCGGCCCGGTGGCCGGCTTCGACGCCGTCATCGGCATGATCGAGCGCGCGGCCCAGCGGCTGCTCACCGAGAGCCGCGAGGGTCGTTTGAAGTTCGCCTGATCAGGCCGCCTTGCTGGCGTAGTCGGCCACGTCGCGCGTGTCCGGCCCCGTGCCGCTGAAGCGGTCCAGCGCCAGGTAGATGACCGGCGTGATGTAGAGCGTCACCGCCTGCGACAGGATCAGGCCACCCACCACCGCCAGGCCCAGCGGCTGGCGCAGCTCGGCGCCGGCACCCAGCCCGAGCGCGATGGGCAGCGCGCCCATCAGCGCGGCCAGCGTCGTCATCATGATCGGCCGGAAGCGCAGGATGCAGGCCTGCCGGATGGCTTCGCTCGGGGCCAGGCCCTGGCTGCGCTGCACGTCCAGCGCGAAGTCGATCATCATGATCGCGTTCTTCTTCACGATGCCGATCAGCATCACGATGCCGATGGTGGCGATGATGGTCAGCTCCATGCCGAAGAGCTGCAGCGTGATGAGCGCCCCCACGGCCGCCGAGGGCAAGCCCGCCAGGATGGTCAGCGGGTGGATGTAGCTCTCGTAGAGCACGCCCAGCAGCACGTAGATCACGGCCACCGCCAGGCCGATGAGCAGCAGCTGGCCCCCCTGCGAGTCCTGGAACACGGCCGCATCGCCGCCATAGCTCGTGATGACGCTGGACGGCAGCTTGATCTCCTGCGTGAAGGCGGTGATCTGCTGGGTCGCATCGCCCAGCGGCACGCCGGGGGCGAGGTTGAAGCTGATCGTGATGGCCTGCAGCTGGCCCTGGTGGTTGACGGCCGTGGGGCCGAGCGTGCGCTGCACGGTGGCAAAGGCCGTCAGCGGCACCTGCGCGCCGTTCTTGCCGCGCAGGTAGATCTTGTCGAACGCCAGCTCGCTGCTGCGGTCGTTGTCGCCCGCCTCCATGATGACCTGGTAGGTGTTGCTCTCCGCGTAGATGCTCGACACCTGGCGCTCGCCGAAGGCGCCGTACAGCGCATTGCGCAGGTCCTGCATCTGCACGCCCAGCAGCGCGGCGCGCTCGCGGTCGATGACGAGGCTGGCCTGCAGGCCGCGCAGCTGCGAGTCGCTCGTGACGTCGCGGAAGCGCTCGTCGCTGCGCAGCTTCTCCTGCAGCTTCACGGCCCAGGAGTTGAGCTCGCCGGCCGACACCGACTGCAGCGTGTACTGGTAGCGGCTCTTGCTCTGGCGACCGCCGAGCTGCAGGTTCTGCACCGGGCGCAGGTAGACCTGGATGCCCGGCACCGCGCGCAGCTTCTTGCGCAGGCCCTCCAGCACCTTGGGCATGGGCTCGCGGTCGCCGCGGGGCTTGAGGTTGATGAACATGCGGCCCGTGTTGGAGGCGCTGCCCGAAGGCCCGCCGCCCACGGCCGAGCTCAGCGCCAGCACGTTGGGGTCGTTGCGCACGATGGCCGCCACACGGTCCTGCAGCAGCGTCATCGCGGCGAACGACGTGTCCTCGGCCGATTCGGTGCTGGCCTGGATCTGGCCGATGTCCTCTTCCGGGAAGAAGCCCTTGGGGATGCTGGTGTAGAACCACACCGTGGCGACAAAGCTCAGCACCGCCACGCCGAGCACCCAGACGCGATGGCGCAGGGCCAGGTCGAGCGTGCGGGTGTAGGCGTTCAGCGTGGCCGTGAAGCCGCGCTCGAACAGGCGCCCCAGCGGCCCGTCTTCGTGGTGCTCATCAGCCTTGAGCAGCCGGCTGCACAGCATCGGCACCAGCGTGAGCGACACGACGGCCGACACCAGGATGGACAGCCCCACCACCACGGCGAACTCGTGGAAGAGCAGGCCGATGACGCCCGGCATGAAGAAGATCGGGATGAGCACCGCCACCAGCGACACGGAGATCGACAGAATGGTGAAGGCCATCTCGCGCGCGCCGCGCACGGCCGCGTCGAAGGGCTTCATGCCGTCTTCCACGTGGCGCACGATGTTCTCGAGCATCACGATGGCGTCGTCCACCACGAGGCCCACGGCCAGCGTGATGCCCAGCAGCGAGATGTTGTCCAGGCTGTAGCCCAGCGCGTAGAGCAGCGTGAGCGCGCCGATCAGCGAGATCGGCAGCGAGGCCGTCGGGATGAGCGTGGCCACCGCGCGGCGCAGGAAGATGAAGATGACGAGCACCACCAGCCCCACGGTCAGCGCGAGCGTGACGTAGACGTCGTGCAGCGACTCGCGGATGGACACCGAGCGGTCGTTGAGCGTCTCCATCTTGATGGACGCGGGCATCTGCTCGGCATAGCGAGGCAGCAGCGCCTTGACCTTGTCGACGACCTGCACCGTGTTGGCGTCGGGCTGGCGCTGGATGGCCAGCACGATGGAGCGCTCGCCGTTGTAGGTCGAGTAGGTCTTGCTCGTCTCGACGCTGTCCTGCACCTCGGCCACGTCGCGCAGCATCACGGGCGCCCCGTTGCGCGAGGCCACGACGATGCGGCCGAACTCGGCGGCGTTCTTGAGCTGGCGGTTGGCCTGGATGGTGAGCGTCTGCCGCGAGCCGTCGAGCACGCCGACCGGCGTGTTGGCATTGGCCGCCTTCACCGCCGCCTGCAGTTCGTCCAGCGTGATGTTGCGCTGGTTGAGCAGGTCGGTGCGCACCTTGATGCGCACCGCGTAGCGCTTCTGGCCGTAGATGGACACCTGCGCCACACCGTCGATGGTGGACAGCCCCGGCGACAGCAGGTTCTCCGCGTAGTCGTTGAGTTCGGTCAGGTCGATGGACGGCGAGGTCAGCGCCACCAGCAGCACCGGCGCGTCGGCCGGGTTGACCTTGCGGTAGTTCGGCGGCGAGGTCATCTCCGCCGGCAGGGCGCGCAGCGAGCGGAACAGCGCCGCCTGCACGTCCACCGCCGCGGCGTCGATGTTGCGCGACGGGTCGAACTCCAGCGTGATGGAGGTGTTGCCCAGCGTGTTGGTCGACGAGATCGTCTGCAGGCCGGCGATCGTGGAGAACTGCTTCTCCAGCGGCAGCGCCACCGACGAGGCCATCGTCTCCGGCGCAGCGCCCGGCAGCGATGCGCCCACGTTGATGACGGGCGTGTTGTAGGACGGCAGCGCCGCCACCGGGATGCGGCTCCAGGCGGCCAGGCCGGCGATGACCAGCGACAGGTTCAACAGCACGGTCATGACCGGCCGCCGGATGAAGGCTTCCGTCAACCTCATTTGCCGGCGCCCGAAGCTGCGGCCGAGGCGCCGGAGGCGGCGCCTGGCGCCGAGGCGGCTGCGCTGCCGCTGGGCTGCACCCGCAGCGGCGTGCCCGGCCGCAGGTTCTGCTTGCCTTCCATGACGACCTGCGCTGTCGCGTCCAGGCCCTCCACCACGGCCTGCTCGCCCATGGCCTGGCGCACCTGCACCGGCACGAGCTTGGCGGTGTTGTCCGGGCCCACGACGTAGACCGAGCGGTCGTTGCCGCGCATGATGATCGCGGCCTGGGGCACCACGGTCACGCCCTTGAGCGTGCGCAGCGTCACGCGCACCCGCAGGTACTGACCCGGCCACAGCGTGCGGGCCTGGTTGTCGAACTCGGCCTTGACGCGGATGGTGCCGGTGGAGGAGTCCACGAGGTTGTCCACGGCCGACACCCGCCCCTTGATGGACGGCGCGCCCTTGGGCGAGCCGGGCGGCGGCAGGGCCTCGACGTCGAGCTCGCCCGCACGCGTGGCGGCCAGCAGCGAGCCGAGCTGGGTCTCGGGCACGGTGAACGTGATGCCGATGGGGTCGAGCTGCGCGATGTTGACCAGCGGCAGTGCGGTGGCATTGGCCTGCACGAGGCTGCCGGGGTAGACGCTCACGATGCCCACGCGCCCGCTGATGGGTGCGCGCAGCTCGTTGTAGCTGGCGCTGACCTGCGCGGCCTGCACGGCGGCCTCGTCGCTGCGCACCAGGGCCTGGGCGCCCTCGAAGTTGGCCTGCGCGGTGTCGACGGCGTTTTGCGCGATGAAGTTCTGCGCCTTCAGTTCCTTGGCGCGGTTGAGCTGGCGCTCCAGGTCGGCGAGGCTGGCGCGGTCGCGCGCGAGCTGGGCGCGGGCCTTGTCGAGCGCGGCGCGGTCGGCGCGGTCGTCGAAGCGAAAGAGCAGCTCGCCCTTCTTCACGTTCTGCCCGTCCTTCACGAACACCTGCGCGACGGTGCTGGTGGTCTGCGCGCGCAGGTCCACGCTCTGCAGCGCGGTGACGGTGCCGCTGGCTTCCACCGTGATGGGCACGTCGGCCTGGCGCACCTTGACGACACCCACGTTCTGCGGTGGCGCGCTGGCCGCAGCGGCGGGCCCCGAGGCAGCCGCGGCCGGTGCGCCGGCCTTGTCCTTGCCGCCGCACCCGGCCAACACGGTCAGCGCGGTCAGCACGAGGCCGCAAGGAATCCAGGGAGAGGTCGCGCGCATGCAGGCCTGCCGAAAGTAATGGGGGTTGACTGAAAAAACGTATCAGCTTAACCGCCGAGTTTTTCTCGGAGGTTGCTGAGGGCCGCCCGCCAAATGCGAATTCCGGACTTACTTCTGCAGCGCGCGCGCCAGCCGCGCGCCCACCACCGCGTTGTGCTTGACCAGGGCGATGTTGGTGGCGAGGCTGCGGCCACCGGTGAGGGCCTTGATGCGACCCAGCAGGAAGGGCGTGATGGCCTTGCCCGTGATGCCTTGGCCTTCGGCTTCGGCGAGGGCCTGCGCCGTGATGGCGTCGATCTCCTCGCGCGGCATGGCCTGCGCCGCCGGCACCGGGTTGCTCACGACCACGCCGCCCGACAGGCCGAGCGCCCACTTCGCGCGGATGAAGCGCGCCTGCGTCTGGGCGTCATCCATGCGGAAGTCCGCCTTCAGGCCGCTGTCCGGCGTGAAGAAGGCCGCGAAGTTGTCCTGCCCGACCGACAGCACCGGCACGCCATGCGTCTCCAGGTACTCCAGCGTCAGGCCGAGGTCCAGGATGGACTTGGCCCCGGCGCAGACGACCGCCACCGGCGTGCGCGCGAGCTCCTGCAGGTCGGCCGAGATGTCGAAGCTCTCGTGCCCGCCGCGATGCACGCCGCCGATGCCGCCCGTCACGAACACCTCGATGCCGGCCAGGTGGGCGCAGATCATGGTGGCGGCCACGGTGGTGGCGCCGAGCCGGCCGGTGGCGATGGCATAGGGCAGGTCGCGGCGGCTCAGCTTCATGGCGTCGGGGGCCTGGGCGAGCTGCTGCAGCTCGTCGTCGGTGAGGCCCACGCGGATGCGCCCGCCGATGACGGCGATGGTGGCCGGCACGGCGCCCTCGATGCGGATGACGTCCTCGACCTGGCGGGCCGTCTCCAGGTTCTGGGGCCAGGGCATGCCGTGGGCAATGATGGTCGATTCGAGGGCCACGACGGGGCGGCCCTGTTCACGGGCGGCGGCCACTTCGGGCGAGAGTTGAATGAAGTCGTTCATCGGTTCAGCAGGAAATCAGGGGTGAGTTCGGGGTGGACGCTGTCCTCGGTCTGCAGCGTCAGGGCTGCCAGGTCCAGGCCCAGCCGGGCCGCGGCGTCGAAGTCATCGGGCGCGCGCAGCAGCGAGGCGCACACGCCGGCCGACAGCGCATCGCCCGCGCCGGTCACGTCCACCACCTCCACCGGCGGGGCCGGCCAGTGGCGCGGGGCACGGCCGGGCGTGCTCAGCAGCAGGCCCTCGGCGCCCTTGGACACGACCACGCAGCCCACACCACGGGCGTGCAACGCGTCGAAGGCATCGTTCGGGTCGGCCGCCACGGTGGCGAGTTCACCCGCGTTCATGACGAGCAGGTGCAGCCCGTCCAGGCGATCGGGCAGGCGCTCCATCTTGGCCTCGGACACGGCCACCCCCACGAGCGGGATGGCGTTGGCGCGCGCTTCGGCCAGCAGCAGCGGCCAGGCGTCGGTCGGCAGGTTGCCATCCGCCACGACGAGGGCTGCGCTGGCGCGCAGCGCCTTGCTGGCCTCCAGCGCCCAGGGGTTCAGGCTCTCGACCAGCGGCATGGCCGCCAGCCCGAGCGTCAGGCTGCCGTCGGGCGCGAGCACGGCGGTGTAGCTGTCGCTGGCATGGCGGCGCAGCCGGATGACGGCGCGCGTGTCCATGCCGACCGCGGCGGCCTGCTCCAGCAGCATGCGCCCGCCCGCGTCGTCGCCCACGGCGGCCACCAGCGCCACCGGCAGGCCGAGCCGCGCCAGGTTCTCGGCGACGTTGCGCACGACGCCACCGGGCGTCTCGTGGGATTCGCAGGGGTTGGACGAACCGGACAGCGCGTGCGCGAGCAGCTTGAGCTTGCGGTCGATGTTGAGGCCGCCGACGCAGACGATGGGGGCGGCAGAGGAGTTCATCCCCCCGATTCTAGGAAGGGTGCGCTAGAGTCGGCCCCGGCGCGGCGCCACGCCGCCCACGTCGCTCGGACGGTTCCGGGCGCTCACGTTTCACTGCCAATGACCTCTTCGTCTTCCGCCTCGGGCGGCAAGCGCCGTTTCGCGCGCATCGATCGCCTCCCTCCCTACGTCTTCAACATCACGGCCGAGCTCAAGCTGGCCGCCCGCCGCCGCGGGGAAGACATCATCGACATGAGCATGGGCAACCCCGACGGGGCCACGCCGGCGCACATCGTCGCCAAGCTCGCCGAGGTCGCCCAGCGCCCCGACACCCACGGCTACTCCGCCAGCAAGGGCATCCCGCGCCTGCGCCGCGCCATCGCGCACTGGTACCAGCGCCGCTACGGGGTGGATATCAACCCCGACACCGAGGCCATCGTCACCATCGGCTCCAAGGAAGGCCTGGCGCACCTGATGCTCGCCACGCTGGACCGCGGCGACACCGTGCTCGTGCCCGACCCGAGCTACCCCATCCACATCTATGGCGCCGTCATCGCCGGGGCGGACATCCGCGCCATTCCGGTCAGCAGCGAGGTGGACTTCTTCGCCGAGCTGGAGAAGACCATCCGCGGCAGCTACCCCAAGCCCAAGATGATGGTGTTCGGCTTCCCGTCCAACCCGACGGCACAGTGCGTGGAGCTGAGCTTCTTCGAACGCGTGGTGGCGCTGGCCAAGAAGCACGACATCCTCGTCGTGCACGACCTGGCCTATGCCGACATCGTCTTCGACGGCTTCGAGGCGCCGTCCATCATGCAGGTGCCCGGCGCCAAGGACGTGGCGGTGGAGTTCTTCACCCTCAGCAAGAGCTACAACATGGCCGGCTGGCGCGTGGGCTTCATGGTGGGCAACCCCGACCTCGTCGCCGCGCTCGCGCGCATCAAGAGCTACCACGACTACGGCACCTTCACGCCGCTGCAGGTGGCCGCGATTGCCGCGCTCGAAGGCGACCAGCAGTGCGTGAAGGACATCGCCGCGAGCTACCAGCGCCGCCGCGACGTGCTCTACAAGGGCCTCACCGAAGCGGGCTGGGCGGTGGACTGCCCCAAGGCCAGCATGTACATCTGGGCGCGCATCCCTGAGCCCTACCGCGAGCTCGGCTCGCTGGAGTTCGCGCGCCAGCTGCTGGAGAAGGCCAAGGTCTGCGTGTCGCCCGGCATCGGCTTCGGCGATCACGGCGACGGCCATGTGCGCTTCGCCCTCATCGAGAACGAGAACCGCATCCGCCAGGCGGTGCGGGGCATCAAGGCGATGTTCAAGGCCGACGGGGTGCTCAAGGCATGACGCCGCAAGCCTGCATCCTCGACCTCGACGGCACCCTGGTCGACACCCTCGGCGACTTCGTCGCGGTGCTGGGCCTGACGCTGGCCGACCTCGGCCTGCCGGCGGTGGGCCGGGACTTCGTCGAGCACACCATCGGCCGCGGCGGCGAGCACCTGGTGCGCCAGACCCTGGCGCATGTCGGCGCCAAGCCGGGCCTGTTCGACCATGCCTGGACGCTCTACCAGGCGCACTACGCCGAGGTGAACGGCGCGCATGCGGCTGTGTACCCAGGCGTGGTGGAAGGGCTGGAGGCCCTGCGCGCGCTGGGCCTGCCGCTGGCCGTGCTCACCAACAAGCCCGCCGCGCCGGCGCGCGAGCTGCTGCGGCGCAAGGGGCTGGACGGCTACTTCCGCCACGTGTTCGGCGGCGACGACTTCCCGCGCAAGAAGCCCGACCCGCTGCCACTGCTGCGCACCTGCGAAGCGCTGGGCACGCGCCCGTCAACGACCTGGATGGTGGGCGACTCGCGCAACGACGCCGAGGCGGCCCGCGGCGCGGGCTGCCCCGTGGTGCTGGTGACCTATGGCTACAACCACGGCGAGGACATCCGCGCCGTGGCGGCCCTGCAGCACGTGGACCGGCTGGACGCCCTTCGCCTCAGCGGCGCGACGCGCGCTTGACGCCGAGCAAGGCGTCCTTGAGCCCGTCGTCGGCGGGCTTGTCGCCCAGCCAGATGCGCAGCAAGGCCGAGAAGAACTCGGGCTCCTTGATGGGCTCGGGCATCACCGACTTGCCGTTGAGCAGCAGCACCGAGCCGACGCCCGGCACGTAGTCGACCGAGAAGCTGTCACCGGCGTTGAGCTGCTTGCGGCTCGCGAAGACCTCGCTGAGCTTGAGCACGCCGTTGATGCACTTCGCGAACTCCTCGCGCGGCGCATTGGCTTCCATGCCCTTGGTGAAGAGCTTGCCGAGTTCGTTGCCGTCGATGTCGCGCAGCATCTGGATGTGGATGCGCTTGGGGCCGGGGGCGCTCAGCACCTCGGGCGTCGTGCCCGCCTTGTGCGTGAGGTACAGGCCCGCGGTGTACACCTTGACGACGAACTTGTAGCGGATGCCGGCGCCGTTGAGCACCAGCTTCTGCCCGGCCAGATCGACCGACGGTTCGTACTTCACGTTGGCCACCTCGACCACCTGGGCCCAGGCGCTCCCCCCTCCCAGACTGGCTGCGGCCAGCAGGGCCGCGGCAATGAACGCGCGCATGTCTCGCTCCGTTATCGTGCCGCGATGGCGGCATCTCCGTGAACCGAAGTATGGCGCCATCTTGTAAAGACCCGGCTGCTACACTGGCCCGAACATGTTCATCACGCGCAAGCACATCACGGGGTCGAGCGACCGGGGAGCCTGGCCCTGGCGTCGCTGGTCAGCCCTGCCCTGATGCTGCTTGGCGCGCCCTGACGCGCTCTTTCCCGCGTTGCCCGGTCTCCCACGGGCTGCACGCCAAGCCCTGAAATGCTGTCTTTTCAAGGTTTGAGTCGTGATCACCGAACTGGAATTTCAAAGCCTGGCCGCTGAAGGCTACAACCGCATCCCGCTCATCAGCGAGGCCTTTGCGGATCTCGAAACCCCCCTGTCCCTGTACCTCAAGCTCTGCGCCGGCTCCGGCCAGGGCCGCAACAGCTTCCTGCTGGAGTCCGTCGTCGGCGGCGAGCGCTTCGGGCGCTACTCCTTCATCGGCCTGCCCTGCCGCACGCTGGTGCGCGCCACCGGCACGCTGTGCGAGGTGGTCACCGACGGCGTCGTCGTCGAGACGCACGAGGGCAACCCGCTGGACTTCATCGCGGCCTACCAGGACCGCATCAAGCCCAAGATCCCCGCCGGCCTGCCGCGCTTTTGCGGCGGCCTGGCCGGCTACTTCGGCTACGAGGCCGTGCGCGCCATCGAAAAGCGCCTGGCCGCCACCAGGAAGGAAGGCGGCCTGGGCACGCCTGACATCCTGCTGCTCCTCAGCGAGGAGGTCGCCGTCATCGACAACCTCTCCGGGCGCCTGTACCTCATCGTCTGGGCCGACCCACGCCAGCCCGAGGCCTACTTCCGCGCCACCAAGCGGCTGAGCACGCTGCGCGACAAGCTGCACTACTCGGTCAGCGTGCCACGTGTGACGCGCAGCGAGAGCCACCCCGTGCAGCGCGACTTCTCCAAGGCCGAGCTGATGGCCGCCGTGGAGCGCGCCAAGGAGTACATCGCCGCGGGCGACCTGATGCAGGTCGTCATCGGCCAGCGCCTGGCCAAGCCCTACAAGGCCGAGCCCATCGCGCTGTACCGCGCGCTGCGGGCGCTGAACCCCAGCCCCTACATGTACTTCTACGACTTCGGCGGCTTCCAGGTCGTGGGCGCCAGCCCCGAGATCCTCGTGCGCGAGGAACACGGCGTGGACGCCGACGGCCACAACAGCCGCAAGGTCACCATCCGCCCGCTGGCCGGCACCCGCCCGCGCGGCGGCACGCCCGAGCGCGACGTGGCGCTGGAGGCCGAACTCAAGGCCGACCCCAAGGAGCGCGCCGAGCACCTGATGCTCATCGACCTGGCGCGCAACGACATCGGCCGCATCGCCCGCACGGGCAGCGTGCAGGTGACGCAGGCCTTCGACGTCGAGCGCTACTCCCACGTCATGCACATCGTCTCCAACGTGGAGGGCACGCTGCGCCCCGAGGTGGGGCAGCTGGACGTGCTGAAGGCGACCTTCCCCGCCGGCACGCTCAGCGGCGCGCCCAAGGTGAGGGCGATGGAGCTCATCGACGAGCTCGAGCCCGTGCAGCGCGGCATCTACGGCGGCGCCTGCGGGTACTTGAGCTTTGCCGGCGACATGGACCTGGCCATTGCCATCCGCACCGGCATCGTCAAGGACGGCATGCTCTACGTGCAGGCGGCGGCAGGCATCGTGGCCGACTCCGTCCCCGAACTCGAATGGCAAGAGACCGAAGCCAAAGCCCGCGCCCTACTGCGCGCTGCCGAACTGGTTGAGGAGGGATTTTGATGACCCCCACGCTCACTTCGTTCACTGCCCCCCGAGGGGGCGCGGCCTCCCTTGGGGCGGCCCGGCGGGAGGCCACATGCTCTTGATGATCGACAACTACGACAGCTTCACGTTCAACATCGTCCAGTACTTCGGTGAACTGGGCGCCGACGTGAAGGTGGTGCGCAACGACGAGATCACCGTGGCCGAGATGGCCGCGCTGAACCCCGACCACATCGTCTTCTCGCCGGGCCCCTGCACGCCCAACGAAGCGGGGGTGTGCGTGGAGGCCATCCAGCACTTCCTGGGCAAGAAGCCGCTGCTGGGCGTGTGCCTGGGCCACCAGTCCATGGGCCAGGCCCTGGGCGGGCGCATCATCCGCGCGCAGCGCCAGATGCACGGCAAGGCCAGCACGATCACGACCGACCAGCGCGGCGTGTTCAGCGGCCTGCCGCAGAGCTTCTCCGTGATCCGCTACCACTCGCTCGTCATCGAGGAGGCCACCTGCCCCGCCGTGCTGGAGATCACCGCGCGCAGCGAGGACGGCGAGATCATGGGCGTGCGCCACCGCGAGCTCGCCGGCACCGCCACGCCCTGCGAAGGCGTGCAGTTCCACCCCGAGTCCATCCTGAGCGAACACGGCCACGCGATGCTGCGCAACTTCCTGGAGCTCAAGCCATGAGCGACTACGCGCCCTCATCCGGCGGCGGCGCCAGCTACAACACCGTTGACCTGCGCAGCGACACCGTCACCAGGCCCACGGCCGCGATGCGCGAGGCCATCGCCCGCGCGGCCGTGGGTGACGACGTCTTCGGCGACGACCCCACCGTCAACGCGCTGCAGGAGCGCGTGGCCGCGCTGCTCGGCAAGGAAGCCGCCCTCTTCATGCCCAGCGGCACGCAGAGCAACCTGTGCGGGCTGCTGGCGCATTGCGGCCGCGGTGACGAGTACATCGTCGGCCAACTCGCCCACACCTACCGCTACGAGGGCGGCGGCGCGGCGGTGCTGGGCAGCATCCAGCCCCAGCCCCTGCCCAACCAGCCCGACGGCACCATCAAGCTCGAGGACATCGCCGCGGCCATCAAGCCCGACGACCCGCACTTCGCCCGCACCCGGCTGCTCGCGCTGGAGAACACCTGGGGCGGCAACGTGCTGCCCACGGGCTATGCGGAGGCCGCCTGCGACCTGGCCCACGCCCGCGGCCTGGCCACGCACCTGGACGGCGCGCGGCTCTTCAACGCCGCCGTCGCCTCGGGCCGCTCGGTGGCCGACCTGACCCGGCCGTTCGACTCGGTCTCGATCTGCTTCAGCAAGGGCCTGGGCGCCCCCGTCGGCTCCATGCTGGTGGGCTCGCGCGAGCTGATCCAGCGCGCCCACCGCATCCGCAAGATGGTGGGCGGCGGCCTGCGCCAGGTGGGCGTGCTTGCCGCAGCGGCCGACCATGCGCTGACGCACCACGTCGAGCGCCTCGCCGACGACCATGCGCTGGCCCAGCGCCTGGCCGAGGGCCTGGCCGCGCTGCCGGGTGTCACGGTGACGCCACCACAGACGAATATCGTCTTCGCCCAGGTCAGCGACGGCCGCGGCGGCGCGCTGCTGGAGCATCTCAAATCGCGCGGCGTGCTGGCCACCGGCCTCATCGGCCTGCGCTTCGTGACGCACCTGGACGTCGATGCCGCCGGCATCGACCGCGCGCTGGCCGCCGCGCGCGAGTTCTTCGAGAAGGGCTGAGCATGTCGACCCGAACGCTGATGATGTCGCTCTTCGAGCACAAGGCCTGGATCGAGCCGCAGTTCTTCGATCAGCTCGCCCAGGTGGACGCCACGGCGCACGCCGACGCCCACCACCAGGCCCTGCGCATCCTCAACCACATCCACACGGTGGACCGCATCTGGGCCGGTCATCTCAAGGGCGAAGCCCACGGCCTGAGTGGCACCAACACCGAGCACACGCCCACGCCTGCCGAGCTGCGCGCGGCCTTCCAGGCCCTGGACGCCTGGTACCTGGACCACGTCCGCGGCATGACCGAGGCCCAGTTCGACGAAGTCATCTCGTTTCGCTTCACCGATGGCGACACCGGCCGCATGACGCGCGGCGAGATGCTGGCCCACGTCATCACCCACGGCAGCAACCACCGCGGTGGGGTCGGCGTGTGGCTGCGCCAGGGCGGCAGCGCCCCGCCGCGCGACCTGCTGACCCGCCATCTGCACGTCACCGAACCCCACCGACGCGAGGCCTGACCATGCCCATCACCGACAACGAAGCCCTGACGCGCGTCATCGAGCACCGCGAGATCTTCCACGACGAGATGCTGACGCTGATGCGCCGCATCATGGCCGGCGAGATGTCGCCCGTCATCGCCGCCGCCCTCATCACCGGCCTGCGCGTGAAGAAGGAAACCATCGGCGAGATCACCGCCGCCGCGCAGGTCATGCGCGAGCTGTCCAACAAGGTGCCGCTCGGCCCCCTGCCCCACCTCGTGGACGTGGTGGGCACCGGCGGCGACGGCGCGCACAGCTTCAACATTTCCACCTGCTCGATGTTCGTCGCCGCCGCCGCAGGCGCGCAGGTGGCCAAGCACGGCAACCGCAGCGTGAGCAGCAAGACCGGCAGCGCCGACGTGCTGGAGGCGCTGGGCGCCAACATCCAGCTCACGCCGCGCCAGGTGGCGGCCAGCGTCGCGGAATGCGGCATCGGCTTCATGTTCGCGCCCAACCACCACCCGGCCATGAAGAACATCGCGCCGGTGCGGCGCGAGCTGGGCGTGCGCACCATCTTCAACATCCTGGGGCCGCTCACCAACCCGGCCGGCGCACCCAACATCCTGATGGGCGTGTTCCACCCCGACCTCGTCGGCATCCAGGTGCGCGTGTTGCAGCGCCTGGGCGCGGAGCACGCGCTCGTCGTCTACGGCAAGGACGGCATGGACGAGATCTCGCTTGGCGCCACCACCCTCGTGGGCGAGCTCAAGGACGGTGCCATCCGCGAGTACGAGGTGCACCCCGAGGACTTCGGCTTCGCGATGGCCAGCAACCGCAGCCTCAAGGTCGACGGCCCCGAGCAGTCGCGCCAGATGCTGCTGGGCGTGCTGGACGGCCAGGCCGGCCCGGCGCGCGACATCGTGCTGCTCAACGCCGGCGCCACGCTCTATGCCGCCAACGTGGCCAGCGGCCTGCCCGACGGCATCGCGCGTGCACGCCAGGCGCTGGACAGCGGCGCGGCGCGCGCCAAGCTCGACGCCTTCGTGAAGACCACGCAGGGACTCGGAGGCGCGGCATGAGCGCGGACATCCTCAAGCGCATCGTCGAGGTCAAGTGGGAAGAGATCGCCGCTGCCAAGGGCCGGCGCTCGCTCACGTCGCTGCGTGAGGAGGCCGAGGGCCGCCGCGGCGAGCAGCGCGGCTTTGCGCGCGCGCTGCGGGCCAAGGTCGATGCGGGCCTGGCGGGCGTGATTGCCGAAGTCAAGAAGGCCAGCCCCTCCAAGGGCGTGCTGCGCGAGGACTTCCGCCCCGCGGCCATCGCCGAAAGCTACGCCCGCCACGGCGCAGCCTGCCTCTCCGTGCTGACCGACGAGCGCTTCTTCCAGGGCGCCACCGCCTACCTGCAGCAGGCCCGTGCCGCCTGCGAGCTGCCGGTGCTGCGCAAGGACTTCATGGTCGACGAATACCAGGTCATGGACGCCGGCACGATGGGCGCCGACTGCATCCTGCTGATCGCCGCCTGCCTGTCCGACGCGCAGATGGCCGACCTCGAAGCCGCCGCGCAGGCCATCGGCCTGGACGTGCTGGTGGAGGTGCACGACGGCGAGGAACTCGACCGCGCGCTGCAGCTCAAGACGCCGCTGGTGGGCATCAACAACCGCAACCTGCGCACCTTCGAGGTGACGCTGGACACCACGCTCGGCCTGCTGCCGCGCGTGCCGGCCGACCGGCTGCTGGTGACCGAGAGCGGCATCCTCGGCGCGGCCGACGTGCAGCGCATGCGCGACGCGCAGGTCAATGCCTTCCTCGTCGGCGAGGCCTTCATGCGCGCCCCCGACCCGGGCGCCGCGCTCGCCACGCTGTTCGGATGAAACTCCCGCTGGACCTCCCCGACACCGACTGGCGCCCGGTCGTCGAGGCCTGGGCCGCCAGCCCCGTGGGCCAGAAGCTGCAGGCCTACCTCGCCGAGCGGGCCGCCGCGGGCGCCACCATCTACCCGCCCGAACCGCTGCGCGCCCTGCGCCTGACGCCGCTCAGCGCGACCCGCGTCGTCATCCTGGGCCAGGACCCGTACCACGGCCCCGGCCAGGCGGAAGGCCTGTCGTTCAGCGTGCCCGAGGGCGTGCCCTTCCCGCCCAGCCTGCGCAACATCTTCAAGGAGATCCAGCGCGACCTCGGCAAGCCTTTCCCGCCGACCGGCAGCCTGGTGCGCTGGGCCGAAGGCGGCACGCTGCTGCTCAACGCCGTGCTGACCGTGGAAGACGGCCAGGCCGCCAGCCACGCCGGCAAGGGCTGGGAAGTGCTGACCGACGCCCTCATCCGCACCGCGGCCGAGGACCCCGCGCCCAAGGTCTTCATGCTGTGGGGCAACTACGCCCAGGCCAAGGCCCCGCTGATCGAGGCCGCCGGCCAGGATCACCTCGTGCTCAAGGCCAACCACCCCTCGCCGCTGTCGGCCCTGAAGCCGCCCCGGCCCTTCATCGGCTGCGGCCACTTCTCCGAGGCCAAGGCCTGGCTGGAAGCCCGCGGCCGCGGCCGGCCCGTGGCCACGCGCCAGGGCTGACGGCGTCGCGTCATGGCGGGCGCGGGCTTGAGTTACCCGCGGCTCCGGACAGGATGTAACTTCCAAGCGCCATCCACTTGGATGCCATACGATGGCTCATGCCCGCCACACCCCAGCTCTCGCCCAAAGCCGGCAAGCCGCCCGATGAAAAGCTCACGCTGAACCTGGGCTGTGTGGACCTCGGTCAGATCGACCTTCTGGTCCAGGAAGGGTTCTATGCCAATCGAAGCGATCTGATCCGGACGGCCATACGCAACCAGATTGCCAGCCATGCCGATGTGATCCGCCAGGTGGTCGGCCGCAAGAGCTTGGTCCTGGGAATCCAGCAGTTCACCGTCGCCGACCTTGAGCAGGTACGCGCCGCCGGCGAGATGCTGCACATCCGCGTGCTGGGTCTGGCCGTCATTGCATCGGATGTGACGCCCGAACTCGCGCTGGCGACCATCGCGTCGCTGAATGTCCTCGGAGCCCTTCAAGCAAGTCCCGCCGTGAAAACGGCCCTCGTCGGTCGCCTGCTCTAGGGCGCCCCGACTTTCCGAAAGTTCCCATGCATCCCCAGTTTGAGAAGTTGATGGCGGAGGCAACGGCACTGACGCGCTCCGGCGATCTCAAGTCCGCCATGGCTGTCATCGCCACGGCGATGAATCGCAGCCCTGCGGCCGCACCGACGAGGCCAGCACCCGACGTCCCGGACGGTGGAGTCATCGACGTCGTCGCCCGGGTGGTTGCCGATGCAGGCGCCACGCCGGTCGAGATGCCGGGCATCGCGGCCCAGTTCGTCGCAGGCCGGTATGCCCATCGCGCGGGCACGCGCGACTACAAACTGTTCATTCCCGCGGCCTCTGCCGCCAAGCCCCGCGCCTTGATTCTCATGCTGCATGGCTGCACGCAGGACCCTGACGACTTTGCACGTGGCACGCGCATGAACACGGTGGCTGCGGAACATAACGCGCTCGTGTTGTATCCCGCTCAGACGCGGCAGGCCAACAGCCAGGGTTGCTGGAACTGGTTCAAGCACAACCACCAGACGCGTGGCCGCGGCGAGCCTGCACTGCTGGCCGACCTGGCCCTGCACATCGCTCAGAGCCATGATGTCGACCCTGCGCACATCTACGTGGCGGGCTTGTCTGCCGGCGGCGCCATGGCGGCCATCCTGGCATCGACCCATCCGGATGTCTTCGCCGCTGCCGGCGTTCACTCAGGGCTGCCTGCGGGGGCTGCTCGTGACCTCCCTGGGGCCTTGGCGGCCATGCGAGGCCAATCCGGCGGGGCCCCCAGCCCTGCGACGCGTTCAGGCGTGCGCATGATCGTGTTCCACGGTGATGCCGATGCGACCGTTCACCCGATCAATGGTGAACGGGTGGCCTGCGCGCACGGTGCCGGCGCCATCGGTATCGAGGAGCAGCAAGACCTCGTGGTCGGCTCCCGCGCCTGCACGCGAAAGCAGTTCAAGGATGCAGAAGGTCGAGTGCTGACCGAACAATGGACGGTTCGCAGCGCCGGCCACGCCTGGTCAGGCGGCGATCCGTCGGGTTCGTACGCCGATGCGCTCGGGCCCGACGCCAGCAGGGAAATGATGCGGTTCTTCTTGCAGCACTGAGCGCGAGGCGCGAATGTATTGACCCAGCAGAACCTGCACAGGTCAGGCCGCTAACGCGAATGCCTCAGCGGGGGTCTTCATGTTCAGCGCCTGGTGCGGGCGCCGGTGGTTGTAGAAGTGGATCCAGTCGCCGATCAGGCGGCTGGCGTGTTGCA
>JAEUPJ010000004.1 GCA_016790285.1 Roseateles sp. | reverse complement strand
CCACAGCGACGGGTACTCCCCTCGGTGCTCCTGCACCATCCTCACCGCGCGCTCACGCACCTCGGGCGAGAACTTGTTCGACTTGCTCATGGCTCAATCCTCTCAGAGTGTTGAGCCTCCGCGATACCCGGGGCGGTTCAGCAAGACGATGCTGCTGAGGACGCGAACGACTTCTTCGCCCTTCAAGCTTTGCCCCACGTCGATCGCCAGGCACTCGCGCGTGTAGAGGTCAACCACGGTGAGCATGCGCAGCTTGCGGCCGTCGAACAAGTTGTCAGCGACAAAGTCCATGCTCCAGATCTCGTTGATGGCATGGGCCAGCTGCTTGGGCTGTCGCAACTGGGCAGCCTTGTTCCGCTTCGGCCGCTTGAGCCGCAATGACAGCCCTTCGTCCCGATAGAGGCGGTACACGCGCTTGACGTTGTCGGGGTGGCCTTCGCGGCGCAGCAGCACGTGAACACGGCGATAGCCGTAGTGCACGCGTGTGCTCGTGATCTCCTTGATGCGCATACGCAGCGCGGTCTCGTCCTTCTTGACCGGCTTGTAGAAGAAGCTGCCCGGCGACACGTTGGCCACCCGCATGGCATTGCGCTGGCTGCATCCAATCAGCCGCATCAGCTCTGGCACCAGCTCTCGCCGCCGCGAAGGCCCTAGGCTTTTTTTGCGACGATGTGCTGCGAAGCGCTCTTGCAAGGCAGGCCCTAAGTGAAAACACCAAAGCCTAATCCCCCTGCACTTGGGAGTGTCACGCTCCATTGCGCGTAGAGAATAGCGACGCAAAGCGTCAAGGCTGTCTGGACAGGCAGGCTGTGAGAGCGCGAAACGAGGGAGGTCTATGTCTATTTGTGTGGCCACAACGCGTGGCGGGATGTTCAATGCGGTTCAAAAGGTCAAGCGAACGCTGTGGCCTGCAGCGGCGAGCGCTGTTCTGGTTTCCTTTTCGCCCTGGGCAGAATCTCAGGCGACAACCTCCTTCAAGTACGACAGCCTTGGTCGCCTGGTCCAGGTCGATAGGGCTGACGGGAATCGCACGACTTACCAGTACGACGCGGCTGGGAATCGACGTGTTGTCGAGGTGAAGAACGCGAATGCGCCGACCATCATCAATGCGAGCTTCTCGGTCGACCCGATCACGGCAGGCAGTAACGCCATCTTCAGCTGGACGGCCGCCGGTGCCACGAGCAGCTCGGCGAGTTGCAGCAACGGGGTGAGCGGCGCGGGCAACAGCGGCACGGCCACGAACGGCTCGTTGACGGTGACGGCCGGTGCGGCGGCCACCAGCAGCGCCATCTGCACGGTGTCGGCCAGCAACGCGACCGGCAGTGCGACGTCGGTGAGCAAGACGGTGACCGTGCAAGTGCCCGTGCCTGTGCCCACGATCAGTGGCCTGAGCTACTCGGTGGATCCGGTCACGACGAACGGCACGACGACCCTGACGTGGACGGCCAGCGGTGCCACGAGCAGCTCGGCGAGTTGCAGCAACGGGGTGAGCGGGGCGGGCAATAGCGGCACGGCCACGAACGGCTCGTTGACGGTGACGGCCGGTGCGGCGGCCACCAGCAGCGCCATCTGCACGGTGTCGGCCAGCAACACGACCGGCAGCGCGACCTCGGTGAGCAAGACGGTGACGGTGCAAGTGCCCGTGCCCACGATCGGCGGCCTGAGCTACTCGGTGGATCCGGTCACGCCGAACGGCACGACGACACTGTCGTGGAGGACCTCTGGCGCGAGGAGCAGCTCGGCGAGTTGCGGCAACGGGGTGAGCGGGGCGGGCAATAGCGGCACGGCCACGCACGGCTCGCTGACGGAGACGGCCGGAGCGGCGGCCACCAGCCGCGCCAGCTGCACGCTGTCGGCCAGCACCGCGACCGGCAGCGCGACCTCGGTGAGCAAGACGGTGACGGTGCAAGTGCCCGTGCCCACGATCGGCGGCCTGAGCTACTCGGTGGATCCGGTCACGACGAAC
>JAEUPJ010000003.1 GCA_016790285.1 Roseateles sp. | reverse complement strand
CAACGGCAACCTCATCGGCCTGGTCTCCAGCTACACCTCCACCGACGGCAGCAACCACCAGGTCGCCGACGTCTGGTTCACCAAGGACGTGCAGCCCCAGACCAGCGCCGAGACCGCCAAGGTCAGCCTGCACGACGTGCTCGCCCCGCCGAGCGAGGCGCTCCTGGGCGGCACGCCGGCCGAGCTGGCCAAGGCCGGCATGCCTGCCGGCGGGCCCGACGCCCACCTCGCCGCCATCGACCGCAAGCTGGCCGAGGACGACGAACAGCGCCGCAACAACGGCAGCAACTGGCTCTGACGGCTTTCGCCTGACCGATCTCCTCGCCGGCACGGCGGTGCCGGCCCCGCAGGCCCCGTGGAGCGATCCACGGGGCCTGACTTCTTTCAGGCGTCAGGGCCAGCGCGCCAGCGCCACCAGCAGCTCGCGCCCGACAGCCGCCGGGTCGTCGCCGAAGTCCGCATGCCCGGCGCCGGGGATGAGGTACAGCGTGTGGGCGACGCCGGCACGTGCGAGCGCCGCGGCCAGGCGCCGCGCCTGGTCCGGCGGCACGAGGGGGTCGCGTGCGCCGTGCAGGATCAGCGTGGGCGGCACGCCCGGGGCCACGCGGCTGACCGTGCTCGCCTGGGCCAGCTGCGCCGCCGTGGGCGTGGCCGTGCCCAGCAGCGCCCGCACCGGGCCTTGCTGGGCGGGCCCGAGGGTGTCGAACACGCCGAGGTCGTGGGGGCCGGCGTGCAGCACGGCCAGCGTGACCCGTGCGCGGGGGCCCCGCGGCAGGCCGGGGCCGTCCAGCGCCGCGTCGTCGCGGCCATAGGCCACCCAGCCGGCCAGGTGCGCACCCGCCGAGCCGCCGATGACGGCCACGTGGTCGGGGTCGATGCCCCGCTCTCGGGCCGACTGCCGCAGCCAGCGCAAGGCGCAGTTCAGGTCCTGCACGGCCTCGGGGTGGCGCACGGCAGGCGCCAGGCGGTAGTCCACCAGCAGGCCGGCATAGCCCTGGGCGGCCAGCGCACGGGCCAGGGGCTCGTAGTCGCGACGGCTGCCGGCACTCCAGCCGCCGCCGTGCACGAACATCACGGCCCGCCCCCGCGACGTGCCGGGGAGCGGCCACACCCAGTCCGCCTCCAGGGCCTGGCCGGCCACGCGGCAGACCACCAGCGCACGGTCGATGCGGGGCTCGTCAGCCCCCGCCGGGGCGGAGACAGCCAGGAGCAGCGCCAGAGTCGGCGTCAACGCACGGGCGAAGCGGGAAAGCGGCATGGCCCCATTCTGGGCCTGGCGACGCGCACCTTGCCCAGGGCAGGCTCAGGGCCGGTCGTTCAGCAGTTCCTCGCACTCCACCTGGGCTGCCGCCGCGGCTTGGGCGGCAATGCCCACGGGCGCGGCGGCGATGCGCTCGCCCGCCTGCACGAAGGCCGCCGAGAACTGGCGCATCACATGGTTGACGCCGCGGGGCGACACCTCGCGCAGGTCGCCTTCCAGGTACTGACCGAAGCTCTGGGCGGAGGCAATGATCTCGAAGGACGGGAAATACTCGACGCCTTCGTGCGCATCGGCAAACCGCCCGGCCACGGCGCGCAGCACGGCCTTGGAATAGCTGGACGCGGTGATGACCGGGTGCGCCGTGGCCGTGGCCACCAGCGGCACGGGCGAGACGGTGACGATCCAGCGCATGCCGGGGTTCACCTCGGCGACGAAGGCCCGCACCCAGTCCAGGTCGGCCAGGATCTCCGGGTACTCGAAGTTCACGAAGCCATGCCGCTCGGGGTCGAAGCTGCCGGCCGCCGTGCCGGGGCAGACGGGGAAGACGATGCCGGTGGCCTTCTCGACCCAGGCCTCGGTGAGGCCGAGGGTGAAGACGAAGACGTCGCACTCGGTGAACAGGCGGCGCACCTGACCCAGGTGCCAGGCACGGTCGGCGCGCAGGTCCGCAAGGCTGTCGTAGCCGCCGGGCTGGATGCGCGGGCGCAGGCCGTCGAAGCAGCGCTCGCCCTCGGTCAGCACGGGCGGGTCACCCTCGCGCAGCCCGAAGGCAAACTCCACGAGCTGGCGCAGCTGGCGCACCGTGTAGACATTGGCATAGCGGGCCGAGAACACGCCGTACTGCAGCTCGCGGGCGCGCTCGGGCGTGAGGCCGGCCGGCGGCTGCTCCACCACCCAATGGCTCAGGCCGAAGCTCTCCAGGCGCTTGGCCATGTGCTGGGCGAAGCAGGAGCCAGCCGTGGCGATCTTCATCGACGGCGTCAGCTTGAACTTGGTGGCCGGCTTGAAATCCAGCTCGCCCCAGGCCTGCGCGCTGACGGTCTTTCGCCAGAAGGCCTGGGCGCCCAGGTGCTCATACGGGTGGGACATGCGCGAGCACCTCCTCGATCTGGGCCGCCAGGCCTTGCGCATAGAAGGTGTTGCCGTGCAGGCAGCCGCGGGCATGGTCGGCGCGCAACCCGCCCGCTGGCGTGAGCGAGCCGGGCGGCGGCGGCAGGCTCAGGATGCCGTGGGCCGCAAGCTGGCGGTTCAACCCGGCGTACATCAGGCGGTAGAAGCGCTGGCGCATGGCAAAGGGCTTGATGCCGTGCTGCGCGAACAGCGGCCCGAAGCCTTCGGCGTTGGCGCGGATGTAGGCTTCGTCTTCGATGGGCGGTGGGGCCGGCAGGTGCACGAGGCGCGCGCTGCGGAACTGCTGGCGCAGCGCGAGGTGGGTGGTCAGGAGCGGCTGGGCGACGTCGCCTGCCCAGGCTTGCGCGTCGGCCCGGCTCATCCAGCGCCGGCCGGGCTCGAAACCGCCCGCGTCGTCGATGAAGTCGGCATGGCTCGGGTCGTCCACCAGCTGCGAGATGGCGAACTCCTGGCCGCGCATGAGCGAGAAGATGACGTCCACGTCGGCCGGGATGGCGCCGAGGATGGCGGTCAGCTGCGGCGGGATGAAGAGCACGTCGCCCTGCAGCACCGGCGGCGGGCCGCCCGCCGGGGTGTTGTAGAGGACGAAGTCGCCGCGCCAGCCCTCGATGCCCAGCGGCAACTCGGCGACGGCCGGGGTGCCGGTGTCCCAGACGAACTGGTAGGCGCCGGAGTCCACCGGGCCGACGTACTGCTGGATCAGCCCGAAGAGGTGGGAGCTGCCGATGACGGCGAAGCGGCGCATGCGGCGGCCTTCAACGCCCCGGCCAGGCCTGGGCCAGGCGGTCGCCCAGGGCGAGCGAGCGCTGCAGCAGCGTCACGTAGCGGGCGCGGTGGTCGTCGCCTGCAGGGGCGGCAGGCTCGTCGATGCCGATGCAGCGGATGTGTTCGGGCCGCAGTTGGGCCGACATCGCAAAGTAGTGGCCGTGCGCGGGCGTCGTCTGCACGAGCGTGAACCCGGCGTCCGCCATGGAGGCCGGGTCCAGCGCCGACTTGTGCACGGCGCTTTCCAGGCAGACGTACTCCTGCGCCGGCAGCGGCAGCGGGTCGGCCTCGGCCTCGGCGATCTCTGCGTGCAGCCAGGGCCGGTTGACGACGTCGCGCGGCAGCGGCGTGGTGATGATGACGCTGCGCCCCACCCGGGCCAGCTCGCGGATGGCGGCGATGGACTGCTCGCCGTAGAGGTGCTCGAGGTTCTCCATCGACAGCGCCACGTCCCAGCTCTGGTCGGCAGCCGGCAGCGCGGCGGAGTCGGCACTCAGCATCTCGTCGTAGATGCCCGACGTGGCGTGAAACCGCACAGTGGCCGGCGACCAGTCCACGCCGCCCACGCGGTCCAGCGCCTGCGGCATCCGCTCGCGCATGCGCCGCATCTGGTCGCCCAGGCCGCAGCCCACGTCCAGCACGGACAGCGGGCGCCCGAGCATCTGCGAGAGCTTGTCCAGCCACAGCAGGGGCACGTCGGAGAGGTAGAGCGGCGACGACTGGCCGGCGGTGACGAGGCGGTGGCGGTACTCGCGCATGTCAGTTTTCCATTCCGCGCCTGCGGCACCCGCGACGCTTGAAACTGTGTTCGGGCCGAGCGCCGGGCCGTCCCAAGCCGGCCCGGTTGGCGATGTGCTTGCGGCTCGATGCCGCAAGCATCGCCGTCCCCACGGGGGACCGACTGGGCTTGCCGGCGTTCAGCCGGCGCGAGACCGGGCGAGGGGCTTGTTTCACTTCAGACGCCTGCAATGCGGCCGGCATAGTCGAAGACGCGGGCGGACTGGTGGCCCGCGCTGCTGAAGGTGCCTTCGGCGATCTCCTCGCAGCGCTGGATGAAGAGCTGCAGGTTGCTGCCGAAACGGCCCTGGTAGAGGTGGTAGACGGTCTGGTCGAATACGGTGCCGATGCCGTAGTAGCCGTAGTGGCCCAGCGGCCACAGGCCCTCGCGCGGCTCGCGCTCGAAGCTGTCGGGGTACAGCACCCGGAACCGCTGGCCCAGCATCTCGGCGGCGCGCGTGATCTCCTCGCCCACGTCCGAGCGCGGGTTGTGCTCGAAGCTCGGGCGACCCAGCCGCTCCCAGCAGCTGCGCGTGATCAGGAAGAAGGCCGGCGCCGCGTACACGTGCGTGCGCGGCAGGATGTGGTTGGCCACCTGCGCGATGCCGCAGAAGGTGTCGTGGCGCGTCACGTAGTCGATGCAGGCCTGCACGCGCTCGCGCGACAGCGGCACGCAGTCGGAGTCGAAGAAGCCGATGACGTCAGCCGTGCTGGTGGCCGTGGTGCGGTCCAGCCAGAAGCCGTGCGGCGTGTTCTCCTCGAAGTAGCGCACGTCGATGTCGAACTTGGCCATGACGGCGCGGTGGGCGCGCATCTGCTCAGGGGGCGTGTTGTCCCAGTACAGGGTGTTGAACTCGACGCTGCTCATGCCGCCACCGCCGCTTTCGTCGGTTGCCCCACGAAGGGCAGTCGCCCGCCGAACTTCTGCCGGATGGCGGCGTTCTCGCGCGTGAGCAGCTCCACCACCTTGGGCTGCAGGTCGTCGCGCGTGCGGTAGTCCACCGTGAAGGCGCCGGAGCAGCCGTAGTTGGGGAAGAGCTGCGACAAGGCGGCGTAAAACACGCGGTCCTGCCCCCAGCCGCCGTGGAAATAACTCGCCACGCGGTGGGCGACGTCGGTCTTGAGCAGGTAGCAGTTGGTGTCCACCAGCGGGTAGGGCTTGGCCGAGCCCCAGGGGCCCACGCTCTGGGATTCGTCGTCCATCAGCGGCTCGCCGCTGGGCGCCACGACCCGGCGCAGGGCGAAGGCCCAGTCCCAGCCGCCCTGCTGCAACGCGCCGGCGAGCTGCGCCAGGTGCTGCGGGTGGAAGCGGTTGTCCTGGTCGAGGTAGGCGATGAGGTCGGTGTTCACGAGGTGTGAGAACGCCGCATACACGCGGTGGCCGTAGAAGCCGCCCGCGCCCACGTTCACGGGCAGCGTGACGACATGGCAGTGCGACAGGTCCAGCCCGGCCGTGGCCGCCTCGAAGGCCGGCACGAAGCCCGGGCCATCGATGACGATGTAGGGCGTGACCTCGGGCGCCGTCTGCGCGAGCACCGAGGCGATGGCCTCGCGCACCAGGGCGTCGCCGGTCGTGGGGATGATGACGGCAATGGAAGCCACAGCCTCTCTCCAGGAAGTTGCGGCGATATTACGAGCGCCCCGGGCGCGCCGATGTGTCGAACTGAACCGCTTCTGTAGCGCAACATTGCTGCGGCGCCCGCGGGCGGCGGGCTAGCATCGCCGGCCATGAGCGCGCCGTTCTTCTCCATCGTCATGGCCACGCACCACCGCCCGGCGACGCTGGCCCGCGCCATCGCCTCGCTGCGGGCGCAGACCTGCGCCGACTTCGAGATCCTGCTCGTGGCCGACGCACTGGACGCCGAGACCGCCACCGTCATCGCCCGCGACCTGGGGCCGACTGACACCTTCGTCAAGCGCACCGGCCCCAACGGCCCCGCCGAAAGCCGCAACCAGGGCCTGGCCCTGGCGCGCGGCGAGTGGGTCGTCTTCCTGGACGACGATGACACCTTCGAGCCCCACCACCTGGCCACGCTCAAACCCCACTGCGAGCGCGCCGACGCGCGGGTGCTGTTCACCGACATCACCGTCGTCACCGAAGACCGCCAGCAGCCCGGCATCCCGGAGCTCGGCCGCCAGGTCACACCCCTGGCCGGCGCCGACGTGTCCATGCTGTGGGTCAAGAACTTCATCCCCCTGCACTGCCTGGCCTACCGCCGCAGCCTGCTGCAAGGCCTGAGCTTCGACGCCCACCTGGCGTCTCAGGAAGACTGGGACTGGCTGCTGGGCGTGTGCTCCCGCGCCATGCCCGTGCACGTGAGCGGCGGCGGCGCCGTGATGCACAAGGACTACGTCAACCCCGGCGCCCGCCGCGGCCAGCAGGAGGCGTCCAACAACACCACCGTCGTGCTGGACTTCCTGCACGTGTACCGCCGCTGGCCGGCGCCCACGCAGACGCTGAAGGAAGCGCGCGCGGGGCTGATGAAGGGGGTGGGGTTGGCGTTGCCGGTGGAGTGGTTCTGAGCGGCGAGGCGGACGCTGCCGGCAACTGACCACCGTTGACGGGCTGGATTTCCCTAGCTGCTGGTTTGTATTGACCCAGCAGAACCTGCACAGGTCAGGCCGCTAATGCGAATGCCTCAGCGGGGGTCTTCATGTTCAGCGCCTGGTGCGGGCGCCGGTGGTTATAGAAGTGGATCCAGTCGCCGATCAGGCGGCTGGCGTGTTGCA
>JAEUPJ010000002.1 GCA_016790285.1 Roseateles sp. | reverse complement strand
GGCGCCTTGATGTCCTCGAGGTTGATGCCGCCGAAGGTGGGCTCCAGCGCCGCGATCACGTCGACGAGCTTGTCCAGGTCGTTCTCGGCGACTTCGAGGTCGAAGACGTCGATGCCGGCGAACTTCTTGAAGAGCACGCCCTTGCCTTCCATGACGGGCTTGGACGCCAGCGGGCCGATGTTGCCCAGGCCGAGCACCGCGGTGCCGTTGGAGACGACGGCCACGAGGTTGCCGCGCGAGGTGTAGCGGAAGGCATTGGCCGGGTCGGCCACGATCTCTTCGCAGGCGGCGGCCACGCCGGGCGAGTAGGCCAGCGCCAGGTCGCGCTGGTTGATCAGCTGCTTGGTCGGCGCGATGGCGATCTTGCCGGGGGTCGGGAACTCGTGATATTCGAGAGCGGCCTGGCGGAGTTGGGCGCGTTTTTCTTCTGAGCTGGACATGGCGAGGATCACAAGGGCCGACGGGGTGGGAATCATGCCACTGCCCTCGCACCGGGTCGCTGTGGATCTCCACAAGGTCCCGCAAGGTCTAATGGCGGCATGGGTGAGTTCGATTTGATCCGGCGCTTCTTCCAGCGCCCTGCGGCCGCCGGCGTCGAGGTGGGCGTGGGCGACGACTGCGCCGTGCTCGTGCCCACGCCGGGCGCGCGCTGGCTGGTGTCCAGCGACATGCTCGTGGAAGGCCGCCACTTCCTGTCCACCGTCGACCCGGCCCGGCTCGGGCACAAGGCGCTGGCGGTCAACCTCAGCGACCTGGCCGCCTGTGGCGCCACGCCCCGAGGTTTCACTTTGGCGCTGGCCTTGCCGCGCGTTGACGAAGCCTGGCTGGCCGCGTTCGCCCGCGGGCTGTGGGCGCTGGCCGACGCCAGTGCCATCCCGCTCATTGGCGGCGACACGACGCAGGGCCCGCTGAACCTGTGCATCACCGTCTTCGGCGAGGCGCCCCCGGGCCAGGCCCTGTTGCGCAGCGGGGCGCGCGCGGGCGACGAGGTCTGGGTGTCGGGCGAGCTCGGCGATGCGCGGCTGGCGCTGGAGGTGTTCCGCGGCACGGTCTCGCTGCCCGGCGAGGCCTTCGAGCAGGTGCGCCGCGCCATGGAGCTGCCCACGCCGCGCCTGGCGCTCGGCCAGGCCCTGCGCGGCATTGCGACGGCGGCGCTGGACATCTCCGACGGCCTGCTGGGCGACCTCGGCCACCTCCTCGCCGCCTCGGGCGTCGGCGCCACGCTTGACGTGGACGCGATGCCGCGCAGCGCCGTGCTCGCGCAGCAACCCGCCGCGCTGCAGCGCACCTGCCTGCTGGCGGGCGGCGACGACTACGAACTCGTCTTCACGGCGCCGCCGGGCGCGCGGCTGCCCGACGTCGGCGTGCCGCTGACCCGCATCGGGCGCATCGAGGCCGAGCCGGGCCTGCGCGTCGTGGACGCGCGCGGCGAGCCGGTCGAGCACGGCCTGCGTTCCTTCGACCATTTCAAGACATGACCTCTTCCGCCCCCGTCCGCCCCACCCCCGCCTTCATGCTGCGCCACCCGGCGCGCTGGATCGCCCTGGGCTTTGGCAGCGGCCTGAGCCCGAAGGCGCCGGGCACGCTCGGCACGCTGTGGGCGTGGCTCGTGGCCGCAGTCATCGCGCCGTGGATGACCGACGCCAGCTGGGCCGCGCTCATCGGCGGCGGCACCCTCGTGGGCTGGTGGGCCTGCACGGTCACCGCGCGCCAGCTGCACACGCCCGACCCGAGCGCCGTCGTCTGGGATGAGGTGGTGGCCTTCTGGCTCATCCTCTGGCTGATCGGCCCCGCCTCATGGCTGGGCCAGCTCGTGGCCTTTGGGCTGTTCCGCTACTTCGACGCGGCCAAGCCGGGGCCGGTGGGCTGGGCGGACCGCCTCTTCAAGGCCGAGCGCGGCGCGCCCATCGGCTGGGCCCAGGGCTTCGGCATCCTGTTCGACGATTTCGTGGCGGCCGGCTGCACGCTGGCCGTGATTGCCGCCTACCGCTTCTTCATGGGTTGATTCATGTTCGCTGACGACGCTGAACTCCTTCACCGCATCGCCGAGGCCCTCATCCAGCGTGGCGAGCAACTCGGCACGGCCGAGAGCTGCACGGGCGGGCTGATCGCCGCCGCCTGCACGAGCCTCGCGGGCTCCAGCGCGTGGTTCGAGCGCGGCGTCGTGACCTACAGCAACGAGGCCAAGGCCGAGCTGCTCGGCGTGCCCATGGCCCTGATCGAGGCGCATGGCGCCGTCAGCCGCGAAGTGGCCGAGCACATGGCCTGCGGGCTGCTGGCCAAGGCGCCCATCGACTGGGCGCTGTCCGTCACTGGCATCGCCGGGCCGACGGGGGGCAGCGCGGACAAGCCCGTGGGCACGGTGTGGCTCGCGCTCGCGCGGGCGGGCCAGCCGGCGCGCGTGTGGCGGGAGCTGTTCAGCGGCGACCGCCAGGCCGTGCGCGCACAGACCCTGACGTCCGGGCTCAAGGCCCTGCACCAAGCCCTGCAAGCCGCCGAAGCCTAAGCCTGCGGCGCCTTCAGCCGAGCTTGGCCAGCTGGCTCTCGGCCGAGATGATGGACGGGTCGGGCGCCTGCCACTCCTTGGCCCAGGCGATGAACTGGTCCTGCGGCATGGGCTTGCTGATGTAGTAGCCCTGTCCCTCGTCGCAGCCCAGGCGGGCGAGCATGGCCCAGGCCTTGATGGTCTCCAGGCCTTCGGCCACGACGGTGAGCCCCAGGTTGTGCGCAAGCTCGATGGTCGAGCGCACGATGCGGGCGTCGTCCAGGTCGCGCTCCATGGCCATGACGAAGCTCTTGTCGATCTTGAGCTCGTCCACCGGCAACCGCTTGAGGTAGGCCAGGGACGAGTAGCCGGTGCCGAAGTCGTCGATGGACAGCTTGAAGCCCATGGCGTGCAGGTGCTCCAGCGTGGACATGGCCCGCTCGGGGTCGTCCATGATGGCGCTCTCGGTGATCTCCAGGCAGATGGTCTCGGCCGGCACCTTCAGCGGCGCCATGAGCGCCTCGATCTTGGCCGGCAGGTCCTGGTCCATCAGGTCGCGCGTGGAGAGGTTGACCGACAGCTTCAGCGTCAGCCCCGCGTCTGCTGCCTGCCGCGCGAAGGTGGCGGCGCCGGCCAGCACCCAGGCGCTGAGCGCGCGGATGAAGCCGGTCTGCTCGGCGAACGGGATGAACTGCATCGGCGGCACCAGGCCGCGCGTCGGGTGCTGCCAGCGCACGAGGGCCTCAGCCCCGACCACGCGGCGGTGCAGCAGGTCGACCTTGGGCTGCAGGAACAGGCGCAGCTCGTCGCCCTCCACCGCACGGCGCAGTTCGGACAGCAGCGACAGCGACTCCTGGCTGCCGGCGTCCAGCTGCGCGTGGTAGATCAGGCTGCCGCACTGGCGGGTCTTGGCCGCGTACATGGCCAGCTCGGCGCGGCCGAGCAGCAGGTTCACGTCGTGGCCGTGTTCGGGGAAGAGGGCGATGCCGATGCCGGCGCTCAGGTCGATGGTCTCGTCGTCGATCTGCAGCGGGCGCTCGAAATCCTTCAGGATGGCGAGCGCTGCTTCACTGGCGCCCGTGGCCTCGGTGTGCGCGAGCAGGATGGCGAACTCGTCGCCCGACAGCCGCGCGAGCACCGCCTGGTCGGGCGTGCACAGCGCCTGCAGCCGCTCGGCCACGCTCTGCAGCAGCCGGTCGCCGACATCGTGGCCGAGCACGTCGTTGACGTGCTTGAAGCGGTCCAGGTCGAGCATGAGCACGGCGCAGGGCTGGCCGCTGTGCTCGAAGTGGTACTGCAGGATCTCGGCGAAGCGTGCCCGGTTGGGCAGCAGGGTGAGCTGGTCGACGTAGGCGAGGTTGTTGACGAGGGCGTCGCGGCGCCGAATGCCTTCGCGCATGTTCTCCAGGGCGAGGGCGAGCTTGTGCACCTCGTCCAGCGTGGAGGTGGACGGCACGGGCGTGTCGTAGTCGCCGGCTTCCAGGCGCCGCGCCGAGGCCGACAGCGCCGTGATGGGGTTGCTGATGCCCCGCGCCAGCAGCACGCTGACGAGGGCGAAGACCGCCACGCCCAGCACCGTGAGCCCCAGCAGCACGAGCTGCAGTTGCTGGTAGGGCGCCAGGGCGGCGTCCAGCGAGCGCAACAGCAGCACGCCCAGCGGCTGCTCGCCGCTGATGAGGGCGACGAAGCGCGCGCGCATGCGCTCGCCCGCCAGGTCGAGGTTGCCGTCGACGGGCGACTCGCGGCCGAGCCCCGCGCGCAGCGCGGCGGCAGCGGGGGCATCGAGGTTGTCGACGATGCCGATCCAGAGCTTGGACGGGCCCTGCAGCAGCACGGCGCCCTGCAGCTCCGACAGGGCCTGCAGGTCCACGAGCACGCTGCGGTCCAGCGCAAAGGCCATCAGCACCCAGCCCACCGGCGCGGGCGTGCGCACCTGCACGGCCACGACCTGGTAGACCTGGTTGCCCTGCACGGCCAGCGCGGCGCCGTCGTTGCTGCGGATGATCTGGGCCAGCGCCGCACCGAAGGCCGCCGAGCCTTCGCGTGTGGCGGCGACCAGGTGCTGCTGGTCGTCGAAATAGGCCACGACCGAGGCACCGCCGCGCTCGCCCTGGTTCACGAGGGCGTCCTTGATCGTCTCCACCGTGTCCGCCTCGGCCAGCGACAGGCCCACCGTGCTGAGAAAGCCGTAGTCCTTGGCCAGCAGCTCGGCGGCGTCGCGCAGCTTGCCCGCGCGCTGCTCGAGCAGGCGGCGCAGCACGCGCTCGCCGGTTTGCAGCTCGGCCGCGAGCGAGTTCTCGGCGTTGTGCTTGATGCTCGCGTGGATGGCGCCGAAGCTCACCAGCTGGACCACCAGCAGCAGTGCCAGGAAGAGGGCGACGATGCGCCCTTCCAGGCGGCGCAGGTTCAGCCAGGCGGGTGCGCCCATCGTGTCGGCTTACTCGGCCAGCGTGAGGGTGACCACGCCGCCGGCCGCGGGCACGTCCAGCCTGACGGACTGCAGCATGGGCGACTTCTGGCCGGCATGCCAGGCCTTGGCGGTGTGCTCGCCCGTGGGCAGGTCGAAGCTGGCCTGGCCCTTGTCGTCGGTGCGGGCGAAGGTGGGCGTGTCGACGACGACGACGTGGGCGCTCATGCGGTCGTGGATGTTGCAGCCCAGCGCGGCCACGCCCGGCTTGTCGAACACGACCGGCTCGGCCGGCGTGCCCGAGTAGAGCTTGATGTCGATGACCTTGATCGGCGAGAACGAGTAGACGTGATGCCGCACGGTGTCGAAGTTCGGGAAGCTGACCGACGTGCCGGTCTGCACGATGAGCAGCTGGGGCGTGAAATGGCGGTCGCGCTGGCCGATCTCGGCCTTGGCGCTGGTGGCCTTGCCCGTGCGGCCCTTGACCTCGATGGCGAGGGCCGCGCCGGCCAGCGGCTGGCCGCCCGGCCCGCGCAGCTGCACCGTGACGGGCACGGCCTGCGCAGCGGCGCAAGCGAGGGCGAGGAGGGCGGAGGTGAAGAGGCGGTCGGGCGTCATGTCGGCAGCGGCTCTGCGCCCCCGACGATAGCCCGAATCGCCGTCAGCGTGCCGTGAGAACTGCCCCAGTTTTGCCGCTTGCGGCCTCGCCGAGCATCAGCGCGAGCCGGCGCAGGGCCGCCCAGGGGTCTGACGGCCAGTCCGGGTGGCGCAGGCCCTTGACGAGGCCATCGCACACCTGGGCGGCCTGCACCAGCGCGCCGGCTTGCGCCGCGTCCAGCCGCGGCGCGATGCGCTCGATGAGGCGCTCCTTCGCACCCCAGACGCGCGCCTCGCGCATGGCCATCGGCAGCGGCTTGCCGGCGTCCAGCGCGGCGCGCACGCGGGCCAGGGCGCGGGCGTCCTCTGCCAGCGTCCAGTGCACCAGCACGGCGGCTTCGCCCTCGGCCTCCAGGCCGTCGAGCATGCGCAGCATGCGCGGCACGGCGCCCGAGAGCACGGCCTCGCTGAGCTTGAAGACGTCAAAGCGCGCCACGTCCAGCACGGCGACCTCGATCTGAGCCAGCGTCAGCTCGCCCTGGGGGTGCAGCAGCGCGAGCTTCTGCAGCTCCTGGTGGGCGGCGAGCAGGTTGCCCTCCACGCGGTCGGCGAAGAAGGCCAGGGCCTTCTGGCCGTCCTCGCCTTCGGGCACGGACTGGCCCTGGGCCTTCAGCCGCTGGGCGAGCCAGGCGGGCAGCAGGCGGCGCTCGACGGGCTCCACGCGCACCGACACGCCATGGCCGTCCAGCGCCGTGAACCAGGCGCTGGAGAGCTGGGTCTTGTCCAGCCGCGGCAGCGTCACGAGGGTCAGCACGTCGTCCGGTGCGGCCTCGGCATAACGCTGCAGGGCTTCTGACCCGTCCTTGCCCGGCTTGCCCGACGGGATGCGGATCTCGATGAACTGCCGCTCGGCGAAGAGGCTCATGGCCTGCGCGGCGGCAAGCACCGGCCCCCAGTCGAAATAGGCGCCGCTGACGGTGAAGATCTGCCGCTCGCCGAAGCCCTGCGCGCGCGCCGCAGCGCGGATCTGGTCAGCCGCCTCCTGCGCGAGCAGCGGCTCGTCGCCGTGCACGGTGTAGATGCGGGCCAGGCCCTTGGCGAGATGCGGGCCGAGCGATTCCGGGCGCAGTTGCATGGTCAGCGACCTTGAACACAGCCACAGAGGCACAGAGGCACAGAGAAGGCGTGAAGGCGCTCTCTCTGTGTCTCTGTGTCTCTGTGGCTTTGTTGGTTTTTCATGTCAGGCCGGCAGCCGCACGGCAGCGAGGCGGCGCATGACCTGCGCGATGGCGTCGGAGTGCATCGCGTTGTAGAGATTGGTGGCCTCCTGCTCCTTGCCCAGCGCGTCCTTCTCGGTGAAGTTCATGTCGCGCGACAGGCGCAGTTCCACCTTGGGCACGAGCAGCTCGCCGCTGGCCGTGCGGATCAGGTAGTCGAACTGCAGGCGCAGCTGCCATTCACGCACCTGCCCGACGCTGGTGGAGGCCACGACCGAGCGGTCGCGGTACTCGCGCAGCGCCTCCAGCACCACCTGGGCGCGGGTGGGGTCGTCCAGCAGCTGCACCGGCGTGCGCTTGATCTGGCGCTTGAGGCCGGCGGCCAGCGGCGAGTCGGGCGGGAAGCCGGTCAGCGCCAGCGTCTTGAACGACAGCTCGGGCTCGCGGCGCAGCTCGAAGCCGCAGCCGGCGAGGCTCAACGACGCGAGCACAACAGTTCTACGGTGCATGGGGACTTTCCAAGCGACTGCCGTGGAACCGGCTTTGCCGGGCCACTGGCAGTGCCCCCTTGAGGGGGCCGGCGAAGCCGGTACGGGGTGAGTTCATCCTCAGGCGACGATGTTGACGAGGCGGCCCGGGACGATGACGACCTTCTTCGGTGGCCGGCCCTCGCTGAACTTGATGAACTCTTCCGTGGCCAGGGCCGCGGCCTCGATGGCGGCCTTGTCGGCGCTCGCGGGCACCTTCACCGCACCGCGCAGCTTGCCGTTGACCTGCAGCATCAGCTCGATCTCGTCCTGCACCAGCGCGGCCTCGTCGACCGTGGGCCAGGGCGCGTCCAGCAGGTCGCCGAGTTCGGCCGCGAAGCCGAGGTCCTGCCAGAGCTGGTGCGAGATGTGCGGCGTGGCGGGGTAGAGCACGCGCAGCAGCACCGAGAAGCCGTCGCGCACGGCCGCGGCCTGGCCTTCGGCCTTGAAGCCTTCGAGCGCATTGAGCAGCTTCATTGCGCCGGAGACGACGGTGTTGTACTGCATGCGCTCGTAGTCGTAGCTGACCTGCTTGAGCACGTTGTGCACCTCGCGGCGCAGGGCCTTGCCGTCGCCATTGAGCGCGGCGAAGTCGCTGCCGCCGGCCTTGATGGCCTCGGCGTTGCGCACGCCGAAGTTCCACACGCGCTTGAGGAAGCGGTGGGCGCCTTCCACGGCCGCGTCGTTCCACTCCAGCGTCTGCTCCGGGGGCGAGGCGAACATGACGAACAGGCGGGCCGTGTCGGCGCCGTACTGGTCGATGAGGGCCTGCGGGTCCACGCCGTTGTTCTTCGACTTGGACATGGTCGTCATCTCGTACTCGAGCGGCGTGCCGTCCTTCTTGAGCTTGGCGCCCAGGATGCCGCCACGCTCGTCGTGGATGACGTCGATCTCGTGGTCCCAGTAGTAGTCCTTGCCGCCGCCCTCGGGCTTGTGGAAGAACGCGCCCTTGAGCACCATGCCCTGCGTGAGCAGCTTCTGGAAGGGCTCGGACACGTCCACCAGCTTCAGGTCGCGCATGACCTTGGTCCAGAAGCGCGCGTACAGCAGGTGCAGGATGGCGTGCTCGATGCCGCCGATGTACTGGTTCATGCCACCCCGGCTGGCGGTGGCCTTGTCAGCCCCCATCCAGTACGCGGTGCCCTCGGCGACCATGGCCTGGTCGTTGGTGGGGTCGCAATAGCGCATGAAGTACCACGACGAGTCCACGAAGGTGTCCATCGTGTCCGTCTCGCGCTTGGCGGGCTTGCTGCACTTGGGGCAGGCGACGTTCAGGAAGTCCGCGCGCTTGTTCAGCGGGTTGCCGCTGCCGTCGGGGATGCAGTCTTCCGGCAGCACGACCGGCAGGTCCTTCTCGGGCACCGGCACCACGCCGCAGTCATCGCAATGGATGATCGGGATCGGCGTGCCCCAGTAGCGCTGGCGGCTGACGCCCCAGTCGCGCAGGCGCCAGGTGGTCTTCTTCTCGCCCAGGCCCTGGGCGCCGAGCAGCTCGGCGACCTTGTCGACCGCCTGCTTGTGGCTGAGGCCGTCCAGCACGCCGGAGTTGACGCACACGCAGCGCGTCTTGTCGCCGTACCACTCGGCCCAGGCGTCGGTCGTGAAGGCCTCGCCCTCGGCGGCCACCACCTGCTTGATCTCGATGCCGTACTTCTTCGCGAAGGCGAAGTCGCGCTCGTCATGCGCCGGCACGCCCATCACGGCGCCGTCGCCGTAGCTCATGAGCACGTAGTTGCCGACCCACACCGGCACCTGCGCGCCGGTCAGGGGGTGCGTGACGAACAGGCCCGTGGGCACGCCCTTCTTGTCCTGCGTGGCGAGTTCGGCCTCGGTCGTGCCGCCGGCCTTGCATTCCTCGATGAAGGCGGCGACTTCGGGCTTGTCCTTCGCGGCGATCGTGGCCAGTGGATGTTCCGGCGCCACGGCGCAGAAGGTCACGCCCATGATGGTGTCGGCGCGGGTCGTGAACACCCACAGCCGCCCGCCGCCGCCCTCGATGGTGTGCGGGAAGGCAAAGCGCACGCCCTGGCTCTTGCCGATCCAGTTCTCCTGCATCAGCCGCACGCGCTCGGGCCAGCCGCTGAGGTAGTTCGGGTCCTCGGGGTTGGCCACGGCCGACAGCAGCTCCTCGGCGTACTGCGTGATCTTCAGGTAGTAGCCCGGGATCTCGCGCTTCTCGACCAGTGCGCCCGAGCGCCAGCCGCGGCCGTCGATGACCTGCTCGTTGGCAAGCACCGTCTGGTCCACCGGGTCCCAGTTGACGACCTGGGTGCGGCGCTCGGCGATGCCGGCCTCCAGCATCTTCAGGAACAGCCACTGGTTCCACTTGTAGTAGGTGGGCTGGCAGGTCGCGACCTCGCGGCTCCAGTCGATGGCCAGGCCCATGGCCTGCATCTGGCCCTTCATGTGGGCGATGTTGGCGTACGTCCACTGCGCCGGCGGCACCTTGCCCTTCATCGCGGCGTTCTCGGCCGGCAGGCCGAAGGCGTCCCAGCCCATGGGCATGAGGACGTTGTAGCCCTTCATGCGCAGCTGGCGGGCCAGCATGTCGTTGATCGTGTAGTTGCGCACGTGGCCCATGTGCAGCTTGCCCGAGGGGTAGGGCAGCATGGAGCAGGCGTAGAAGTGCGGCTTGGACGCGTCTTCCGTGACGCGGTAGGCATCGCGCGCGGCCCAGTAGGCACGGGCGGCGGATTCGATCTCGTTGGGCTTGTAGCTGGGCGCTTCGATGGGGGCGTTCATGCCGCAAATTGTAGGTGGCCCCTCGGGGCGCACCTTTCGCTCAAGGCGCGGAGGCGGCCGCCTGCGCGACGAAGGCGATGCGGTTGAGCCCGGCGGCCTGCACCCAGCCGATCAGCTCGGCCACCTGCCCGTAAGGCACGGCGCGGTCGGCGCGCAGCTGCACTTCCATCTGCGGGTTGGCGCGGCCGAGTTCGGCCACGCGCTGCTGGAAGGTCTTGGCGTCGAGTTCGTCCTCGCCCAGGTGCAGCTTGCCGTCGGGCGTGATGGCCACGGCGATGAAGCTGGGCGCGTCGCTCGGCGTGGCGGCCTCGCTCTTGGGCAGGTCCAGCCGCAGCGAGGCGGTCATCAGCGGCGCGGTGATCATGAAGATGACCAGCAGCACGAGCATGACGTCGATGAGCGGCGTCATGTTGATGTCGCTCATCGGCCGCGAGCCTTCGGGTTTCTCGAGGCGACCGAAGGCCATGGTCAGGTGTCGGCGAGCAGCTCGCGCAGGTCGTGCGCGAAGCCTTCCAGGTCGGCCTCGCAGGCTGCGACGCGCTTGCCGAAGATGTTGTAGGCCAGCACGGCCGGGATGGCCACGGCCAGGCCGGCGGCCGTCATGATGAGCGCCTCGCCCACCGGGCCCGAGATCTTCTCGATGGTGATGTTGCCGCTGGCCGAGATGCTCACGAGGGCGTGGTAGATGCCCCAGACCGTGCCGAACAGGCCCACGAAAGGCGCCGTGGCGCCGATGGAGGCCAGCATCACCTGCCCGAACTGCAGCCGGGCGAGCACCACGTGCAGGGCGTCGCGCAGGCGGCGCGTGAGGCGGGATTCGCGCCGGCCCGCGGACTCCAGCGTGGCGCTGCGGGTTTCGGCGGTGGCAGCGTCCAGCAGCGGCAGCAGCACGCCTTCGGTGTCGAAGCTCTGCAGCGCCGCGCGCCCCTCGTCCACGCCGGCTGCCGACCAGAACGCCGGCACGGCGCGCAGCATGCCGCGGCGTGCGCGGTGCAGCAGCCAGGCCTTCCAGAGGATCAGCGCCCAGGCACTGACCGACATGGCCAGCAGGACCAGCGCGACCGCGCGGCCGATCAGGTCGCTCTGGGCCCAGAACGCGGCAAAGCCTCCCATGGTCAGCGGGCGAACCCCAGCACGTCGTTCATGCCGAACAGGCCCGTGCGTTGACCTGCCAGGAAGCGCGCTGCGCGCAGGCTGCCCTGGGCGTAGATGCTGCGGTTGCTGGCCTTGTGGCTCACCTCGATGCGCTCGCCCATGCCGGCGAACAGCACCGTGTGGTCGCCGATGATGTCGCCGCCGCGCACGGTGGCAAAGCCGATGGTGGAAGGGTCGCGCACGCCGGTCACGCCTTCGCGGCCGTAGACGGCGCAGGCCTTGAGGTCGCGGCCGAGTGCGTCGGCGACGACCTGGCCCATCTGCAGCGCGGTGCCGCTGGGGGCATCCACCTTCATGCGGTGGTGGGCCTCGACGATCTCGATGTCGAAGCCCTCGTTCATGGCCCTCGCGGCCAGGTCCAGCAGCTTGAGCACGACGTTCACGCCCACGCTCATGTTGGGGGCGAAGACAACGGCGGTGCGCTCGGCGAACCGGGCGATCTCGGCCTTCTGGGCTTCGTCGAAGCCGGTGGTGCCGACCACGGCCTTCACGCCCAGTTCGGCGCACACGGCCAGGTGGGCCAGGGTCGCCTCGGGGCGGGTGAAGTCGATCATGACGTCGGCGCCGGCCAGGCCCGCGCGGACGTCGTCGCCCTTGTCCAGCGTGACGTGCAGGGTGCAGTCATCGGCCGCCTCGACGGCCTCGATGAGCATCTTGCCCATGCGCCCGGAGGCGCCCATCACGGCCACCTTCATCACGAACCGCTCCCAGGCTTGGCGTCCAGCGGCGGGTAGATGCGACCCGGCGCCGGGCCTTCCGCTGCGGCGGTGGGCGCGGCTTCAGCGCTGCGCTTCGGGGGCGGCAGGGCGCTGCGCTCGGCCTCGGTCAGCTCCAGCTTGGGTTCTTTCTTGCCGGGCTTGAAGGTGTTGATGGCGGCGACGAATTCCTGCTCGGACGGCAGGTCGTCCGGCACATCCAGTGACTTGAGCTTGTCACCGTCGAACACGGCGACCACCAGGCGCTTCTGCGGCGCGGCGCCCTGGCGGTTGATGGTGAAGACGTAGTCCCAGCGCGACTCGTGGAAGACGTCGGTCAGCAGCGGCGAGCCGAGCAGGTCGCGCACCTGGGTCTTGGGCATGCCGGGCTTGACGCGGGCGACCATCTCCTTGGTCAGCACATTGCCCTGCACGACTTCCACGCGGTAGGGCGTGACGAGGCCCAGCACCTTCTCGCCGGTGACGGAGGGCAGGGAGTCCAGGGTGGGGAGGTAGGAACAACCGCCGAGCAGCGCGAGCAGCGGGAGAGAGGCAAGCAAAGGACGCATCGGGCAGCTGGCTGAAGGGGCGGAAGGAACAGGAGGAACGCCTGCCGAAACCCCGGCTGGCTATGATCGGGCGGATTCTAGCGGGGCCCTTTCCCGGCTTCCCGCGCCCCAGTGCCATGCCCTCTTCCCCCAAGAACCAGACCAGCGACATCAAGAACAGCGGCCTCAAGGCGACGCTGCCGCGCATCAAGATCCTCGAGATCTTCCAGCGCTCGGCCCAGCGCCACATGACGGCCGAAGATGTCTACAAGGCCCTGCTCGGCGAAGGCGCCGACATCGGCCTGGCGACGGTCTACCGGGTGCTGCAGCAGTTCGAGCAGGCGGGGCTGCTCAGCCGCAATCATTTCGAGACGGGCAAGGCCGTCTATGAGCTCAATGAGGGCCACCACCACGACCACCTCGTCTGCCTGAACTGCGGCAAGGTCGAGGAGTTCTATGACGCGGGCATCGAGGAGCGCCAGCACGCCATCGCGCGGGAGCGCGGCTTTGCGCTGCAGGAGCACTCGCTGGCGCTGTACGCCGCCTGCGTGAAGACCGACTGCCCGAACCGCAGCTGAGCCGTCAGGCCTGCGCCGCGCGGGCGCGGATGGCCGCGAAGCTGTCGTCCACCAGCAGCCGGCCGTCCTCGAAGACGGTGCGCAGCACCTCGTGGGCGCCGGCGGCGCGGGCCTCCTGGCAGCCGGGGGAGTCCAGCCGCACGGTGGCGTAGATGCCGTCCTTGTGCATCAGCGTGAGCCGACCGGCCTTGCTGCGCTTGGCGGGGTCGGTGACCGGCGCCTTGAAGACATCGCGCCAGGCGCCGTCCACCTGCACGGCCGAGGCCTTCATGGCAAAGCCCAGGGTGTCACGGTTGACCTGCTGCAGCAGCGCCCCGCCCTGGCCGAAGGCGACGTTGTCGGCCGAGTAGCCGGCGTCTTCCAGGGCCGCCAGGATGCTGGCGATGGTGCTGCGCGTGATGCCGTCGCCCTGGATGACGCGCACATGGCGCAACACCTTGAAGCCCTTGGCGTTGGTGTCGCTGCCGAAGGCGGCGTCCAGTGACTGCACGGTGCGCAGCACGATGGCGGTCGGGTCGCCGCTGTCGGGGCGGATGACGACGGTCGCGCCGCTGGCGACGACCTCGTCTCGCAATTCGCGGCCCCACAGGCGCGTCACGGCGGCGTCCAGGTCATAGGAGTCGGAGACGACCGCCAGCAGGGCGCCGGGCTTGCCGAACTGGCGCAGCATGTTGCGGTAGGCGTCCGCTTCGCCCTCGCGGCCCCAGGCGGTGATGGTGCTGTGCTCGGCCGCCGGGATGGAGAAGCCCGCCATGGGCTCGCCGTAGTAGGTGCGGGCGCCGAGCAGGGCCGTCATGGTGTCCGTGCCCTGGAAGTTGACCAGGTGGGCCATGCCGCCGAGCATGGCCGACTCCAGCGACGACACGCCCCGCGCGCCGAAGTCGTGCAGCTTGAAGGGCAGGCCGGCCGGGTCGCCCGTGCGGGCCAGGGCGTCACCGATCAGGCGCCGCGTGGCGTGGCTGTGCGTGGCGACCGTGGTCGGGTACCAGACACGCAGCAGCGCCGTCTCGACATAACTCGTCAGCCACCAGCAGGCGGGGTCGGTGTTCTCCACCGTGACGAGGGCGTGGTTGACCGGCACCACCGTGCCCTCGGGCACCGCGCGGATGCGCAGCGGCAGCCGCCCGCCGTGGGCCTGAACGATGTGCTGCCAGCCTTCGCGATGGAAGGGCACGCCGTGCGAGGCGCAGACCTCGGCAGCCAGGGCCACGTCGTCGGCCGTGACGGGCTCGGTGAAGTACTCCTTGAGCAGCGCCTGCAGCCCGAAGAACACCGTGTACGGCAGGCTGCCGCCGCGCGCCTCGATGTAGCTGAACACCGCCTGCGTGCCAGGCGGGTATTGCAGCCAGTGGCTGGTCTTGTAGCTGTCGGTGTTGAGGACCAGCAGCCGGGCGATGTCGCAAAAGCGGTTCAACGGGGTCAATCGAGAGAGCCGTTGTCGATGGCGCGCTGGTGGCGCTCCACGAATTCCTTGTAGGTGTCGATGCCGCGCAGCTGCAGGATGGTGTTGCGCACTGCAGCCTCCACCAGCACCGCGAGGTTGCGGCCGGCGTCCACCGCGATGACGACCTTGCGCACGGGCATGCCGAGCACGTCTTCGTACAGGGGCTCGTAGGGCAGGCGTTCGAAGTCGCGCTCCATCGTCTCCTTGCGCACGAGGTGCACGATGAGCTTGAGGCGCATCTTGCGGCGCACGGCCGTCTCGCCAAAGATGGACTTGATGTCCAGCAGGCCGATGCCGCGGACTTCCAGCAGGTTCAGGAGCAGCTCGGGGCAGCGGCCTTCGATGGCGGTCTGGGCGATGCGGAAGAAGTCGACCGCGTCGTCGGCCACCAGCCCGTGGCCGCGCGAAATGAGTTCCAGGCCCAGCTCGCTCTTGCCCAGGCCCGACTCGCCGGTCAGCAGCACGCCCAGGCCGAGGATGTCCATGAACACGCCGTGGCGCGTCGTGCGGTTGGCGAAGAGCTGGGAGAGGTAGCCGCGCACCAGGTCGATGACGTGGCCGGCCGACTCGGCCGTGCGGAACAGCGGGATCTCGGCGCGGTCGCACATGGCCACCAGCCGCGCCGGGGGCACGGTGTCGTCGGCCACGATGATGACCGGCGGCTCCAGCGTCACGATGCGCGAGATGCGACGGTCCTGGGTCTCGGTGCTTTCCTGGCTGAGGTAGGCCACCTCGCGCCTGCCGACGATCTGCACCCGGTAGGGGTGGATGTAGTTGAGGTAGCCGACCAGGTCGGCCGCGCTCTGCGCGTCGCGCACGGCGGCTTCGTCGAAGCGGCGCTCCGGGTGGGCGTGGCCGGCAATCCACTCCCAGCGGAGGGCCTCGCGGTGTTCTTCGAACAACCGCTCCGCGCTGATCGAGGTGGGTTTCAAACTAGGGTTTACGCGAAGCGTCGAACAGCGGCATCACGCCACGGACTTCAACGGCTCCCAAGCCGCGATCAGCTTGAACAGCGTGGCGGCGTCCGGCTCGGCCTTGAGCTGCTCGCGCAGTTCGCGGTCGGACAGCATCTCGGCGATCTCGGAGAGGATCTCGAGGTGGCGCTGGGTGGCGGCCTCGGGCACGAGCAGGAAGATCAGCAGGCTGACGGGCTCGTCGTCGGGGGCGTCGAAGCCGATGGGTTGCGCCAGGCGCAGCACGGCGGCCAGCGGGTTCTTCAGGCCCTTGACCCGGCCGTGGGGGATGGCCACGCCGTGTCCCAGGCCCGTGGAGCCCAGTCGCTCGCGGGCGAAAAGGTTGTCGGTGACCAGCGCCCGGGCCATTTGATGGTGGTTCTCGAACAGCAGACCTGCGTGTTCGAAGGCGCGTTTCTTGCTGGACGCATCCACATTCACCAGCACGTTATCGGCGGGCAGGATGGCGGCGAGACGGTTCATGGGCTGGGGCCTGGCTTCGGGGGCGCCTGGTGGGCGCGGCCGCTGCTGAGCGAGTGGGTCAATCAGAGCGGCAGATTATGGAACCGCGGACCGTTTTGGGGTGGGCGTCAGACCCTAGAGGCGTGGAAAACACCGCCCGTTACCCCTGAATGCGGGTTTTTGCGGCACTGCAGCAACAACCGATTGCGCATGGCAAAAAACAAAAGCGGCCCGCAGGCCGCCGTGAGATGAGCGTCGCAGGCTCAGGGCGCAGGCACCTCGAGGCGCTTGGCCGAGGCGTGGTGGTGGTCTTGGACCTTGTCCTTGTGACGGCAGACCTGGCGGTCGAGCTTGTCCATCAACTGGTCGATGGCGGCGTACAGGTCTTCGTGCGACTGCTCGACGAAGATGTCGCGGCCCTTGACGTGTAGCGTCACTTCAGCGCGCTGGCGGCGGTCCTTCTCCTTTTGCTTCTCTACGGTCAGCAGGACGTTGATGTCAACGACCTGGTCGAAGTGGCGGGTCACACGGTCCAGCTTGGTGAGCACGTACTCGCGCAGAGCCGGCGTGACTTCAAGATGATGGCCACTGATCGTCAGATTCATAAAGCCTCCTTTCAGAGGGTTGGGTCGGGAAAACAGACCGGAAAAACTGAGAAAACCAAACGAAGGGGGAGGAGGAGAGGAGGGGTCTTTTCGGGTAGCGGAGGTGGGTGGGAGTGGGGAAATCGACGAGCCCAGTTTGCGCGCGAAGCCGCGGCATGACAAGGGGATGACGGTGAACCTTTGTACCTGTCTGGGTCAGCTTTTTGTGCGTTCTTTCACGCCGTTCGCAGTGCAATAATTCGTGGTTATTCCAGCCCTGGAGAGCTTCTTGGACAGCGATCACCCTCGGTGACCGTCCGCTCCCGCCGCTCGGGTCTGCCGGCCGCCTGTCGCCCGCAAACCCGCCGCCCGGAGTGAGACGGTTGACCTGAACCCCACCCCGGACGGCACCGCGTCGTCCTCCCGCTAGTCGCTGCCGGAGACGAGGCATGCTGAATGTATTCACGCTGGACAACGGACGCCTGAAGGGCGGCCTGTTCCAGGAAGAGATCGAGACCGCCGAGGACCTGGCCCTCTCGCGCCCCATCTGGGTCGACCTGGAAAGCCCCAGCACCGAGGAAAAGGGCTGGATCCGCGACCGCTTCGGGTTGACCATCCCCGAAGACATCGTCGACGAAGACCTGGAAGAGTCCGCCCGCTTCTACGAGGAAGACAACGGCGAGCTGCACATCCGCTCCGACTTCCTCATCGAGGGCGACGAGCAGCCCGATGGCAAGCCCGCCCGCAACGTGCGCGTGGCCTTCATCCTCTACAACAACGTGCTGTTCTCCATCCACAACGAGGACCTGCCGGTGTTCCGCCTGCTGCGCCTGCGCGCGCGCCGCATCCCGGCCCTCATCGAGGACGCCAAGGACGTGCTGCTCAAGCTCTACGACGCCGACGCGGAATACTCCGCCGACGTGCTGGAGGGCATCTACGACAAGCTCGAACTGGTGAGCGCCCGCGTGCTCAAGAGCGACGTGACCGACGCCGAAGCCGGCGAGGTGCTGTCAGCCATCGCCCGCGAGGAAGACTTGAACGGGCGCATCCGGCGCAACGTGATGGACACCCGCCGCGCGGTCAGCTTCATGATGCGCAGCCGCATGCTCAACGCCGAGCAGTTCGAGGAGTCGCGCCAGATCCTGCGCGACATCGACTCGCTCGATTCGCACACGGCCTTCCTCTTCGACAAGATCAACTTCCTGATGGACGCCACGGTCGGCTTCATCAACATCAACCAGAACAAGATCATCAAGATCTTCTCGGTGGCCAGCGTCGCCTTGCTGCCGCCTACGCTGATCGCGTCGATCTACGGCATGAACTTCAAGAACATGCCCGAGCTGGAGGCGGCGTGGGGCTACCCCTTCGCACTGGGGTTGATGCTCGTCTCCGTCGCCGCACCCTTCATCTACTTCCGCCGCAAGGGCTGGCTCAAGTAGCCTTCAGTCGGCGCTTCAGCAATCGCATGAGTGCGCCGAGGACGGGCAGCTTTTCGTACAGCTCCTCGGCGGCGTCCCAGTAGTCGCGGTGTTCGGCCACGAGCCCGGCGGCGTCAAAGCGCAGGTGGCTCGCGCCGCGGATGACGAAGTCGCCCGCGTGGAAGTCCCAGCCGAGGAAGCACTGCTCGCCCTCGGCGATCACCGAGGTCACGACGAAGCGCGGCGCCTTCACCGTCTCGAACATGTGCGCAAAGATGAGCCGCACGGCCGCGCGCCCCTCGACCTCGTTGAACGGGTCCTTGAAGCGGCAGGTGCGGGCGTAGCGCGCGGCGAGGTCGTCCAGCGTCGCGGGCGAGAGGGTTTCGTACAGGCCGATCAGCGTGGCCACGCGCGGGTCGGCGTGCGTCATCGGTTGGCCTTGCTCACGAGCGGGAAGTACAGCCGGTAGGGCAGCTGGCGCAGCGCCTTCATGAAGCGCGTGAAGCGCTTGGGGAAGTGGATCTCGAAGTCACCCGCCGCCCAGCCGTCCAGCATGGCGCGCGCCGCCTCGTCGGGGCTGATCTCGGCGGGCATGTGGAAGTCGTTCTGCGCCGTCATGGGCGTCTTCACGAAGCCCGGGTGGATGACCGACACGCCGATGCCGCGTGGGTGCAGGTCCAGGTACAGCGCCTCGGCCAGGTGCGTGAGGGCGGCCTTGCTCGGGCCATAGGCCAGGGCCTTGGGCAGGCCGCGGTAGCCGGCCACGCTGGAGATCAGGCTCAGGTGGCCCCGCCCGGCGGTGAGCAGCAGCGGCAGCAGCGCGTCCAGCAGGTGCAGCGCGCCGTTGAAGTTGATCTCCAGGTGGCGGCGGGCGTCGGCGAGGTCGAAGCTCGTCGCGCTCATGGCGTGGTAGTAGCCCGCGCAGTAGACGCACAGGTCCACGGGCCCGACCTCCGCGGCCGCGGCGTGCAGGGCTGGCAGGTCCAGCACGTCCAGCGGCAGGGCACGGCTGCCCGGGTGGGCCGCGACGAAGTCGTTGAGCAGCGCCGCCTGTCGCGCCGAGACGATCACGCGCGCACCCGCCGCATGCAGCGCGCTGGCTGTCGCCGCGCCGATGCCGCTGGACGCACCGATCAACCAGGCCGTCTTGCCCTGCCAGTCGCGAAGCCGGGGGTTGAGGCTCATGGTTGTTTGTAGAAGCTCAGGGTGACCTCGCCGAGGTCGATGCCGAACTTGCTCATCCGGGCCTTGTTGAGCATGACGCGCTCGTCCATCAGGTACATCCAGTCGTCGAACTGCACGTCGTAGGTGGTGTTGTCCACCGGCAGGCGCAGGGTGTAGGCCCAGCGCAGCGCATTGCCGCGGGCCAGGCCGTCGGCCTCGCCGATGACGTCGCCCGCCGTGCCCTTGTAGCGGCCGTTGCCCAGCGACGTGATCGTCCAGACGCGGCGCTCGGTCTTGCCGTCGCTGTAGGTGAAGTCTTCCTCCAGCGTCCCCACGTCGCCCTGCCAGCGGCCCACCAGCTTGACCTCGAAACGCCGCTTGACCTTGCCCGCGCGGTCGGTGAAGACGCCGTGCGCGGTGAGCGGCCCGTTGAAGTAGGTCTTCAGGTCCAGCACCGGCTTTTCGGCGGCGTAGTCCTCGGGCACGGGGGCGCTGGCGCACCCCGCGAGCGTGGCGGCCGTGGTCAGCGAAGCAACGAGCAGCAGGCGTCGGTTCATGGTGTGGCGATGAAGTGTCTGTAGAGCAGGCCCGCGGCGGCCAGCTTGAGGGCGCAGGGCAGCAGGCAGTAGGCGAGTGTGAGGGCCTGCAGGGCTTGCGGGCTGCGCTCGCCCGGCGCGTAGCCGAGCAGCTGCAGCAGCGGCAGCGCGAGGCCCGCGGCCAGCGCGAGGTTGAGCTTGGTGGCGGCGTTCCACCAGCCGAAGAAGGCGCCTTCGGCCTGGCCGGCGTGGCCCGCGCGCTGGATGACGCCGGCCAGCAGCGCACCCGGGATGGCGAGGTCGGCGCCCAGGGCCGCGCCGCTGGCGATGCACACGGCCAGGAAGCCGGCCTTGTCGCCTGCGCCCAGGGCCGTCGCCCAGGCGAAGGTGGCGATGGCCAGCAACATGCCCAGGCCCCAGGCGCGCGCCTGGCCAAACCGCGTGATCACGCGCAGCCACACCGGCAGCGAGGCCACGGCCGCGGCGAAGTAGCTGGCCAGGAAGAGGCCCTGCGAGGCGGGCAGCTGCAGCCTGTCGTCGATGAAGAACAGCAGCAGCGTGGCCGGCACCGCCGCGGCGATGCCGTTGAGCAGGTACACGGCCAGCAGGCGGCGGAACTCGCCCACGCGCCAGGCCAGGGCCAGCGGTGCCGGGGCGGCGTCACTCGCGGCCGGTCGCGGCGCGAAGGCGAGCAGCACCAGGCCGACGGCAAGCGTCGCGGCCAGCACGGCGGCGGTCACGCCCAGACCCAGCGTGGACGGCAGCACGCTGGCCGTCACGACGCCCACCAGGGCGAAGCCCTCGCGCCAGGCCACGACGCGGGTCTGCCGCGCCTCGCCCCCGCCCAGCCTCGCGCCCCAGGCCTGGTGCAGGACCGACAGCAGGCTGTAGGCCAGGTAGGTCACCACCAGCAGCGCGCCCGCCCACGCCAGCAGCGCCCCGGGCGCGCGCGGCTGCGGGAAGAACAGGCCCGCGAAGCCCGCCGCCAGCAGCAGCGCGGCCAACGGCAGCTGCCACAGCAGGCTGCGCCGGCCCAGGGCGCGGTCGCACAGGCGGCCGATCCAGGGGTCCGCCACGGCGTCCAGTGCGCGGGCCGCCAGCAGCAGCGCGCCCAGGCTGGCCAGCGGTACGCCGAACTGGGTGGCGTAGTGCTGGGGCAGGTGCACGTACAGCGGCAGCGCGACGAAGGCCAGCGCGAGGCCGAGGGCCCCGTAGCGCAGGCCGTCCAGCGGCGGCAGGTCAGCCCTGGCCGTCACGCCCGCCCAGCAGTTGCTCGCGCAACGCCGGCTCCGAGGTTTGCGGGCTCAGCCAGATGCCGAAGAAGAGCCTGGCGAACTGCGCGTCGGCGATGCGCTGGCGCGCCTGGCCGTTGAAGAAGAACTGCGCACCCACGCCGGGCTCGTGCTGGCCGCTGAGGCGGTCTCCGGCTTTCACGTCGGGGAAGGCGGCCTCCATGGCCTGCAGCCAGGTTTGGGTCTGCGCGTCGCTGATGCTGGCCTGGCGGCGCATTTCGGCCAGCGAGCGCTTGGCGATCTCGCGGCCCACCAGGGAGCGGGCGTACTGCAGCTCCAGCGTGAGGGGCAGCTCGGCCCAGCGCGCCGGGTCCACCGGCTCGGCAGACCACAGCCGTGCGTCGTAGATGGACAGCCCGAAATAGCGGAACCGCCCCTGGCCGCGCAACTTGAGCCCGGCGAGTTCGGGCGCGCCGTGGGCGCTTGCCACGAAGGCGAGCCCGAGGGTGGCCAGGGCGGTGCGGCGCTGCATCAGTCGCGCACCAGGGTGAACTGCATGACGTCGGTGTTGCCTGCGGCAAACGCGGCTTCGCAGTAGGCCAGGTAGAACTCCCACAGGCGCATGAAGCGCGTGTCGAAGCCCAGCTCGCGCACGCGGCTGTCGTGGTGCAGGAAGGTCTCGCGCCAGCGGCGCAGCGTCTCGGCGTAGTCGGCGCCAAACGCCAGCTCGTTGACGACGCGCAGCCCCGCGCGCTCGGCGTGCTGGCGGAACTGGCTGGGGCTGGGCAGCAGGCCGCCGGGGAAGATGTACTGCTGGATGAAGTCGGTCGAGCGCACATAACGCTCGAACAGGTCGTCACGGATGGTGATGCTCTGGATGCACGCGCGCCCGCCCGGCTTGAGCTTGTCGTGCACGGTGCGGAAGTAGCCGTCCCAGTATTCGCGGCCGACCGCCTCGAACATCTCGATGGAGACGACCGCGTCGAAGGGCTCGTCGGCGATGTCGCGGTAGTCCTGCAGGCGCAGGTCGGCGCTCAGCCCGGCGCTGGCCAGGCGCTCCTTGGCCCAGGCGAGCTGTTCGGTGGAGAGCGTGACCCCGGTGAGCTTGGCGTCGAAGTCGCGCGCGGCCACCTCGGCCACGGCGCCCCAGCCGCAGCCGATCTCCAGCACGCGGCTGCCCGGCGCCACCTGCGCCTCGGCCAGCGCGCGGCGCATCTTGGCCTGCTGGGCCTGGACGAGGTCGCCGCTGCGCGCGCCTTCGAACCAGGCGCTGGAGTAGTTCATCGTCGGGTCCAGCCACAGGCGGTAGAACTCGTTGCCCAGGTCGTAGTGCGCCGAGATGTTCTTGCGGCTGCCGGTGCGGGTGTTGCGGTTGAGCGCATGGCGCAGCCGGTACAGCAGGCCGCCCCAGAAGCCGCCGTAGAAGAGCGTCTCCAGCGTGGTGCGGTTGCGGATGAAGAGTTCCAGCAGGGTGCTGAGGTCGGGCGTGGTCCAGTGGCCGGCCACGAAGCTCTCGGCAAAGCCGACGTCGCCCGACTTCAGCGCGGCTTCGCAGACGGCCCAGTCGTTGATGCGCAGCGCGGCGCGCGGCTGCTGCTGCTCGCCGAAGTGCAGCAGCTCGCCCTCGGGGGTCTGCAGGTCCAGGCTGCCGTCGCGCAGGTGGCCGAGCAGCATCAGCACGCGGCGCGCGGCGCGGGGCAGTTCGGCGGCGAGCGCGGTCAGGGAGGTCGTGGTGGTGGTCGGCATGGCGGTCAACGCGTCACGAAACGCTCTGGGGGCTGGGGTTTGGAGAAGAAGGGCACGCGCTTGAGCGCCAGCTTCAGGGCCTGCCAGTGGATGCGCGCGACGATCATCAGCGTCAGTGCCGGCATGGCGAAGAAGGCGTGGCGCGCGGCGCGCGAGGTGAGGGGCTCCAGCCGGCCGCTGAGGCTGGTGAGCAGCAGCGGGCCGGCGTCGTCGTCGTGGTCGACGCAGCTGACGATGTTGGTGTCCTGGCGCATGAAGCGGAATCGGTAGCGGCCCTCCACGCGGCAGAAAGGCGACACATGGAACACCTTGGCGGCGACCTGCTCGCGGCCCCAGTCGAGGTCGGGCCCGTGAAGCAGGTAGCAGTGGCGCTCGCCGAAGGTGTTGTTCACCTCCACGACGATGGCCGCGAGCGTGCGGTCGGCGCGCTCGCAGATCCAGAAGCTCACGGGCTTGAAGACGTGGCCGAGCACGCGTGGGTAGGTCTGCAGCCACACCTCGCCGTCGGCGTCGTCGATGCCTTCGGCGGCGAGCAGCCCCTCCAGCCAGGCGAGTGCGTCGCCGGTGCCTTCGCCGTGGTCGGCGTCATGGAAGCTCAGCCAGCCGCGGCCGTTGCGGTTGAGGGGCGGGCAGGGCGCCTGGCGCAGTGCGCGCATGGGCAGCCACAGGAAATAGCTCGGGTAGGCGAAGGCATGCTCGCGCGGGCGAAGCCGGCGGTGGAAGACCTGGCCGATGCCGAGTTGGGCCAGGTTCACGCGAGCACCTGTTCGGCGACCTGGCGCGCCGCCGTGAGGCCCGAGAGCAGGCCGTCTTCGTGAAAGCCGTAGCGCGTCCAGGCGCCGGCGAACCACACGCCGCCCGCGCCCTGGATCTCGTGCAGCCGCGCCTGCGCGCGCACGGCGCCGTCGTCGAACACCGGGTGGGCATAGTCGTAGCGGCCGATGACGCGCGCCGGGTCGGGCTGGCGCAGCGGGTTCAGCGACACCACCACCGGTTGCTCCCACGGCAGCGGCTGCAAGCGGTTGAGCAGGTAGTGCAGGCAGACCGAGGCGCCCTGGTCGCCGTGCGCACCGCCGCTTTCGTAGTTCCAGGCGGCCCAGGCGGCGCGCCGGCGCGGCAGCAGGCTCGCGTCGGTGTGCAGCACCGCGACATTGGGCTGGTAGCGCACGGCGCCCAGCAGCTCCTGCTCGAGTGCGCTGGCGTCGCTCAGCAGCGCCAGGCTCTGGTCGCTGTGGCTGGCGCAGATGACGGCGTCAAAGCGCTCCTCGCCACGCGACGAGGTGACCAGCACGCCGCCGCCCGGCATGCGCCTCACACGCTCGACCGGCGTGGCCAGGCGCACGTCGTGCAGCGCCGGCAGCATGGCCTCGACGTAGTGCCGGGCGCCGCCCGTCACCGTCCACCACTGCGGGCGGTCGTTGACCTGCAGCAGGCCGTGGTTGTGGCAGAACCGGATCAGCGTGCGGATGGGGAACTGCAGCATCTGCGCGGTCGGGCACGACCAGATGCAGGCGACCATCGGCAGCAGGTACCAGTCGCGAAAACCGCGGCCGAAGTGGTGGCGGTCCAGGAAGACGCCGATGGGCTCGGCGAGTGCGGCCTCCTCGCCGCGCGTGGCGAGTTCGGTGCACAGGCGGTTGAAGCGCAGCAGGTCGCTCAACATGCCCCAGAACGCGGGCCGCGCGAGGTTGCGCTTTTGCGCGAAGACGGTGGCCAGGCTGGTGCCGCTCCACTCGACGCCGTCGCCCGGCACCTGGGCCGAAAAGCTCATGTCGCTCTTGCTGGCCTTCACGCCGAGCTGGTTGAAGAGCTGGATGAGCAGCGGGTAGGTGCGCTCGTTGAAGACGAGAAAGCCCGTGTCCACGCCGTGCGTGATGCCGCCGAGCGTGACGTCCACCGTGTGGGTGTGGCCGCCGACGTAGGCGCCGGCCTCGAACAGGGTGACGTGGGCGCGGTCGCTCAGGCTCCAGGCCGCGGCGAGGCCGGCGATGCCGCCGCCGATGACGGCAACGCGCTTGCGGGTGGCGCCGCCCGGCGAGCGCGGGTTGCCGCGGCCGCGCAGCAGCTCCAGCACGGGCGCCGCGTGCGCCCCGGCGGAACCGGTCCCGACGAACGTCGGGCCCGCGTCATCGACACGGGCCCGGGTTGTAAAAGGGGCCGCAAAACGCCTCGGAGCCAACGAGGGAGGGAGGGAGGAGGAGGAGAACGGCTCCGAGATTGCTGCTCTGGTGTCAGAGAGGTTGCGCGACCCAAATTCGGCGGAGGACTGAGCAGCCCCGGGCGCCTGCGCACCCGGGTTTCCACTGGCTGTGTAGCCTGAGCGGCGCCCCGAAGCATGAAGTTCCTGGGCGCTGTACCCGGTTCGGGCGACGATTGTTGTCGTCATGGTTGGGTGTCCTGCGCTGTCTTCGATGTTCCGGGCTGCTTTGGAAAACAGTGCCTCGGGGCCCTGGCCGGGCCGACAATCGAAAGTGGTTGTTGATGCTTTGTCCTGTGCAAAACGGGTCTGCGGGCCTATATTACGTCAGGTATTGCGCTTTGTCTCACGTTTGTCCAGGACAAAACTTGAAAGCTCCCCCCGTTCACCCGCTGTCGCCGATGGCGTCTTTGCCATGACCGAGACCCTTCTGTACGGTGCGGGCGAGGGCGCGGATGCCGCCCCGCCCGCGGGCGCCATGGGCATTGCCGCCGTCGAGCGCGAGACTGGCATCAACAAGGAGACCCTGCGCGTGTGGGAGCGCCGCTACGGCTTCCCCACCCCGTGGCGCGACGCGTCCGGCGAGCGGCTGTACCCGCCCGACCAGGTGCACAAGCTGCGGCTGATCCGCCGGCTGCTGGACGCCGGCCACCGGCCCGGGCGCGTCGTGGCCGTGCCCGCCGAGCAGCTGGCCGTGCTGCTGCAGCCCGCCGCACTGCCGCTCACGCCGGCGGCCGCCGCGGCAGAGGCCCCCGAGATCGTGATGTGTACCGAGCTGCTCAAGCAGCACGACATCGACGGCCTGCGCCGCACGCTGTCGCAGGCGGTGCTGCGCCGGGGGCTGGCGGGTGCGGTCACAGAGGTGTTCGCGCCGCTGACCGCGCGCATCGGCGAGCTGTGGATGAGCGGCGACATCCAGGTCTTCCAGGAACACATCTACAGCGAGTCGCTGCAGCTGGTGCTGCGCCAGGCCATCCAGGCCCTGCCCGCGCCGGCGCCCGGCGGCCCGCGTGTGCTCTTGACCACCCTGCCGGGCGAAGGCCACGTGCTGGGGCTGCTGATGGCCGAGGCGCTGATGACGCTGGAGGGCGCGGCCTGCCTGTCGCTCGGGGCGCAGACGCCGCTGGACCAGCTCGCCGCCGCCGCGCAGGCCCACCGCGCCGACGTGGTGGCGCTGAGCTTCAGCGTGCAGCTGGCCAACCGCGCCGTGCAGGAAGGCCTGGCCGCGCTGCGCGCCCTGCTGCCGGCGAGCATGGAAATCTGGGCCGGCGGCGGCAGCCGCGCACTGCGCCAGCCGGCGGCCATCGAGGGGGTTCGTTGCCTGAATGGCCTGGCTGCCATCGGTCCCGAAGTCGCAAGGCGCCGCGAACTTTTAGAATCTCGCCTCTAAACGAGGACCTCGCCATGCTTTACCCCGAACTGTTCAAGCAACTCGAAGCCGTGCGCTGGAACATGGACAGCGACATTCCCTGGGACAAGTTCGATGCCAGCCTGCTCTCCGACGAGCAGGCGCAGACGATCAAGATGAACGCGATCACCGAGTGGTCGGCGCTGCCGGCCACCGAGATGTTCCTGCGCGACAACCGCGAGGACAGCGACTTCTCCGCGTTCATGAGCGTGTGGTTCTTCGAAGAGCAGAAGCACAGCCTCGTGCTGATGGAATACCTCAAGCGCTTTCGCCCCGACCTCGTGCCCACCGAGGCCGAGCTGCACGAGGTGCGCTTTGACTTCGACCCCGCGCCGGCGCTGGAAACGCTGATGCTGCATTTCTGCGGCGAGATCCGCCTGAACCACTGGTACCGCCGCGCGGCCGAGTGGCACACCGAGCCGGTCATCAAGGCCATCTACGAAACCCTCTCGCGCGACGAAGCCCGCCACGGCGGCGCCTACCTGCGCTACATGAAGCGCGCCATGATGAAGTTCGGCGACGAGGCGCGCGCGGCCTTCGCCAAGGTCGGCGTGCTGATGGCCTCGGCCCGCCGCACCGCGCAGGCGCTGCACCCGACCAACCTGCACGTCAACGCCAAGCTCTTCCCGCGCGACACCATCCAGAGCCGCCTGCCCGACCCGGAGTGGCTCGAGCGCTGGCTCGACACCCAGATCCAGTTCGACGCCGTCTGGGAGAACAAGGTCGTCGAGCGCATCCTGCACAACATGAGCCTGCTGATGGACCGCAGCTTCGCCACCGTGCAGGAGCTCAACCGCTTCCGCAAGGAGATGGCCGCGCGCTTGACGCCGCCGGCGGCGGGCCTCAGCCCGGCCTGAACCCGGTTCACAAACGCGCCAGACGCACAAAGAGGCCCCTCGGGGCCTCTTTGCTTTTCAGCGCGGGGACAGCGCTCAGCCGCCGCGCGCCCGCTTCATCACCACCAGCGCAAAGCCTGCCGCGGCCAGCGCCGTCCAGCCCAGGAACTGCAGCGACACCAGCTCGGCCATCGCCTCGCCGAAGTCCTTGGCCACCCAGGCCCACAGGTTCACGTCCGAGGACATCAGCGCATGCTTCAGGCCGTCGGGGTTGTGGATGATGGTCGTGTTGACCTGGGTGTTCCACGCCGCAATCACGTGCTGAGGCCACTCGATGGCGTAGACCTTGTCGAGCACCAGCACCGTCACCATCGTGCCCACCAGCACCAGGGGCACGCCCAGGCGCTTGAGCCAGGCCGAGGCGGCCATCAGCACGAAGATCAGCGGCGCGAGCCACAGCAGCATGGGCAGCGTGCCCACCAGGCCGCGCAGCAGCAGCGGCGCTGCGGCGGAGACGACTTCGGCCCAGTTCACCGCGGTGATCGCCTCGAAGCCGTCCTGGCGCCCGAGCACCGAGGCCGCGATCGGCAGCCCGAACAGCGTGCCGATGACGGCACCACCGAGCGGTGCCAGCCAGGCATGCGCCAGCACCGTGGCCGCCACACTTTCGCTCGGGCGGCCGGGCAGCGACAGCCAGAACTCGATGGAGCGGTCCTGCACGTCGCGCCGGGCCAGGCCGGGCAGCTGGAACAGCGCCACCAGCAGGCAGATGCCGAACACCGCCGCCGCCGTGATGAGCAGGATGGCCAGCGCCAGCAGCTCGCGGTGCTTCTCGGGCAGGCCCTGCACGTTGCCGAAGGGCAGCACGGCCAGGAAGAGCAGGGGCGGGGCGAACGCGGCGATGAGCCAGCCGCGCTTGTGCTGCATCCATTCGCGCAGCAGCAGGGTGGGGAGGTTGTTGTTCATGGCAGGTCCTTCAGGCTTGCTTGCTGTTGAGCGCCGGGTTGCGGGTCAGCGCCATGAAAAGGTCGACGAGGCTCGGGCGCACGCGCTGGCCCAGGCTCGCCAGGTGCTCCGGCGGCGCGCCGTCGAACAGGCTCGTCGTGCGGCCCTGCTCGCGGTAGCGCAGCAGCGGGTGGGCGGCGGCCATGGCGTCGGCAGCGGCCGGGTCGTGGTTGAGCGCCACGAAGCGGCGGTCGATGTCCTCCAGGCTGATGGCCAGGGCCACGCGGCCTTCGTCCAGCATGATCACGTCGGAGAGCAGGGCTTCCACCTCCTCGACCTGGTGCGTGGAGATCAGCACGCTGCGCTCGCCGTCGCACCATTCGTCGATGAGCATCTCGTAGAAGCTCTTGCGCGACACCACATCCAGGCCCAGTGTCGGCTCGTCCAGGATCATCAGCTTGGCGTCGATGGCGGCGATCAGCGCCAGGTGCGTCTGCGCCACCATGCCCTTGGACAGGCTCTTGACCTTGTCGCTCTCGCTCACGCTCGTGCGCTTGAGCAGGGCGCGCGCCCGCTCGGCCGAGAAGCGCGGCTGCAGCCGGCTCATCAGCGTGATCAGCTCGCTCACCCGCGCCCAGCGCGGCAGCACGGCCACGTCGGGGATGTAGCTCAGCTGCTCCAGCAGCTTCTGGCGGTCGCCGGACGGGTTCAGGCCCAGCACCGTCATCTCGCCCTGCACCGGCAGCAGGCCCACCAGCGCCTTCATCAGCGAGGTCTTGCCGGCGCCGTTGTGGCCCAGCAGGCCCACCACGCGGCCCTGGGGCACCGTGATGGAGACATCGTTGAGCGCCGTCTTCTTGCCGTAGCGCAGCGTCGCGTTCTTGACTTCGATGAGGTTCATGTCGACTCCCAGTTCAGATCCTTGGCGCTCAGACCCAGCCGCTTGAGCCGGGCGCGCAGCGCGGGCCAGTCCTTCTGCAGGAACTGTTCACGCTCCTGGCGCAGCAGCCGCTCGCGGGCGCCCGCCGTCACATACATGCCCAGCCCCCGCCGCGACTCGATCAGCCCGTGGTCGGTCAGCGCCTGCAGGGCGCGCGTGACGGTCAACGGGTTGATGACGTACTGGCTGGCCAGCGCGCGCACCGAGGGCAAGGCCTCGCCTTCCGGGGGGGTGCCGTCGAGCAGCTGCACCGCCAGGCGGTCGGCAAGCTGCTGGTAGATCGGCGCCTGGTCAGTCCAGGTGGGAGTCATGAGCGCTCCGTGAGGTGTGTTGCTGATGTAGCACACCATATCTCCCCGGCCCGGGAGGGCCTAGGGGGGAGCGACAGACTGCAGATTTGGGGGGATGGGCGGGAAATCGCTGTCGGTTTGCGCTGAGTTCTGAACTCTTTGCGCTCAAGTCCGAACTCGCCCCACCCCAAGTCCCGCGCCTGGTCAGCGCCGGCGCCCAAGTCGATCAGGTCTGCATCGACCGCCCCAACCGACCTCATCCCTTCAATATCGGGGGAGGAACGTTGCTGCCCTACGGGTCTGAGGCTTCGCCCTCAAGTGATCCAACGACAACTTCGGTGGCCGGCCTGCTCCCGCCTTGAGGCTTCAGGCCGCGGCAGTCGCCGCGGCGAAGCGATCGAGCCAAGCGAACTCACTTACCGCAGCATCTTCGAACCTGAACCTGCGCTCGTCGGCCGTCGTGCCATTGCCGCGGCTTGACGCGTAGATAGATGAAGCCAGCACGGACTGTGTGAACGCGGCCATCTTCTGCAACTTCTTGGGCGCCTGGGTCAGGAACCCGAGCGGCACGTTGTATCGATCGGCGCTGGGCAAGGTCCATTGATAACTTGCAACGCCAAAGATATCAGGAACCAGTAGTGTTTCGAAGCATTCCTGCTTGGGCTGGTAGGGGCTCAAGAAGACGCGGTTGAAGCCAGCATCAAGCAGGAGACGAGCCCGTTTCACGGATTGGTCCTTGTGCTCGTCCTGCCGGCAGGGTGCGACGGCCACGATCTCGGGCGACGATCCCAACGCCTTTGAGAGTTCGGCGCGGACCGCCGTGATGAGGTCGCGTACCAGGCTCGTGCGGCCCCACAGCTCAGAGTCGGGGATGACCCAGAAGGCGGCGGCCGGCAGCTCGACGTCGGGCGTGCGCTTCAGCGCGGCAAGCGCCTTGCGAAGTCCTTCCAGCAGACGAGTCTGCGTCTTGGGCATATACAAAGCGCCGAGCGTCGCTTGGCTTCTGCCACCGTCATAGATCTCGCCATTGTTCTGTGCATGAACCTCGTGGACGTATCGTCCAAAGTCGATCGTCGGGTCCTTGCGCAGACCAATTCGCCCATCCGGCTTCACCAAGGCGGCGCGTTCTCCTCCGCTCGACGCAGAGAGCAGGTACCGAGCAAGCAGTTCGTCGTCGAAGCGCTCGATGAAGGCGCGAAGGTGATCAGGTCGAGTGGCGAGCGCAGCGATCCGGTCAGCCGTCAACTCCCGCAACTTTGATCGCAACGACTCGGGTAGAAGCTCGAGCTGCGCATCGACCTCAAACTCGACATTGCCCTCCGCATCCACCTCGAAGTGCACGGGCAGCGGAACGCTATATGGCCGGCCAGCGCGAATCTCGTCGACCTTGTAGCAAGCGTAGGCTCGGCGGTTCACGTCTTCGAGTTCGAAGCGCTCGATTTCCAGGAAATGCTTGTGGAACGCCGCCTCGGCCCGATCGCGCGTTTTGCCCGCCTCCGGGTCATCTGCATTCCACTTCAGCTCCAGGCTGTTGTCCCAGTAGTTGCCCGTGAGAGTCTTCGGCAGCGGGGTGTAGGTCAGCAGCTCAAAGACGGGGCGACTCTGACGCTCCGCGATCTTCGTGAAGCGTGGCAGGCCGTCAGAGGACGCCGCGAACCGGGATTCCGCGTAGGACGTGAGCGAGATGCGACCGTTGGCCTCGCCGATCAAACCTTCCTCCCGAAGCAACTCCAGCAGATCGCGAGCCTCACTGGCCGACAGCCCGAAGTACTCCCGCAGGACGCTGACGTCCAATGGCCCGCTCAGATGGAGCAAGCGCACTGCGAAGTCCGTCATGACAGGCACTTGGCGGTCGATCGACACGTGGCAGCGCACGTTGAAGAGCTGCGCCGGAATGGCTACGGCAACGGTGTTGAATCGTTCACGCATGGACCAGGCTCCGCTTCAGTTCCTTCGAAGGGACGAATTGCGCCTGTTGCTCATCCGCGAGGCGCTCGACTTCGTCGAGCACGCGCTTCATCGGCGTGGTGGCTCGGGATCTCCACATTGCCGATGAGCTGACGACAACCAGTCTGTCCTTCGCCCGTGACATGGCCACGTTGATGCGCTCGGGGTCGATCAGGAATCCGACATGCTCGCTGGTGTCGTTGCGCACGACCGAGAGCACGATGACGCGGTTCTCCTTGCCCTGATAGCTGTCGACGGTCCCGACTGAGAAGCGGTCGCGCAGGCCGGATGCCCACTCGGCCTGCTCGAGCTTGCGGCGGATTAGGTCGCGCTGAGCCGCATACATGGCAATGATGCCGATGACCGGCTCGTGATCGCCGTCCTGCGACTGGACGTGCTCAAGGAACGATGCGGAGGTCAGGATGCCGCGGACGACCTCCACTACGGCCGCCGCCTCGGCTTCGTTCACGAGCGCACCTTCCGTCGTGCCTGCCGCGCGGTGAAATGCATTGCGCCCTTGGTCCTGGGTGTCGACCCACACGACCTGGGTGGACAAGAAGTCCGGCAGCATCGCGTACTCGTCGCCCGGCGGCTTGCGACCGACCACGAGGGCATCCGAGTAGAAGCAGTGAGACACCAGGCGGTTGATGTGCTCTGCCATGCGGTACTGGACGCTCAGCGTTCGCCCAACGGACTGGCCGTACTGCGACGAGAAGGCCCGCTGGAAGTTGTTCATCCGTCGGAAGTCCTTACGAGACATGCCCAGCAGCGCGGAAGCCTGGTCTTCGACGGCGCGTGGATAGGAGGGTGGCAGCTGCAGGTGGTCGCCCACGAGCAGCACGCGTTTGCCGGCCTGCATGGCCACTACCAGCTCCATCGGCGAGGCTCGCGCCGCCTCGTCGACGATCACCCAGTCGTAAGGCACGTCCGTGATGCCCAGCGCCTGCTTGCCGACGCCCACGCACGTGCCCGCGACGATGCTGGCACTTCGCGCGAGGAATGCGGTGTAATTGGATCTCGGACTGCGCAGCACCTGCGAGAACTCGGTGGACAGTCGCGCGATCTGCTCAAGGTGGGCGCACTTGGCTGGACTTGGCGAGTCGTGCCGGTGGGCCAGGGTCTCGAGCTTGTCGTCCACTAACTCCCGGAGCTCGGCGGGGTTCGTTCCGGGCGCTGCATGGATCCCGAACTGACGTCCGGCAAGCTCGACGAACACCTGGCTGAGGCGTCGCAGATGCTCTGCCGCAGCGAGGTCGTTGCCCTCAGACTCGTCAACGGCCCGGGCCAAGCTATCAATGCGCTGCAGCAGCGGTCCGAGCGTGGCATGAAGGTCGGCCGCGTCGCGCACGTAGCCTTCGGGAAGGCCCATGGCGACACCCACGGCACGCACACGATCCTTCACCTCTGCATCGAAGCCTTCTCGATAGTTCTGGCGCAGAGCGTCCTCCTGAATGCCACGCAGCGCAGGCGAAACCATCGACTGCTGGCCGATCCGGACCATGGAAACGTCCAGGCTCGACGCACGCAGCGAGCCAGCGACCTTTTCCATCGCGTTGTTCACGGCCTCGTGCGATTGACTGACCAGCAGGATGTTGTCCGCCAGTCCGCGCGACAGGAGCAGGTGCACGAACGAGGCGATGAACTTGGTCTTGCCCGTCCCGGGCGGCCCCTGCAGCAGCGAGATGGGGCCGTTGATGATGGCGGTTCTGAGCGCCTCCTCCTGGGCGGCGTTCAGCTCGTACTCGCCCAGCTCGCGGAGATCGATCGTCGCGTCGCGCCGGGGCATTCGCTCCGCGTCTGGGTCGAAGTAGTCGACCAGTGAAGGGATGAGGCCGCCGCCGGCGAGTACCCGCTTCATGGCCGCCACGCGGCGCTCCGAAGCCACCTTCTCAAAGGTGCCGCGCACATGCAGCAGATCTCCCGCCTTGGGCGAGAAACTCATTCTCTTCGCCTGCACCCGCATGATGTCGCGACCCAGGTCTGGCGACACCCAGCCTACTGTGAACCAACGATCGCTGCCGTCGGTGGCGTCGATACCGCGTTCAAGCAGCTCGATGCCCTCATCCTCTGAGAAGTCGAGGACCCCGCCCTCACAGTCGAACGGGATGACCCATTCACCGCTGTCCGGTGGCACCTGCCTCGCGCCTTGGCGGACAGTGATCGTGGTGACGTTCATTTCGTCGGTGTCCGAAAGTGCCGTCCACAGCGCCGTGGCGGTGACACGCTGATGCGATGTGGGCTCGGCCTGCTTTGCGTAGGGGTCGACACCGGGAGGGGCAGCGGGGTCTTCACCTTCCGGTTCATCGACGAGCTCTGCGCTGTAGCGCTGGAAGAGGAGCCCCGCCAGCGCGTGAGCATCCAGGTCCTCCGCAAACGTGACCTGAATCTCAGCGCTCAACGAGAACGTACTGCGTCGGTGTGCGTTCACGAAATCGATGTGATCGATCTCCTTGATGGATGCATCGAGCACAGCCTCCTCTTCCGGGTCGTACTTGATGTACAGCTCCTGCCGCATCCCTACGACATGGAAGCGCACGTGGCCCGTATCCGCGTGCCGCGTCGCGCGCACCGCGTACTCGCCGTTGTTGGAGATCAGGTTCAGCGATGGCGGCCCACCACGCAGGCGCTTCTTCAGCACAGCCTTGAACTTGGTGATCGTGCGCGGCCGGGGATGCAGCTCTTCCTGAAGCGTCTCGGCAAGCAAGTCCAGAGGCGGCAGGACGTCCACCAGGTCGATGGCGCGCGCCACGTCGCTGCGCGTTGCGGCGAACTCTTCGGGGAGCAGGCCGAGTACCAGCGCGCACACCGCAAACGCGTCCCTGTGCAAGGGCGACTCGCCTTCGACGGCGTGCGGCACGACGCCAATGGTGATGCCCTCGTCGCCATCCGCGCTTAGGTCTGGGATGTCCACTAGGACGACGCGCGGAGGCTCGTCTCCCGCCGCCGCAGTCACGACGATGTTGTCGGCCTTCACGTCGCCATGCGCAAGGCCCAGGACGTGGAGGCGTCGCACAGCGTTGAGCAGCGCGTGCGCCACAAGCGCGCGCTGTCGCCCGTCGGGGCCAGACGCCAGCCAGGCGGTGAGCGTTTTGCCTTCCATCCACCGCGTGACCAGCACGAGGCCGACCGCGCTGAGGCCGAAGTCCAGCACTTCTGGCGCAGCGTCGAATCCGGATTGGCGCAGCGAGCGCGCCTGCTGCAAGAAGGCGAGCAGGCGCAGGTTCCGGGCCATGTACTTCGGGTCGTACCTGAGCTGGGGCCACCACTTCACCAGCACGCGAACGCCATTGAGCTCCGACTCGTAGACCATCTTGGTCGAGGCTGATGGGAGCTGGTGCTTGACCGGGAGCGTCATCGGCCCCGCCGCCGTTTCGTAGCCGGCAAAGTCTTCGGCGCGTACATCTGGACCGCCGTCTTCGGCGAGGCAGGCGTTGAGCGCGTCGAGTGCTTCCGAGGCATGGCGATAGCGGGCTGCCGGATCCAGGTCCATCGCCTTGGCGTACCAGGGCGCGAGGACGGGTACGCGGAGCTCGGCTGCGCTGTCGAAAACGGGAACGTCGTTCAGGCGCTCGAGTTCCCGGCCTTCGAGCATCTCGTAGACCAGGACGCCCAACAGGAACACGTCGCGGACAAACGGGTCCGCGTTGCGGCCTTGCGCGGTGACGCCTTCGTCCTCGGGCAGCTGGATCGAGCCGGTCTCCAGTTCGATACGGTGGACGCCTACGGTCTGGGCCTGAGGTACGCGAGCGGCCGCAAAGGTCGAGAGGATGACGCGGGACGGCTCTAGCACCCAGAGGGTGCGCTTGGTGATGTCTCGATGTGCGATTCCAAGGGCATGCAGCTTGGCGAAACGGGCCAGGATGCTCTTGGCGAGCAACCGCCGCTCTTGCTCATCCATCTCGCGGTTGCGAGCAAGATGCTCCGCCAGGCGTTCGATGCCGGTGGGCAGGCGATACGCCTCGGCAAAGTTGGTGGTGATGTCGTCCGCGGTCGCGGAGCCGATGGGTTCAAGGAGATCTTCATGGAGCTCGGGCGCCTGCACCCGCAGCGTCTCGTTCAAGCGCAGCTCGCGCAGCCCGATGGTCTGGCGCTCCACCGTCGAGGTGCCACCGGCCGCGAGTGCCTCGAAGTCCCACTTGCGCAGCAAGGCCTTTGAGCTACGGCTTTCCTGGTGCTCCGCGCGGAACTCTGACCATATCTTGCGCGGATGCACGTAGTCCGCCTGGTCCTCGATCTGCTCGAAACCGTACAAGACAGTGCGACGCTTGAGTACAGCGGGGTTGGATGTGGTGAAGATGGCGTCGTAGAGCTGGCGCTGGCGCAGCGGGTCAGCGGAGGGGTAATTCCACTGCGGCGGCGTATCGGGAAAGCGCTTTTTGTAGCGAGCGCCGTCCGAGGCTGCGTGCAGGAAGTCCGCTAACGTCAGGACGAATCGGCGCTGTTCGTCGGGGAAGTTCTTGAGGCGGCAATGGGGGTGGCAGAGAACCACTACCGACTCGATGAAGGGAAGCTTGATCGCCCCGTTCTTTTCCTTGAGGAAGGTTCTCAGCGCGCGCGCCTTGATGTCCGTCACCTCGACCGGCGATGGCATCGCGTGACCGCGGTGGAACCACTGGCCCGACGAGTACTCGATGTCGCCGGCCCAATTCTTCAACTCGACCACAAGGATGCGATTCGACGTCAGCAGTAGCAGGTCGACGTCGAAGGGCTGCTTGGACCCACGAGGCAGCAAACGGAAGGCGGCGTAGGCAGTCCACGCACTCGGCAGCTTGGCAGCGATTTCGCGCAGCGCGGCCTGCTCAACCTCTAGAACACCATGAGGGCTGAGATACTGAATTCGCACAGTGGAGACCTCCCGAGTCTGATCTATTGGCGTGCCATCTACGTCGGACGGACTGCATGAACCGCGAACTGTGGAGTCGGGTTCGTAGTCCCAGCATAAAGGCTTGCAGGAGGAGTTTTGGACTGCGCGCCAAGATCGGTGATTCCGAACGCTCGGACTGTGCGCCTAGCGGGCGCCCTTATCCTGGATGCTTCTGGGCTTCAACCGCTGGAGGTGAGCGATGCGCTACTCGGCCCAAGTGCAGCTCGTCTAAATCAGGGACAAGTCGTCGGGTCCCAGGTATACTAGGTCAATCTTGTCCTGTTCCTGGGCAGCTTGGGCTTGGAGCAGCCCGACTCGATCAGGGTTCGCGATTGCCACCATGTGCCCGAGTGGAATTCCGTCTGAAGACAAGATCTGCGACCGCCCGACCTGACTGAACACGTGCACAGGTGTGTATTGACCCAGCAGAACCTGCACAGGTCAGGCCGCTAATGCGAATGCCTCAGCGGGGGTCTTCATGTTCAGCGCCTGGTGCGGGCGCCGGTGGTTATAGAAGTGGATCCAGTCGCCGATCAGGCGGCTGGCGTGTTGCA
>JAEUPJ010000023.1 GCA_016790285.1 Roseateles sp. | reverse complement strand
GCCAGTACGCCGATGGGGCGACCTGCAAGACGCGGCAGATCGACTCGACCCCAAGCTGCTGGCGGTGCTGATCGACGAACGCCTTCAGGACTTGATGCGGCGGTCGAGCTCCGCCTGGGCGAAAAACGCGCTGGCCAGCTTCAGAATCTCGTTGGCCTTGCGCAGTTCGCGGTTCTCTCGCTCCAGTTCCTTGATCCGCTGGGCCTCCGCCGTGGAGACGCCATCTCGCTGGCCGGAATCGACCTCGTGCTGCTTCACCCAGGTGTGCAAGGTCTGCGGCACACAGCCAATCTTGTCGGCAATGGACTCGATGGCCGCCCACTGCGACGGATGCTCTGCCCGGTGCTCCAGCACCAGGCGCACGGCGCGCTCACGCACCTCGGGCGAAAACTTCGGGGACTTCTTCATGGCTCCATTCTCTTGAGTTGGAGCCTCCGCGAAACCCGGGGCGATTCAGTGCGCGTAGAAGCCTGCATGGGCCCACAGTGCCACCTTGTCGGACAGTCGTTCCTGTAAGGGACCGCCCGCACAGATTCAGAACCGCCTGGAACGACCTCCTAGGCCACCGACCTGCACTGCGAAATTCACTGGTGGGCTCTACACAGCGTTAAGAGCTGCGAACGCAAGCGTCGGGTGGCCCTGCTATTTGCCTTTCCGCCGACGTGTGCGCTTTACGTATTTCTGACGGGCGTCGCCGCCCTTCGTTGAATTGCGGCGCAATCGCCACACCGCCACCGCGGCAATCGCAACGCCGACCAGCCAGATCAGGATCAACTGGCTGAACAGGTCTCTTGAGATCCAGCGGCCTTCAATCCACATTCAACGCCTAGTTCAGATGGGGAAAAGCTGTCGACATGCCTTACGGACGTTGTCAGGAAGTCGACGCTGGGGTTGCCGGGTGACCACCGCGAACGCGGCTATGTGCCGAGTCATCCGGTATGGTCTTCCTTCAGCAAGGCCTCCAGGCGGGCAACTTCGTTACCAACCGCCGTGATCTGGCGTCCGTCCTTGGCCGTGAGTATCTCGCCGCGCTTCAGGAATACGGCGCGACCGAAGGCATCCTCCTTCGACATCTTGCCATCCTTGAAGACGTGCAGTGTGGAGCCATCACGCAACTCGATGGAGGCTTTCACTGCGTTGGCGAGCGCGTGATGGGCCTGTGCCGGAGCGGCCATGCCGCCAAGCGCGATGGCAAGGACTGCAGAGGTGATGAAGGGCTTCATGGTCGATCCTTTCAGAGATGTGCCAAGTGCACGCGTTGACTCTAGGAACACATAACCAACATCAGCCGCACCGAGCAATGACAAATCCGTCATCCTCCCTGCGATGCCGCTGGTCACCGAAGACCAATCTCCGTCCAGCATCATGGGACCGCGCGTAGTCGTGGCCGCAATGCATGACTGCGATTCCTGCTTGCACGAGGTTCATCCCAGGCCCTGATGGCTGCGCGAATCCTGCCGCGCCCCGTCGCCGTACACGAAGCGGCTGAACAAGTGCCGCACCCTCCAGCGAGACGTCGACGCCGGGATTGCGAACCTCCAGCCTCACCTGGCTGTCCTGCGCTTTCGACTCGATGTGGGCATCGCCGCCGCTCGCTGAGTGGCGGGTCGCATTGCCAACGTTCACAATGGTCAAGCCAGCCGGTTGCAGCGCTACAAGTGCCGAGGCTGCAAGGACATTCAATATGCTTGCGACCGCAAGCGCCAAGCCTGCGTGCTGCGCCAGGACCTCAGCGGGCTCTAGGCGGCCAACGTCTTGGCCGTTGCCACCCGCACGGCCTTCTGTCAGTTACCTCGGCTGGTTCTGCGCTCTAGCCGGTCGCCCCGATCTCTTCGCAGACCCGCGCCGTCCTCGCGATAGCTGTAGACGCCTGACGCCAGCACAAAGCAATGCGCAACGAGACTTGAACATCGGCGACCGCTAACCTGAGTCGCTCGATTAATACCCGCGATTCGTATTCATGCGGCGCAGCGACCCGTCCTCGCGCGCGCGACGCAATTCCTCGATCACTTCCGCCCGGGTGCGTGCACCCGCTGCCGGAGCTTCGAAAACGAGTTCGCCGCTGCCCGAAATGTTGCCATTGGAGGCTTCCTTCGCCCGCTTCGTGCCAACCGACTTCGTCGGCATGTCATAGCCCAGCTCGTAAGACTGGTTGCGGCTCATCCTCGCAAGGGTGCCATCCCGTCGGGCCGCTTCGAGTTCCGCGATGACCTCGGCTCGTGTCTTGCCGCCGGGCATGGCGTGGTACTCGCCGCCGGAATCGTTGTTGGCCGGCGTGAAGCCGTTGCTCGCGAAAGTAGGCGCAGTTGTGATCGCAAGGACTGCGGCAACGATAGCGGTGGAAAGATTGATGCGCGACATGATGTACTCCTTAAAGCTAAATCAGCGCCGTAGCCGGCGGCTACGGCCCAAACGCCGTTTCCGGACGTCATGGATCTCACTGTAGGAATCGCGCTGGGACGGCAGCCCAACGGGGCCATTACGTTTTCGTCATTTGCGTCGCCCCGCGAAGATAACCAACGCGCCAATCAGTTAGGGCGCAACTCTCCTGCCGACCCGATACGAGCCTGACGGCGGCCCGCTTGATGAGGGTCACTTTCGGGCAGTCCGCGCGAAGGCTGCCGAGCACCTGGCGAAGGACCCCCTGGAGTCCAAGGCATCGTTTGTCGTACAGGGCGAGGAACGGCGAGAGCCACCGGGTGGTCGACCAACTGAGAAGCTCTAGACAAGGCGCAGCGCACGCGGCTGTCGTCGGTTATCCAGCTAGGCATCTGCCACGTTCCGCGGAAAACGTGCAGCGCCAGAGATCGCCACTATTGACCGGATCGGACGCATCCAAGCAGCTCGACGGCGCGTTGGTATGCGTCCGCCCAAGTCACCTTGATGTCGTCGCGCGCGCCTTGAAGGTGCCATGCACTTTTCGAGCAAACGGCTGTGCTGCCGTTGCGAGACCCCGGGGACGTCTGCCTTGGATGGGAGCCTGTGAAGCGGCGCATGACCGCTGCGAGCCCCGCAGACTACGGTCGTGTCAGATTGGAGCGCGGATTCCCATCTGTCGTCAGGACGCGTTCACTTCTGAGCTCGCAAGCGTGCGGCGATCACTTCCATCTGCTCAATCTCTGCACGTTGCGCTTTGACGATCTCTCCGCAGAGCCTCAGAAGCTCCGGGTCGGCGAGCTTTGCCTCTCGGCACATGAGGATCGCACCGGAATGGTGGGGAATCATCGAGTCGATGAACTGGCGGTCGTCGACCAGCGCCTGGCGGCGCGTTGCCAACAGCGAGGCAAGGAACAGGACCGTCAGGCCGGCATAGAGCGCAAGGTTCAGCGGCTTGTTGACATACATCTTGCCCATCGTCGCCAGCATGATCACCCCCATCGGGGCGAGCATCGTCAGCGCCATGTAGAGCATGTTCACGTTGTTCCGGTAGTCACCCCAGCCGTCGATCATGGTGAACATGGCGAGGTACATCGGGATCAGGCTCAGCGCGAGGTTGAGCGCGAACATCCAATAGGCGAATGCCGACGAACCGTCGTGAGCGGTGCCGTGCTTGCCGGCTTGGGCCGGGTGGTGACCTTGATGATCCATGTCGAACTCCTGTTGCTGGTTTCAAGACGGTCGTGGCCTGCCAGTACAAGGGACGAGGTCCCCGGGGGTGGCTCAACCGCGCGGAGGAAGCGGCATCAAGTTGTTGCCCGCAATCGCAACGAATTCGCCACGACGCTCACCGATGAGAGGCTCATGGCCAGCGCAGCAATCATGGGCGACAGCAGCCAGCCGGTGAACGGGTACAGCAGGCCGGCGGCAAGCGGCACGCCCAGGCCGTTGTAGACGAAGGCAAACAACAGGTTCTGCCGCATGTTGGCCACCGTCGCCTGAGAGATTGCTCGCGCCCGGGCGATGCCGCGCAGATCGCCCTTGACGAGGGTGACCTGCGCGCTGTTCATCGCCACGTCGGTGCCCGTGCCCATCGCGACGCCGACATCGGCCTTGGCCAGCGCCGGCGCATCGTTGATGCCGTCGCCCGCCATGCCGACGACTCTGCCCTCGCGCTGCAGGCGCTCGACCAGCGCCAGCTTGTCCGCAGGTTTGACTTCGCCGTGCACCTCGTCGATGCCAAGCTGCTGGGCGACCGACCGGGCCGTAGTCAGGCCGTCGCCCGTGGCCATCACCACCCGCATCCCGGCGTCATGCAAGCTCTGCACCGCCTCCGGCGTGCTCTGCTTGATCGGGTCCGATACCGCCAGCAAGCCGAGCAATTGACCGTCGCTGGCCAGGAACATGACGCTGCTGCCCTGTTGGCGCAGCGCCTCGGCCGTGCCGCTCAGCGCGGCCACGTCGACGCCGGCCTGTTCCATGAGGGCGGTGTTTCCCAAAGCGATCTGCCGACCGTCGACCTGGCCGCGCACACCGATGCCGGTCGACGACTCAAAGTCGATGGCCGTCGACAGGGACAGCTTGCGGCCGTGTGCCGCTGCGACGATTGCATGAGCGAGAGGGTGTTCGCTGCCCTGGTCCAGACTGGCGGCGAGGCGCAGCACTTCGTCTTCGGACTGCCCCGGAACTGGAAAGGCGCTGTCAAATGCCGGTTTGCCTTCCGTCAAGGTGCCCGTCTTGTCCACGATCATCGTGTCGACACGCCGGAGGTGCTCGATGGCGGAGGCATCCCGAAACAGGATCCCCTGCGTGGCCGCCTTGCCCGTGGCCACCATGATCGACATCGGCGTCGCCAGCCCGAGCGCGCAAGGGCAGGCAATGATGAGCACCGACACGGCGTTGATCATGCCGAACTGCCATCCCTGGTCGCCACCAAACAGTCCCCAGCCGAACAACGACGCCAGGGCGATACCGACGACGACGAGCACGAACCAGCCCGCCACCTGGTCCGCCATGCGTTGCATCGGTGCCTTGGAGCGCTGGGCCTGGGAGACCATCTGGACGATCTGGGACAACATGGTCTGCGAGCCCACGCGCTCGGAGCGCATCACCAGCGAGCCGGAGGTGTTGATGGTGGCGCCGATGACCTTGTCGCCCGGCCGCTTGGTGACCGGCACCGGCTCACCCGTGAGCATCGCCTCATCAATGGCACTGGTGCCTTCGATGACCACGCCGTCCACAGGAACCTTCTCGCCTGGACGAATGCGCAGGTGGTCGCCCACATGGACATGCGTCAGCGGCACGTCGGCTTCGGAGCCGTCAGGTTCGATCCGGCGCGCCGTCTTCGGCGCGAGGTTCAGCAATGACTTAATGGCTGCCGAGGCTTGTGAGCGGGCCCGCAGCTCCAGCATCTGACCCAACAGGGTCAAGGAGATGATGACTGCCGCCGCCTCGTAATAGACACCGACGCGGCCATGCGCCACGAAGCTGGTCGGGAACAGCTGCGGCGCAATGGTCGCCACCACGCTGTAGACGAACGCAGCACCCGTGCCGATGCCGATGAGCGTCCACATGTTGGGACTGCGATGCAGTATCGACTGCGCGCACCTCACGAAGAATGGCCAGCCCGCCCACAGGACGACCGGCAAGGACAGCAGCAGTTCAACCCAGCTTTGTGTGGCCGGCGCCATCCAGTCCAGGCGATGGCCCGCCATCGCGAGCGTCGTGATGACGACCGTCAGCGGCAAAGTCCACCAGAAGCGGCGCGTGAAGTCGCGCAGCTCAGGGTTGTCGTCATCCGCCGTCGCTTCGGGGATGAGCGGTTCCAGCGTCATGCCGCATTTGGGGCAGTTGCCCGGGTGGTCCTGGCGGATCTCCAGGTGCATAGGGCAGGTATAGACCGCGGCCGGGCTGTTCACTTCGATCGGGCTTGCCGCTGCGGCAGCCGTCGGTCGCAAGTTTGCTGGCGGCGCTTTGGTGTCCAGTGGGATTTGCTGCTGGGGCGCGTCAGCGGGCCCATGTGCAGCGTGCGCAGGCGTGCCATGCGCGTCGTGATGGTGCGAGTGAGCGTGTTGCGACTCCGGCACGTCGCCACCAACGGCTACCAGGTGCATGCCGCACTTGGGGCAGTCACCGGGCGTGTCTTGGCGGATCTCCGGGTGCATGGGGCAGCTGTACTCCCGCGCTCCAGCGGGCTCCGCCGGCTGCTTGTCATGGCTGGCGTGATCGTGGCGGTATGGATCCATGGGGTCGCTCCGTTCGAACTGCAATACGCCAGCGTGGCGGGTCTCAGCGGCTGCACCCGCAGCAGCTGCCGGCTGCCTTCTGCGGCGGCTCGGCTGCAACTGCAGCAACGGGCGTTGGGGTGTAGCCCGCCTCTTCGATGGCGGTCTTGAGTTCCGCCTCGTCGGCGGCGCGAGATTCAATCTGAACCCGCTTGCTCGCCAGGTCGATGGCGACCTGCGCGTCACCGTCCAAGAACTTGACGGCCTTCGTGATCATGCTGACGCAGTGGCCACACGTCATGTCCTTCACTTCAAAAGCAACCATGTCCATCTCCTACAAAAACGTTTCTGGCATCCAGTGGCGCCACTTCGAAGCTTCCCCCCGTGGCAAGGTCCAGCAGTCTCTGCGCTAACCCCTCCGGCAGCAGGGTCTTGAGGAGCGACCAGACTCAGCCGCCCAGCGTGCGGTCCTGCCGCTGGAACCACGCAAGCGCATCGTCGAGATGAGACGGCTGGAAATCCGGCCACAGCTCATCGACGACATAGATGTCCGCATAGACCGACTGCACCGGCAGGAAGCCGCTCAGCCGGCGACCACCGCCCCACCGGACGATCAGTTCCATCCTGGAGACCTGATCGGATTGCAGTTGGCCGGTGCGCAGCCCGTCGAGATCCCACTCCCAGCCGTAGTTGACGAGGAAGTTGACCTTGATGCCGCCGCTGCATCGTTGCCTGAAGGGCTTGAGCTCGGGCGGGAACACCGGCGAACGGTCATCACCGACCACCAGCAGCGCAGCGCCGCGGCGAGCGACTTCCAGTGCGAACGCAACGCAGGCAGATCGGAAATGCTCGGTCTGCACAGTGGGCCGGCGGGTGTTGTCCTGGGTGAAGCCGTACACGGAAACTTCTTCCACGCCGAGTTGCTGACACTGCTCGAACAAGCCCAGGCCCGGCGCGATGCCGTGCGCGTAGCCGGCCTCTTTGGGGAGTGTCCTGCCTGTTGCCCAGCGACGGTTGCCGTCGGGGATGAAGCCGATGTGGCGGGGAAGAACCATGCGTCCCTTCGGTGGGATGTTGAAAACCGAATGCTCGCTGGATGAACGCCGCATCACTAAAAGGTCTCCGCTTGGACGGAGGTCAGCGACCAGAGCGTCAGCCATGCTCATTGCGTGAAAGGCGCCAAGGCGGGTGGCAAGTTCAGCACGTCAATGCCCGTGCTCGCTGGTCGACCGCGTAGACGTCGCCCGCGGGGACTGCGCCATGCGACGGCACTCTTGTGCACAACGACGGCAAGCTTCGGCGCAGGACTGGCAATGGTCCATCGAGTGCTTGCCGCACTCGTCGGCGCACGCGTCGCAGATGTCAGCGCACAGTGCGCAGATCGCCTGAACGTGTTCGCTGTCCCGCGCCATCGCCGCTGAAGCCAGCTGGCAGATGGCCGCACAGTCCATGTCGAGCGCGATGCAGCGCGCCATCATCTTGACGTCCTGCTCTTGAAGGCATGCAGTTGAACAGTGGTGACACGCGACAGCGCATTGGTCGCATGCTGCGATGCAGGTTGCATGCAGTTGATGAGCCATGGGATGCTCCTTGAACGCGGGGGATTCCGCGTCGCACAGGCGGCAAGGCACGATCCCGGCGAAACCCGCACAAAACGCCCGCGTCAACCGGAACCGCCCCCTGCCAGCGCGTCGGGCGCGGCATGAGGCGGGAAGCCGGCAGATGGTGCAGACGCTCAGGTCATATCTACAAACGTACTTGCCAGACCGAACGACTCTGCAATCACTGCGCGGGCTGAATCTGAGTCACGAACAGGGCGCAAACGAAGGGTCTGGGCGTTCAAGAGGATTCCGTCACAGAGGCTCAACGAAAGTAGGACTGGTACACGCGCGTGCTGCCGTCCTTGAGCACGAGCAGCACGTCGTAGGGCTGCGTCTGGTTGTCGAAGTCGGGGCCATCCATGCCGGGGCTGCCCAGGGGCATGCCTGGCACGGCCAAGCCGATGGCCGTGGGCTTCTCCTTGAGCAAGCGCTTGATCTCGCGCGCAGGCACATGCCCTTCGATGGCATAGCCTTCGATCTTTGCCGTGTGGCATGAGCCGAGCTTGACGGGGATGCCCAAGGCCTGCCGCGCGCCAGCGTTGCCGATGTCGTGGATCGTTCCAACGCCGATGCCCTGGGCCTCCAGGTGCTTGAGCCAGGTCTTGCAGCAGCCGCAGTCAGGCGACTTCCAGACCTCGACTTTGGCAGGCTTGGCACTCGCGAGCGCTGGCAATGACAACGCCACGGCGATGCCCAGACTGGATTTGAGGATGCGGCGGCGATTCATCTTGATGCCCGCCATCAGTGCTTGTGGTCGTGGCCGTCGGCCGCCTTTACGCTCTTGGCGGCGGGTTTGCCGCTGCCTTTGGCGACGGTGACCGCGCCCTTCATGCCGGCGTCGTAGTGACCGGGCTGCAAGCAGGCAAAGTCGACCTTGCCGGCCTTCGTGAACTGCCAGACCACCTCGCCGGTCTTGCCGCCAGCCAACGTGATCATGTTCGGGTCTTCATGCTCCATCTCCGGGAACTTGAGCATCTGCTGGTAGTGCTCCTTGAGTTCCTTGTCAGTGCCGAGCACGAACTCGTGCTTGAGCTTGCCGGAGTTCTTGATTCGGAAGCGGACAGTCTCGCCTTGCTTCACCTCGATGCTGGCCGGGTTGAAGCGCATGCCGTCGGTCATGTCCACATCCACGGTGCGCGTGACCAGGGCGGCTTTGCCTGGCACGCCGATGGCGTTGTCGCCACCTTTGTCATGCCCGTGGCCGCCGGCGTGGGTGCCACCCGCAAAGGCAATGCTGCTGGCAGCGCACAGGGTGACTATGGCGGTGAAAGTGCGGAGCTTCATCAGTCGTTACTCTGGGTTGGGGTTGCTGGCGCGCGTCGGGAGGTGACTTGGTGACGCGCAGGTGGCGCAGTGGCGAAGCGCGTCAGGGTGCTTTCAACAGCTCGGTGACCTTGATCGAGCCGTCGACCTTGTCGGCCTTGAACTTGACTTGGTCACCGACCTTCACGCTCCCCAGCACCGCCGGATCGGCGCGAAACACCATCGTCATGCCGGGCATGCCGAGGTTGTCGATCGGACCGTGCTTGAGCGTGATCTTGCCTTGGCTGACATCGATCTTCTTGACCTCGCCGACGGCGTAGGCAGCGCCTGCCGGGGCGCTGGCCGCCGGCGTGTCGTTGGCGGCCATCGCGGACCATGGCAATGCCGCGAAAGCGCTGGACAGCGCGACGGCCAGGGAAATGTTGCGGAGTTTCATGGCGGCTTTTCCTTCATACAGCAAGGCGGTCCGGGAGAGAGTCCCCTTCGCAGCCAGCGTCGGAGCACACGGAAACCACTTTAGTAAGGCCGGAGGAACATCAAGCCCACTTGAACATGACAGTTCTGTAATGTTCGAGGCCTTCATCGCCCGGCGACCCTGCGTCACACTCGGCGTCATGCGAATCCTGGTGATCGAAGATGAGGTCCGCCTGGCGGAGTACCTCCGAAAAGGACTGTCAGAGAACGGCTATGTGGTCGATGTCACCCATGACGGCATCGATGGCCGACACTTGGCGCTGGAGGGTGAGTACGACCTCGTGCTGCTGGACGTGATGCTGCCTGGGATCGACGGCTTCGGCGTCCTGCGCGACTTGCGTGCGCAAAAGCAGACGCCTGTGCTGATGCTCACCGCCCGCGACAAAGTGGAGGACCGCGTCCAGGGCCTCAAAGGCGGTGCGGACGACTACCTGGTCAAGCCGTTCGCGTTCTCTGAACTGCTGGCCCGGGTCGAGGCGTTGTTGCGCCGCGGGTCATCGGTTTCGGCACAGGCCTCGACGCTCATGCGCCTTGGGGATCTGGAGGTGGATCTGGCCCGCCGCAAGGTCACGCGAGCGGGCAGGCGCCTAGACCTCACGCCGAAGGAGTTTGGTCTGCTGACGCTGCTGATGCGGCGCCACGGCGAGGTGTTGTCCCGCACCGTGCTGGCTGAGCAGGTGTGGGACCTGCATTTCGACAGCGAGACCAATGTCATTGATGTCGCGGTCCGGCGACTTCGCGCGAAGCTCGACGAAGGCTTCGACACGGCCTTGCTGCACACGGTGCGTGGCGTCGGCTATGTGCTCGAGGTGCGTGAGTGAGCGGGTCCGCACCCGGCAACCATTTGCTACCGCGCTCCATGGCGCTGCGACTGACCCTGGCCCTTGCTGCACTCGCAATCGCTGTGTTTGCCAGCGTCGCCTTGCTGCTGCATCAGGGTCTGGAAGAAGAGATCCGCAATGCCCGGGCGCAAGACCTGGAGGGCAAGGTCGACATCGTGCGACACCTGCTGGAGGAAGTGCAGCAACCGCAGGATCTGGAGTCGTTCACGCATCACCTCAACGACGTGTTGATTGGCGACGGGCAGATCCGCATCTGGCTGCTGGCCACAGACGGCCGCCTGCTCTACGGCGGCCAGAAGCGGCCGCTCGTCAGGCCCGCGACCCATCGCCGCCCGGGCCTTATGGAGGTGGTTCGCGAGGATGGCCTCGTCATGGAAGGCCGCCTCGTGCTGCTGCAGCCGGATGCGGTGCTCAGCGCGCGCGAGCTGATCGTCGCCGTGGACACTCGCCCTCAACAGGCGCTGCTGAGGCGCTATGGGGCCCGCTTGGCCACGGTGTGCAGCGCAGGCGTCGCGTTGACGGTGTTGTTGGCGGGTGCGATCGCGTGGCGTTCGTTGCGGCCGGTACAGCGCCTCTCGCGGGAAGCGGCCGCGCTCAACCCGCAATCGCTGTCAGCGAGGCTGTCCCCGGTCGAAACCACGGAGCTTCAGACGCTGGTCCACGCCTTCAACCGCGCGCTCGACCGGGTCGAGGCGGCTTACGAACAGCTGGAGGGCTTCAGTGCCGATGTCGCCCACGAGCTGCGCACGCCTTTGGCGACCATGATCCAGGGTGCTGAGGTGGCGCTGCACCGGGAGCGCCCGGCCTCAGAACTGCGAGAGACGCTGCAAGTGAATCTGGAGGTGTTGCGGGAGCTGGCGGGTCTTGTCACCAACATGCAGTTCCTGGCGCGAGCGGACAAAGGTGAGCTGGCGGAGCAACTGTGCGCCATGGACCTTCGCGCGGAGGCTGAACATGTGGCGGAGTACTTCGAGCCGCTGCTGGAGCAGCAGAACCTTCGGTTGCTGATCGAAGGCGACGCAAAAGCGGTCGCCAACCCAACGCTGATACGCCGGGCCCTGGTGAACCTGGTCGGCAACGCCGCCCGGTACACCGCGGATGGCGGCGCCATTCGCGTCGAAATTGGCGCGCACGGCGACCAGGTGCGCATGGCTGTGCGCAATCCAGGGGTCGGCATCTCAGCGGAGCTGTTGCCACGGCTGTTCGATCGCTTCGTGCGTGGCGACAGCGCCAGGCAGCATTCCGGCAGTCACCAGGGGTTGGGCCTTGCCATCGTGCGGGCGATCGCTGTCATGCACGGAGGGCGGGTCTTTGCGCGGTCGGACAACGGCTGGACAGAGATCGGCCTGGAGTGGCCATCCGGGACCACGAGCGCTGGATGACTAACTTGTAATGCACCCGTGGCCTTGGTGTTGGTGAGGTTTTTCTAGAGTCAATTGCGTGCACAAGGCACGCCTTTGAAAGGACCCACCATGAAGACCTTCCTGATCTCTGCAACTGTCGCCGTCGCGCTCGCGGGCATGGTCGCTCAGGCCCAAGCAAGCGATGCGCTGGCCAACGCTGTCCAGGCGTCCGTCGAGCTTCGTGATGGCTCGACGCTTCACATCTTCAAGGACGGCAAGATGGCGAAGGAAGACGCTTTTGGCCGCGCGGTTTACCTCAAGCGAGGCGAAGTTCTCACTGCCAAGGATGGACGGCAGATCACCGCCGTCGGCAACGAAGTCGCCCGCCTGGAGCGCTTGCTGAAGGACGGTCACACGGGGTGAGCTGAAGGCTGGACGCCCGCTTGGAACAGCAGCCGGTGAACCGATCTGGCATGCAGCCTGGGCGTTACGACCATCCTGTGTTCAGTAGCCGCCGGCTGAGATAGAGTTTCTGGATGCGCGCAACGCTTCGCTGCTTCCTGATCAGCCTGCTGATCCTGGCTTTGCCCCTCAAGGGGCTGGCTGCCGGCGGCGACATGGCCTGCGGCCCAGCGCATTCGGGCGCCGAATTGGGTAAGCATCACCACGCGGCGGACAGCGCTTCAGACCATGACCACGCGCACGCGGTCGTCACGATTGCCGTGGCGCAAGAGGTGTCGGGTGCGATGCTGGCCGATGGTGAACACAGTTCGAGCAAGGCGGACGTGCCACCAGCCACCAAGTGCATGAAGTGCGCGCCGTGCTGCGGCGCTGCCATGCCCCATGCCGGGTCACCCACGCTGGCGACGGCGTTCAACGCCGATACGGTATTGCAGGACATCCGCTACCTCCCCGTGGGCGGCCGTATCGACCGCATTGATCGCCCCCCTCGAAGCCACTCCTGAGTCGACCTAGCGGCTGTGCCTGAGCGCCCATCCGCGAGCTGACCCTGTTCGACCGCGTGACCCCGTGCGCCTGCTGAATCGGCAGGGGCTGCCGGCGGCACTTCGATCTACTTTTCCGAGAGGAATCCATGTCCCGCTTCTCACCGAACGACGGGCGTTCTGACGTCCGCGCGGCCAAGCCATCCTGCGCCGCGGCCATGAGCTTGAGCTTGATCCTGTGCGCGGCCATCTTGCCTGCGCAGGCGCAGACGGCCACCGCAAAGGCCGGTCCGGCCGACCCCACCGACTCGCGAGCCAGCGTGCCAGCGGTTCAATATTCCAGCACGCTCGCCCGTTACCGCCCCATCCAGGAAGCACCGCCTGTCTCGTGGCAGCAAGCCAACGAGAAGGCCAACCAGGCCGGTGGATGGCGCGCTTATGCCCGCGAGAAGGCGGAGGCCGATGACCGGCCGACAGGCCCGGCCGCACCTGCTTCCCAGGCTTCCCAAGTCCCAAAACCTGCTCCCGCTGCAAAGGGCCACGAAGGCCATGCGCCGCGCTGAAGGAGCCCAACCCATGACACGATTCCGACTTCCCCTTTCCCTGCTGGCCGTCGCCGTGCTGGCGGGATGCGCTTCTGTGGAGCGCGGCGCGGCGTTCAAGAATGTGCAGTCGCTGACCAAGACGCACACCGATCAAACGCTGACGGTCGATAGCTCGCCCGAAGACCTCACTCGCACGAACGGCAAAGTGGCGGAGCTGCTGCGCCAACCCCTCGGCGTCGACGCCGCGGTGCAGATCGCGCTGCTGAACAATCGCAATCTGCAGGCGCGGCTGCAACAGCTGGGCATCACCGAGGCCGAAGTCAGCCAGGCGTCCAGGCTGCCCAATCCCGGATTCAGCTTTGGCCGCCTCACCAAGGGCGACGAGGTCGAGCTGGAGCGGGGGCTGCATATCAACCTCGCCCGACTGCTGACGCTTCCCCTGGTCAGCCGGCTCGAGGAGCGCCGGCTGCAGTCAGTCCAGCGCGAAGTGGCGATGGATGTGCTGACCCTTGCCGCCGACACGCGCAAGGCCTGGGTGCAGGCCGTGGCAGCTGGCGAGAGCCTGCGCTACATGCATCAGGTGCAGGAGGCTGCGGAGGCCAGCGCCGAGCTGGCTCGCCGGCTGCAGCAGGTCGGCAACGTCAACGCGCTGATGCGCCTGCGCGAGCAGGGTTTCTACGCCGATGCAGCGCTTGGCCTGGCCCGCTCAGAGCAGATCCATCGCTCCGCCCGTGAGCGCCTGGCCCGCTTGCTTGGGCTGTGGGGAGAGCAGCTGGCCTTCAAGCTCCCCGAGCGCCTGCCGGACCTGCCGGACGCGCCCAAGGACCAGCCGGACATCGAGCACCAGGCTCTGAGCCAGCGCCTCGATGTGCAGGCGGCACGCCTGTCGGCCGAGCAAACGGCGAAGAACCTGCGCCTGACCCAGGTGACGCGCTTCATCAGCGTTTTCGAGCTGGGCTTGGTCCGCAACACGTCGAACGAAGCGCCACGCCAGACGGGCTGGGAGGTCGGCCTGGAGCTGCCACTGTTCGATTGGGGCGGCGCGCGCACGTCCAAGGCCGAGGGCCTCTACATGCAATCACTGCACCAGGCTGCGGCGACGGCGATCAACGCCCGCTCGGAGGTCCGAGAGGCCTACGGGAACTACCGCGCCAGCTACGACATCGCCCGCCATCACCGCGAGGAGATCGTGCCGTTGAAGAAGCGCATCTCAGAGGAGCAGGTGCTTCGCTACAACGGCATGTTGATCGGCGTGTTCGAGCTGCTCGCCGACGCGCGCTCCCAGATCAGCAGCGTCAATGCGTCCATCGACGCGCTGCGTGATTTCTGGCTCGCCAAGGCGGATCTGGACGCCGCGCTGATCGGCCGCGCCTCCCTCTCCATGCCGACCGCATCGGCCGGCGCCGCCAGCGCCGAAGCCGGCGGCGGTCACTGAAGTCTTCCCAAGGAACTGACATGTTTTTCAATCGTCGCTCTCTCCTGGGCGGTGCCGGTGCGATCACTGCAGCCGCCTCGATGGCCTCCGTCAGCAAGGTGGCCATGGCCGCCTTGCCCGAGCCGGTGATGCAGGACAAGCCGGACACCATGCCGCCGCTGGTTCCCAACACGGGCCGGCCCTACAACCCCGTGGTCACGCTCAATGGCTGGACCTTGCCCTGGCGCATGAACAAGGGCGTCAAGGAGTTCCACCTGGTGGCCGAGCCCGTGGTGCGCGAGATGGCGCCCGGATTCAAGGCGCACCTGTGGGGCTACAACGGCCAGAGCCCGGGCCCGACCATCGAGGTGGTCGAAGGCGACCGCGTGCGCCTGTTCGTCACCAACAAGCTCGGCGAGCTGACCAGCATCCACTGGCATGGCCAGCGCCTGCCCAACGGCATGGACGGCGTGACCGGCCTGAACCAGCCGGGCATCCCACCGGGCAAGACCTATGTCTACGAATTCGTCGCGCGTCGGCCCGGCACCTTCATGTACCACCCGCACGCCGACGAGATGGTGCAGATGGCCATGGGAATGATGGGCTTCTGGGTCACGCACCCGAAGAACCCGAAATCGACGCCCGGCTACCAGGACTGCGATCGCGACTACTGCTTCCTGCTCAATGCCTACGACATCGAGCCGGGCAGCGCGGTGCCGAAGATCAATACCATGCTCGATTTCAACCTGTGGACGTGGAACTCGCGCGCCTTTCCCGGCATCGACCCGCTGGTGGCGCGGCTGGGCGAGCGCGTGCGCATCCGCATCGGCAACCTCACCATGACCAACCATCCGATCCACATGCACGGGCACGAGTTCGTGGTGACCGGCACCGATGGCGGCATCGTGCCCCCGACTGCCCGCTGGCCGGAGGTGACCACCGACATCGGCGTCGGGCAGATGCGTGCCATCGAGTTCGTCGCCACCGAGCCGGGCGACTGGGCGTTTCACTGCCACAAGTCGCACCACACCATGAACCCGATGGGCCACGACGTGCCGACCATGATCGGCGTCGACCACGCGGACGTGGTGAAAAAGATCGTCAAGCTGATTCCCGACTACATGGTGATGGGCGAACGCGGCATGGCCGACATGACCGAGATGGAAATGCCGCTGCCCGACAACACGCTGCCGATGATGACCGGCGCCGGCCAGTTCGGCGCCATCGGCATGGGCGGCATGTTCACGGTGATCAAGGTGCGCGAAGGCCAGGCGCGCGGCGACTACAAGGACCCGGGCGATTACAAGTTCCCGAAAAACACGCTGGCCTACGAATGGAATGGCGAATCGATCAACCCGGTGCGTGCGCCGACCTCGCGCGGCGGCGAGATTGACCCGGCGACCGGGCGGGTCAAGGAGATCCGCGAAGTGACCGTGAACGTCAAGAAACCGGGAACCGAAGGCGGACACCACCATTGAATCACTGCGCTACCGAACCAAGATCTTGCACCCCAACCCAGAAAGGACGCCCATGAAACTTTCCCTCCACAAGCACGGCATCGCGCTGCTGGTGGCCCTTGCCTCCACGTCGCTGCACGCCACCAGCCCCGCGGCTCCCACCCCCACCGAAATGACGGCCGCGGAAGTCCGGAAGATCGACCGCGACGCGAAGAAGATCACCTTGAAGCACGAAGCCATCAAGCACCTCGACATGCCGGCCATGACCATGGTGTTCCAGGTCAAGGAAGACAAGCTCCTCGACGCCGCGAAGCCGGGCGACAAGGTCCGCGTCGGGGTCGAGAAGGTCAAGGGCGGCTACGCGGTGACGGCCATCGAGGTGGTGAAATGAAGCGCCTCCTCATCCTGGCGGCGCTCCTGCTTCCGTTTGGCGCGAACGCCGACATCGTCGACCTCAAGTGGGACAAGGGCGCGTTTGTGCATGCGGGCAAGATCGCGCCAAAGAAGTTCGTCGAGATTTGCGGAAAGCTCGCCAAGGGTGAGCAGGTCGGTTGGCAGTTCACGGCGAACGGCCCGACCAACTTCAACATCCACTACCACGTCGGCAAGGACGTCACCTACCCGGAGCGGCGCAATGCCGTGGACAAGGGAGACGGCACGCTCGCCGTGACGCTCGACCAGGACTATTGCTGGATGTGGACCAACAAGGGCGAGGCCGAGGTCACGCTCGAGGTGCGCCTGCGCAAGCCCTGATCGGGCGGCCTGCCACAGGGCATTGCCCCAGGGCCCAGCGCTGACGCGGCTTTTCGGGCCGAGCGGCCCGGGCGCCGCGACAGCGCTGGGCCCCGGGGCAGGGGCCAGAGGAAAGAACGCGCGGAACGCAGGCAAGAACCGCCCGGTGGAGAGCGGGTTGAAGAAATCGCTTGACTCCGGACCCGGGTCCGGGGTTTACGCTCACGGTCATCATGGAGACAGAACCATGCAATTCATGACCATTGGCCAGGCTGCAAGACGGGCCGGAATCGGCATCGACACCGTGCGCTACTACGAGCGCGAAGGGCTGCTGCCCACACCACGACGCTCGGCCAGTGGCTACCGGCAATTCTGCGCCGAAGAAGTGGACCGGCTGCGCTTCATCCGCCGCGCCAAAGCGCTTGGCTTTTCACTCGTGGAAGTGCGCGAACTGCTTGATCTGAACGCCGGCACCGGCAGGCGCAGCGCTGTCAAGCGGATTGCCGAACTTCGCCTGGCCGACCTTGAGGCCCGCATCGCCGATCTCCACGCGGTGCGCGATGCCCTCTCCCACCTCGTTCGGCAATGCTCGGGCGAGGGACCGGTGGCCGGTTGCCCCATCATCCAGGGCGTGCTGACCCGCGGCGCGCCGACCTGCAAGGAGCACTGACATGAACGTCCCCCAACATACCGCCGAGCATTCACACACCGCCGACGCGCAAGCCTGCGACCGTCCGAAGACGCACGGCGACCTGCTCGTCCCGGCAGCAGCGCCCGCCGGGGCGCATGCACACCACGGGCACCATGCACACCATGCCGGTGCGGGACACGCCCCCACGCATGCGCAACTGACCACCTCGGCGACCCTGCATTGCCTGACGGGCTGTGCGATCGGGGAATGGGTGGGGCTTGCCATCGGCGTCTCGCTCGGCCTCAATCCCTGGGCAACCATGGCGCTTGCGACCGCCCTCGGGTTCGCCAGTGGCTATACCCTGGGCTTGTGGCCTTTGGTCAAGCAGGGGATGACCTGGGGGCAGGCGTTCAAGGCGATCTGGCTGGGCGAGACCGTGTCGATCGCAGTCATGGAATTCGCCATGAACTTCACGGACTACCATGTCGGTGGCGTGCAGGCGTCGAGTGTCCTGTCGTGGCCATTTTGGGCCGGTTACCTGGCAGCTTTGCCCGCCGGCTTCCTGGCTGCGTGGCCCATCAACTGGTGGCTGCTGCGCAATGAGGTCAAGAAACCCTGCCATCAGGGGTGAGCTGAAACCGGGTATCCGCCTAAGTCAACGTGCATCGCCACAAGAAGGTCGAACATGTCAACCAAGCCCAAGCCACCCATCGAACGGCAATCCGCCTACTGGGACCGTTGGAACCTCAAGGCACGCGATGCCAAGAAACTGCCAGTTTCTTCTGTGCGTCAGGGCAATGAACTGGTCGCCACCGTGGCGGCCTTGGGGCGAAACAACCTGGCGATACTCGACCTGGGCTGCGGCTCCGGTTGGGCCGGTGCGCTGCTGCGCCCGTACGGCCGCGTGACGGCGACCGATATGGTGGCTCAGACCATTGAGCGCGCGAAGGAGCGCTATCCGGACATCGATTTCCGCTGTGGAGACCTGTTCGAAGTGCCGTTGCCCGCAGAGCACTTCGATGTGGTGGTTTCGCTGGAAGTTCTTTCCCATGTGGCGGACCAGCCTGCGTTCTTCGAGCGCGTGGCGAACCTGCTCAAGCCTGGCGGCCTGCTGCTGCTGGCCACGCAAAACCGCCGCGTCTATGCACGCTGGAGCACCGTGGCACCGCCCGACCCGGACCAGCTGCG
>JAEUPJ010000105.1 GCA_016790285.1 Roseateles sp. | reverse complement strand
GTAGGCCTTGGCCTCGCCACCAAACTTCTTGGACAGCACCGTCGCAATCGCCGCCGTCAGCGTCGTCTTGCCGTGGTCCACGTGACCGATCGTGCCCACGTTCACGTGCGGCTTGGTCCGTTCAAACTTGCCTTTTGCCATCTTGCGCTCCTGAGGCGAACCCGTTGAGACGAGTAGAAAAAGAGAAAAGAGGTGGTGCCCATGACGCGGATCGAACGCGTGACCTCTCCCTTACCAAGGGAGTGCTCTACCACTGAGCCACATGGGCATCGGCACAGGTTTGACGCCAGGATCGCTGGCCGGCAAACCGGTGTCGACGTCTGTCGACCAAGCCCCGCCGGATGGAGCGGGAAACGGGAATCGAACCCGTGTCATTAGCTTGGAAGGCTAAGGTTCTACCATTGAACTACTCCCGCCCTGGGAGCCCTGAACCTCTGCTCACGCCCTGCGCAGGACACAAGCTTTGGTGGAGGAGGCTGGATTCGAACCAGCGTACGCAATGCGGGCAGATTTACAGTCTGCTGCCTTTAACCACTCGGCCACCCCTCCTGAGGCAAGCCCGCAACTATAGCACAGGATCCGGCAGGCGCAACAGAGCTTCTCGCGGCGGGCCGCGAAGCGCGGGCGCAAGCGCCGCCATCGCCCCGGCGGCGCCAGCCCGACAGGCACCGGGCGCTCGCGCAATACAGCGCGCAGCAACCCGAGTCGCCAGCACCAAACCGCCCGCCGACACAACCGACAAGTGGCCGATGTGCAACACGCATCGGGCGCCATTGATGCCAATTCAATACCACTTGCAATGCGGCGCCACACCTCTCATAGGGAGAGCACCTCGCTCCGGGCGCCATCACCAGCAGCCACTCGGGAAACCACTCACAAGAAATTGGTAGCAAAGTGGCGTTATCACTCGTTACAGTGGCATCGCACTGGTTGGAAAGCCATCGCTCCAGGGCAGCAAAGGCAGCAACCGGACCCAAGGTGGTATGCAACGTACACCCGACGCAAAGACCGCCGCCCCGATTTCATTGGCCACAACGAGGATCAGACAAATGAAGGTCAAGCAGACCCCCATCTCGCAGGCGGTGCTCATCGCCCTGCTCGGCGCCAGCGGCGTCGCCATGGCGCAGCAGACGCCGGCCGCGCAGCAGCTCGACACCGTCACCATCACCGGTATCCGCGCCTCGCAGGAGAAATCGCTCCAGGTCAAGCGCAACGCCGACGCCCACATCGACGTCATCTCCGCCGAAGACATCGGCAAGATGCCGGACAAGAACGTGGCCGACTCCCTGGCCCGTGTGCCTGGCGTCACCATCCTGAACAGCCCCGCGGGCGGCTCAGGTGGCTTCGACGAACGCGACCGTGTGGGCCTGCGCGGCACCAACCCCAGCCTCACGCAGACGCTGCTGGACGGCCACGGCATCGCCAATGGCGACTGGTTCGTGCTGGATCAGACCGGCGCCGGTGTGGGCCGCAGCGTCAGCTATTCACTGCTGCCTTCCGAACTGGTCAGTCGCGTGGAGGTGCGCAAGAGCGCGGAAGCGTCGCTCGTGGAAGGCGGCACGGCCGGCTCGGTGAACATCATCACCCGCAAGCCGCTGGACTTTGCCAAGGCGCTGACCTTCGAAGCCGGCATCGGTGCCGTCTACGCCAGCCTGCCCAAGAAGACCGACCCGCAGCTCAGCGCGCTGCTGAACTGGCGCGACGACAGCAAGACCTTCGGCGTGCTGGTGCAGGCGTTCTCGGAAAAGCGCCACCTGCGCCGTGACGGTGTGGAGACCCTGGGCTTCATCGCCAAGCTGGGCAAGGACAACGCCCCTGACCTGATCAAGGCCCATCCCGACCTCGAAGGCGTCTACGCCCCCGACCTGATCGGCTCGGCCTACTTCACGCAGGAGCGCGAGCGCAAGGGTGGCCTGATCCGCGCCGAGTTCCGCCCGAACAAGGACATCGACCTGACGCTGACGGGCTTCTCGTCCAAGATGGATGCGGACAACTACAACCGCAATTACATGATTGCGCCCCGCCCCGGGCTCATCAACAGCGCGACGATCTCCGACTACCAGGTCGTGACCGACAAGAACGGCGTCAAGACGTTGTCCAAGGCCACGTTCAACTGGGCCACGGCCTCCACGGCCGGCTACTACGACATGATCTCGCGCCAGGCCTCGGCCGAGAGCAACTTCGTGAGCCTGGACGGCAGCTTCAAGGTCAGCGACGCCCTCAGCCTGACGGCCAGCGCGGGCACCTCCAAGGGCAAGGGCCAGACGCTCAGCCAGGACGTGGCCGAGCTCAACATCAAGACCACCAAGGCCTCCTACGGCCTGAACGGCAACGGCGCCCCGCCGTCCTTCGGCTTCACGAACCCGACCTCGGGCCTGGACTGGATCTTCGGCACCGAGCACGTCATCGTGAACGACAAGGAGACCTGGGCCCAGGTGGACGGCGAATACACGCTGGACGCCGGTGTCCTGAAGAGCCTGAAGTTCGGCGTGCGCTCCGCCGAGCACAAGCGCTACACCGACGCCACCCTGAACCAGGGCCCGGGCTGCGCCACGGGCACGCCCTACCGCGTCGGTGCCTGGGACTGGAGCAAGCCCAGCTCCTGCGCAGACGCCGCCGGCAACGACGCCCCGCAGAACTCGCCCTTCGCCAGCCTGCCGGCGCTCACGGGCGCCTACCCGGGCAACTTCGGCAGCGGTCTGGGCAGCGGCTTCCCGACCAACATCGGCTACATCCCGGCCGACGTGCTGGCCGCCTACAACGCCAAGTTCACCAACCGCGACCCCATCTCTCGCCGCTCGCCCAACGACGGCGGCGAGTACAGCGTGAAGGAAACGAGCACCGCCGGCTACCTGCAGGGCAACCTGGAAGGCGACGGCTGGAGCGGCAACGTGGGCCTGCGCATGGTGCGCACCAAGCAGACTTCCGGTTCGTTCCGCCCGAGCTTCCCGGGCGAGAAGGCCGACGTGAGCTCGGCGTTCGGTGACTTCACCGCCACCAGCAGCTCGCGCAGCTACACCGACCTGCTGCCCAGCGCCAGCCTGCGCGTGGACATCCGCCGTGACGTCGTCGGCCGCCTGGCCCTGAGCCGCACCGTGACGCGTGCCGACTACACGGCGCTGTCGGCCTTCACGTCGCTGAACACCACGGGCATGTTCCTGGACAACAACGCCATTGGCGGCGGCACGTCCGGCAACGCAGACCTCAAGCCGATCCGCTCGACCAACTTCGACGCCAACATCGAGTGGTACTTCGCGCCCCGCGCCTTCGCGTCCGTCGGTGCCTTCCACATGGAGATGGGCAGCTACATCACCAACGGCACCTACACCGGCACCTTCCCGGTGCTGCTGGGCAACACGGCCGGCGGCAGCGCGCAGCAACTGGTCAACCGCCAGTTCGTCATAACGGGCCTGACCAACAAGAAGGCTTCCGTGACCGGTCTGGAGTTCGCCTTCGAGATGCCGGTGGCCGCCAACTTCGGTGTCAGCGCGAACTACACGGTCGCCAACGGTCATGACGAAGACGGGCACGTGCTGCGCGGCAACGTCAAGAACACGATGAACCTGGGTGGCTTCTTCGAGAACGACCAGTTCTCGGCGCGGCTGAACTACAGCTACACCGACGACATCTTCATCGGCACCGACCGCGGCACGGACTACTTCCAGAAGGCCAACGGCGTGCTGTCGGCGTCCCTGGGCTACAAGTTCAGCGACAACTTCGCGGTGAGCCTGGACGCGCAGAACCTGAACAACCCGAAGCTGAAGTACTACGCTTCGGAAGTGCAGCCCCGCGCGATCTACCAGAACGGCCGCCAGTTCTACCTGACTGCCCGCCTGAAGTTCTGATGCCGGACGGGGCCTGCCCACCAGGCAGGCCCTGAACCGAACCACCTGTCGCAGGGGAACGTGCCACACACGTTCCCCTGCCCTGCTTTCGGAAGCCCCATGAGCGACACCGCCACCCTCATCGACCGCTACATCGCCTCCCGCCCGCTGCCCGGCGGCGCCGAGGCACCACCGCCGGTGCGCCACGTGTGCGTGGTGGGTGGCGGCAGCGCCGGCTGGATGACGGCGCTCATGTTGGCCACGACGGCCTACGGCAGCCGGCTGAAGGTGACGCTGGTGGAGTCGCCCCAGGTCGGCATCATCGGCGTGGGTGAAGGCTCGACGCCGTGGCTGCGCAACTTCTTCGACGTGCTGGGCATCGAGGAGTCGGAGTGGATGCCGGCCTGCAACGCCACCTACAAGAGCGGCATCACGTTCGAGGGCTGGTCGACCAAGCCCGGCTTCGAGCGCTACTTCCACCCGTTCGTGTCGATGCTGGACAACCTGACGATGAATGCCTTCGTCGACAACGTCCATGCCCGGCTGGACGGCGCCGACGTGCCGGCCCACCCGGACCGCTTCTTCGTCTCGGCGGCCATCGCGCGACAGGCGCGGGGCCCGCGCGCGCAGGAGAACTTCCCCTTCGATGTCTGGTATGGGTACCACTTCGACGCCACGCTGCTGGGCCAGTTCCTCGGCAAGAAGGCTGTCGAGCGCGGCGTGCAGCACCTCAAGCGCCATGTGGGCGAGGTGTTGCGCACACCGCAGGGCGACATCGCCGGACTGCGGCTGGACGGCGACGAGACGCTGTCGGCCGACTTCTTCGTCGACTGCAGCGGCTTCGCGTCGCTGCTGATCGGCCGGGCGCTCGACACACCCTTCATCTCCTACGCCGAGAACCTCTTCAACGACGCCGCCATCGCGCTACCAACGCCGTTGAGCGGGCCCATCGAATCGCAGACGACGTCGACCGCGTTGCGCCACGGCTGGGCGTGGAAGATCCCGCTCACCCAGCGCCACGGCAACGGCTACGTCTACAGCAGCGCACACTGCTCGGCAGACGAGGCCGAGACCGAACTGCGGCGCCACCTGGGCCTGCTGGAGGCCGACGTGCCCGCGCGCCACCTCAAGATGCGCGTGGGCCGCATGAGCAAGATCTGGAACCGCAACTGCGTCGCAGTCGGCCTGTCGCAGGGCTTCATCGAGCCGCTGGAAGCCACCGCCCTGCTCTTCGTGCAGCGCACCGCGGCCATGCTCGTGGAAGCCCTGGAGCAGGGCGACCTGGGCCACGCCGCACAGGAGCGCTTCAACGAAACCATGCGCGTGCGCTTCGAGAACACGCGCGACTACATCGTGGCGCACTACAAGACCAACTCGCGCACCGACACCGACTACTGGCGCGAGAACGCCGAGAACATGCACCTGTCGGAGTCGCTGCAGGGCGTGCTGATGACGTGGCTGTCGCGCAAGCCGCTGGCGGCCGGCCTGCGCGCGGGCCGCTTCGGCGGCGGCTACCCCATCGTGTCGTGGTACGCGCTGCTGGCCGGCATGGGCATCTTCCCGGACGCAAGCGAACTGCAGCCACCCAACGCCCAGCAGGCCCGCCACGACCTCGCCACCGTGGACGACTTCGTGCAGCGCAGCGCGCGCAACTTCCCCGACCACCGCGAGCTGCTTGGCCGCATCCCGCCGCGCGCAGGCGACAAGACGCTGCAGCTCTACCTGTGGTGACCCGCCCCTGATCAGCGCCGGATGCGGCCGACGATGTCCTCGCGCATGGCCGCATCGGCCGCGGCGTCGACGTCGCCGAAGAGGTGCCGCTGCGCGGGCGGGATGTGCGCCAGCGCCTCGCCCTGCGCGCCGAACACGTAGTGGTCGAACAGCGCGCGCCAGCCTTCGCGCTCGGCGTCGGGCAGGTGGCGCAAGGCCAGCATCGCCAGGCGCAGTGCGGCCTGGTGCAGGTCGTCTTCCCGGCCGGGCGCGGCCAGCGGCCGCCACCAGTAGTTCATGAGGATGTTCAGGTGCGGCGCGAGCGCCTCCACCTGGTGGAACCACAGCGGCGGGATGTAGATCGCGTCCCCCGGGCCCAGCTCGGCCACCACGGCGGCCGTGAGGGCCTCGTCCAGCCGCGGGAAGCGCGTGCGGTCCGCCGTGTGCAGGTCGGGCACGATGGACATGGGCGCCGGCGTGGGCGCGTGGTCGGGCGGGCCGAGGTAGAGCAGCGGCGCGCACCGGGGCGGCAGCAGCGTGAAGCGCCGCCGGCCGGCGGCCACGCAGGCGATGTTGTGCGAGTCGTCGAAATGGGCTGGCACGGTGGCGCGGTTGCCGATCCAGATGCGCGGCGGGATGGCGGCGTCCAGCAGCGGCAGCGGGTTGGCCAGATCCAGGCCCGGCAGGGCCTCGGCCACCAGCGCGCTCTGGGCAGCCAGCGCAGGCGGCTCGGGGAAGTGGCTGTAGCGCCAGAGCTGCTCGAAGAGCGCGGCATACGGGCGCTTGTCGCGCATGAAATTGAAGCCGGCCTGGTCGGGCGCGTAGGTGAAGGCGCGCGTGGCATCGGGCCGCGCCAGCACGGCGTCCACCGGCTGGCCACCGTCGAAGCCCATCAGGTACTTCAGGCAGGCCTCCAGGCCCGCCTGCGCCTGCGCCACGAGGGGCCACGCGGCCACCACGCCGCGCATCACCACGGGCTCATAGGCGGGCACCACCTCGCGCTCGAACTGCTCGCGGGTGAGGCCGTGGACTTCCTTCATCGACTGCATCGTGCGCCGTGCTCCTTCAGGACCGCCGCGAGAGCACCCCGTGCCAGGCCGGCGGGATGTGCGCGGCCGGATCCTGCTCGCGCTGCACAAGATAGTGCCCGAACAGCGCGGCCCAGGCGTCGCGCTGGTGGGCCGGCAGGCCGTTGAGCGACTGCAGGGCCTGCATGAGCGCCACAGCCGGCGTCGGCGCCGCAGCGGCGCCCGGCACCGGCCACCAGTAGTTGACCAGCAGGTTGACCTTCTCCAGCGCCTCGACCTGGTGGTACCACAGCGGCGGGATGTAGAGCGCGTCGCCCGGGCCGAGCTCGGCCACGCGCGCAGCGGCAAGCGCCGCTCGGTAGCGCGGGTAGCGCTGGAAGTCGGGCGCCTTGGGGTGAACCACCGAGATCGGCGCGCCCGACGGCGTGTGCTCCAGGGGCCCGATATAGAGGTTGCCCACCTGGTCGGGTGCGAACAGCGTGAAGCGACGCCGCCCCGCCACCACGCAGGCGAGGTTGAAGGGGTGGTCGTGGTGCACCGGCACGGTCAACGCATTGCCCAGCCAGAAGTTGGGCACGACACCGGGCAGCGCCTGCAGCGGGTTGTCATCCAGGAAGCCGGGGATGACATCGCTCACCTTGGCGCACTGCGCGGCAATGGCCGGCGCGCCGTCCAGCGGCAGGTAGGCCTGCAGATGGCCCATGAACTCGGCCAGCGGCATGCGCGCCTTGACGAAGGCGAAGTCGGTGAGCGCCTCGTCGTAGCCCATCACGCCCTGGGCGGCGGCGCGCGTCTTGGTGGCCATGACGGCCACGCCGAGGTCGAATCGAGCCAGGTAGTCGCAGATCGCCAGGGGCGCCGCACTCGCTGCCTGCACCGCAGGCCAGTGGCTCACCAGGCCGCGCAGCAACAGCGGCTCGGCGCGGGCCTGCAGCTGCTCGCGCAGCTCGGGCGCGTCGGCGACCGACCCGGCCTCGATGGGCCTCACGGCTGCATCGCGTCGAGGATCTGGCCGTTGTCCTGGCTCAGCTCCCAGGCGAAGACGCCGGCCAGCCCGGCCTGTTTCGCGAACGCCACTTTCGCGCGCACCGTGCGCGGGTCGTCGTAGCCGACGTACCTGCCCTTGCCCACCAGGGACCAGGACTGCGTCTTGCGGTCGAACGCGGGCTTCAGGCCCAGGGCGGCGATGTCCTTGTAGGCGACCGACCCGTCCTCACTCGGCCAGGGCTTGGCATAGTGGCCGTCGGGCCGCACGCCGTCGAAGCCGCGGCCGTACATGGCAACGCCCGCCACCAGCTTGGCCGCGGGCAAGCCGTCGGCCACCAGGTTCTCGGCCGAGGCCACCAGGCTGCGGTCGTCACCGGCGCTGGCGCTGCGCAGCGGCGTGTGGTGACCCACGCGCGGCGTCCAGGGGCCGGCGAAGTCGTAGGTCATCATGAAGACGAGGTCCAGCGACGCCGCGGCGCGGCCCATGGGCATGCGGCGCAGCTGCTCCTTCGTCGTGTTGATGGCGACCGTCAGCGCGTAGCGCCGGCCCGTCTCCCGCCCGAGGGCGTCCAGGCCCGCGCGCAGGTCCTGCAGCAGCTGCACGAAGCGCTCCCCGTCCGCCGGGCTGCCCAGCGGCACGCCGTTGGCCGAGCCGTTGGAGCCGGGGTGCTCCCAGTCGATGTCCAGGCCGTCGAAGCCGGGGTGGGCGCGCAGCCAGGCGATGGCGTGCTGCACGAAGGCGGCGCGCGCCTCGGGCGTGGCGGCGAGGTGGAAGAACGGGTCGGACCCGCCCCAGCCGCCCACCGAGGCGAGTACCTGCACCTGCGGGTCGCGCGCCTTCAGGCGCTGGAAGGCCGCGGAGAAGGTGTCCTGGTCGGCATGCGGCGCGATGCTGAAGGCCGGCTTGCCCGCGCAGGCGTCCTTCTCCTGCGGGCGCTGGCCCTCGCCGCAGATCAGCAGGAAGGCGTAGAGCAGGTGCGTGACGCGGCCGGGCGGCAATTGCTCCACCACGCCCACGCCGCGCTCGGCAAGGATGTAGGTGCCGACGACCGGCCGCGCTGGCTGCGCCTGAGCCGGAAGCCACTGAACCAAGCCACAGAGGCACAGAGCCACAGAGGCGATGAGTTGGCGGCATCTCGGTGCCTCTGTGCCTCGGTGGCTGTGTTTCATGGGCTTGTCCTTCAGAGATTGCATTCGCTGGTCAGGCCGCTATCAGGCACGGTATCTCGGCGGGCCACGCCCTGTTGGCGCAGTGCGGCAGCGCGCGCTTGCATGGCCTTCGGGCTGAACGTGCGGCCGGCGGTGTGCAGCACCCAGTCCACTTCGAAGGCGTATTCGCGCGGCGCGCCGGCCACCGCACCGGCCGCCAGCCAGTGGTTGAAGCTGATGGCCATCGGCTGGGACGGCACGTTGCGCCCCGTGTGCTCACCGATGAGCCGGCCATTGACGTAGTGGCGCGTGCGCGTGGCTTCGACCTGCACAGTGAGCAGCTGCCAGCCGTCGAAGCTGCCTTGCAGGATGGAGGCCTGGTTGAACGACTGCCAGGGGTCGATGCGCACCGTGTGCCAGCTCACACCGTACAGGCGCGTCTCGGGCTCGCCCCAGCCCCCGTGGGGCAGGTACTCGAAGTCGACCTCGCTGAAGTCGGGGTCGTAGTCGTGCTTGAGCGGGCTGGCCAGGAAGAAGCTCTGGATGATGGGGTCGCGCGAGCCGGGTGTGTCGCGCAGGCGCACGCGGGCGGTCGTCGTGCCGACCAGGAACTTGCGCGGCCCACAGAGCTGGGCGAGCGTGGTGTTGGCGGGCGTGCCGTCGGTGGCGAGCTTGAGCGTCAGCAGCCCGGCGCCGAGCGAAAGCTGCGTGGGCGAGAAGCGCGAACCCGGCAGGCCCGGGTGGCCCGTGCCCTCGCGCAGCACCCAGCCGCTGGTGCGCAGGGCGTCGAGGTCGCCCTGGGAAAAGTCGTCGAAGAACTCGCCGCCTGCCGCTGCCGCCACGGCAGGCGCGCAGAGCAGCGTGAGGAGCAGGGCCTTCATGCGGGCACCGCCGCCGGCGGGGCCGCGGGGCGCGGCATGGGCACCCACAGCAGCAAGAGCAGCGCAGGCACCCCGCACACCAGCGTCCACAGGAAGAAGTGCTGGTAGCCCATGGCCACCTGGATGTCGCCGCTGAGCGTCTTGCTCAGGATGAAGCCCAGCTGCATGACGCCCGAACCCAGCGCATAGTGCGCCGTCTGGAAGCGCCCAGGTGCCACCACCTGCATGATGTACAGGATCATGCCGACGAAGCCGAAGCCATAGCCGGCCATCTCCACGCCCACGGCGGCGCCGATCTGCCAGATCGACGTCGGCAGCGCCAGGCTCAGGCCCCAGAACACCGCGTTCGGCACGGCCATGGCCACGACCAGCACGGGCATCGCGCGCTTCAGGCCCAGCCAGGCCGTGAAATAGCCGCCGAGGATGGAGCCGACGAGGAAGGCCGCCGTGCCCACCGTGCCGTACACGCCGCCGACCTGCTCGCTCGTGAGCCCGAGGCCGCCCTTGTCGCGCGCCTCGATGAGGAAGAGCGGGCCGATGGTCTGCACCTGGCCTTCCGCCAGGCGGAACAGCACGATGAAGACCACCATCTTCCAGATGCCTGGCTTCTTGAGGAAGTCCGCCACGATCTCGGGCAGCTTGACGGGCTCGGTGGCGGCGCGCTCGGGGTTGGGCAGTGCCTTGGCGTTCCAGGCCGCGAGCAGTGCCAGCAGCACGGCCAGCAGCGCAAAGATGAGGCTCCAGGCGTTGAACACGCCCATCTGCGTCTCCAGCCGCCCGGCCAGCACCATGAGGCCGCCCAGCGTCAGGAACTTGGACGCATTGAAGAACGCGCCCTGCCAGCCGGCATAGGCGGCCTGGCGCTTCTCGTCGAGCGCGCCCATGTACAGGCCGTCGCAGGCGATGTCATGCGTGGCCGACGCATAGGCCAGGAAGAACAGCACCGCGATGCTCAGCGCGAAGAAGCTGCTCGCCTGCAGCGCCAGGGCCAGCAGCCCGAGGCCCACGGCGCCGCTGAACTGCATGGCCACCACGACGAGCTTCTTGCTGCGCGCGAGCTCCACCAGCGGGCTCCACAGCGGCTTGAAGGCCCAGGCCAGGCCGATGAGGCCCGTCCAGCGCGCGATCTGGTCGTTGGCCACGCCCATCTGCTTGAACATCAGGCCGGCGATCAGCATGACGACGAAGAACTGCAGACCCTGCACGAAGTACAGGGTCGGGATCCAGCGCATCGGGGATGGAGCCGCTCGCCCGCTGGAGATGTCAGGCGAGCCCCCGAGGGGCTGCGGGCCGGCGCTCATTGCAGCCCCTGCGGCGCACGCCCGACGGCCTGGGCGCGTCCTTCGAGCCAGGCCTGCACCCCGGCCAGCGCGCCGGGCGCGAAGCCCCAGCTCACCAGCGTCGGGCCAGCCACGTCCAGCGCCTGGTAGGGGTTCCACAGCGTGATGTGCAGGTCGGGCCGCCATTCAGCCGCCGCCAGGCCATAACGGGCCCGGCGGGTGGACACCAGCACATTGAGCCGGCCGTCGCGCGGCACCGTGGTCCAGTCGAGCCAGGCGATGTCGTCCACCATCTGAACCTGGGCGTCGGTGAAGGCGCTGAACAGCGCGACCGCCTGGCGACCCGTGGGGCCGGCCTCGGAGACCATGTCGGTGGGCACGTCGCCTTGCACGATGACGCGCAGCGGGGCGTGCAGCGCGGGCGGCACGGCGCCGCGCAGGGCGGTCAGGCCGGCGGCCCAGGCCGCGGCGACAAGGGCGTGGTCGGCCGCCCGGTGGGCCGAGTCGTCCACGGCACGGGCGGGGTAGGCGGCGGCCAGCGCGTCCAGCCGGCGGTTGGCCGTCTCCCCCTGCTGGGGCGTGAGCCGCCCGCTGGCGAAGGCCTCGCGCAGGGCGTTGATGGCCACGAGCTGTTCCTCGGGCGAGCCCTGGGCCAGCACCATGTCCGCCCCGGCCTCCAGGGCCATGACGGCGCTGCGCGCGTAGCCGAAGCGCTCGGCCACGGCTTTCATCATCAGCGCGTCGGTGATGACGACGCCGTCGTAGCCCCAGTCGCGGCGCAGGATGCCGCCGAGCAGCTCGGGCGACAGCGTGGCCGGCCGCTCGGGGTCGATCTGCGGGTAGACGATGTGGGCCGTCATCATGGCCGGGGCCTGTGCGGCCAGGGCCTTGAAGGGGGCGAGTTCCAGCGCATCGAGCTCCGCGCGGCTCTTGTCGACCGTGGGCAGCGCATGGTGGGAGTCGACGTGCGTGTCGCCGTGCCCGGGGAAGTGCTTCACGCAGCAGGCCACGCCTTCGCGCAGCGAGCCCCGCATCCAGGCGGCGGCCAGGCGGCTGACCTCGGCCGGGTCGCTGGAGAAGCTGCGCTCGCCGATGACGGGGTTGGACGGGTTGTTGTTGACGTCCAGCACCGGCGCGAAGTTCCAGTTGATGCCGAGCGACTTCAGGCCACGCGCCACCGCCGCGCCCACGCTTTCGGCGCGGTCCGCATCGCCACTGGCGCCCAGCGCCATGGCCGACGGCGGCTGCGGCAGGAAGGTCACGCGCACGACGGCGCCGCCTTCCTGGTCGATGCCGATGAGGGCCTCGGGGCCGAGCACATCGATGAGGTCGCGCATGAGCGCCCTCACCTCGGCCTCGGTGCCGATGTTCTTGCGGAACAGGCACACGGAGCGGATCTTCTGCGCCCGAAGGAAGGCGGCGGTTGCCGCGTCGAGGCTCGGGCCGGGGATGTCGACCATCACGAGACGGCCGGGATCGAATGAAGTCATGTCGCGCTCTCGCAGAGGATCTGGAACACAGCCACAGAGGCACAGAGGCACAGAGACATCTCCACGCTCTCTGTGGCTTTGTGTCTGTGTGGCCTTGTTTGCTGTGCTGCCTGCATCACGTCAATGCGTCTTGGTGACCTTGGCCAGGTTGGGCGGCACGTCCGGGTTGAAGCCCCGTGCCCGCGCCAGCGCCTCGACCATCGGATAGAAGCTCTGCACGAGGGCGATGGGGTCGAGGTCCTCGTTGCCCGTGGTGGCCAGCGGCAGCATCGTGACGCCCGGCGTGCACGGCGTGCCGATGGGCGCGGCCAGCAGCACGCGGCCGCCTCTGGCGTGCATTTCCTCGGCAATGGCCAGCAGCCCGGCCTGGGCCGGCCCGCGCGGCGCGAACACGAGCAGCGGGTAGCCGTCACGCACCAGCGCCATCGGGCCGTGCTTGACCTCTGCGCCAGAGAAGGCCTCGGCCTGGATGCCGCAGGTCTCCTTGAGCTTGAGTGCGGCCTCCATCGCCACCGCCAGCCCGGTGCCGCGGCCCAGCACGAACAGGCGCTCCTCGTTCTGCAGCACCGGCAGCGCGGCGGTCCAGTCGAGCTTGGCGGCCTCCTGCAGCGCGATGGGCAGCACGTTGAGGGCGGCGCGCAGCGCGTCGTCCTGCTGCCAGGCGGCCACGACGCGCGCGCCGGCCACCAGCTGCGCGATGTAGCTCTTGGTGGCGGCCACGCTCTTCTCGGCGCCGGCGTGCAGCTCGAACACGTGCTCGGCAGCAGCAGCCAGCGGCGAGCCGCTCGCGTTGACGAAAGCCACCGTGCGCGCCCCGCCCTCGCGGAAGAAGCGTGTCGGCGCGATCAGGTCGGGGCTCTGGCCCGACTGCGAGAAGGCCATGGACAGCAGGCCCTCGCAGTGGATGCGGCTCTGGTAGAGCGTGATGAGGGACATGGGCAGCGACGTGACGAGCCGGCCCAGGCGGGCCATCACGAGGTAGGCCAGGTAGTGCGCGGCGTGGTCGCTGCTGCCGCGCGCGATGGTCAGCACGCTGCCCGGCGGCTGCTCCTGCAGCGCCTGCCCCAGGCGGGCGTAACTGAGCGGGTCCGCCGCCAGCTGGCGGGCCACCGCGTCCGGCGCGCTCAGCGCCTCTTCAAGCATCAACGACGACATCGACTTCTTCACCTTCCACAAACACACGCTGCAGCGTCAGCGCCGCATCCATCACCACCACGTCGGCCCAGGCGCCCGGGGCGAGCCGCCCGCGGTCGGCCAGGCCGAGGTACTCGGCCGCGACGCCCGACACGCGGCGCGAGGCTTCGACCAGGTCCAGGCCCAGGGCCTGCACGAGATTGCGCAGTGCCTGGTCCATCGTGAGCGCGCTGCCGGCGAGCGTGCCGTCAGGCAGGCGCACGCCGCCCAGGCACTTCTGCACACGGTGCTCGCCCAGGCGGTATTCGCCGTCCGGCATGCCGGCAGCCGCGGTGGAGTCGGTCACGCAGAACAGCCCCGGAATGCAGCGCAGCGCGGCGCGGATGGCGCCGGGGTGCACGTGCAGCAGGTCCGGGATGAGCTCGGCATGCTGGCCATGCGCCAGCGCCGCGCCAACGATGCCGGGCTTGCGGTGATGCAGCCCCGTCATCGCATTGAAGAGGTGGGTGAAGCCGGCTGCACCGGCCTGCAGCGCAGCCACGCCGTCGTCGTAGCTGCCCGCGCTGTGGCCAATCTGCACGCGGATGCCCGCATCGCGCAACGGCCCGATGAGGGCGAGGTGGCCGGTCATTTCGGGCGCGAGCGTCAGCACCTTGATGGGCGCGAACTCGTTGAGGCGCTGCACCTCGGCCAGCGTGGCCGGGATGGCATGGGCGGGCTGGGCGCCGAGCCGGTCGGGGCTGATGTAGGGCCCCTCGAGATGCACACCCAGCAGCCGCGCCTGGCTGGCGCCGCGCGTGCGGCACACGGGGCCGAGCGCCTTCAAGGCCGTCTCGATGTCGGCCAGCGGCGCGGTCATCGTGGTGGCCAGGAAGGCCGTCGTGCCGTGGCGGGCATGCCGGCGCGCGATGGTGGCGATGGCGTCGCCGCCTTCCATCGTGTCGCGGCCGCCGCCGCCATGCACGTGGGTGTCGATGAACCCCGGCAGCAGCACCGGCGCACCACGCCGGCCCGCGTCGGCCGGCGCGATGGGCGCGCCCGACACGGCCGCGATGCGCCCGCCGTCGATCTCGATGTGACCGGCGACCACACCCTGCGGCGTGACGATGTCGCCTTCCAAGCGCTGCATCATCAGTCCCTGCGCATTTCGGCGACGAAGTCGTAGTAGTCGCTGCGGCAGTAGGAGTGCGTCAGCTCGACGGCCTGGCCCGAGGCCAGGTAGCCCACCCGGGTGATGAAGAGCACGGCGGCGCCTAACGGAACTTCCAGCAGACCCGCGAGCTTGGCGTCGGCGTTCAGCGCACGGATGTGCTGCAGCGCGCGCACAGGGGCACGGTCGCCGAGGTGGGTGTAGAGCGAGGCCTCGACCTTCTGCGGGTCGGCCAGCACGGACTGCGGCAGCACGGACACCTCATAAGCCATCACGACCTGATCGGCCAGGCGCAGCCGCTCCAGGCGCGCGACGCGCTCGCCGCTCTTGAGCTCCAGCGACAGCTGCTCGTCGGGTGCTGCCGGCGTGAAGCCGCGCAACAGCCAGCGCGAGCTGGGCACGAAGCCGCGCTGGTGCAGCTCTTCCGAGAAGCTCGTCAGCCGCGTGAGCGGCTGCTCGAGCTTCGGTGCGATGTAGTTGCCCGAGCCGCGCTTGCGGATGATCAACCCTTGCTCCACGAGGCGGTCGATGGCCTTGCGCGCCGTGACGCGCGACAGCGCCAGCTCCTCGGCCAGCACGCGCTCGCTGGGCAGCGCCTCGTCGGCGTGGTAGACGCCGTCGCGGATGGCTTGCGCCAGGGCCTGGGCGAGCTGCATGTACAGCGGCGAGGCCGCGTTCGGGTCGGGCTTGAAGTCGAAGACGGCGCTCATGCGGTGCGGGCGTTGGGTTGTTGGATGAGCCACAGCGCGCCAGCCACCGGCTCGCCCCGGGGCTCGACGCGGCGGGCCTGCACGGCCGGGCTCAGGCGCGGCAGCAGGCGCTGCGCGATGCTGCCGGCCAGGGCCAGGGGCAGCGTGGGGTGCACGGCGGCGGCCAGGGTGTCGAGGGCGAAGGCCGCCTGGTCGAGCAGCGCCGCGGCGGCGGGGTCGTCCACCGCGTGCTCGAACACCAGCGGCGCGAGCCGCGCATAGCCGGCCTGGCCGGCCTGGGCGCAGTAACTCAGCAGCGCCTCGCGCGAGGCACCCGCCACGCCGCGCACGGCCTGCGCGAGGGTGCCATCCGGGGCGCGGCCATCGAACGCGGCCTGTGCGAGCTTCATGGCCTGCTGGCCCAGCCAGGCGCCGCTGCCTTCGTCGCCGATCTGCCAGCCCCAGCCGCCCACCATGCGGCGGCTACCGTCGGGCAGCAGCGCTTCGGCGACGGAGCCGGTGCCCGAGATCAGCAGCGCGCCCGCCTCGCCGCCGTGGGCGCCGAGCAGGGCCACGAGACCGTCGGTCACGACCGTGAGTCGGGCCACGCCGGGGTCGGCATCGAGGAAGGCCTGCAGTTGCGCCGGCACGCCGGTGCCCGACAGGCCCAGGCCCAGCGCGCAGTCGGCAAGCCGTAGATCAGGTACGCCGGCGGCAGCGATGGCCTCGGCGATGTGTCGCCAGGCCTGCCCGGCGCCCTGCCCCAGGGCGGACGCGCCGGCCTCGCCGCGGCCCACGATGCGGCCCTCGGCGTCGGCCACCAGGGCCCGGGTGCTCGTGCCGCCACCATCGATGCCCACCCAGTGCCGCACGGGGCGTCCGGCGTCGCGGGAGGTGAGCAGGCGGGGGTCGAGTTGAAGCGGCATGGTCGACAGGGATCAGTCGATACCACTCTAATACCAACGACCAGGGGCGTCAATTGGTTTTAAACTGGTCTACGGCCGCTGAACGCCCTCAGGGTCTGCCCCAAGCCAGGGGCGCCGAGCGTTCGGATGGACAAGAATACCAGTCAGAAACCAACTCGAAAACCGCCGTCGTGTTCACCCTCCACCCTGCCGCCAGCGAGGCGCTTGCCGACACGCTGGGCCGCATCGCCCACGTGGCGCACCGCCACCCCGGCGCGGCCGACCGCCTGCTGGAGTCGCTGAGCGCCCATGCTTTCGACGGCGGCGACACCGCTGTCGGCGTCGATGCGTTGTACACCCGCTTCGGCCTGCTGGAGCCGCGCGGCCGGGGCCTGGAGCTGCTGCCGGCGCTGGAGCAGGCCGGCGCACTCGCCGCCGCGGGTCACTTCCCCGTCCAGGCCGCGCGGGTGTGCGAGGCCCTGGGCCGCATCGCCTACCAGCAGGGCGAGTACCAGCTCGCCAGCGAGCAGTGGTCGCGTGCGCTGGACCTGGCGGAGGTCAGCGGCCACCTGCAGGCCGGCGTGGCGGCGCGCATCGGGCTCGGGCAGATCCACTATGCCCACGCCGACTGGGCCCGCGGCCTGCGCCACATGCGCGACGCGGCCGAGCAGCTCGCCCTGCTCAACAAGCACGGCGACGACAGCTACCTCTCCGCCAAGCTCGCGCTCAACATCGGCGTGGGCAGCTTCGAGACGGGCGACCTGCCCGCCGCGGAGCGCCACTTCAGCCACGGGCTCGCGGCCGCCCGCCGGGGCGGGCACCGGGTGTTCGAGGCCGAAGCGCACTGGCACCTCGCGCGTGCCGCGCTGGCCCGCCAGCGCATGGACTGGGCCGTGGCCGACTGCCGGCTGGCGCTGGACATCGCCGCGCGCCAGGGCTACCCCTGGCTCGAAGCGGCCGCCAGCCGCACCTGGACGGAGATCGCGCTGGCCCGTGGCGACAACGCCGGGGCCGTGCGCTCCACGCGCCACGGCCTGGCACTGGCCCAGCGCATCCAGGCCCGCGCCCAGGCCCGCCAGGCACACCTGCAGCTCGCCCAGCTCCTGCAAGCCCAGGGCGACGCGCAAGGGGCGCTCGAGCACCTCTGGCAACACCTGGCCCTGCAGTCGGAAATCGAACGCCTGAGCCTGCCCGCGCGCGCCACGCTGGCCGCGCCCGCGGCAGAAGACGGCGGCGCGCCGGTCACGCCGGAAGAGCAGCTGCTGCACCTGTGCGGCCAGCGCCAGCGCCTCGCGGCCACGCCCCCCATGCAGGCACGCGCCGAACTGACGACCGCCAGCGCCCGCATCCTCGGCCTGGCCCGGGTCGTGCATTGGCCGGTGGGTGCGGCAGACGGCCTGCGCGCGACGGCGCACCCGCGCTACCTCGACCTGCTCACCCGCCACGGCGCGCCGCTGGCCCTGCCTGACGCGGCGCTGCACCCCTGCCACGCCGAGCTGGGTCAGCTCGACGGCGCCGCGCAGGCTCGCATCGAGGTGCCGCTGTACGACGGCGCCCAGCTCGCCGGTGCGCTGTGGCTGGTCGACGCCCGCGCCACGCGCGCCTGGACGCGCCAGGAGCTGCTCATCGCCGCGCAGCTCGCGCTGCTGTTCGAGGCGCTGACCTGAGTCGACGCTGAGGCGTCAGACGCCGCGCATGCGCCCCTCCCGCCGCGGCGCCTCGCGCACGAGCTCGCTGATGAGCCGGGTCTCGGGCATGTGCGCCCAGTAGCGCACGGGCATCTCCTTTTTCATCGCGTCGATCTTGAGCCGCGCCGGGTTGAAGATGCTGCGGTAGTAGGTGAGCCACAGGGCCTCGCCCGCGTCTTCGGGCGGCGCGTCCTCGCGGCGCGCCGGGCCTGCACCTGTCAGGCGCTGGCCATCCCAGTGCAGGCAGCCGCGCGGCGTCAGGATCGCCCAGGGATGCTGGGCGAAACGCTTGACGAAGAAGGGCGCCGCGGCCCGCAGCACGTGGTGCAGCGGCTCGAACCACGCAACGTGGCGTCGCCCGCCCGCAGCCTGCTCGTCAGCCACTTCACGAAAACGCACGAAGGCATGCATCTTGTGGATCTCGCGGCCGACCTGCCGGGCCAGCGACTGCAGGTGGCGCCGGTCGACGTCGAGCCGGTCGCTCCACAGCCCCGGCTCTCGCTGCAACCGCCGCGCGAAGGCCAGCAGCCGCGCATAACGGTCGTCGTCGGCGTGCATGGCGACCAGCCGCCCGAGTGCCGCCCAGCCTTCGGGTGGCTGCCACGTGCCCGGCGCGGCCTCGGGCGCGTCGGCAAAGAGGGCCGGCTGCGCGCCGACGTCGTGCGTCCAGCCCGCGTCGCCGCCGGCGAGCATCGCGGGCAGCTGGGCCGCGAAGCCGTCCCAGTCGGCGGGGTAGCGCAGCGGCAAATCCATCAGAAGAGGGCCACCTGTTGCGGCTCGGCCGGCGGCTGGGCGATGGCCTGCAGGTCGGTGGCGCGCGGGCGGTGGTCCACCGCCACGACGAAGGGCAGCGCCTTGCGGCCCGAGGGCCCGAGCGCCAGCACGTCGGCGCGGCGCAGGCGGCGCCGCTGGCGGGCGGCCAGGAGCTTGTCCACCGACCCGACGCCCAGGCCGGGCACGCGCAGCAACTGCTCGCGCGGTGCGCGGTCGAGGTCCAGCGGGAAGGACTCGGGGTGGGCCAGCGCCCAGGCCAGCTTGGGGTCGTGCCGCAGCGACAGGAAGCCGCCCTCGGTCACGATCTCCTCCGCACCGAAACCGTAGAAGCGCATCAGCCAGTCGGCCTGGTACAGCCGGTGCTCGCGCATCAGCGGCGCGGCTTGGGGGGGCAGCGCACGGCTGGCGTGCGGGATGGGGCTGTAGGCCGAGTAGTACACGCGCCGCAGCCCCTGGCCGCGGTACAGGCGGTGGGACAGGTGCAGCACGGCGCGGTCGTCCGAGGCGTCTGCACCCACGATCAGCTGCGTGCTCTGCCCGGCCGGTGCGAAGCGGGGCGGGCGCGCGGCCGCCGCCGCGGCACCGGGCAGCGCCCGCACGGCCTCGGCCTCGCGCCGCGCCTCGCGCGCCGCCTGCAGCCGCAGGTGGATGCGCGACATCGTGCGCTCGATGCCGCCGGCGTCCTTCTCGGGCGCCAGGGCCTTCAGGCTCGTGGCGCTGGGCAGCTCGACGTTGATGGACAAGCGGTCGGCATAGCGGCCGGCGCGCTCGACCAGCTCAGGCGAGGCGTCAGGGATGGTCTTGAGGTGGATGTAGCCCTTGAAGTGCTCTTCCTCGCGCAGCCGGCGCGCGACCTCGATGACCTGCTCCATCGTGTAGTCGGGGCTGCGGATGATGCCGCTGGACAGGAACAGGCCCTCGATGACGTTGCGCCGGTAGAACGACAGCGTGAGCTGCACGACCTCGTCGATGGAAAAGCGCGCCCGCCGCACGTCGCTGCTCTTGCGGTTGATGCAGTAGAGGCAGTCGTACACGCACCAGTTGGTCAGCAGCACCTTGAGCAGCGAGATGCAGCGGCCATCGGGCGCGTAGGCGTGGCAGATGCCGCTGCCCGTGGTGGAGCCGATGCCACGGCCGTCGCGCGAGTCCCGTCGGTCGCCGCCGCTGCTGGCGCAGGAGGCGTCGTACTTGGCGGCGTCGGCCAGGATCGCGAGCTTGTCCTGAACTTCCATGAGACAACTGTATGCGCATACAGTTGCATGGAGCGATTCAGCCCTGCGCCACGCGGGGTTTCATCGCCGCTTCATGCCTGCGCATGACAGTCCGGGGTCTGTGCCCACCGCGCCCTACGCCACTGTCGCCCCTGTGATGGCCCCCCGCCTGCCGCGCGGCTTCGGCCTCGTCATCGGCGCGCAATTCGCCTCCGCGCTGGCCGACAACGCCCTGCTCATCGTCGCCATCGCCCTGCTGGCTCAGCAGGGCTTCGCGCCCTGGTGGGCGCCGCTGCTGAAGTTCGGCTTCATGGCCGCCTATGTCGTGCTGGCGCCCTGGGTCGGGCCGCTGGCTGACACCTTCGCCAAGGGCCGCGTGATGGCGGCCATGAACGTCGTCAAGATGGGCGGGCTCGCACTGCTGGCCCTCGGCCTGCATCCGGTGGCGGCCCTGGCCGTGGTGGGCCTGGGCGCGGCGGCCTATGCGCCCGCCAAGTACGGGCTGATCACGGAACTGGCCGAGCCCGAAGCACTCGTCAAGGCCAACGGCTGGATCGAGATCAGCGTCGTGTCGGCTGCGCTGCTCGGCGCCGTGCTGGGTGGCGCCCTCGTGAGCCCGTGGTGGCTGGCGTCGCCGCTGGCCGCCTTCGGCGACACGCTGGACCTGCCGGCCGACAAGCTCACCGGGTCGCTGGCGGCGCTGCTGCTCATCTACGCCGTCAGCAGCGGGCTGAACGCCGGCATCCCCGACAGCGGCCAGCGCCAGCGCAGCGCCGCCCATGGCACCCTCTTCCTGCTGCGCGAGTTCCGCACGGCCAACCGTCGCCTGTGGCGCGACCCGGAAGGCGGGCTGTCGCTGGCTGCCACCACGCTCTTCTGGGGCGTCGGCGCCACGCTGCAGTTCGCCGTGCTGCGCTGGGCCGGCGAGGCCCTTCAGCTGCCACTGAGCCAGGCAGCCTACCTGCAGGCGGCCGTCGCCGTGGGTGTCATCGGCGGCGCGGCGGCGGCCGGGCGCTGGCTGGCCCTGCACCAGGCGCGCCACGGCCTGTGGGCCGGGCTGGCACTGGGGCTGTTGATGCCTGTCGTGACGCAGATCGACGATGTCGCCACGGCGGCCGTCATGCTGGCGGTCGTGGGCGCTGTGGGGGGCGCGATGGTCGTGCCGCTGAATGCGCTGCTTCAGCACCGCGGTGCCGTGTTGCTCAGCGCGGGCCGCTCGGTGGCAGTGCAGGGTTTCAACGAGAACCTGAGCGTGCTGGCGATGCTGGCGGCCTATGCGGGCTGCGAGGCCGCCGGGTTGCCCATCGCCTGGAGCCTCGCCGGCCTGGGGCTCTTCATGGCCGCCCTCATCGCGGCCCTGATCGCCCGCAGCGGCGCTAGAAGTGCCGCACCGTCGGGCGCCGCGCGACGACGTTGACGATGCTCCCGGCCGCGCGCCCGGTGCGCCACGCCGAGTCGGTGGCAAAGTTCAGCCTAACCGCGACAACGTCTGCACCAGCCCCCATGCCAACCACCCACACCGCCACCACGGCTCGCTGGAGCGCCTATCTGGCGCTGGCCTGCCTCGTCATCTTGGCCGGCATGGTGCTCGTCGTGGGCGCCCTCACCCCAGGCTACAGCCACCTGGCGCACTACATCAGCGAACTCGGGGCGCGCGGGGCGCCGCATGAGTGGCTGTTCCGCCTCGGCGGCTTTGCGCCCGCCGGGTTGGCGCTGCTCGGCTTTTGCCTGCTGGCCCACCGCGCGCTGCCGCGCTCGCGGCGCACGACGCTGGCGCTGCTGGGGCTGGCCGTCTATGCCGCGGGCTACCTGGTCGCGGCCGCCTTCCCGTGTGACCTGGGGTGCCGGCCGGCCACCCCCTCGGCTTCACAGCTGATCCACAACGCGGCGGGCGGCATCGGCTACCTGCTGGCACCGACCGTGCTGTTCGCGCTCGGGCGCGAAGCCCGAGGCTGGCCAGGCGCCGGCGCCTTGGCCCTGGCTGGCTATGGCGCGTCGGCGCTGGCCCTCGTAGGCCTGTTCACGCTCTCACCCACCTCGCCCATGGCGGGGCTGAGCCAGCGCCTGCTGGAAGCGGCAGTGTTGGGCTGGTCGGCTCTGTGCGGCGTCTACCTGGCCCGGCAGCCGCGCCACGGCCAGGCGAGGTGAGCTCGCCGCGTGCCCACCGCACATCCGGCGGGCACTGCGGCGCGCCCGGGTCGCAGCGCCTGCGTCAGGCCGCGGGCTGCAGGCCGACGGGCAGCACGGCGGCGTCCACCCGCGCGATGGCCTGCTCGAGCACGCCCTCGAACCGCGCCGTGATGTCGGCCCAGTCCAAGCGACGCGCGGTCGCACGGGCGGCGTCGGCAACGGCGGCCCGGGCCTGGGCATCACTGGCCGCCAGGCGCGCGGTGGTGACGAAATCACTCTCGCGACCCGCACCCGCGAGCCAGCCGTTCGCGCCGCTGCGAATGAGCTCGCCCGCGGCGGCGCTGTCGAAGGCCACGACGGCACAGCCACTGGCCATGGCTTCGGTGGTGACGTTGCCGAAGGTCTCGGTGAGGCTCGGGAAGAGAAAGATGTCCAGCCCCGCGTAGTGGGCGGCGAGGTCGTCACCGCTGCGTTGGCCGGCGAAGACCGCGTCGGGCGCGCGCGCGGCCAGCTCGGCCCGCATCGGGCCATCACCCACGAACACCAACCGCGCGCGCGGATGCAGCGTCTTGACCGCTTCGTAGGCCGCCAGCACCGCGCCCAAGTTCTTCTCCGGTGCCAGGCGGCCCACGTAGCCGAGCACGAGATCGGTCGGGCTCGCCCCCCAGCCTTCACGCATTGCGGCGCTGCGGCGCGCCGGGTCGAAGCGCTGGGCATCCACCCCGCGCCCCACCACCGTCAGCCGCTCGAAGCCCCGCTCGGCCAGCTGCGCGCGCATGGTCTCGGTCGGCACCATCGTCGCGTCACAGCGGTTATGGAACTTGCGCAGATAACCCATGATGGGCTTGGAGAAGAGGCCGAGGCGGTAGTGCTTGCCGTAGGCGTGGAAGTTGGTGCGGTAGTCCGACGTGACGGGCAGCGACAGGTGCTGCGCGGCCTGCAGGGCCGACCAGCCCAGCGGCCCCTCGGTGGCGATGTGCACCACGTCGGGCCGGTGCAGCGACCACAGCCGCACCAGCGCCCGCTTGCTCGGCACGCCCATGCGCAGGTTGGGGTACAGCGGCACGGGCAGGCCCTTGGTGAGCACCTCCTCCACGTCTGCACGAGGCGCGCCGGCCTGCACCGCCAGCCGTGCGGGCTGGCGCGGCCGGATGAGTTGCACGTCATGGTTGCGCCGGTGCAGGCCGTCCACCACGCGCGCCATGGACATCGCCACGCCATTGACCTCCGGCGGGTAGGTCTCGGTCACGACGGCAAGCCGGCGCGAGTGGCGCGGTGCGGGGAGGTCGTCGACCAGCAGGTCGTCGGTGTGAGGTGCGGGCGTCATGCATAAATGGTGGGCATGCCGTGCAACAACACGATGACAGTCGAACCGTCACGGCGTTTTCACGCGAGGCGGCGAGCATCCGCGGCGATCTCCACTCCCTCGACGAGGACGGCACGTGAACGAGTTCTTCCAAACCCTGAAGACGCAGCGCTGGGACGACCACCGCTACTACCACCACAGCCGCATCAACCAGACGCTGCACTTCATCAGTGCCGTGAGCTTCCTGGTCGCCTACGGCCTGGTGTTCGTGAACCCTGCCTGGGCCGCCTTGCTGGCCTGGTGCGTCTCCATGACCACGCGCCAGGCGGGTCACTTCTTCTTCGAACCACGCGGCTACGACGAGGTCAACCAGGCGACCGACGACTACAAGGAAGCCATCAAGGTGGGCTACAACATCCGCCGCAAGATCGTGCTGCTCGCCGTGTGGGTGGCGCTGCCGGCGGTGCTGTGGCTCGCGCCCTCGCTGGGCGGCCTGATCGCCCCCGCCGTGGGCTGGCAGGGTTATGTGGAAGACGTGGGCATGGCCTGGTTCTGCCTCGGCGTGGTGGGGCTGTTCTTCCGCGTCGGCCAGCTGTGGGCGACGCAAGGCGCGATGCAGGGCTTCGCGTGGATGACGAAGATCATCACGGACCCCTTCCACGACATCTACCTGTACCACAAGGCCCCGCTGCACCTGCTGCGCGGCCAGCTCATCGACCCCATGGACCACGTGGCCCATTGAAGGCGCGACATGGACGAGACCCTGACGCTGTCGGCCCTCGCGCTCGGCGTGCTGGCGCTGCTGCCTGCGGCGCGCCAGCGCCTGCAGCTCTCGCGCGCCAAGCACCGCTCGCTCGCCGGGCACTCGCGCATGGCCAAGCGGCTCGCGCGCTGGGTGCCGGGCTATGCCTACGACGAGGCGCAGTTCTTCGCTGCCGATGGCGCGCCCGCCGAGGTGGCCGCGCAGCGCCGTGCGGCACTGCAGCGGCTGGGCGCGGAGTTCGATACGCGCTTCGCCAAGACGCTCGCGGCCACCGAAACGGCCCGCGAGACGATCTCCGACCTGCGCTTCACGGGCCGCTACCGCGTGCCCTTCCAGTTCAGCCCCGTGCTGCGCGAGCACCTGCGCGTGGGCGCCTTCCTGCAGTCCAGTGACGGCGTGCAGGTGCAGGACCTGGACGGCAGCCGCTTCTACGACCTGACGGGCTCCTACGGCGTGAACCTGCTGGGCGTGGATGCCTACAAGGCCTGCATCGACGAGGCGGTGGCCACCGCGCGCGAGCTCGGCCCCGTGCTCGGCGCCTACCACCCGGTGATGCTCGAGGTGCTGGAGCGGCTCAAGGCCGTGTCGGGGCACGAGGAGGTGAGCTTTCACATGAGCGGCACGGAGGCCGTCATGCAAGCCGTGCGGCTGGCGCGTTATCACACGCGCCGCAAGCGCCTGGTGCGCTTCGCCGGCGCCTACCACGGCTGGTGGGAGGACGTTCAGCCCGGCCCCGGCAACCCGCTGCCGCCGCGCGAGACCTTCACGCTGCAGGACATGGCCGAGCGCTCGCTGCAGGTGCTGGCTACGCGGCGGGACATCGCCTGCGTGCTGGTGAACCCGCTGCAGGCCCTGCACCCGAATGCCAACGCGCCAGCCGACTCGGCCCTCATCGACGGCGCCCGCCGCGCCAGCTTTGACCGCGAGGCCTACGCCGCCTGGCTCCAGCGGCTGCGGGAGGTGTGCACGGCGCGGGGCATCGTGCTGATCTTTGACGAGGTGTTCGTGGGCTTTCGCCTGGCCCCCGGCGGCGCGCAGCAGTATTTCGGCGTCAAGGCCGACCTCGTCACCTACGGCAAGACGCTGGGCGGCGGGCTGCCGGTCGGTGTCGTGTGCGGCCCGCGCACACTGATGACGCGCTACCGCGAGGACCGCCCGGCCGACATCTGCTTTGCCCGCGGCACCTTCAACGCGCACCCTTACGTGATCGCGGCCATGGCCGCCTTCCTCAGGCGGCTCGCGCAGCCCGAGGTGCAGGCGCTGTACACGGGGCTGGACGAGCGCTGGCAAGGGCGCGCCGCGCGACTGAATGCGCGGCTGCAAGCGGCCGGCGTGCCGGTGCGGGTGGCCGGTTTGTCGACCATCTGGACGGTGCTCTACACGCAGCCCGGCCGCTACCACTGGATGCTTCAGTTCTACCTGCGCAAGCATGGTCTGGCCTTGAGTTGGGTGGGCACGGGCCGCGTGATCTTCCCGATTCACTACAGCGACGCCGAGTTCGACGCCGTGGTGGACCGCTTCGTCGCCGCCTGCGCCGAGATGCAGGCCGATGGCTGGTGGTGGACCGCGCCGGCCCTCACGTCGAAGTCCATCCGCCGCAGCGTGCTGCGCGAGATGCTCGCGCGCAAGTTCTGACACGATGCCCGATTCGACTTCCCTGCCCCGCCGGGGCTGGCTGCAACGCCTGGGCGCGCAGGAAGACCTGAACTTCCTGCTCACCAACCGCGTGCCGCGCATCGCGCTGACGAAGGCGATGGGCCGCTTTTCGCGCATCGAGAGTCCGCTGCTGACGCGTCTGTCGATCGCCGTCTGGCGGCTATTCACGCCGCTGGACCTGGCCGAGGCGCAGCGCACGAGCTTCCGCTCCCTGAAGGACTGCTTCACGCGCGAGCTCAAGCCCGGTGCGCGGCCTTTCGATGCCCGGCCCGACATCCTCTGCAGCCCCAGCGACGGCATCGTCGGCGCATGCGGCGTGGTGCAGCGCGGCCAGATCTACCAAGCCAAGGGCTCGCCCTATTCGACGGCGGAGCTGTTCGGGCCCACGCAGGACGCCAGCGTCTTTGAAGGCGGCCGCTTCATCACGCTGCGGCTGACCTCGGCGATGTACCACCGCTTCCACGCACCGGCCGCGGGCACGGTGGAGCATGTGACCTACCTGAGCGGCGATACCTGGAACGTCAACCCCGTGGCGCTGGCGCGGGTGGAGCGGCTGTTCTGCCGCAACGAACGCGCGGTGCTGCGCATGCGCCTGGCCGGTGGCGAACCACTGGCGCTGGTGCCGGTGGCGGCCATCCTGGTGGCCAGCATCCGGCTGCATTTCCTGGACGTGTTGCTGCACCTGGGCCGCCGCGGCGCGAACGAGATGCCCTGCGCGGCCTCGCACACCAAGGGGCAGGAGATGGGCTGGTTCGAGCACGGGTCGACGATCATCGTCTTCGCGCCGCCGGGCTTCGAGCTGGCGCCGGGCATAGCCACTGGCGTGCAGCTGCGCGCCGGGCAGCCGCTGTTGCAGCGCGTCAGCTGACGGGGTCGGTGACCGCCGCAGGTAGAGCAGCAGGCAGGGCAGCAGGTAGTGCAGCAGGTACGGCGGCGGGCACGGGCAGCACCGCGGGTGCCGGGGCCGGCGCCAGTGCCACGCGCATGCCCGGCAGCGCCGCCTGGTGTCCACGGTCGAGGATCTCGAGCTGCCCGTCGTGGTGCTCGACGAGCGCCGTCAGGCTTTCCACCCAGTCACCGTCGTTGCAGTAGAGGATGCCGTCGATCTCGCGCATCTCGGCATGGTGGATGTGGCCGCAGACGACACCATCAGCGCCTCGCTTGCGAGCCTCGCGGGCAACGGCGTTCTCGAACTCGTTGATGAAGCTGACCGCGCGCTTGACCTTGTGCTTGAGGTAGCGCGACAGGCTCCAGTACGGCAGCCCGCACTTGGCGCGGATGCGGTTGAACCAGCGGTTGGCCTTGAGCGTGAACTCGTAGGCCAGGTCGCCCGCCACGGCCAGCCAGCGCGCGTACTGCACGACGCCGTCGTAGAGGTCGCCATGCGTCACCCACAGGCGGCGTCCGTCGGCCGTCACGTGGATGGCCTCGTCCAGCACGTCGATGCCGCCGAAGTTGTGGGCGATGTACTTGCGCGCGAACTCGTCGTGGTTGCCCGGAATGAAGATCACGCGGGTGCCCTTGCGCGCCTTGCGCAGGAGCTTTTGCACGACGTCGTTGTGGGCCTGCGGCCAGTACCACGAGCGACGCAGCTGCCAGCCGTCGATGATGTCGCCGACGAGGTAGAGGGTTTCGCAATCGACATCGCGCAGGAAGTCGAGCAGGGCCCGCGCCTGGCACCCGGGCGTGCCCAGGTGCAGGTCCGAGATCCAGACCGTGCGCACCGACATCGTCGGCGTGTCGGCGGCAGCAGCGGTGTCTTGCGTCGTCGGCATGGCAGGCATGCTGCCCGCCTGTCATGACGCGACGGTGAAGGTCAGGCCAGGCCCTTGAAGGGGCCGCTGGCCAGCCAGCGGTCGATCTGCGCCTGGCGGTCGTTGCCCCAGAACGGCTCGCCGTCCACGAAGAAGAAGGGCGCGCCGAACACACCGGCAGCGATGGCAGCCTCGTTCTCCGTCTTGAGCTTGAGCTTCCAGGTGGGGTCGTTCCAGGCGGCCTCGGCAGCCGCCGCGTCGATGCCGGAGTCTGCCAGCAGCTGGCGCAGCGCGTCCGGCTCGTGCAGCAGCACGCCACGCGTGAAATAGGCGCGCAGCCCCGCGTGGGCCCACGCCACGGCCCGGTCCGGGTCCTGGTCGTGGAGCCACCAGAAGACGCGGGCAGCGAATTGTGTGGGGATGGGGAAGGCCGGTGGGCGCGCGTAGGGCAGCCCTGCGAAGCGCGCCGAGCGTTCGAAATCGCGCACGCTGTAGTCGCCCTTGAGCGGGTGCATGATGGGCGGCTTGAGCTCGGCGACCTGGAATGTGGCACCCAGCAGGATGGCATGCCACTGCACACGGCGGCCATGCCGCGCGGCGACGGCCTCCACCCATTCGGAGGCGATGTAGGAGTAGGGCGAGGAGAAGTCGAAGTAGAACTGCAGCGGCGGACGCTGCAGGGAGGCGTTCTCCGCTAGAAAACGGTCATCGATCATGACCGCGACGTTAGCGGCCCGGCCGTGTGGGCGCAGCCGGGCTTTCGCCGAGTCTCACGCCTTGTGCAGCGCGCTGGCCAGCCGCGGGGTGGCCGCTTCGAGGGGTGCGAGCAGTTGCGGCCACAGTCGCTCGCCGAGGTCCCGGCGGAAGGGGCCGAAGTGCTCGATGCGCTTCACGCCCAAGTCCCGGGGTGCCACGGCATGGCGCTGCACTTGCGCGCTGCGGAACTCGCCTGCCAGCGCATCGACCGCCGCGGCGGGGCCGAAGAGGTGGTCGTCGGTGATGCTCCAGAGGTGCACCGGCCCGTCGAAGCGGTGGTAAGCCCGCTCGCGCGCCAGGCTCGCGTCACCGAACAGGAAGCCCGGCGTGCGCCCCCAGGAAGCCCATTCCAGCGCTGCGCCTGCGGGCAGGTCCTGCGCCCGCGGGCCCAGGATCCGCCCGGGCGCGTGGCCCAGCGCCCGCACGAGCACGGGCAGCATCCAGTGGAAAAAGACCCAGGCCTGGACCCGCGCCCAACCGGACCAGTGCCCCAGGTAGGCCACCTGCGCGGCCACGCCCAGGACGGCGTCCACCTTGTCCTCGAAGCCGGGCACCAGGCCCACCGCATTCCCGCCCAACGAGTGGCCGACCCACAGCAGGCCCAGGTCTCGGCCCTGCGTGTGCTGCTCGAGGCGGCGCCGGCGGTCTGCCGCGTGGACGGCGGCAGCCATATCGACGCGCGCCCAATCGCGCAGCCGGACGTCTTCGCCAGGGCGCAGTGCTGCGCGGGAGGCGGCGATCCCGCGGTAGTCGAAGGTCAGCACCGCATAACCGCGGCGAGCCAACCATTCGGCAAAGTGGCGGTAGTAACTGGCAGGCACCGCCGTGGCGGCACCGATGACGGCGACTGCGGCAACGGCTTGCCCCGCGGGCGGATCGAACCAGGTGGCAGCCAGCAGGCGTCCGTCGCTGCAACGCAAGGAAGCGGGCTGCTGACGTACGGCCCAATCGCGTTCGGTATCGTCCGTTGCCGCGTGCGCGGCAGGCGAAGCGGCGCTGGCGGTCGAAGTGAGGGAGAGGGTTGACATGGCGGTCTCGGGTCGGCGCGCTTGCGGCGGCGGTGGAGGCAGTCTAGATTGGCAACTTTTCCGTCGGTAGACCGCCACAAGGCCTCACATCGTCAATCAAATGTCAACAAATTCTTCGCCACCTCCGGGCGTCGGCCGGCGCCGGCAAACAGCGGCTGAGGCCGCCTTGGATGCCAATGCGCTGGAGCTCTTCGCACGCATTGCCCAGGCCGGCAGCTTCGCGCAGGCGGCTCGGGACCTGGGGCTGACCCGGGCGGCGATCAGCCGCCGGATATCCGCCATCGAGAACGCCGTCGGCCTCGCACTGTTTGCGCGCAGCACGCGCAGCCTCGGGCTGACAGAGGCCGGGCGGCGCTTGCATGCGCGTGCCCGCGCTGTGCGGGAGGCGGCGGAAAGCGCACGGCTCACGCTGCGGCACACCCGGGATCAACTCGACGGTACCTTGAGGATCAGCGCGACCGCAGGCTTCGGGCGCCACGTGCTCGCGCCCTTGCTCGCGCGCTTCCAGGCACTTCACCCGGCGGTACGGTACGAGCTCTTCTTCACCGACCGACGCGTGGATTTGATGCGCGAGGGGCTGGATATCGCCTTCCGCGTCACCAGCAAGCCACCGGAAGCCTGGGTCGCTCAGCCGGTCCTGACCTTTCAGGTTCACGCCTACGGCTTGCCCGGCACACAGGTGCTCGATCACCCGGCTGAACTTGCCCGACGTCCATTGCTGCTGCTCGGGCAGGGGGAGGAACCGTACGAGAGCCACTGGCTACATCAGGACGGGCAACGGGCAGACGTCGTGCTGCAAGCATCAGCTTGGGGGAGTGACCTCGATGGGTTGATTGCGCTCGCCCGACACGGCGCGGGCATCGTGGTCGCGCCGGATTTCTGCGTCGCGCCGTGCGGCTCCTGGGGCAACGCCCCGGGCGAGGCGCCAGAGGAGCGGCTGCTGCAGAACCTACTCCCCGGCTGGCGCCTGGTGGTCGGGATCGAGACCGTTCAAGCGCTGACGCTGCCGCTGCCGGCGGGCTCCGAGACGGCACGAGCGCTGGTGCGCTTTGTGAAGGAGGCCTTGATGTCGTCACGCTGACGGTCCGGAGATGGTTGGCCATCCGTTCACGGCACGTCCGCGCTATTTGTGGCCGCAGCCTTCTTGCCGGTTCTGCCCCGCCGCGAGGGGCTGAACCCAATCACATCGGAGTACCGCGCACACCGAGGTGAGCGCTCAATCCCCGCGAGGACAGACGCTTCGTCACCCTCGCCGGTGTAATGGAATGAAGTATCGACACCTGGCTGAACGGGACCCAAAGCGACTCGGCGAGATGGCTTGTCGACTCACAGATGAAGTGTTGCC
>JAEUPJ010000101.1 GCA_016790285.1 Roseateles sp. | reverse complement strand
CGGCACCTGCGCCTGGCCGCCGAGCTTGCCCTCGGTGCCGACCTCGCGCGCCACGCGCGTCACGTCCGAGGAGAAGCCGGTGAGCTGGTCGACCATCGTGTGGATGGTCTCCTTCAGCTCCAGGATCTCGCCTTGCACTTCCACGGTGATCTTGCGCGAGAGGTCGCCGCGGGCCACCGCGGTGGTCACGGTGGCGATGTTGCGCACCTGCCCCGTGAGGTTGTTGGCCATCGAGTTGACCGAGTCGGTCAGGTCCTTCCAGGTGCCGGCGACGCCGGGCACCACCGCCTGGCCGCCCAGGCGCCCGTCGGTGCCGACCTCGCGCGCCACGCGCGTCACCTCGGAGGCGAACGAGCGCAACTGGTCGACCATGGTGTTGGTCGCTTCCTTCAGCTGCAGGATCTCGCCGCGCACGTCGACGGTGATCTTCTTGCTCAGGTCGCCGTTGGCCACGGCGATGGTCACGTCGGCGATGTTGCGCACCTGCGCCGTCAGGTTGCCGGCCATCTGGTTCACCGAGTCGGTGAGGTCGCGCCACACGCCCGAGACGCCGCGCACCTGCGCCTGGCCGCCCAGCTTGCCCTCGGTGCCGACCTCGCGCGCCACGCGCGTCACCTCCGAGGTGAACACCGACAGCTGCTCGATCATGCTGTTGACGAGCTTGGCCGAGCGCAGGAACTCGCCTTTCAGCGCCCGCCCGTCGACCTGCAGGTCCATCGACTGCCCGAGGTCGCCCTTGGCGACGGCGCCGATGGTGCGCGCGATGTCGGTGGTCGGCCGCACGAGGTCGTCGATCAGCGTGTTCAGCGAGTCGACCTGCGCCGCCCAGCCGCCCAGGGCGCCCGGCGAGGACATGCGCTGCGACAGCCGCCCCTCCTTGCCCACGGTGCTGGAAAGGCGCGCCGCTTCGTCGGTGAGGCGCTGCGCGTTGGCGATGCTCTGGTTGAACGCCTCGGCGATGCGGCCTTCGGTGCCCGACCAGTCGGAGGGCAGGCGGGAGCGGAAGTCGCCGTGGGCGAACGCGATCAGCGCCGCCAGCACCTGGCGCGAGCGGGCTTCGGCATCGTTGACCGAAACCACCGTGCCGTTGCCGTTGCCGCGGCCGGCGACCTGCGCACCGGCGCGCGCAGCCACCTTGCGCCCGCCCTTGGCCGGCAGCACCCCTTGTTCCATGACTGCTTTCCCCGTCCGCCCGCCTGCCCTGCACGCGCCGGAGGTGCCGGTGCAGTGGCCTTGCGGCAAGCGAAGCCGCAGGCGGGCAAACGGCGTTCCCACGCCGGGACGAGGCAACTCAGGGCAATCCCGGATCGGGATCGGGCGGGCCGTCGCCCAGAGTAACGTATACGTTTCCGGGCGAGGCGCTCGCGGCGCTGCCCCCGCCCTCGCGCTCCCTCGCGCTCCCTTGCGCCCTTCCGTTCCGCCTTCCTTTCTGCCTCGCCCCGACCCTTCGCGCCGATGCTTCCCTGGCTGGCCGACGCCGCTTCATCCTCGCCCGCCCTGGTGGCCGGCGTGCGCGAGACGTCGCTCGGCAAGATCGTTCGCGACGAGATGCTCGCGCTCATCCTGCGCGGCGAGCTGGCGCCCGGCCAGCGCATCAACGAACCCGATGTCGCCGCGCGCCTGAACGTGTCGCGGGTGCCGGTGCGCGAGGCGCTGCGCGAGCTGGAGAGCACCGGCCTCGTTGCGGCGCGCAAGCACGCCGGCGTCTTCGTCCGTCGCCTCGAGCCGCGCGAGGTGGCCGATCTCCATGAGCTTCGCAGCGTGCTCGACGGCCACGCCGGCCGGCGCGCCGCGGCCGCGCCGCCGGCCGCGCGTCGCGCGCTGGTGCAGCGGCTCAAGGCCCATGTCCGCGAGATGAAGAGCAGCGCCCGCGCGCGCGACGTGCAGGGCTGCTACGCCGCCAACCTCGCCTTCCACTGGGCCGTCGTCGAGGCGGCCGGCAACCAGGCACTGGCGCAGGGCTACCGCGGCATCGTGCAGCAGTTGCACCTGTCACGCCTGCACAACCTCTCGCGCGACGTCGGCATGCAGGCCTCGCTCGCCGAACACGACGACATCGTCGCCGCCATCGCGGCCGGCGACGCGCCCCGCGCGCAGGCGCTCGCCACGGCGCACGTGATGGCCTCGCACGAACGGCTTGTCGAGCAGCTTGGCGCGCCTGCGCCCGAAGGAACCGCATGATCAAGCGACGCAGTCTCCTGCTGGCCGCGCCGGCCCCTTGGCTGCCGGCCGGCGCCGCCTTCGCGCAGGCGTGGCCGGCGAAGCCGCTGCGCTACATCGTGCCGGTGGCCGCCGGAGGCGGCAGCGACTTCATCGGCCGCGCCGTCTGCGAGCGCTGGGCGCGCCAGCTCGGCCAGACGTTCGTCGTCGAGAACATCGGAGGTGGCGGCGGCGCCATCGCGGCGCAGACCACCGCCAAGGCGGCACCCGACGGCTATACGCTGATGCAGGGTTATGTCGCCACCCACGGCACCAGCCCGGCGACGCGCAAGCTGCCCTACGACGCGGTGCGCGACTTCACGCCCATCGGCATGATCGGCGGCACGCCCAACGTGCTGGTCGTCAACGCCTCGCTGCCGGTCAACGACCTCCAGGGCTTCGTCGACTTCCTGAAGAAGAACCCGGGCCAGGCGAGCTACGGGTCGGCCGGCGTCGGCTCGCTGACGCAGCTGGTGATGGAACTGTTCAAGCAGCAGGCCGGCGTGTTCATGCTGCACGTGCCTTATCGCGGCATCGCACCGGCCTTCACCGACCTGCTCGGCGGCCAGACGCAGGCGATGTTCCCGGGCCTGGCCGCGGCGCTGCCGCACATCCGCTCCGGCCGCGTCAGGCCGCTGGCCGTCACGGGCCACCTGCGCGCGGCGGTGCTGAAGGACGTGCCGACGATGATCGAGGCGGGCTTCAAGGGCTTCGACGCGGTGCAGTGGTACGGCGTCGTCGGCCCCGCCGGCATGCCCGGGCCGATCGTCAAGCAGCTCAACGACACGCTCAACGCCACGCTCGCCGCACCGGACATGCGCGAGCGCCTGGCCAGCGAAGCCGTCGAACCGATGCCGATGGCCGCCGACGCCTTCGGCAGGTACATCGCCGCCGAGGTCGTGCGCTGGACGGCGCTGGCCAGGGAACGAAAGATCCAGGTCGAAGACTGAAGCAAGCCGCCGAACTCACGCCGAGCACGCCATGGCCCGCAACACCTCCGTCGCCGCCGACACCAACGCCCCGCCGGTCACGCGCACGCTCGCCCGCTTCGTGGCCACGCACCCTTCGCGCGGCTGGAGCGAAGCCGTCGAGCACGAGGCGCACCGCACCTTCCTCAACTGGACCGGCTGCGCCGTCGGCGCCGCCACGCACGAGGCGATGCGCGCGGCGCTGGCGGCGGTGCAGATGCTCGAGCCGGCCGCGCAGGCCACCGTGCTCGGGCGCAGCGAGCGCGTCGACATGGCCGGCGCGGCGCTGCTCAACGGCATCAGCTCGCACACGTTCGATTTCGACGACACGCACCTGAAGACGATCATCCATCCGGCCGGGCCGGTGGCTTCGGCGGCGCTGGCGCTGGCCGAGCACCTGGGCGCTTCCGGCCGCACACTGGTCGATGCGCTGGTGCTCGGCATCGACGTCGCCTGCCGAATGGGCAACGTGATCTACCCCGAACACTACGATCGCGGCTGGCACATCACCGGCTCCACCGGCATGCTCGGCGCGGCGGCGGCGTGCGCGCGGCTGCTCGGGCTGGACGAACAGAAGACGGCGATGGCACTGGGCATCGCCGCCTCGCAGCCGGTGGGCTTGCGCGAGCAGTTCGGCACGATGACCAAGCCTTTCCATCCCGGCGCCGCGGCGCGCGCCGGGCTGCTCTCGGCACTGCTGGCGAAGAACGGCTTCACCGCCAGCGCCCGCGCACTCGAAGCGCCGCGCGGCTTCGCGCAGGTGGTGTCCACCCGGTGCGCCTGGAACGAGGCCAGCGACGAACTCGGGCAACGCTTCGAGATCTCGTTCAACACCTACAAGCCGTTCGCCTGCGGCATCGTCATCCACCCGAGCATCGACGCCTGCGTGCAGTTGCGCGCGCAGGGCGTGCAGGCCGGGGACGTCGAGCGCATCGAGCTGAAGGTGCACTCGCTGGTGCTCGAACTCACCGGCAAGAAGGAGCCGGCCGACGGCCTGCAAGGCAAGTTCAGCGTCTACCACGGCTGCGCCGCGGGGCTGATCTTCGGCCGCGCCGGCGAGCCCGAGTACGCCGACGACATCGTCAACCGGCCCGACGTGGTGGCGCTTCGGCGCAAGGTCGTCGCCACCGTCGACGACGGCATCGACGAAGCCGCCGCCGACGTGACCGCGGTGCTGCGCGACGGCAGGCGCGTGCACATCTTCGTCGAGCACGCCATCGGCTCGCTCGAGCGGCCGATGAGCGACGCGGCGCTCGAAGCGAAGTTCACCGCGCAGGCCGCGCCGGTCCTCGGTGCCGGGCGCAGCGCCGAGCTGATCGCCGCCTGCCGGCGCTTGGGGGCCATCGGCAACGTGCGCGAACTGACGACGCTTTCCCGCCCCTGAGGCGGACAATCCGGCCCGCAACCACCGCGACGAACGCTGCCCCGCCGCCGCCGCACCCATCCAGGTCCAGATGAGCCAAAGCCGACGCTCCTTCGGCCTCGCCGCCGGCGCTGCGCTGCTCGCCGCTTGCGCCGGCCCGACGACGCACGCGCCGGCGGCAGCCGATCCCCGGGTCGTGGCCCAGCTCGGCGGCACCGGCGGCAAGCTGCGCGCCGCGATCAACTTCGGCAATCCGATCCTCGCCAGCCGCGGCGCCAACGGCGAGCCCAAGGGCGTCTCGGTCGACCTCGCGCGCGAGGCAGCGCGGCGGCTGGGGCTGGCGGTGGAACTGGTGCAGTTCAACTCGGCCGGCACGGTGGTCGACGCGGTGAAGGCCGCGCAGGTCGATCTCGCCTTCGTCGCCATCGACCCCGTGCGCGCGGCCGACATGGAGTACACCGCGCCCTACGTCGTCATCGAAGGCGCCTACCTCGTTCGCAACGCGTCGCCGCTCGTTCGCAACGACGAGGTCGACCGTGCCGGCACGCGCATCGCGGTGGGCCGTGGCAGCGCCTACGACCTCTTCCTCACGCGCGAGCTGAAGGCCGCCACGCTCGTGCGCGCACCGACCTCGCCGGCGGTGACCGACCTCTTCCTGGCGCAGAACCTCGAAGTGGCCGCCGGCGTGAAGCAGCAGCTCGAAGCGGATGCGAAGCGCGTGGGCGGCGTGCGCCTGCTGCCGGGGCGCTTCATGGTCATCGAGCAGGCGATGGGCGTGCCCAAGGGGCGCACCGCCGCACAAGCCTGGCTCAAGGGCTTCATCGAGGAGATGAAGGCCTCGGGCTTCGTGGCCGAGGCGCTGAAGCGGCACGGCATCGAAGGCGCCGCGGTGGCGCCGCGCGCCGGCGGCTGAAGGCCGGCAGGCGCCCGCTGCGGGCGCGCGCCGGCGGCGGCCCTCACATGTGCTCGATCATCACCTGCCCGAAGCCCGAGCAGGACACCTGCGTCGCACCGTCCATCAGGCGCGCGAAGTCGTAGGTGACCCGCTTGCTCTGGATGGCGCGCTCCATGCTCGCGATGACGAGGTCGGCGGCTTCGGTCCAGCCCATGTGGCGCAGCATCATCTCGGCGCTGAGGATCTCGGAGCCCGGGTTGACGTAGTCCTTGCCGGCGTACTTGGGCGCCGTGCCGTGCGTGGCTTCGAACATCGCCACGCTGTCGGACATGTTGGCGCCCGGGGCGATGCCGATGCCCCCCACCTGCGCCGCCAGCGCGTCGCTGATGTAGTCGCCGTTGAGGTTGAGCGTGGCGATCACGCTGTACTCGGCCGGTCGCAGCAGGATCTGCTGCAGGAAGGCGTCGGCGATCGAGTCCTTGATGGTGATCTCCTTGCCGGTGCGCGGGTTCTTCAGCTTGCACCACGGGCCGCCGTCGATCTCGACGGCGCCGAACTCCTTCTTCGCCAGCGCGTAGCCCCAGTCGCGGAAGCCACCCTCGGTGAACTTCATGATGTTGCCCTTGTGCACGAGCGTCACGCTGGGCTTGTCGTTGTCGATGGCGTACTGGATCGCCTTGCGCACCAGGCGCTCGGTGCCTTCGATGGACACCGGCTTGATGCCGATGCCGCTGGTGGCCGGAAAGCGGATCTTCCTGACCCCCATCTCCTTGACGAGGAAGTCGATGAGCTTCTTCGCCTTGTCGGTCTGCGCCTCGTATTCGATGCCGGCGTAGATGTCCTCGCTGTTCTCGCGGAAGATGACCATGTTGGTCTTCTCCGGCTCCTTCAGCGGGCTGGGCACGCCCTTGAAGTACTGGATCGGTCGCAGGCAGACGTAGAGGTCGAGTTCCTGGCGCAGCGCCACGTTGAGGCTGCGGATGCCGCCGCCCACCGGTGTCGTCAGCGGTCCCTTGATCGAGACCACGTACTCGCGCACGGCGGCCAGCGTCTCCTCGGGCAGCCAGACATCGGGGCCGTAGACCTTGGTGCTCTTCTCGCCGGCGTAGACCTCCATCCAGTGGATCTTCCGCTTGCCGCCGTAGCTCTTGGCCACCGCGGCGTCGACCACCTTGATCATCACCGGCGTGATGTCCAGGCCCGTGCCGTCGCCCTCGATGTAGGGAATGATCGGGTTGTCCGGCACGTTGAGCGAGAAGTCCGCGTTGACGGTGATCTTGCGGCCCGCGGCGGGCACCTTGATGTGCTGGTACATGGATGCGCTCTCCTCGCCGCGCCGCGGCGGCGTGGCAGTGTTTCAGGGGTTCGGCTCTCGTTGTCCGTGCCGCGGGCGGTGCCTCGGCGGATGCGCTTGGAGCGTCGGACGATTCTAGGCCAGGGGATGTCGTTCGCCCGACGTGCGCGCAGGCGCCGCAGCTATGACAGCCACGCTGCGCAGGCCTCGGCCACGCGGTGCCACAAGCCCGAAGTCAACGCCCAGCCCGACATCGCCGCCATCGCCGCGCCGGCGGCGCGCAAGGCCCAGCGCTCGGCGCGCGCGCTGCCGCCGCGCCCGAGCCTGCGCCACACGAACGGCGCGGCAACGAGGCCGGCCGACGAAGCCGCGGCGAATGCCAGCATCGCGGCGGCGCCGCCAAGGGCACCGTTGGCCAGCGCCGAGACCAGCAGTGCCGATTGCAGCAAGCCGCAAGGCCAGGCGAACCACAGGCTGCCGGCGAGGCCGGCGCGCAACACGGCCGGCCTCGGCGCGGCCGAGGCCGGCAACGCCATCGATGCAGGCATCGAGACGGCCATCGACGGCGTTGCCAGCGGCTGCCAGACGGGCGCCGCAGACGCCGCCTGCGCCGGCCCCGCGCGGCGGCCGAGCACGGCCAGCCATTGCGGTTGCCGCGCCCGCCACAGCAGCCACAAGCCGAGCGCGAAGAAGGCCACGTGCACGAGCGTCCACAGCGGCCGCAACACCGGCGCGATGCCGGCCAGGGCCCCGAAAGCCGCCAGGCCGCCCGCCGCCACCGCGCCGGCCGCCGCATAGCCGGCCGCACGCGTGGCGTGGAACGCCAGCGTCGCCGGCACGCCGCCCTCGCGGCCGATCAGGGCCGCGCAGGGCGCGGCGCACATGGCCGTGCAATGCGGCGCGCCGGCCAGGCCGAGCGCGAAAGTGCTGGCGATGATCGCGGCTTCCACCATCGGGGTTGCTCGTTGCCGCTCGGCGTGGGATGAACGCGGGACGAGGCCCGCTGCGTGGCGATTCCTGGGCGGGGTCAGATGATGCGCGAGAAGCGCTCGCGCACCTGGTCGCCCTGGAGGTGGCGGTCGAACACCATCGCCACCGCACGCACGAAGTACCAGCCGAGCGGCGTGACGCGGATCGACTGCGCGTCCACCTCGACCAGCCCCATCTCGGCCAGTGGCGCGAGGCGTTCCAGCTCGGCGGCAAAGACTTCGCGAAAGCGCACCAGGTGCGCCAGCTCGACCGACTCGAACTCGACGCGCCCCTGGCACATCAGCGCCATGATCACGGCGCGGCGCAGCAGGTCGTCGCGCGTCAGCCCCAGGCCGCGCACGACGGCGAACTCGCCTTGCGCGAGCGCATCGTGGTACTCCTGCAGCGTCTTGGCGTTCTGCGCATAGGTGGCGCCGACGCGGCCGATGGCCGAGACCCCCAGGCCGATGATGTCGCAGTCGGGCTGCGTGCTGTAGCCCTGGAAGTTGCGGTGCAGGCGCCCCTGCCGCCTGGCCACCGCGAGGCTGTCCTCGGGCAGCGCGAAGTGGTCCATGCCGATGTAGACATAGCCGTGCGCGAGGAACCCGGCCAGCGCCCCTTGCAGCATGCGCACGCGCTGCTCGGGTTCGGGCAGCTCGGCGCCGATGATGCGCCGCTGCGGTTTGAAGCGCTGCGGCAGGTGCGCGTAGGCGTACAGCGCGATGCGGTCGGGCCGCAGCTCGACCACCTGGGCGATGGTGCGCGCGAACGACTCGGGCGTCTGGCGCGGCAGGCCGTAGATGAGATCGGCGTTGATCGACTGGAAGCCGATGGCGCGCGCCTGCGCCATCAGGTCGCGCACCATCTCGAACGGCTGCACGCGGTGCACCGCCTTCTGCACGTTGGCATCGAAGTCCTGCACGCCGAAGCTGATGCGGTTGAAGCCGAGCGCCGCCAGGTGGCGCAGGCGCTCGCCCGAGGCGGTGCGCGGATCGACCTCGATGCCCAGCTCCGCCTCGGGCGCGAAGCGGAAGGCGGCGCGCAGCATGGCCATCAGCTCGTCGAGCTCGGCGTCGGAGAGGAACGTCGGCGTGCCGCCGCCCAGGTGCAGCTGCGACACCGGCTGGCCGCGGCCCAGCTCGGCCACGTGCAGTGCCACTTCGGCGCGCAGGTCGTCCAGGTAGGGCCGGGCGCGCTCGTGGTGCTTGGTGATGACCTTGTTGCAGGCGCAGTAGTAGCAAAGCGCCTCGCAGAACGGGATGTGCACGTACAGCGACAACGGCGGCGGCCCGCCGACCATCGCGCCCTGGGCGCGCTGGCGCAACGCCTGCCGGTACTGCTCGGAACCGAACGCCTCGACGAAGCGATCGGCCGTGGGGTACGAGGTGTAGCGTGGTCCGGGCCTGTCCAGGCGCCGCAACATCTCGTCGGTCAGCACGATGGGCGCTTCGCTGCTGTGCGTGAGGACGGGATCCGGCATCTCGGTCAGGGCATCGGTTCGACAGCGCGCTAATGTGCCGGCCCGGGCCCGGCAGGGGCTTGATCCGTCTCAACCCGCTTCAGGCCGCGCGCGCCGGGCCGGGGCCCGCTTCCAGCCCGCGGGGCGCGGCGGGGCCGGATCGGTAAAAAAGGACTTGCCGGCGTCCGGGAAGCGCTCATCGGCGATACTTCAGCCTGTTACGCCGCCCGCCCGCCGATGCCTCCTGCCGCCCAAGCCGCCGCCCTCGCTGCTGTCCGCCCCGAGCCCTTCAAGGTGGCCTGCTCGAGCTGCAACCTGCGCGAGCTGTGCCTGCCGGTGGGGATGTCCAGCGAGCAGCTCGAGCGGCTGGACGAGCTGGTGGAGCAGCGGCGCGCCGTGCCGCGCGGCGAGGCGCTGTTCCGCGCCGGCGACGGCTTCCAGTCGCTCTACGCGGTGCGCACGGGCTTCTTCAAGACCTGCGTCGCCAGCGAGGATGGGCGGGAACAGGTCACCGGCTTCCAGATGGCCGGCGAAGTGCTCGGCCTGGACGGCATCAGCAGCGACCGGCACACCTGCGACGCGGTGGCGCTGGAGGACTCGCAGGTCTGCATCATCCCCTACGGCCAGCTCGAGCACCTGACGCGCGAGCTGTCCGATCTGCAGCACCAGTTCCACAAGATCATGAGCCGCGAGATCGTGCGCGACCACGGCGTCATGCTGCTGCTGGGCAACATGCGCGCCGAGGAGCGCCTGGCGGCCTTCCTGCTCAACCTGACCCAGCGCCTGCAGGCCCGCGGCTTCTCGTCCAGCAGCCTCGTGCTGCGCATGACGCGCGAGGAGATCGGCAGCTACCTGGGCCTGAAGCTCGAAACGGTCAGCCGCACCTTCTCCAAGTTCCAGGAAGACGGCGTGCTGGACGTGAAGCAGCGCCAGATCACGGTGCTCGACCCCCAGGCGCTGCAGCGCCTCGTCTCGAACGCCGCAGGCTGACCGGGCACGCCGGCCAGGCCGGCTCGAACCCATGCCGAGAATGCATGCTGCACCGCAGCACGGCAGGCGTAGCATGGGCGCATGCGTCCTCAAGTCCTGATCATCGGCTGCGGATTCGGCGGCCTGGAGGCGGCGCGGGCCCTGGCCAGCGCCGATGTCGACATCACCGTCGTCGACAAGACCAACCACCACCTCTTCCAGCCGCTGCTCTACCAGGTGGCCACCGCGGGCCTCTCGGCCCCATCCATTGCGGCGCCCATCCGGCACCTCTTCCGCCGCCAGCGCAACGTGACGACGCTGCTGGGCGAGGTCGTCGCCATCGACGCTGCGGGCCAGACCGTCACCCTCAAGGACGGCGCGCAGCTGCGCTGGGACCACCTCATCGTGGCGGCCGGCGCCACGCACAGCTACTTCGGCCGTGACGAGTGGGCCGAGTTCGCGCCCGGCCTCAAGACGCTGCAGGACGCCTTCGAGATCCGCCGCCGCGTGCTGCTGGCCTTCGAGGCCGCCGAGCGGGAGGACGACCCGGCACGGCGCGCCGCGCTGCTGCAGTTCGTCGTCGTGGGTGGCGGGCCCACCGGCGTGGAGCTGGCGGGCACCTTCGCCGAGATCGCACGCCACACCCTGCCGGGCGAGTTCCGCCGCATCGACCCGCGCCAGGCGCGCGTGCTGCTCGTGGAGGGCAGCCCGCGCGTGCTCCAGTCCATGCCCGAGGCCCTGAGCCAGCGCGCCCGCGAGCAGCTCAACGCGCTCGGCGTGGAGGTGAAGCTTGGCGCCCGCGTCACAGGTATCGACGCCGAGGGGCTGGACATCACCACGGCCGCCGGCGCCGAGCGCCTGCACAGCCGCTGCGTGGTGTGGGCCGCGGGCGTGGCGGCGTCGCCGCTGGGCCGCGCCCTGGCGGACGCCACCGGCTGCACGCTGGACCGCGCCGGGCGCGTCGTGGTGGAGCCGGACCTCAGCCTGAAGGGCTTCCCGGCCATCCGCGTCATCGGCGACCTCGCCGCCGCCCAGAGTCACGCGCCGGGGCGCGAGCCGCGCCCGGTGCCGGGCGTGTCGCCCGGCGCCAAGCAGATGGGGCGGCACGCCGCCGCCAACATTCGCCGCGCGCTGGCCGGCCAGCCCGCCCTGCCCTTTCGCTACCGCGACTACGGCAACCTCGCCACCATCGGCCGCAACAGCGCCGTCGTGGACCTGGGCACGCCGCTGGGGCCCTGGCGCTTTTCAGGCTACCCGGCCTGGCTCTTCTGGCTGTTCGCGCACGTGTACTTCCTGATCGGCTTTCGCAACCGCTTCGTCGTGCTGCTGGACTGGGCCTGGGCCTACTGGACCCACGACCGCCATGCGCGCGTCGTCAGCGAGGCCAGCCCGGGGCGCGACGTGACGGCTTGACGTCTTCCACCGGCAGGTTCACCAGCAGCAGCGCCAGGCTGGACGACAGCGCGATGACGCCCCAGAACACAAGGAAGCTCAGCGTGTAGATGGCCTGCGGCGACAGCTCCACCGGCGCGGCGCCGAACCAGCGCAGCTCGGTCGGGTCGACGACGGCGAACACGAGCAGCTCCAGCACGCCGGCGCACAGGAAGGACGACCAGGCCACCGCCATCGCGAAACGCGCGAGGCGTGACGGCCCGGGCTGACCGGTCACCGCTTGACTCCCGCCGCACCCGTGGCCGCGTGGTTGCGGGCAATGAGCGCCGGCACGTCGCCCTCGCGGGCGCGCATGTCGGCAGGCTCGACCTCATCCGCCGAACGCTGCGCAGTGGCGCGCAGGTCCAGCGGCGGGTCGGGGTGCTTGAGTGCGAGCGCCAGCGTGAAGAAGCTGGCGACCACGACGCTGGCGGGCCCCCCGACGACCAGCCACACCATCGGCTCACGCCAGGCGGACGACTTGGAAACGACTGCGGACATGGGGTTCTCCTCGCCGTCAGCGCGGCAGCACGAAGGTGGATTTTTCGACGACGGTCTCTGGGGCACCATCGGTGATGCGACTGATGCGCCACTGCATCGGGTGGGCACCGGGCTTGAACTGCTGGGCGGCCGAGGGCGGCATGCGCAGGGCAACCGCCACCCAGCGCGCTTCGGCCGGGCCGAGGTCGACGCTCGTCGCCCGGCTCAGCACGAGGCCCGGCAGGCCGTCGGCCTCGATGCGGTAGCGCTGCGGCGACTCGGTCGCGTTCATGACCTGCAGCCGGTAGACGTTCTCCACCCAGCCGTCCTCGACGAGGCGCGCGAGCGACGCGCGGTCGCGCACCACGTCCACGCGGAAGCCGTGGCGCGACGTGATGCTCCAGAGCACCGCACTGCAGATGATGAGCAGCACGGTCGTGTAGATGATCACGCGCGGGCGCAGCACCCGGCGCCAGCGCTGGGTGCTGGACAGGCCCTGCTCCAGGCCGTTCTCGGTGTCGTAGCGGATGAGGCCGCGGGCCGTGCCCATCTTGTCCATCACGCCGTTGCACACGTCGATGCAGGCGGCGCAGCCGATGCACTCGTACTGCAGGCCGTTGCGGATGTCGATGCCGGTCGGGCAGACGTGCACGCACAGTTCGCAGTCGATGCAGTCGCCCAGCGGCTCGCTGCTGGCCACGCCCTTCTTGCGCTTGGCGTTGTTGCCGCGCGGCTCGCCGCGGGCGGGGTCGTAGCTGACGATCAGCGTGTCGCGGTCGAACATCGCGCTCTGGAAGCGCGCGTAAGGGCACATGTACTTGCAGACCTGCTCGCGCATGTAGCCGGCATTGCCGTAGGTGGCAAAGCCGTAGAACAGCACCCAGAAGGTCTCCCACGGGCCCGTGCCCAGCGTCAGCACCTCCGCGCCCAGCGTGTGGATGGGCGTGAAGTAGCCGACGAAGGTGAAGCCCGTCCACAGGCCGATGGCGATCCAGACGGCCTGCTTGCCGGCCTTGCGCCAGAGCTTGTCCAGCGACCAGGGCGCCTTGTCCAGGCGAAGCCGCGCGTTGCGGTCGCCCTCGAACCAGCGCTCCACCCGCATGAAGATCTCGGTGTAGACCGTCTGCGGGCAGGCGTAGCCGCACCACAGCCGCCCCGCCACCGCGGTGAACAGGAACAGCGCGTAGGCCGAGATCATCAGCAGGGCCGTGAGGTACACGAAGTCCTGCGGGTAGAGCACGAGGCCGAAGACATAGAAGCGCCGCGCTTCCAGGTCGAACAGCACGGCCTGACGCTGACCCCAGTTGAGCCAGGGCAGGCCGTAGAACACCAGCTGGGTCAGCGCAACGATGACCCAGCGCCAGCGGGCGTAGAAGCCATCCACGGCGCGTGGATGGATCTTGTCTTCCGACTTGTAGAGCCGGATGACGTGAACTGCATCACCCGTGGCGGGTGCGGAAGGGGCAGGCATGGGAGGTCAGTTCGCTGCGGCGACGCCCTGCGATTGCGACAGGCCCCACACGTAGGCGGCCAGCACGCGGATCTGCTCCGGCGTGAGGCGCTCGCCGTGGGCGGGCATGACGTTGTGCTTGCCGTTGTTGACCATGGCCATCACGGCTTCCTCGCCCCAGCCGTGCAGCCAGACCTTGTCGCTCAGGTTCGGAGCACCCAGCGCCTGGTTGCCCTTGCCGCCGGGGCCATGGCAGGCCGCGCAGACGACGAACTTCTCCTTGCCGAGCTGGGCGTAGAGCGCGTTGTGCGGGCTGCCCGACAGCGACAGCACGTAATGCGCCACGTTGCGGACATCCTCGCTCGTGCCCACGGCCGGTGCCATCACGGGCATGTTGCCATCGCGGCCCTTGGTGATGGTCTCGGTGATGGCCTCGGGCGTGCCGCCCCAGAGCCAGTCGCCGTCGGTCAGGTTGGGGAAGCCCTTGGAGCCCTTGGCGTCGGCACCGTGGCACTGCGCGCAGTTGTTCGCGAACAGCCGCTCGCCGATACCGTGGGCCTTGGGGTCCTTGGCCAGCTGCTCGGGCGCCATGTCCTTGAACGCGGCGTAGACGGGCGCCATGGCGGCGCGGGTCTGGGCCAGGTCCTTGGCGTGCTCGCCTTCACTCGTCCAGCCCAGCTTGCCGGCCTGGCTGCCCAGGCCCGGGTAGAGCGCCAGGTAGACGCCGGCGAACACGATGGTCAGCACGAACAGGCCCATCCACCACGCGGGCAGCGGGTTGTTGAGTTCGCGCAGGTCCTCGTCCCACACGTGGCCGGTGGTGTTGTCGGCGGCCATCACCTGGCGGCGGCTCGCGATGAGCAGCAGGATCACGCAGGCGATCAGCCCGCCAATGGTCACGGCGGCGATGAAGAGAGACCAGCCGCTGCTGAAGAAGTCACTCATTGCTCATCTCCTTCGAAAGGCAGGCGGGCGGCGTCGTCGAAGCGGCCACGCCAGGCCCACGCGACGATGCCGAGGAACACGGCCAGCGACACCAGGGTCACGGCCACACGGAGTTCGTTGATGCCCATGATTGCGGGCTCCTTACTTGTTCGCGGTGCCGAGCACCTGCAGGTAGGCCACCAGCGCGTCGAGCTCGGTCTTGCCCTTGACCTCGTCGGCGGAGGCCTTCACCTCGGCTTCGGTGTAGGGCACGCCCAGGGTGCGCATCGCGCCCAGACGGGCCGGCATGCCGGCGGCGTCCACGGCCGAGGTGGCCAGCCAAGGGTAGGCCGGCATGTTGGACTCGGGCACCAGGTCACGCGGGTTGTTCAGGTGGATGCGGTGCCAGTCGTCGCTGTACTTGGCACCCACGCGGGCGAGGTCCGGGCCGGTGCGCTTGCTGCCCCACTGGAAGGGGTGGTCGTACACGAATTCACCCGCCGTGGAGTACTTGCCGTAACGCAGCGTCTCGGCGGCGAGCGGGCGGATCATCTGCGAGTGGCAGTTGTAGCAGCCTTCACGCAGGTAGACGTCGCGGCCGGCGAGCTGCAGCGCGGTGTAGGGCTTGAGGCCCGGCGCGGCCTGGGTGGTCGAGCGCTGGAAGAACAGCGGCACGATCTCGACGATGCCGCCGACCAGCACGGTCAGGAGCACCAGCACGATCATCAGCAGGTTGCTGGTCTCGATGCGCTGGTGGCCGGAGACGGTTTGGCTAGGGTTGCTCATGAAATCTCCTTCAAGCGTGGGCCATCGCAGGGGCGGGGATGCGCACTGGTTGGGCGCGGCCGGCCTGCACGGTCTTGATCACGTTCCAGCTCATCACCAGCATGCCGCCGAGGTACAGCAGGCCGCCGGCCAGGCGGATCACGTAGAACGGCCAGGTGGCCTTCACGCTCTCGACAAAGGTGTAGACGAGGGTGCCGTCAGGGTTGACCGCACGCCACATCAGGCCCTGCATCACGCCGGCAATCCACATCGCGGCGATGTAGAGCACGATGCCCAGCGTCGCGATCCAGAAGTGCAGCTCGATGGCGCGCTTGGAGTACATCTCCGTGCGACCGAACATGCGCGGGATCAGGTGGTAGAGCGAGCCCATCGAGATGAGGCCCACCCAGCCCAGGGCGCCGCTGTGCACGTGGCCCACCGTCCAGTCGGTGTAGTGCGACAGCGAGTTGACCGTCTTGATCGACATCATCGGGCCCTCGAAGGTGGACATGCCGTAGAACGACAGGGCCACGATGAGGAACTTCAGGATGGGGTCGTCACGCAGCTTGTGCCAGGCGCCCGAGAGGGTCATGACGCCGTTGATCATGCCGCCCCAGCTCGGCGCCAGCAGCACCAGGCTGAAGATCATGCCGATGCTCTGCGCCCAGTCCGGCAGGGCCGTGTAGTGCAGGTGGTGCGGGCCCGCCCACATGTAGGTGAAGATCAGCGCCCAGAAGTGGACGATGGACAGGCGGTAGCTGTAGACGGGGCGCTCGGCCTGCTTGGGGATGTAGTAGTACATCATCCCGAGGAAGCCCGCTGTCAGGAAGAAGCCGACCGCGTTATGGCCGTACCACCACTGCACCATGGCGTCCTGCACGCCGGCGTAGGCCGAGTAGCTCTTGGTGAGGCTGACCGGGATCTCGGCGCTGTTGACGATGTGCAGCAGGGCCACGGCGATGATGAAGGCGCCGAAGAACCAGTTCGCCACGTAGATGTGGCGGATCTTGCGGGTACCCACCGAGCCGAAGAACACGACGGCATAGGCCACCCACACCACGGCGATCAGGATGTCGATGGGCCACTCGAGCTCGGCGTATTCCTTGCCGGTCGTGAAGCCCATGGGCAGCGACAGCGCCGCGAGCAGGATGACGAGCTGCCAGCCCCAGAAGGTGAACCAGGCGAGCTTGGGCAGGAACAGGCGCGTCTGGCCGGTGCGCTGGACCACGTGGTAAGACGTGGCGAACAGCGTGCAGCCGCCGAACGCGAAGATCACCGCGTTGGTGTGCAGCGGCCGCAAGCGGCCGTAGCTGAGCCAGGGAACGCCGAGGTTGAGATCCGGCCAGGCCAGCTGGGCGGCAATGATGACGCCCACCAGCATCCCCACCACGCCCCAGAGAACTGCGGCCAGCGCGAATGCGCGTACCGGTCCGTCTTCGTATGTCGCCCCAGTGGTGGCCAGGGCCTTTTCGTTCGCCATCGCGACTCCTTCAGTCTGATGCGAACGATTCTTCGCGCGAGGGGCCCTAGGTGCCTTGATCCTCGTCAAGCAGGATGCGTTCCCCCTCCCGGGAGAGGTCTTCGAGTTGCCCTGAGTTCACAGCCCAGCCGAACACGCCCAGGATGAGCAGCACCAGCACGACCGAGAACGGGATGAGGAGATAGAGGATGTCCATGGTCTTTCAGCCGCGTTGCAGCCGCTGCGCGTTGAGCACGACGAAGAGCGAGCTGCTGGCCATGCCGATGCCCGCGGCCAGCGGCGGCAACCAGCCGGCCAGCGCCAGCGGCACGCAGGCGAGGTTGTAGAGCGCCGCCCAGGCGAGGTTCTGCCGCAGCACGCGGCGGGTGCGCTGTGCAAGGGCCAGGGCTTGCGGCACGGCCATCAGTCGGTTGGACACGAGCAGTGCGTCCGCCGCGCTGCGCGCGAGCATGGCGCCCTGCCCCATGGCGATGCGCACGTCCGCCGCCGCCAGCACAGGGGCGTCGTTGATGCCGTCACCCACCATCAGCACACGCTCGCCGCGCGCCTGGGCCTCCCGCACGGCAGCGAGCTTGGTGTCAGGTGTTGCGCTGGCTCTCCACTCGGTGATGCCCAGGGCCTCCGCCATGCGCGCAACAGCTACGGGTTGGTCGCCCGAGAGCAGGCGCACGGCGCGGCCCTGCGCCTGCAGCGCCGCGATGGCCTCGGCAGCGTCGGGCCGCGCCGACTCGGCCAAGTCCAGCCAGAGCACGGCGCCATCGCTGCCGAAGGCCAGGCGCGCGCCCGGGTCCGGCTGCTCGCGCACCCACCCCGGCGCACCCAGCCGCCACAGGCAGCCCTCGGCATCGCGGGCCTCGACACCCCGGCCGGCGACCTCGCGCACGTCGTGCCAGCCTTGCGCGCTGCTGCCGTCGGCCAGCGCCTGCGCATGCGGGTGTCGCGACAGCCCGGCCAGGCTGCGCGCCAGCACCAGCAGCGCATCGGCATCCGGGCTGTCGCTCCAGTGCCGGCGCAGTTGCAGCCGGTCTTCGCTGACCGTGCCGGTCTTGTCGAACACCACGGTGTCCACCGCGCACAGGCGCTCCAGGGCGGACAGGTCCGCCAGCAGCAGGCCGCGGCGCGCCAGCGCGCCACTGGCGGTCAGCCAGGCTGCGGGGGCCGCGAGCGTGAGCGCGCAGGGGCAGGTCACGATGAGCACGGCCACGGCGACGGCCACGGCCCGCGAGGGGTCGACCCACCACCAGGCCAGCCCCGCGCCCAGCGCCAGCAGGAGCACGGCAGCCGTGAACCCGGCCGCCACACGGTCCAGCACGCCGTGCACGAAAGGCCGCTGGCTCTGCGCCTGCTGCATCAGCCGCACGATGCCCTGGGCCGTGGTGTCGGCACCCACGCGCTGCACGGCGACGATGAACACACCGTCCACGCTGAGGCTGCCGGCCACGACCGCATCGTCCGCGGCCTTGGCCACAGGCGCAGATTCACCCGTGAGCAGCGCCTCGTTGACCCAGCCCTGCCCGCCGACCACCACGCCGTCGGCCGCGAAAGCCTCGCCGGCGGCGACGCGGATGCGGTCGCCCGGACGCAGGGCCTCGGCCGGCACACGTTCGCTGCGGCCATCGGGCAGCAAGCGCTGCGCAGCGCTTGGCAACGATCCAGCCACGGCCTCCAAGGCCTCGGCCGCACGGTGGCGGGCACCCAGCTCGAACCAGCGCGCGGCCAGCAGCAGCGCGACGAACATCGTGAGCGAATCGAAGTAGACCTCGTGGCCCAGCAGGCCACCGGGGTCGAAAAGGGCCCCGGTGCTGGCCACGAAGGTGACCGCAATGCCCAGGGCCACCGGCACGTCCATGCCCAGCCGCCCGGCGCGCAGCTGGTGCCAGGCGCCGCTGAAGAAGGGGCCGGCCGAGAACACCATCACCGGCAGCGTCAACACCCAGCAGCCCCAGCGCAGCAGCTGGTCCAGGTCGGGCGACAGCTCGCCCGCCGCAGCCACGTAGGCGGGCGTGGCCAGCATCATCACCTGCATCATCAGGAAGCCGGCGACGAACACCCGCCACAGCGCCTGGCGCTTCTCCTGGCGGCGCAGCTCGCGCGCGGACGCGGCCACGTCGGGCGTGACCTGGTAACCCGCGGCCTGCAAGGCGGCAAGCACGTCGGCCAGCGCCAGCCGCGAGGGCTGCCAGCGCAGGGACAGCCGGGCCGATGCCGCGTTCACGCTCGCGCGCTCCACGCCAGGCAGTTGGCTCAGCGTGTCTTCGATGATGCCGGAGCAGGCCGCGCAGTGGATGCCCGCGACCTGGAACTGCGACAGCGCCGCGCCGCCCGGGCCATCCGGCCAGGCGGTGAAGGGGGCGAGAAGGCGCGCGTCGGCTTCCGCCGCGTGCAGCCCGGGGGGTGGAGCGCTCACGCCGCCAATCTAGCGGCCGGGGCAGCGCGCCCCCATGACATGAATCAAGGCACGGGCAAATCCGCTTCGGTAGGCGGCGCCGGGAACGCATATTGCGTGCATCCGGCCTGCCTGCAGCTTTACAGGAGCTTGGTCATGACGGATATGTCGATCCCCGTGGACGCCGCCAACGATGCGTCCGCCACCGAGTTCTCTCACGTCAAGCCCGGGGACACGCCCTGGCGCAGCGACGGGCTGAGAGATTTCTTCCTCTACCGCGACCTGGGCGTCGCCGCCGCCACCCACGGACGGGTCATCGCGCACCTTGTGAAGGCGAACATGGCCCCGGAAAAGGGCACGGGCTGGCACCGACATGAGGCGGACTTCCAGATCGTCATCATGACCAAGGGCTGGGCGAAGTTCATGTACGGCGACCAGGTGACGCTCGTGGAGGCCGGTGACTGCGTGCACCAGCGACCGGGCATCGTGCACTACCTGTTCGACTATTCGCCGGACATGGAGTACCTGGAGATCGTGTCGCCCGCGGCCTTCAAGACGGTGGACATGCCGGCACCGTGCGAGGTGCCGGCACCCACGGCCTGGGCCTGACTCAGAAGTCCATGTCCAGCTGCTCGATCTCGTCGGGCTCCAGGCGGGCCGCAGCGATCCACGCCTGCAGCTCGGGCATGGCCATGATGGTTTCGCAGTAGGCCAGGCAGGCGGCGTTGACGGGCACGTCGTAGGTCAGGAAGCGGGTGACGACCGGCGCGAACATCGCGTCGGCCGCGCAGCGCTTCTTGCCGAACAGGAACGGCCCGCCGTAGCGCGCGAGGCACTCGCTCCAGATCTCGCTGATGCGCTCGATGTCGGGCTTGGCGCCGGCCCAGATCTTGTGGCGCGGGAAGTGGCCCTTGAGGTTCATGGGCAGCGACGCGCGCAGGTTGGCAAAGCCCGAGTTCATCTCGCCGCAGATCGCGCGGGCATGGGCACGGGCGCCGCGGTCGCTGGGCCACAGGCCCGCCTTGGGAAAAGTCTCGGCCAGGTACTCGGCGATGGCCACGGTGTTCCAGACCGTCACGCCCTCATGGCGCAGGCAGGGCACGAGGATGGACGGCGCCAGCAGCAGCAGCTCCTTGCGGGCGCTTTCGTCGTCGTTGGGCAGCATGACCTCGTCGAACGGCAGGCCGGCAAAGCGCGCCAGCAGCCAGCCGCGCAGCGACCATGACGAGTAGTTCTTGCTGCTCAGCGTCAACGTCGCCGCGGCCGGGGCGCTCGCCCTGGGCTTGCGCGCCGGGCTGGGCGCTGCAGGTGCCGCCTTGGCGCTTTTGCGGGCGGCGGGCTTGGCGGGGCTGGCTACGGGCATTGCGTCTCCTCGGCGGTCTTTGCCACCGGGTATTCGCAAGGCCCATGCCATGCCATGCTGGCCCGCTCCTTGCGTTCACCGGGGTGTACCCGCCACGCAGGAGCTGCCATGTACCCCGCCTACCAGGCGCACGCCGATCTGATGTGGCCCCTGCGCACCGCCTCGCGCATGGCCATGCCGTTGCTGGAGCAGCCCGGCATCGCCGACCTGCCCTGGCTACCCGCCCGGCAATGGAGCGCCGCCGGCAAGGTGTTCGAGCTGGCCCAGATCACGCACACCCGGCCACCCTGGCGCATCGGCGAGATCGTCAGCGGCGACGAGCGCTGGCCGGTGACGGAAGAAGCCGCGCTGACGACGCCGTTCGCCACGCTGCTGCGCTTTCGAAAGGAGGGTGCCCCGGCCCAGCCCAAGGTGATGGTGGTGGCGCCCATGTCGGGCCACTTCGCCACGCTGCTGCGCGACACCGTGCGCACGCTGCTGCAGGATCACGACGTCTACGTGACCGACTGGCACAACGTGCGCGACGTGCCGCTGTCCGCCGGCCGTTTCGGGCTGGACGAGTACACCGGCCACCTCATCGACTTCCTGGCGGCCATCGGCCCGCAGGCCCACGTCGTGGCCGTGTGCCAGCCCTGCGTGAGCGCGCTGGCCGCCGTGTCGATCATGGCCGAGGACGACCACCCCGCCACGCCCGCGAGCCTCACGCTGATGGCCGGCCCGATCGACTGCCGCGTCAGCCCCACGGCCGTCAACCAGCTCGCCACGAGCAAGCCGATCGAGTGGTTCCGCAAGAACCTGATCAGCCACGTGCCCTGGCAGCACGCGGGCGCGGGCCGGCGCGTCTACCCGGGCTTCGTGCAGCTGTCGGCCTTCATGAGCATGAACAAGGACCGGCACGCCAACGCCTTCAAGGACTACTACAAGCACCTCGTGGCCGACGAGTTCGACAAGGCCGAGATCACACGCACCTTCTACGAGGAATACCTGGCCGTGGCCGACCTCGCCGCAGACTTCTACCTGGAGACCGTCGAGCGGGTGTTCCAGACCTACGACCTGCCGCGCGGCGAGATGAAGTTCAAGGGCCGCCGTGTGAACCCGGCCGCCATCCGCCGCACGGCGCTGCTGACGGTGGAGGGCGAGCGGGACGACATCTGCTCCGTCGGCCAGACGCTGGCGGCGCAGGACCTGGCGAGCAGCCTGAAGCTGTTCATGCGGACGCACTACATCCAGCCGAACGTGGGCCACTACGGGGTGTTCAGCGGACGGCGGTGGCAGCACCAGGTCTATCCGCTGGTGCGCCACGTCATTCAGGTGTCTCAATGAACCCCTCGCCCAACCTCGTGGCGCTGCACGCGCACGAGGCTGGTCGGCCCCCCGAGGGGGTGGCGATGCTCGCGGCGTCCAGCCGCGAGCACATCGCCAGCGCGGGCCGGCTTGGGAGCGGCCCGGCGCTCGGCCCGCAAAACGAAAGGCCGGCAAACGCCGGCCTTTCGATTCAAGCGACAAACCCGCTCAGGCGAAGTTGGCTTCCGCGAACTGCCAGTTCACGAGGTTGCTCAGGAAGGTCTCCACGAACTTCGGACGCAGGTTCCGGTAGTCGATGTAGTAGGCGTGTTCCCAGACGTCGACGGTCAGCAGGGCCTTGTCGGCGGTGGTCAGCGGCGTGCCGGCGGCACCCGTGTTGACGATGTCGACCGTGCCGTCCGCCTTCTTGACCAGCCAGGTCCAGCCCGAACCGAAGTTGCCGACGGCGCTCTTCACGAACGCTTCCTTGAAGGCGGCATAGCTGCCCCACTTGGCGTTGATGGCGTCAGCCAGCGCGCCGTTGGGCTCGCCGCCGCCGTTGGGCTTCATGCAGTTCCAGAAGAAGGTGTGGTTCCAGATCTGCGCGGCGTTGTTGTAGATGCCGCCGGAGCTCTTCTTGACGATTTCTTCCAGCGTCAGGGCTTCGAACTCGGTACCCTTTTGCAGGTTGTTGAGGTTCACCACGTAAGCGTTGTGGTGCTTGCCATGGTGGAACTCCAGCGTTTCCTTGCTGTAGTGCGGGGCCAGCGAGTCGATCGGGTAAGGCAGCGGGGGCAGCGTGTGTTCCATGGAGTGAACCTCAGAGTGTTGGGGGGAAGGGAAACGCGGCGGATTGTAGGGAGCGCCAATCACCCCTGTGGCAAAGGCCGTACCCGCAGCACCTGCATTTCGGCGCTGCCGTCGGCCAGCACGGTGCGCACCTCGCGCCCGGGCTGCAAGGCCTCCACCGATGTGATGGCGCCGCCCTGTCCGTCGTCCAGCCAGGCATAGCCACGGGCGAGCACGTGATGCGGGTCCAGGGCCTGCAGGCGCGCCTGCAGGCTGTCCAGGCGCGTGTGCTGGCGGGCCAGCCGCTCCGCGTGGGCGCGTGCATGGCGCTGCGCCAGGTGCGCAAGACGCTGGGCTTGCAATTCAACGCGACGGCGTGGGGCTGCGGCGGCGCGCTGCGCGAGCAGGTCCAGCAGCCGTCGCTGGCGGGCCAGCAGGTCGCTCGGCCGCGACAGCCGCAGGGCCAGCCGGTCCAGCCGCTGCGCGAGCGACTGCAGGCGGTGGTCGACCCGCAGCATCAGCGCCCGCTCGAGGCTCGCCAGCTCGCTGAGCAGGCCATCGCGGGCGGGTGCCGCCAGCTCTGCCGCCGCTGTCGGCGTGGGGGCTCGCAGGTCGGCGGCCAGGTCGCACAACGTCACATCGGTCTCGTGGCCCACGCCACAGACCACGGGCAAGGCCGACGAAGCCACCGCTCGAACGACGCGTTCGTCGTTGAACGCCCAGAGGTCCTCCAGTGAGCCGCCGCCGCGCACCAGCAGCAGCAGGTCCACCTCGGCACGGTCGTTGGCCACCTGCAGCGCGCGCACCAGGGCGGGCGGCGCGTCCACGCCCTGCACGGGGCTCGGGTAGACCACCACCGCCACCTGGGGTGCCCGTCGGGCCAGCGCCGTCAGCACGTCGTGCAGCGCCGCACCCGCGGCCGACGTGATGACACCGATGCGCTGCGGGTGCGGCGGCAGCGCCCGCTTGGCGTCGGCATCGAACAGCCCCTCGGCCGCCAGACGGGCGCGCAATTTCAGGAACTGCTCGTACAGCGTGCCGGCGCCGGCGCGGCGCATGGCTTCGACCACGAACTGCAGCTCGCCACGCGGCTCATACACCGCGACCCGGCCGCGCAACTCGACGAGCACACCCTCGCCGGGCGAGAAGTCCAGCATTGCCGCCGCCCGGCGGAACATCGCACAGCGCAGGCTCGCCGCCTGGCCGTCGGCGTCCTTGAGGCTGAAGTAGCAGTGGCCGCTGGCCGCACGCGTGAAGCCGGAGATCTCGCCACCGACCACAACCACCGAAAAGCGGTCCGTCAGCGTCTGAGACACGGCGGCCAGCAGGCCCGCCACGCCCCAGACGCGTCGGCCTGATGCGGGTTCGCGAGGCTCAATCACGCGCAAACCCAATACTGGCGCGGGTCGGGAAGTCCACAGCCGCGCCAATGCTGGGCTCGCGGGCCATTTCGGCCCGCGCGGCCGTCACGCGGCTGTCATGCACCCATAACCTCTTGTTTTTCAATTCGATTTCCGCTGCTCAAACTTGAGGCAAGTTGTTCAAGGCCTTGATTTGACGGCCCTCGCGGCCCGGCGCCCCGAGCTTGCCCACAAAGTTATCCACAGCAACGGTGGATTTGTGAAACCGGCCGATCTTGGGGTTTGGCCATGGTCGGGACCCGGGGAGGCTCGGGCCATAATCCCGCGCACTCAACGGCCGGTGGGCGGCCGATTTTTCGACGGGGACGACCTTGTTTTCGATCATACAAGCCGCCGGCTGGCCGATCTGGCCCTTGCTCCTGTGCTCCGTGGTGGCTCTCGCCCTGATCATCGAGCGGCTCTCGAGCCTGCGCGCGAGTCGCATCATGCCGCCGCGACTGCTGGAGGACGTGCTCAACGTGAGCGCCCAGCAGCTTCCCGCCACCGACGTGGTGGACCGCCTGGCCGAAAACTCCATCCTGGGCGAGGTGCTCGCCGCCGGCTTGCGTGCCGTGCGCGCCGAGCCGCAGATGCCCGAAGGCAAGCTGCGCATGGTGTTCGAGTTCGCCGGCCGCCGCGCCGTGCACCAGCTCGATCGCTACATGAACACCCTGGGCACCATCGCGACGGCCGCGCCGCTGCTCGGCCTGATGGGCACGGTGGTGGGCATGATCGAGATCTTCGGCAGCCAGACGCCCGGGGGCGGTAACCCCGCGCAGCTCGCGCATGGCATCTCCATCGCGCTGTACAACACCGCCTTCGGCCTGATGATCGCCATCCCCTCGCTGATCGCGCACCGCTATTTCCGCGGCCGCATCGAGGAGTACGTGCTCGAGCTCGAAGCCGCCGCCGACCGCCTGCTCGGCCAGCTGCGCCGCTACACCGTCTGACCCCGACGAAGGACTGGCCATGCGCTTTCGCTCCCCGCACAGCGAGCCGCCGGAGATCAACCTGATCCCCTTCATCGACGTGCTGCTGGTCATCCTCATCTTCCTGATGCTGTCGACGACCTACTCCAAGTTCACCGAGCTGCAGATCACCCTGCCCTCGGCGGATGCCGAGAAGCTCAAGGACCGCCCGCAGGAAGTCATCGTCGGCATCGCCGCCGACGGCCGCTTCGTCGTGAACCGCCAGCCGGTGGAGGGCCGCTCGGTGGACATCCTCATCACCGCGCTGCGCCAGGCCTCCGGCGGCAACGCCGATGCCTCGCTCATCATCTCGGCCGATGCCGCCACGCCCCACCAGGCCGTGGTCAACGTGATGGACGCCGCGCGCCGCGTTGGCCTCACGCGTGTCACCTTCGCCGCCCAGACCGACGCTCGCTGAGCGCCTGGGCAGCCGGCTGCAGGACGAGTGGCTAAGCGGCGGGCCGCTGTCCGCCGCCCTGCTGCCGCTGTCCTGGCTCTACGGCGGCGTGCTCGCGCTGCGCCGGCTGGCGTATGCGGTGGGCGTCCAGCGCACCGAGACGCTGCCGGTGCCCGTCATCGTCGTGGGCAACTGGATCGTCGGCGGCGCGGGCAAGACACCCACCACGCTGGCCCTGCTCGCGCTGTTGCGTGAGCGCGGCCTGCGTGCTGGCGTGGTGTCGCGCGGTTATGGCCGCGACGGCGACGGCGTGCGCCTCGTGACGCGCGTGTCGACGGCACGCGAGGTGGGCGATGAGCCGCTGCTCATCCAGCTGCGCGCTCGCGTGCCCGTGGCCGTGGGGCGCGACCGCGTGGCCGCGGCGCGTGCGCTGCTCGCGGCCGAGCCGCAGCTGCAGGTGCTCGTCAGCGACGACGGGCTGCAGCACTGGCGGCTGCCGCGTCAACTGAGCGTGCTCGTGTTCGACGAGCGCGGCCTGGGCAACGGCCGGCTGCTGCCGGCAGGCCCCTTGCGCCAGCCACCCGAGCCGCTGGGCGCGGGACAGCTCGTGGTCTACAACGCACCGCGCCCGAGCACCGCGCTGGCGGGCTTCGTGGCCGAGCGGCGGCTGGCCGGCGCGGTGCCGCTGGCCGGCTGGTGGGCGGGCCAACCGGCGCAGATGGACACGCTGCTGGCCCTGCGCGGGCGGCCAGGGCTGTTGGCCGTGGCGGGTGTCGCACGCCCGCAGCGCTTCTTCGACATGCTCGCCGGCCTCGGGCTGCAGCTGCAGACCCTCGCCCTGCCCGACCACGCCGACTTCACCGCCCTGCCCTGGGCCGCTGACGTCGCCGGCATCGTGCTGACCGAAAAGGATGCCGTGAAGCTGCCGCCCAGCCGGGTCGGCGACCTGCCGGTGTGGGTCGTGGCGCTAGACTTCTCGCCCGGTGCCGCCTTCGAGGCCGCACTCGACGATCAACTCCGAACACTTCCTGCCCGAGCCTGATGGATCAACGCCTCATCGAAATGCTGGTCTGCCCGCTGTGCAAGGGGCCGCTGACGCTGCTGCGCGAGGGCGAGCTGCCGGCGCTCGGCTGCCGCGCCGACCGCCTGGCCTTCCCGATCCGGGACGGCATCCCGCTGATGCTCGAGAACGAGGCCCGCCCCTGGGACCCCGAGGCCGCCAGCACGCCCGCACCGCTGGCGCCGTGAGCTTCACCGTCATCATCCCGGCGCGCCTGGCCTCCACGCGCCTGCCCAACAAGCCGCTGGCCGACATCGCGGGCCTGCCGATGATCGTGCGCGTGGCGCGCCGCGCCGCCGGGTCGGCAGCCAGCCGCATCGTCGTGGCGACTGACGCGCCCGAAGTGGCGGCTGCCTGCGCGGCTCATGGCGTGCAGGCGTTGATGACGCGGGCGGACCACCCGTCTGGCAGCGACCGCCTGGCCGAGGCCGTCGAGCAGCTCCGCCTGGGCGACGACGAGGCCGTGGTGAACGTGCAGGGCGACGAGCCGCTCATCGCGCCGGCCATGATCGACGCCTGCGCGGCCACGCTGGCCGCCCAGCCCGACTGCGTGATGGCCACCGTCGCGCACGCGCTGACCGAGCCTTCCGAGTTTGCGAACCCCAACGTCGTCAAGCTGGTCACGGACAAGGCCGGCCGGGCGCTGTATTTCTCGCGCGCGCCCATCGCCTGGTGGCGTGACGGCGCCGGCGCACCCAACCAGGCGCTGCGTCATGTGGGCCTGTATGCCTACCGCGCCGGTTTCCTGAGGCGCTTTCCGACGCTGGCGGTCAGCCCGCTGGAGCAGATCGAGTCGCTGGAGCAGCTGCGCGTGCTGTGGCATGGCGAGCGCATCGCCGTGCACGTGAGCCCCGAGCGGCCCGGCCCGGGCGTCGACACACCGGAAGACCTGGCCCGCGTGAGGCAGCTGCTTCAGGGTTGATGCGCGGTCCGCAGCGTCAGGCCTGCGAAAGTCCGCGTGCGATACTCGACCGCTGAGCTGAAGCGGCACTTTTCAACGGTCCCGTCGACGCACGAATAGACGAGGAGACCCATGCGATTGATCCTTCTGGGCGCCCCCGGCGCCGGCAAAGGCACCCAGGCTGCCTTCATCTGCAAGCAATTCGGCATTCCGCAGATCTCCACCGGCGACATGCTTCGCGCGGCGGTCAAGGCGGGCACGCCGCTGGGGCTGCAGGCCGACGCGGTGATGAAGTCCGGTGCCCTGGTGAGCGACGACCTGATCATCGCGCTGGTCAAGGAACGCATCGCCCAGGCCGACTGCGCCAGCGGCTTCCTGTTCGACGGCTTCCCCCGCACCATCCCCCAGGCCGACGCCATGAAGGCCGCCGGCGTCAAGCTCGACTACGTGCTCGAGATCGATGTGCCGTTTGAGGCCATCATCGAGCGCATGAGCGGCCGCCGCTCGCACCCGGCCTCGGGCCGCACCTACCACGTCAAGTTCAACCCGCCCAAGGTCGAAGGCGTGGACGACGAAACCGGCGAGCCGCTCGTGCAGCGCGACGACGACAAGGAAGAGACCGTCAAGAAGCGCCTGGACGTCTACTCCGCCCAGACCCGCCCGCTGGTCGACTACTACTCGCAATGGGCCGCCACGGGCGACGCCAGCGCGCCGAAGTACCGCCGCATCGAAGGCATGGGCTCGGTGGACGACATCACGCGCCGCGCCCTGGCCGCGCTGAGCAGCTGAGCGAAAGCCCCCCACAACAAAGCCGCGGCGCGCCCTGCCCCGCGGCTTTTTTGTCGGCCACAATTGACGTTTACGTCAATCAACCCAGGAGATCCTCATCATGGAAATCGCAGGCAAGGTGTTCATCGTCACCGGCGGCGCCTCGGGCCTCGGCGAAGGCACCGCTCGCATGCTGGCCGCGCACGGCGGCAAGGTGGTCATCGCCGACCTTCAAGTGGAGCGTGGCCAGCAGGTGGCCCAAGAGATCGGCGGCGTGTTCGTCAAATGCGACGTCAGCCAGGAGGCCGATGGCCAGGCGGCGGTCGCTGCCGCCACCGGGCTGGGCAAGCTGATGGGCCTGGTCAACTGCGCTGGCATTGCACCGGCCATGAAGACGGTCGGCAAGGACGGCGCCCACCCGCTGGCGGCCTTCAGCAAGACCATCACGGTCAACCTGATCGGCAGCTTCAACATGATCCGCCTGGCCGCTGAAGCCATGGCGAAGAACGACCCCGAGGCCACCGGCGAACGGGGTGTGCTGATCTCGACGGCGTCGGTCGCCGCCTACGATGGCCAGATCGGCCAGGCGGCCTACGCCGCCTCCAAGGGTGGCGTGGTGGGCATGACGCTGCCGATCGCCCGCGACCTCGCGCGCAACGGCATCCGCAACATGACCATCGCCCCAGGCATCTTCGGCACCCCGATGCTGTTCGGCATGCCGCAGGAGGTGCAGGATGCGCTGGCGGCCAGCGTGCCCTTCCCGAGCCGCCTGGGCAAGCCCGAGGACTACGCCAAGCTCGTGCACCAGATCGTCACGAACGACATGCTCAACGGCGAAGTCATCCGGCTGGACGGCGCCATTCGCATGGCACCGAAGTGATCGGCATTCCCGCCGCATGAAAAAGGGCCCCTCTCGGGGCCCTTCGTCCTGACAGCGTCAGCGCGCCAGCCTTCAGCCGGCCGCGCGACGCAGCCGCATCACTTCTTGGCGCTGCGCGCCTGGATCAGCCACAGGCGGGCCAGTTCACCAGAACCGTCGGTGCCCTTGACGGCGCGCCAGGCAGCCTGGGCCTTGGACACTTCGCCGGCGTTGTAGTACGCCAGGCCCTGGTAGAACTTGGTGTCGTCAGCGCGGGTGAAGTTGTCCTTGGCGATGCCTGCTTCCACGAGCGCCAGGCCACCGGCCTTGTCCCCTGCGAACACACGGGCCAGGCCCAGCTTGACCAGTTCGTCGCCGGTCTTGGCGTCCTTGGCCGCCTTCTCGGCAGCCGCGGATCCGGCCTTCGCCTCAGTCGACTTCTTGACCATCAGGTCCAGCAGGCGCTTGTGGCGGGCACCTTCCGCCCCCTGGCCAAGGACGCCGGCCGACAGACCCTGCTCGACGATCTTCTTGCCTTCGTCGGGGAATCCGGCCTGGGCAGCCAGCTGGGCAGCTTCCATGTATTCGTCGGCCGTCTTCAGGTTGCCCGTGGCGAGTTGAAGGCGGTTGATGTCGAAGTTGAAGCGCGGCGAGAAGCCCTTCTTGCCCTGCAGGCCGCCGAGCACCTGGGCCCAGAGTTCCTTGCGCGGGTAGTAGTTCAGCAGGCGCTCGACAGCGTAGGTCTCGGTGGCAGCGTCGCCCTTCTTCTGGGCTGCGAACAGCAGGATGTTGAGCTTGTCCTGGCTCGGGGCCCTGCCGGCCTTCTCGTCGGACTGCACTTCGGCCAGCGTGTCCTTCAGGACGGCCGTCATGTCGCCCGACTTGAACTGAGCCTGCTGCTGCATCTGCTTGACCGACGGGCTGTTGCCACCGGCTGCGAAATACTTGTTGGCCCATTCCAGCGCCTTGGGCGCGTTGTTGACTCGCAGGTAGGTGCCGGCGATGGCTTCCATGTACTGCAGTTGCTGCGGGCCGCCGAGCTTGGCCTTCAGGACATCGAACGAACGCGCCATCGTGTCCGGATCGCTGGCACCCATGGCGGCCGAGAAGCGCACGCCCTCGATGGCGTTGGTCTCGCCCGGCGTGCGACCACCGACGGCTTCGGCATCGCGCAGCTTGGCCAGGGCTTCCTTGTACTTGCCCGCCTTCACCAGCTTGCTGGCCTCGCCCAGCGGCGTGCCCACTTCCTTGCGGACGGTGTCCTGCGCGGCCGCCTGGCTGACGCCGAACCCGGCGCCCGGAGCGCCGTTCAGGGACAGGGCCAGCGCGCCGACGGCGACTGCCACGATGGATTTCAAAGCTTTCAACTTGCTCTCCTGAAAAGCAAAAACGCGCCGCCCTTTCGGGCAGCGCGCATCACAGTATCGGTGTCAGCGGTCCCGAGGTCACGTCACTTGACGTATTGCTCGTTACCGACCATGCCCATTTTCTTGACGCTGTTGCGCTGGGCCGAAGCCATCACGGCCGCCACGACGCCGTAATCCACCAGCTTGTTGGGCTTGATGTGGATCTCGGGCTGGTCGCTCACCGACATGGCGCCCACTTCCTTCATCTTCTCGTTGACCGCATCGATGTTCGGAAGCACAGCTTCGTCCCAATAGATGGTGCCGTCGAAGTCGATCAGGACGGTGTGCACGACCGGCTCGTTTTGCGGCGGCGTGCTGCTCGGCGGCGGCATGTCGAGGTTGATCGTGTGCAGCTGGATCGGGATCGTGATGATCAGCATCACGAGCAGCACCAGCATCACGTCGATCAGTGGCGTCGTGTTGACGTCCATCATGGGTTCCGGATCACCGCTCCCCGACGAACTTCCAACATTCATTCCCATGTGTTACTCCTGGGCTCAACCGCCACGAGCCGGCGGCTCGGTGACGAAGTTGATCTTCATGATGCCCGCGCGCTGGCAGGCAAACACCACACGGCCGACCGACTTGTACGGGGACTTGTCGTCGCCGCGGATGTGCACCTCGGGCTGCGGGTTCTTGACCGATTCCTTGCCGAGGCGCTGCACGAGCTCCTCCATGTCGGGAATCAGCTTGGTACCCCAGTAGACGTCGCCGTCCTTGCTGACCGAGATTTCAATGTTTTCCGGTTTGGTGACGCGGATGATGTTGGTCTCCTTGGGGAGAGCAACAGCGATCGATTGCGTCACCACCGGCACGGTGATGAGGAAGATGATCAACATCACCAACATCACGTCCACGAGGGGCGTGGTGTTGATGGTTGCATTGACTTCGTCCTCGCCGGAAGGGGATCCGACGTTCATGGCCATAGCCTGAGCTCCTTGTCGAGCGAGCCGGGACTCAGCGCTTAGCGACGGCGCGGTTGCCCATCAGCACGCCGTGCAGGTCACCGGCGAACGAACGCACTTGACCCATCACAGCCTTGTTGCGGTTGACCAGCCAGTTGTAGCCCAGCACGGCCGGCACGGCGACGACCAGACCGATGGCGGTCATGATCAGCGCGGCGCCCACGGGGCCGGCCACCTTGTCGATGGAAGCCTGGCCGGCCACACCGATGGCGGTCAGCGCGTTCAGGATGCCCCACACGGTACCGAACAGGCCGATGAAGGGAGAGGTGGAGCCGACGGTTGCCAGGAAGCCCAGGCCGGCGGTGATCTTGGTGTTGACGTCAGCGACGGCGCGCTCGACGTTCATCGTGACCCAGCTGCTGTGGTCGATGTTCTCGGTCAGGGCGCCTTCGTGGTGCTCCGAGGCCTCGACGGCGGCGGTGGCGATGTAGCGGAAGGCGCTTTCTTCCTTCAGGCTCTTGATGCCGTCAGCCAGGCTGGGCTTCTTGAAGAAGGTGGCGCGGACTTCCTTGGCTTCGGAAGACAGCTTGCTCGTGTCCCACAGGCGCACGACCAGGATGTACCAGGAACCCATGGACATGAAGGCCAGGATGGCCAGCACGACCTGGTCGACCACGTTGCCGTGGGCAACGATGTTGGCCAGGCTGTAGGGGTTGTCTTGCTTGGCGGGTGCGGCAGCAGGAGCGGCGGCGGGGGCGGCACCTGCGTCGGCCACAGCGGCCGAGGCGGCGTCGGCCGGCTTCTGGTCTTGCGCGTGGGCGGGCGAAACAGCCAGGGTCGCGGCCATGGCGATGGCGGCAAGGAAGCCGGTGATGCGAGAAATCATGGAGTCAACTCCTAGGGAAAGATTCTGGTTTATGCGGTTCTGAATGCGCCGGTCCGGCGCCGGGTACGAAGCGAGGAAGCTCTTATTCGATCTTGAACTGGAACTCCTGCTCGAACACGTGATCGCCCGGGCATTCATAGGTGTCACGCAGCGTCGCTTCGATGGCCTGGACCAGGGCGCGTTGCGCCTTGCGGTCCACGCCGCCCCGCAGCGAGGTGATTTCAACGGCCGTCACGCGACCGGCCTTGACGGTGGCAACCGCCTTGTAGAGGGCTTCGCCGCTCCAGTTGACCGACGGCATCTCAGGCTTGCCCATCTTGGTGCAGACCATGCCCGCAGTGATCTTGGTGGGCTTGGGCGCGGCCGGCGGTGCCGCAGGCGCCGGGGCCGGCTGGGGCCGGATCTCGGCGACGGCAGGCGGCGCGACCTGGGTGGACTGGATGGCCGGCGCCGGCGGTGCCGGTGCAGTCACCTGGAACTCGGGCGGCGGCACGAACGGCGGCGGAGGCGCCTTCATGTCCGGCGGCGGAGGCACGACCTTCTCGGGCGGCGGCGGAGGCTTGACCTTCTCCTCGATCACCTTCACGTCGATCGGGCCAGTGACCTTCTTGACGAGATCCTTCGCGAGGCCGCTGGCCAGCGCGTAGATGGCCACGACGTGGATCAGGACGACGATACCGAAGCCCGTGAACCGGGACGCGCCCTGCTTCTCCTGCGCAAAATTCATGCGCGCTCCTTCTTGCAACTACAAATCACAGTCAATGACTTCTTCTGAGGAACGTGACCACCGCCGCGGCTGGAAGTTGCGTCCCTGCCGCCAACAAGTTCCTGAAGGGCATGCATTCTAGATCGCGGAAATAACGTTTCCACCTCGTCGAAAACACGCAGTAAGTCCGGTCTGCAAGACTTTTTACAGCACCCCATTCGCGCCAAAAAAAACGCCCGGTGGCCAAAGCCGTCGGGCACGCGTTTCATCGCCACGAACCAGGCGCAGCAAAGCTGCACCACCGGCCATACCTGGCCACGCGGCATCTTAGCCCTGCGATTTGGGGCCCCTGCCTGGGGCTAACCCGGGCAGGCGAAACAGCGCGATTACACGCATCCAGACACAAAGTAATTCACGGCGCGGCGCATCACGCGGCGATCAACCATCCCGTGATCGCGTTGCGCTGGCCTTGGGCGAAAGGCGGCACATAGGACACGAAATGCGTCTGCGGCACGGCAAACACCGACATTGAATTGAAATGCGGGAAGAAGCTGTCGGAGACGCTGCCGTCCGGGCGGCTGAAGTGCAGCATGCCGCCCCAGTCGGGCCGCCACTGGCGCGTGAGGTTGATGACGTAGGCCAGCCGCCGCTCCTCGACGTCCACATGGTCGTCGTGCGCCAGCAGGAAACTGCCCGGTGCGTACATGGTGGCCTGGGCGTAGACCCGGTTGACCTCCGGCATGCCGGTGATGCGTCGCATGATCGACAGGAAGGCATCGTCAGCCATGTAGCGGATGAAGCGCGCGAGCAGGCCCTCGTCGCCGCGCTTCAAGGCATCGGCGAGCGACTCGGTGTAGAAGGAGAACTGGAACTGGCGCCGCGCGACTTCGGTGATGCCGTCGACCAGAAACGCGCGCTGGCTGTCATCCAGGCTGCGCAGTTGCTCGCCCGTGAGGCGGCGGTCTCCCTTGGCGTCGCGATAGCACAGGCTCCAGTCGATCGCCTCCACGGCGCGCGCGAGCGCCTCGGCCACGTCGGGCTTGAAGAAGTCGCGAATCAGCAGCCGGCGGTGGATGCTGAAGTCCGCCTGGAGCCGATCCAGGTCGAGCGCTGGATTGAGGTAGTCCATGAAAAGGGCCCGAGAAAGAAAAAAGCAGGCCCGAAGGCCTGCCGGAATGGGCTCGATCGTGGGCGATCAGAACCGGTAGTTGGCGCGGACGTAGAAGCTGCGGCCCTTGACGTCGGCGTACGTCGGGTCGAAGCCGACCTGGAAGTAGTCTTCCTGGACGGTGACCGGCGGCTTCTTGTTCAGCAGGTTCAGGACGCCCGCTGTGATGGTCAGGTTCTTCACGCCCTTGTACTGGCCCTGCAGGCTCCACAGGTCGTACTTCGGCACGTGGCGGACTTCATCGTAGTCGCGGTAGCCGCTCTGCACGAAGTAGCGCACGCCGGCAGCCCAGGCATTGCCGTCCCAGTCCAGGCTGTAGTTCTGCTTGACGCGGATGATGGGGCCGCCGAGGTAGTACTTGCCGAGGTTGTCCTCGACGTCGCCGGTGACGACGTTGGTTTCGCTGCTCTTCGTGACCACCGTGGCTTCCCACGCCGGCGTGAAGTTGCCGTAAGCGGTGCGCACGCGGTACTTGGCCGACAGGTCAAAGCCCTGCGCCGTTGCCTGGCCAACGTTCTCCAGGGACGCCTTGACGTAGTCCAGGTAGCCCTGGGCGTTCTTGATCAGGCGGTTGGCGTAGACCGAGGAGCTGGTCGTCGGGCCGGTCTGGTTCTTGTACCAGTCCTTCATGATGTCGTCGCCGGACAGCGACTTGATGCCGTCGGTGATCTTGATGCTGAAATACCCGACTTCCATCGACAGGTCCTTCATCGGCTCGAACACGACACCGACCGTGGCCGTCTTGGACTTCTCAGGCTTCAGGTTGCGGTTGCTGTTGTTCTGGACCGTGAGCTGGGTGTCGCAGTAGTTGGTGTTGGGCTTGGCCGCGCAGCCGACTGCCGTGTTGTAGTACGGGTCGTTGAAGTTGCCACCGGTGTTGGTCAGGGCGGACGGGGCATACAGGTTGTCCAGCGCCGGAGCACGGAAACCCTTGCCGTAGGAGCCGCGCACCAGCAGTTCCTTGATCGGCGTCCAGCGCAGGCCGATCTTGGGGCTCGTGGACGACAGGTTGGGAGAGCTGAAGGTGCCATCGCGCGAGGAACCCGACGCGCCGGTGTAGCGGTCAGCACGCACGGCAGCGTTCAGTTCGAGGTTCTTGATCACGGGGAGGATCAACTCGGCGTACACGCCCATGGTCTTGCGCTCGCCGCTGACCTTGCCAGCGGTGCCGGAGCCGCCGACGATGTCGCCCGAACCGGCGATGTCGGAGTACCCATCGAGGTACTTTTCCTTGCGGATGTCCAGACCGGCCGCCAGCGCGGCATTGCCGCCAGGCAGGGCGAACAGTTCACGCGAGGCAGATACGTCGAAGGCGTCCAGCGTGGTCTTGGAGCTGCGGTTGTTGCCGGAGAGCTCCGCCTGCTTCAGCAGCGCCAGGCCCTGTGCATCGTTGGGGCCGAAGGGGTTGACCAGACCGGTCTTGAGCACGCGCACCAGTTCAGTGTCGGAGAAGTTGCCGGTCAGGAAGTCTTCCGACGCCTTGGAGGTGGCGCGCATCAGGCCGACCTTGTAGTCCCAGCCGGCCAGCGTGCCCTCGGCGCCCACCAGGGCGCGGGTCATGTCGTTGGTGACCTTGGTCAGGCGCTGGCCGCCGTCGACGATACGCCAGGCGATGACGAGGTCACCGCGGTAGCCCGTGCTGGACGACGCGTCCACAGCGGCGGTGGGGTAGTACTTGCCGCCAGCCGGGTAGTAGTAGTCGTCACGGCCCGAGGTGCTCGACGGCGTTTGCGACGAGCCCAGGATGATCTCGTTCTTCGAGTACGACAGTTCGGCGAACAGCAGGTGGTCGTTGCCCAGCGCAGCCGTGCCACGCAGCAGGCCGCCCATGCGGGTGGACGCCGGCACGATGTCGATCTTGCTCGTGTAGTCGTAGCGGCAGTTCGACGAACCCTTGAAGCTGTCCGGCGGGTTGCAGTTCGGGAAGCCAGCCACGCCCGGGATGTAGGCGCCGGTCTGCGCGTTGTAGGCGTTGGCCGGGAAGGTGTTGCCCGAAGACTTCACGACGCCGATGTCCGGGCGATTGCCGGTCTTGGCGAAGTCGCGGTCCGCGGCGCGGATGACGTCATATTCCTGGAAGCTGAAGGTGCCCAGGATGTTGAACTTGTCCTTGGCCAGGTCACCGAAGCCGACACCGCCCTGGGCCGACGCGACCTTGCCGCCGGTGCCTTGGGGTTGCTCGTAGCTGGCCGTGACATCGCCGCCGCGGAAGTCCTTGCGGGTGATGAAGTTGATGACGCCGCCGATGGCGTCGGAGCCGTAGGTGGAGGAGGCGCCGTCGCGCAGGATTTCGATGCGCTCGATGGCTGCCAGCGGAATGGCGTTCAGGTCGACGCCGGCGCCCGCGAACGGGTAGATGGCCAGGCGACGGCCGTTGAGCAGCACCAGGGTGCGCTCGCGGCCCAGGCCGCGCAGCGAGGCACCAGACTGGCCGGTGGCGTTGGAGTCACCGATCGACTGGCCCAGCGAGCGGCCACCACCATTGTTCGAGCTGATGCGGTCCACGAGTTCCTGGACATTGGAGGCGCCGGACTTGTCGATGGACTCGCGGGTCACGACGGTCAGGGGCACGGCCGTCTCGGCATCGATGCGCTTGATGCTGGAACCGGTGATCTCGATGCGTTCGAGCTTCTGCGCATCCTGGGCCATGGCGCTGGACGCGGCCACGGCGAGGACGGCGCTCGTGATGATGGTTTTTTTGAACATTGTGACTCCTTGAAAGGGGTAGGGCGCGCCGTGATCAACCGGCGGCGCTGGCCCGGGTGAGGCCATTCCCTGCGCCTGAGCGGTAGGCTCAGATCTGGGATGGCCGCGAGTTTGTGCGGGCGCAACATTCCCCAAGCCCAAGGAAAGCCCCTAGACCTCCTCAAGACCCATCTAACTCTTTGATAAGACTCGACTTTTCGGCGAGAGACTGCCTAGAGTCAAACCCTAGCCGTTGTCCGGACGCGACGCAGTTACCGCCTGGGAACACCCAATCGAGGCACGGCGGCCAGCAAAGTCTTCGTGAAGCATTCACGCGGCCGGGTGAGCACTTCGTCACACGAGCCCCGTTCCAGGATGCGCCCGGCCTGCATCACGGCGATGTCGTCGGCGATGTACTCGACCACCCCGATGTTGTGCGTGATGAAGAGATAGGCCAGCCCCTGCTCGCGCTGGAGGTCGCGCAGCAGGTTGAGGATCTGCGCCTGCACCGACACGTCCAGCGCCGACGTCGGCTCGTCGCAGACGATCAGGCGCGGCTGCACCGCCAGCGCCCGGGCGATGGCGATGCGCTGGCGCTGGCCGCCCGAGAATTCGTGGGGCCAGCGCTGCAGCGCATCACGCCGCAAGCCCACCTGGTCGACGAGTTCGTGCAGCCGCGCCTGGCGTTGGCCGGCGTCCAGCTCGGGCCGCAGGACGACCAGCCCCTCCTCCAGCACCTCGGCCACCCGCATGCGCGGGTTCAGGGACGCGAACGGGTCCTGGAAGATGATCTGCACATGGCGGCGCGCCTGCTGCAGCGCGTCGCCCTGCAGGCGCAACAAATCCTTCCCGTCGAAGAGCGCCTGGCCGGACACCTGGGCCTGGCGACGCAGCAACTGCACGATGGCCTTGCCCGAGGTCGTCTTGCCGCAGCCGGACTCGCCGACCAGGGCCAGCGTCCGGCCGGCCGGCAGCGCAAAGCTGATGCCGTCAACGGCGTCGAAGTGGCGGGGCCCGCGGTACAGCCACGGCGCCTTGAGCTTGAACCGAACGCGCAGGTCGCGCACCTCCAGCAGCGGCGCGCCCTGCCCTGCCGGCGCCTGCGGCTGGGCCTTGGGCACGACCGGCGGGCGCGGCAGGGCATCGCCCGGCTGGCTGTAGAGCAGGCAGCGCACCTCATGCCCCGGCGCCTCTTCGGTCAGGGCGGGCGGCGTGCTCGCGCAGTGGCCCATGGCCTTGTCGCAGCGGGGCCAGAACCGGCAGCCGGCAAACGACAGCCACAGCGGCGGCACCGTGCCGGCAATGGCTGCCAGCGGCTCGCCCCGGCGCGCGGTGCCTGGCAGGGCCTGCAGCAGCAGCCGCGCATACGGGTGGCGGGGCTGCGCGAAGAACTCGGCGGCGGGCGCCACCTCGATGATCTGGCCCGCGTACATCAGCGCCACGCGGTGCGCCATGCCGCTCACCACCGCCAGGTCGTGCGTGATGAGCAGCACGCCCAGCTGGCGCTCGCGCTGCAGGTCGCGGATGAGGTCCAGGATCTGCGCCTGGATGGTCACGTCCAGCGCGGTGGTGGGCTCGTCGGCGATGAGGTAGTCGGGCTCAGCCGCCAGCGCGATGGCGATCATGACGCGCTGCTTCTGGCCGCCCGACAGGCGGAAGGGGTAGTCGTCGATGCGCCGCTCAGGCTCGGGGATGCCCACGCGAGCCAGCCAGTCGATGGCCTTGGCGCGCGCGGCCGGGCCACGCAGCGCTGTGTGCGCCTCGATGGCTTCCACGATCTGGTCGCCCACGCGCATGACGGGGTTCAGGCTGGTGGAAGGCTCCTGGAAGATCATGCCGATGCGCCCGCCGCGCACCCCGCGCATGCGCCCCTCGGGCAGGGACAGCAGGTCCTGGCCGTCCAGCCGCACGGTGCCGCTGGCATAGCGGCCGTTCTCGGGCAGCAGCCGCATCAGCGCCAGGGCCGTCATGCTCTTGCCGCAGCCGCTCTCGCCCACCAGCGCGAAGGTTTCGCCGCGCGACAGGGCCAGGTGCAGGCCGTCGATGGCCTTGACCAGCCCTGCGTCGGCGTCCAGCTGCACGCGCAGCGCGTCGATCTCAAGCATCGGCAGCCTTCCTGCGCGGCGCGATGCGCGGGCGGCTGTTGCGCGCCTTGGGGTCGAAGGCATCGCGCACGCCATCCGCGAAGAGGTTGGCCGCAAGCACCAGGCTCACCATGAAACCGAACGCCGCCGCGAAGCTCCACCACACCACCGGCTCGCGCGACATCTCGACGCGCGCCAGGTTGATCATGCTGCCGAAGCTGTTCATCAGCGGGTCCACGCCCACGCCGATGTAGGTCAGCACAGCCTCGTACAGGATCAGCTCCGAGAAGCTCAGCACCACCGTGATGAGCACCAGGTGCATGACGTTGGGCACGATGTGCCGCGCCATGATGCGCACGTCGCCCACGCCAAAGGCGGTTGCGGCCTGCACGTAGTCAAGTTCGCGCAGCTTCAGCGTCTCCGCGCGCACCAGGCGGCACAGGCCCGCCCAGCCGGTCAGGCCGAGGATGAGGCAGAGCATCAGCATCTTCAGGTCCGAACGCTCCACGGCCGTCTCGAAGAGCTCGGGGTTCTTGTCCAGGAACACCTGCACCATCAGCACGCAGGCCGCGATCAGCAGCACATTGGGCACGGAGCTGAGCGTCGTGTAGACGTACTGGATGGCCTCGTCCACCCAGCCCTTGTAGTAGCCCGCCAGCACGCCCAGCAGCAGGGCCAGCGGCAGCGTGGCCAGCGTGGACAGCGCCCCGATGACGAAGGCCGTGCGGATGCTCTTCAGCGCCTGCACGAGCACGTCGTTGCCGGTGCGGTCAGTGCCAAAGACGTGGTAGTGCCCCATCAGTGCCGCCACGGGCCCCGCGAGCAGCAGCACTGTCGTCAGCGTCAGCAGCATGGCGCGCAGCGGGTAGGTGGTGCGGTCGGCGAGCAGGTCCCCCAGCGCCGTGCGCCAGCCACCGTGGCTGCGCGCCAGCAGGGCCACCGTCAAGGCGCCTAGCAGCGACGCCAGCGCCAGGCCCAGCGCCCCGCCCAGCGCGGCCCGCCCGGCGACGTCGCCCGCCCACTGCGTTGCCGGGTCGGCCAGGTGCGCGCCGCCGAACTGCAGGCGGGGGAAGTCGCGCCGCACCGCACCATCCGGGTCGATCAGGCTTTCCTTGTTGAAGCCGTGCGTGCCCAGGGGCAGCGAGTAGCTGACTTCGCGCATCTCGATCTGGCGGGCCAGCAGCAGGTCCAGCAGGGAGACGGTGCGGGTGTCGTACACCGTCTCGCCGCCGCTCGAAGGCAGCGCGCGGCGCAGGTGCAGGCTGTCCACCAGCGTCACCAGCAGGAACAGGCCCATCACCACACCGGCACAGGCCGCCACCGGGTCACGCAGCACGCGCTGCCAGTTGCCGCGCAGGTGCGGCTGGTGCTTCACGCGCCAGGCATAGGCGAGCACGGCCGCGGCCATCAGCCACAGCGCGAGGTCGGTCCAGAGCAGCACCGGCTTCATTGCAACCTCACGCGGGGGTCCACCCAGGTGTAGGCGACGTCGATCAGGGCATTGCTCGCGATGTAGAGCAGCGCGCCCAGGAACACCATGGTGCGCACGATGGCGAAGTCCTGCCCTGTGATGGCCTCGATGACGAAGGCGCCCAGGCCCGGGATGCCGAAGAAGCTCTCGAACACCAGGCTGCCGAGGAAGACATAGGGCAGGTAGCTGCCGGCGCTCGTGATGATGGGAATGAGCGCATTGCGCAGCACGTGCCGGCGCAGCACCTGGCCCTCACCCAGCCCCTTCGCGCGCGCCGTGCGCACGTAGTCCTTGCCCATCTCCTCCAGGAACATGGCCCGGTACAGCCGCGCCTCGCCGCCCAGGCGGCTGAGCAGCGACAGCAGGATGGGCAGCGCCAGGAACTTGACCGCGTCCAGCCCCGGCGCGAAGCCGTTCATGGGCACCAGCCGCAGCACGCGGGCGAACAGGTACTGGCCCACGATGATGTAGAACAGGCTGCTGATCGACAGCATCAGCACGCACAGCACCACGCCCCAGAAGTCGATGCGGCTGTGACGAAAGAACACCAGCAGCAGCGCGAACGCCACGCTCACGATGACCTGCAGGATGAACAGCGGCAGCGCCAGCTGCAGGCTCACCCCCATGCGCACCCGGATCTCGTGGCCGATGTTGACGGCCTGGCGGGCGTCGCTCTTGCCGAAGTCCAGCGCAAAGAGGCTCACCGACCGCTCCCACAGGATGGTGTGCGTCACGCGCGCCACCCCTTCGCGGCTGGCGTCGTAATAAAGCGGCTTGTCGTAGCCGCGCTCGGTCTTCCACTGCTCGATCTGTTCCTGTGACACGCGCTTGCCGCCGATGTTCAGCCGCGCCATGTCGTCCGGCGTGTTGACCGAGAAGAACAGGAAGAAGGTGAAGAGGTTGACCCCCACCAGGATGGCCAGCCCGTAGGCCAGGCGGCGCAGCACGAAGAAGGCCATCAGCGCGGCCCTCCGAGGGCAGTGGCCGTCTCGCGGGCGCGCCAGGCACGCCGCGTGGCCACGGCGATGGCCAGCGCCCCCGCCGCCAGCGCCAGCAGCGGCCACCACACGGGGTGGTTCCAGGCCGCGATGCTGCGCGAGCGCTCGGCCGCGTCCACGCGCAGGTAGCGCGCGCGGTCGCGCACGACCACGCCGGGCTTGCCGTTGTGCACCCAGCGCTGGAACGCCAGGCCCGAGTAGCTCCAGAAGCCCCAGGCCCAGGGCGCGTCCTCGCGCACGATGTCGTTCATGCGGGCCATGACGGCGGCCTTCTCGGGCCCGTCCTCCAGCGACTGCAGCTGGCGGTAGAGCCGGTCGAACTCGGCGTTGGCGTAGTTGGCCACGTTTTCCCCCTCGTGCTGGCTCTTGCTGTTGGGGCCGTAGAGGAGGAAGAGGAAGTTCTCGGCGTCGGGGTAGTCGGCGAACCAGCCCCACCAGAAGATCTGGTGCTTGCCCTTGAGCACCTTTTCCTGGAACTGGTTGAAGTCGGTGGCGCGCACGTCGAGCTGGATGCCGAGCTTGGCGAACTGGCGCACGAGCCAGTCGTTCTCGGCCTTGAGCTCGGGGGTCACCACGCGCTGGAAGTCGTAGTTCAGCACCAGGGGCTTGCCGGTCTTCGCGTCGCGCCCGCCAGGGTAGCCGGCCGCCTCCATCAGCTTGAACGCGTCTTCCAGGGGCCGGCGTGTCGGCTTGCCGTTCACGAGGCGGTGCGTGACGGGGTTGTACTCACCCGGCTGGCCCTCTTTCGAGCCGAACACGCCCGGCGGGATGATCCCGTGCGCCGCGTCGCCGCCCTTGGCGCGGAAGATGCGGCCGTAGCCCTCCTCCCAGTCGATGGCAATCGAGATGGCCTGGCGCAGCGCCCGGTTGCGCCTTTGCTGCTCGGGCGTGTCGCCACGGCCGATGACCGGGTCCAACCAGTTGAAGCCGAGGTACCAGTTGGTGATGTCGACATCCATCGGCAGCTGAAAGCCCCGCGCCTTGAAGAACGCCCGCACCTCGTCGGAGTCGTCGCGGTCCACGCCCAGGTTCACGCCCCAGTCGGCGCGGTCCATCTCGGGCAGGTCGAGGTAGCCCTGCTTGAACATCTCCTTGATGGGCACTTCTTCCTTCACCTGCGTGGCGACGATCCTGTCGACGAAGGGCAGCCGCTTGCCGCAGTCGGCCAGGCGCCCGGCCTCGGCGTCGCCGGGGCTGCCGTCGCAGGGGTAGGTGTCCACGCGGTAGTGGGGGTTGCGGCTCATGACATGGCGGCGGTCCTGCACCGACTCGGTCATCATGAACGGGCCGCTGCCCACCGGCCACTGGTTCCAGCCCAGGGAGTTCGCGGCCATGCCGGGCTGGGCATAGAAGGCGTCCACCTCCCACGGGACGGCCGCCAGGAAGTTGGTGGCCAGCCAGTACTGCCACTGCGGGTAGCGGCCCTTGAGCCGGATGCGCAGCAGGTGGTCGTTGACGGCCTCGGCGCCCGCCAGCGGCCAGCGGCGCAGGTCCAGGAAGGGCTTGTCGGCCAGCGTCTCGGGCAGGCCGGCGAGCTGCTTGTCGCTCTCGCGGCGCAGCAGCGCCTTGTAGTCGGCCAGGCCCAGCACATGCTCGGAGAACACCGCGAAGACGGGCGCCTCCACGCGCGGGCTGGCGTGGCGCTTGAGGGCATAGACGAAGTCCTCGGCCACGACCTCTCGCGTGCCGAGGTGCTCGAAGGCGAACGGGCTGCGCTTGTCGCCGAGCTCGCCGGGCTTGAGCTGGAGGTAGCGGTAGTGCCCACCGGCATCCTTGGCGAACGCCGGATGCGGCGACCACTTCAGCCCCGGGCGGATCTCGATGTCGTAGACGGCCTGGGCGATCTGCGACTGGGGCGCGTCGTCGGGCAGGCGGCGGCCTTGGGAATCCAGGAAGTAGGGCTTGGCCAGCGCCGAGGCCGCCCGCGGCATCAGGGTGTAGGGGCGCTTGAGCGGGTGGTAGCCGTAGGGCGGCTCGGAGATCTCGTAGGTGAAGGTGCTTTCCGGCGCCGTGTACGAGGAGGTCGGGTCCAGGTAGCGCGGCGAGCGCTCACGGAAAGCCATGTACAGCGTGTTCTCGCGCTCGGCACCCGCCGGATAGGGGCTGTTGTTGCAGCCGGCCAGCAGGCCGAACGCCAATGCGCCCAACCCCCACCTGATCCAACTGCTGCCCACTGCCACCACCGAGACGCCCTCAGAAACACGCGCGCCCCGGCAGAGGCCGGGGCGTGTGGGGATGATAGACGCGCGACTCGTCTATACAACGCCGCGGGTCGCCCGAAATCGGCGTGGAAAACCCGGGGTGACTTCAGTGATGGTCGTGGTGGTCGTGGTGGTCGTGGCCGTGATGGCCGTGATGGCCGTGCGCCAGCCGGGCATCGGACTGCCAGCCCAGGATGGCTTCGCGCCCCTGGACGAACATCTCCACCGTCGCGCCCACCGGCAGGCAGACCTTGGTGCGGATGTGGCCGAAGGGCAGGCCCGTGAGCACCGGCGTGCGGGTGCGCGCGCGCAGGGCGGCCATGGCGTCCTTGATGCCGTAGCCCCGGTCCAGTGGCGACTTGGCCGCGCCGCTGAAGTCGCCCAGCAGCACGGCCGCCTGCGCGTCGATGACGCCTGCCTGCTGAAGTTGCAGCAGCATGCGCTCCACGCGGTAGGGGTGCTCGTTGATGTCTTCCAGGAACAGGATGCCGCCCTTGACCTTGGGCCAGTGCGGCGTGCCCAGCAGCGAGCACAGCACGGTGAGGTTGCCGCCCCAGAGCCGGCCACGCGCCTCCAGGCCGTCGAACTCGGCCGTCGGCGCCCGAAAGCCCACGGCCTCCAGCGCCCCGCTCATCGCTTCCAGGAAGCAGTCGCGCGTGACCTCGTCCACGCCGCCCTCGGCCTCGCTGCGGCCAAAGTCGTCACAGGCCAGCGGGCCGGCCCACATCGACAGGCCCTTCTTGCGGGCGATCAGGCCGTTCTGCAGCGCCGTCAGGTCGCTGTAGCCGACCCAGCGCGTGCCGTGCTCGATGCTGTGGGCAATGCGGTCCCAGTCGATCTGGTCGAGCAGCCGCGTGAGCCCGTAGCCGCCGCGGGAGGCCAGGGCGACGGACGGCGCCGCGTCTGCGATGCGGTGCAGCGCCGCCAGCCGCGTGGCGTCGTCACCTGCGAAGCGCTGGTGGCGGGCGAGCGCGTCGGCGTCGATGCTCACCTCGAAGCCGAGCTGGCCCAGCCGCTTGGCCGCGCGCTGGAGGTTCCCGGCCTTGGCCAGAGCGCCCGCAGGCGTGAACAGGGTCAGGGAGCTCATCAGGTGTCGTCCAGGTGGGTGGCTTCGCCCGTCGGGATCAGCCCTTGGCGTTCGGCACGCCGCGCCCGCGCGGCCTCCCGGCGCTCGTTGAAGAAATCGCGCAGCAGCTGCGCCGAGGCCTCGGCCATCAGGCCGCCCTCGATGCGCGTGTGGTGGTTGAGTTGCGGCTGGCTGAAGAGGTCGATGACCGACCCGGCCACGCCCGTCTTGGGGTCGCGGGTGGCGAACACGACGCGCTTGAAGCGCGCGTGCATCAGCGCCATCGCGCACATCGCGCAGGGCTCCAGCGTCACGTAGAGCTCGCACTCGGGCAGCCGGTAGTTCTCCATCAGCGTGGCCGCGTGGCGCAGGGCGACGATCTCGGCGTGGGCCGTGGGGTCGTGCGTCGTGATCGGGCGGTTGTAGCCGGTGGCGATGACCTGGCCGCCCCGCGTGATGACGGCGCCCACGGGCACCTCGCCCACGAGCCAGGCGTTGTGGGCCTGGTCCAGCGCGAGCCGCATCGCGTACTCATCGGCGGGCGAGAAAAGAGGCTCGTTCATCAGGGCCGGCAGTGTACCCATGGCATGCTTTCGGGCATGACGGACCTGGCCCTGCACCCTCTCGGCGAAGCGGCGCTGTGCTGCACGCTGCCGCCCCCGGCGACGCTGGACCAGCAGCAGCGCCTGTGGCAGCTCGCCGCAGCGCTGGCGCAGGAGCCGGGCATCACCGGCCTGACGCCAGGCATGAACAACCTCACCGTCGCCTTCGACCCGCTGCGTGCCGATGTCGACACGCTCGCCGCCGCCCTGCAGGCCCGCTGGGCCCAGCCCCTGCGCTCACGGTCGCCGGGCCGGCTCGTCGAGATCCCGGTGCGCTACGGCGGTGACGCGGGGCCTGACCTGGCCGGCGTCGCCACGCACTGCGGCATGGCACCCGACGAAGTGGTGCGCCGGCACACGGCGGCCGAGTACGTCGTCTACTTCATCGGCTTCCAGCCCGGCTTTGCCTACCTGGGCGGGCTGGACGAGGCCCTGCACACGCCACGCCGGGCCGAGCCACGCGTGGCCGTGCCCGCCGGCAGCGTGGGCATCGGCGGCGCGCAGACGGGCATCTACCCGCTGGCGACACCCGGCGGCTGGCAGCTCATTGGCCACACGGCCCTGCCCCTGTTCGACCCAGAGGCCGACCCGCCCACGCTGCTGTCCCCTGGTGACCGGGTGCGCTTCGTGGCGCTGGCACCATGATCGAACTGCTGCGGGCCGGCCCGCTGACCACCGTGCAGGACCTCGGGCGCGAGGCCTGGCGCGACCGCGGCATCAGCCGCTGCGGCATGCTGGACGACCTGGCACTGATCCATGCCAACCTCCTCGTCGGCAATGCCCCGGGCGCCGCCGGCCTGGAGTTCACCCTGGGCCCGGCCACGCTGCGCCTGCACGCCGATGGCGAGGTGGCGATCACGGGCACCGATGTCGACGCGTCCCTGGACGGCCTGCCCGTGCGCCCCGGCTGGCGCACCCGCGTGCGTGCGGGCCAGACACTCAAGATCGCTGCCCCGCGCGAGCGCATGCGCACGGTGCTGGCGGTGTCCGGCGGCATCGACGTGCCACTCGCCCTGGGCTCGCGCAGCACCGACTTGAAGGCCGGCTTCGGCGGCCACGAGGGCCGCGCCCTGCGCGACGGCGACCGCCTGCCCTGGCACCCGCCCGCCAGCCCCATGCGCCGGGTGGGCCTGCGCCCGCCCGACTGGGCGGCCCGGGTGCGCGTGCTGCCCGGGCCCGAACACGACGAGTTCACGCCGGCCGCCCGCGAAGCGCTCTGGGACGCCGACTGGACCCTCACCCCGCAGAGCAACCGCATGGGCTTTCGTTTCGCGGGGCCGGCGCTGACCCGCGAGCCCAGCGGCGACCTGCTCTCGCACGGCGTGCTGCCCGGCGTCATCCAGGTGCCCCCCTCGGGCCAGCCCATCGTGCTGCTGGCCGACGCGCAGACGACTGGCGGCTACCCGAAGATCGGCGTCGTCATCCGCGCCGACCTCTGGAAGCTGGCCCAGCTGCGCCTGGGTGCACCGCTGCGCTTCGTGCCGTGCACGCGCGAGGATGCCGTCGCCGCGCTGCTACAGCGCCACAACGACCTTGATGCCCTGAAAGCTGCCCTATGCATGTCGACCTGAATGCGGATCTCGGCGAAGGCGCCCCCGACGACGACGCCCTGCTGGCCCTCGTCACGTCCGCCAACATCGCCTGCGGCTGGCATGCGGGAGACGCGCCGCTCATGCAGGCCACCGTGCGCGCCGCGCTCGCGCGCGGCGTGGCCATCGGCGCCCACCCGAGCTACCCCGACCGCGACAACTTCGGCCGCAGCGAGATGCAGCGCTCACCCGACGATGTGCGGGCCGACGTGGTCTACCAGGTCGGCGCGCTCGCTGCGCTCGTGCGCGCCGCGGGCGGCCGGCTGCACCACGTCAAGCCGCACGGCGCGCTCTACAACCAGGCCGCCCGCGAGCCGGCCCTGGCCGATGCCATCGCCTGCGCCGTCCGCGCGGTGGACCCGGGCCTGGCGCTGTACGGCCTGGCAGGCAGCGAGCTGCTGCGTGCCGCCGAGCGCGCCGGGCTGCGCGCAGTGGCCGAGGTCTTCGCCGACCGGGGCTACCAGGCCGACGGCAGCCTCGTGCCACGCAGCCAGCCCGGCGCGTTGATCCACGACACCGGCGAGGCCGTCGCCCGCACGCTGCGCATGGTGCGCGAAGGCGTCGTGCAGGCCGTGTCGGGCGAGACGGTGCCACTGCAGGCCCAGACGGTTTGCCTGCATGGCGACGGCCCGCATGCCCTCGCCTTCGCGCGCGCACTGCACTCGGCCTTGCGCGAGGCGGGCATCACCCTGCGCGCCTGAGCCCGCTGACGTGAGCGAACTGCAGGACGACCTCTTCGGCGAACCAGCGTCGCCCGCCCGGCGCCCGCGGGGCGTGCAGCCCGTGCCACCCACCGCGCACGACGAGGCACTGGCGGCGGCCCTGTCGCCGCATGTGCACCTGGGCACCTCGACCTGGAGTTACCCAGGCTGGCAGGGGCTGGTGTGGGCGTGCCGTCACAGCGAGTCGACTTTGTCCCGTGCCGGGCTGCCCGCCTACGCCGCCCACCCGCTGCTGCGCGCCGTGGGCATCGACCGGGGCTTTTACCGGCCGCTGGCTGCCAGCGAGTTCCAGCGCCATGCCGAGCAGGTACCGGCGGGCTTTCGCTTCACGGTGAAGGCGCCGAGCCTGGTGACCGATGCCTTGCTGCGCAGCGAGGACGGCCGGGGCCAGCAGCCCAACCCGCTGTTCCTCGATGCCGCCACGGCGGTGTCGGACTTCATCGACCCGGCCGTCGAGGGCCTGGGGGCGACGGTCGGCGCGCTGGTGTTCCAGCTGAGCCCCCTGCCCGCCCAGCGGCTGGCCCGCATGAACGAGCAGTTCGACCGGCTGCACGCGATGCTGCTGGCCCTGCCCCGCCTGCCCCATGGCGTGCTGGCGGTGGAAGTGCGCGACGCAGCCTGGCTGACGCCGGAGCTGAGCGCACTGCTGCGCGATGCAGGCGCCCGCTACTGCGTGGGCCTGCACCCCAAGCTGCCGCCGTTGCACGAGCAGCTCCCGTTGCTGCGCGCACTCTGGCCGGGCCCCCTGGTGGTGCGATGGAACCTCAACCGCCTGCACGGCCCCTTCGGCTACGAGGCGGCCGAAAAGCGCTACGGCGAGTTCAATGCGCTGATGGACCCCGACCCCGACACCCGGGCGGCGCTGGCGCGCGTCATCCGCGGCACGGCGGGCGCCGGGCAGGACGTGTTCGTGACGATCTCCAACAAGGCCGAAGGCTCGGCACCGCTGAGCGTGCGAGCCCTGGCCCAGGCCATCAGCGACGACGCGGGCGGCGCGTGACCTTGCCCGGCGTGGCCGGCTCCACATCCGGCAGGTTGCCGCCCTCGGCCTCCCAGCGGCTGACCTCGTCGTGGTGCTGGCGGCCCTCGTGGCGTGCGCGGCGAACACGCTGTTCGCCCAGGTGCTGGAAGATCTTCACGGCCAGGGCCGAGGTGGCGACCAGCGCAATGACGGACTTGATCATGAGGCACTCCTTGCTGTTGCGGCATCGTCGCCGCCGGCCGCAGCCCCGCGCGTCAGCGCGCGGCGGCCGCGCCTGTAGGAGCGGGCCTCACTGCGAGGCCGATGCCGCCTCTGCGGCGCGGCGAGCGGCTTCATCGACGGTACTCTGCACCTGACGCCCCACATCCTGGGGCCGCGGCAGGCCCGCCGCGGCAGCCGGTGAGCTCGCCGCCCCCGGCTCGGCCGGCTTGAGGGCCGTGGCCTGCTTCTTGGCCAGCGACAGCACGATGGCCGCGACGATGACGAGGGCGAGGAGGCTGAAAGCGGCGCGCATGCGGAGGTCTTTCGTGATCGGTGAACGAGCTTAACCCGCCCACCGGGCCTCGAAAACCACCGCGTCGTCGCGACGCGCCTTCGTCAGCGGCGGCGCCGGGCCAGCACGCCGCCCAGCAGGCCCAGCCCGGCCAGCGCGTAGGCCAGGGTGCTGCCTTCCGGCACGCTGCTGATGACGAACGAGAGGTTGTCGGCATAACCGTCGTTGTCACCGCCGCCCAGCCGCTCCATCGACAGCGAGAACATCAGCGACGCCGTGCTCGCGGGCAGGCTGCCGGAGGCCGTGCGCAGGAACAGGCCGGTCTGGTTGCCCCGGTCGGCGGGCGTGACCGGGCCGATGGTGGCGTGACCGATCTCGTTGTCCTGCGCGTCCAGGAAGGAGACGTAGAGCAGCGCGTTGTCGCCCTGGGCCGCCCAGCCACCGAGGTAGCCGCTCAGCTCGTAGTGCAGGGCCTGGCCGGCCAGCGAACCGAGCGCGATCGTCTGGAAGCCCGCGGCCTGGGCCGTCAGGCCCGTGAACATCTTGGCGCCGCGATCCACCGGGCCCGGCTGGCTGGGCAGCACCCAGTTGCTGCCGTAGTCGACGGACTGGAACAGCGAGTAGCCGTCGAAGCCCGTCCAGCCGGCGACGCCGGTCTCGGCATCGCCGTTGACGATGAGGTTGCTGCCCAGGGTGGCCTGGGCCTGCGCGGCCAGGCTGAAGGCCATGAGGCCGGCGGTGAGGAGGTGCTTGATCATGGGGGTGCCTGTCGGGAGGTGGAGCGGTTCAGGGATGGGTCTGGTCCAGCACGGCGGGGCCGGCCATGGCGGGGTCGCTGATCGAGGCCTCACCGTTTTCCAGGTGGCCGGCCAGCCGGCGGCCGAACGCCGCAACCTCGGTGACCTTGAGGCTGAAGTCGTACCAGCGGTGCTCGCTGTCCACGGCGATGCGCACGGTCTGCACGCTGCCGGCGGGGACGATCCAGCTGCGGTCGGGCACGCTGCCGTAGCGCCGCGCCAGCAGCACGAAGGTGCAGGGCTTGCTGCCGTCGTTGCGCAGCGCCATGACGAGCTCCAGGTTGACGCGGTCGGCCTGCACATGGACGTCCGGCGCGGGCGCGCCGACCCCGGCGCGCGGCAGGTTGCCAGTGAAGTGCCGGTGAAAGCCGTTCGGGCCCAGCACCCAGAGGTCGTAGGCCGCGCCGGCGGCGCCCGGCCAGGCGCCGTCCAGCTGCTTGCCGGCCTCCACCGTGTAGCGGCGCGGCATCTTGGCCAGCCCCAGGCGGTCGTAGACGTGGAAGACGGCGCCGGCCGTACCTGCGTTCTCGAAACGCAGCGTGACGCCCGTCGTGCTGGCGCTGCACTGCACCTGCAGCTCATACGGCAGCGCACGCGCCATGCGGATGCCGGTTTCCTGCACGGGGGCGACGAGCGTCGTGGGCGCCGCCGGCGTCTTGGTCCCCTGCAGCGCGAGGGCGCGCGCGCGCAGCGCAGCGGTGGCGGGCAGGCTTTGCACGAAGGCGCTGTCCTCCGGGTGGGCGAAGTCGAAGCAGCCGGTCAGGTCACCGCTGACGGCGCGACGCCACGGCGTGATGAGCGGCTCCGGCACGCCGAAACGCGCCTCGATGAAGCGGATGACGGAGCTGTGGTCGTGCACCTGGGAGTTGACCCAGCCGCCCTTGGTCCACGGCGAGACGACGTACATCGGCACGCGCGGCCCCAGGCCGTAGGGGCGGTGCTGGTAGGTCGGGTCGCTGCCGTTGAGCACGTGGTGGTACTCGCCCGTCGTGTCCACGGTGGACGCGCCGGCCAGCACCGCCTTGGCGGGATCGGCGTCGTAGGTCTGGTAGGACGGCACCGCTGGCGGCGGCATGTGATCGAAGAAGCCGTCGTTCTCGTCGAAGTTGATGAACAGCACGGTCTTGGACCAGACGGCCGGGTTGGCGGTCAGCGCGTCCAGCACCCGGGCGGTGTAGTCGGCGCCCGAGGCGGGGCTGGACGGCCCCGGGTGCTCCGAACCCTCGGCGGTCGCGATGATCCAGGACACCTGCGGCAGGCGGTCGGCCAGCACGTCGGCCTTGAGCAGGTCCAGGTCGCGCGTGCTGATGCCGCGGTCGCGCAGCTGCGCGGAAAACCCCGGGCGGCCGTACCAGGCATCCCGGAACGGGCGAAAGCCGGCCAGCGGGTTGTCGGTGAAGTTGTCGTCCATGTTCTGGTAGACCTGCCAGGAGATGCCGGCGGACTGCAGGCGCTCGGGGTAGGTCGTCCAGGTGTAGTCGCTCAGCGGATTGGCGTCGAACCAGTCATGGCTGTTGTCGGTGGACGGGCCGCCCGCGAGCGCGAGCGGGTCGTTGTTGCCGCTCCACAGGAACAGCCGGTTCGTGTTGGTGCCGGTCTGGGTGGCGCAGTGGTAGTGGTCGCACAGCGTGAACGCCCGGGCCAGCGCGAACTGGAAGGGGATGTCCGCCTCCTTGTAGTAGCCCAGCGAATGGGCCTGCTTGGCAGCGGGCCAGTTGTTCATGCGGCCATGGTCCCAGGCAGCCTGCGCGTCGGTCCAGGAGTGCGGCGTGCCGCTGACGCGCATGACGGCGAAGTCCTGCTGCGTGTTCAGGTGAAACGGTGCGATGGCCGTGCGCTGGCCGCCCCAGTCGGGCCGGCCCGGCACCTTGGCGCCGCCGCCGTTGGGCTGCACGAACACGGTCTTGCCGGTGAAGGTGCCCGGGCGGTCCAGCGTGGGCGCGGGGAAGGGATCGGCAAAGCCGCGCACGCCGGCCAGCGTGCCGAAGTAGTGGTCGAAGGCGCGGTTTTCCTGCGTCAGGATGACGATGTGCTCCACATCGTGCAGCGTGCCGGTGCGCTGGTTGGCGGGGATGGCCAGCGCGCGCTGGATCACGGGCGGGAAGCTGGCGAGCGCGACGCTGGCGCCGGCGGCCTGGCCGAGGCTGCGCAGGAAGCCGCGGCGGTCTTGTTGGGACATGGGTGCACTCCGGGAGTGGGTCGACGAATGACGACGCACTCTAGGAAGGCGATGTGCAAGCCCCATGACGAAACGGTGCGTGGACAAATGCCCCTGGAAGCCAGATCAGGTGACAAGGCCGTGCGGGCGATTCACGGCGGCGTCATCAAGGCGCAAGCGTCGCAGATCACGCCGCTGCACAAGCACCTCCCGCCGGGGTCGAGCACCCCGCCCTGGGCCTGCGCCCGTGGGCGGCGAGCGGCGCGGCAGTTGCCCGGCGGGCGGCGACCACCTAGGGCGAACACCAATGACCGGCATTCATCAGCGTCCTTATAGTTACCCACGCTAATTGTGATCCACAAGAAGGGTAACCATGACCACTCAGCCCACGGCGGCCGCGGCGGACCTCGTCACGCTTTCCATCGAGGGTGCCATCGCCACCCTCACTCTGAACCGGCCCGCCAAGCGCAATGCGCTGAGCCTCGGCATGATCCGCGCCATCGATCAGCATCTGGCCGGGCTGCCGGAGTCGGTGCGGGTCATCGTGCTGGCCGCCAATGGAGACCACTTCAGCGCCGGGCTTGACTTGAGCGAACTCGGCGAGATGTCGGCCGCCGAAGGGGTGTTCCATTCCCGGACCTGGTACGAAGTCTTCGACCGGCTGCAGTTCGGCCGGCGGCCGGTGGTGGCGCTGCTGCACGGCGCGGTGGTGGGCGGCGGCCTGGAACTCGCCGCCTGCGCGCATGTGCGGGTCGCCGAGCACAGTGCCTACTTCGGGCTGCCAGAAGGCCAGCGCGGCATCTTCCTGGGCGGTGGCGGCTCGGTGCGCATCACCAAGCTGATGGGCTTCTCGCGGGTCACGGAGATGATGCTGACCGGCCGCACCTACAGCGCCGAGCTGGCGCTGCAGGTCGGCCTCGTGCACCACTGCGTGGCCGATGGCGAAGGGCCGGCCAAGGCGCTTGAACTGGCCCAGCGCATCGCCAGCAACGCGCCGATGTCCAATTTCGCGATCATGCATGCCCTGCCCCTGATCGCCGAACAACCGATGTCCCACGGCCTGATGACGGAATCCCTGGTGGGCGCGATCACACAGTCCGCCCCCGAGGCCAAGGCGCGCATGGCGGACTTCCTTGCCAAGCGCGCGGCCAAGGTCGAGCGCAGCTGAGCCGCACCATGAGCGCCGCGCCCTACCGCCCCGTGGCCTTTGGCCCCTATGGCGCCGAGATCACACCGCTGCCCCAGGGCGGCTGCCTGATCCGCGCCTCGCAGCCCCTGGCCGCCTACCCCCGCCGCTTCACGGAGCATCTGCTGCACTGGGCATCCGTCGCTCCGTCCCGGACCTTCCTGGCGCAAAGAGAGCGAGGCCCGTTGGGCTCGTCGGGGCGCGCCTGGCGCCGGCTGTCCTATGCCCAGGCCGTCGCACAGGTGAATGCGCTGGGGCAGGCGCTGCTGGACCTTGGCCTCTCGGCCGAGCGCCCTTTGATGCTGCTGTCGGGCAACGACATCGAGCACGCCTTGCTCAGCCTGGCCGCCATGCATGTCGGCGTGCCCGTGGCGCCCATCTCGCCGGCCTACTCACGACTGGATCCGCAGGCTGCCAAGGTCACGCAGGCCGTGGCGCTGCTCAAGCCGGGCCTCGTGTTCGCCGCCGATGCCGACGCCTACGGCCCCACCCTGGACAGGGCCGTGCCTCCGGGCACGGCGGTGCTCATCACGCACGGCCAGCGGCCTGGCGCGCTGCGGGTTCAGGAGTTGCTGCGCACCGCTGTGACGCCCGCCGTGGACGCCGCCTTCCAGCGCGTGAGTGCCGACTCGGTTGCCAAGCTGCTGTTCACGTCCGGCTCCACCCAGGCGCCCAAGGCCGTCATCAACACCCACCGCATGCTCTGCGCCAACCAGCAGATGTACGCGCAGTGCTACCCGTTCCTCGAGGAGGAGCCGCCGGTGCTGGTGGACTGGCTGCCCTGGCACCACACGGCCGGCGGCAATTCCAATTTCGGCCTCGTGCTGCGCAATGGCGGCACGCTCTACATCGATGAAGGCAAGCCGACCGAGGACGGCATGGCCGAGACGGTGATGAACCTCATGGAGGTGTCGCCCACCGCCATCTACACCGTGCCCAAGGGGCTGGAGATGCTCGCCCACCAGATGGCGCAGAACACTGCCCTGTGCGAGCGCGTTCTGGCCAACCTGAAGCTGATCTTCGCAGCGGGTGCTGCCATGCCGCAGTCAGTGATCGAACTGGTGGACCGGCTCGCCGTCCAGACCCTGGGCCAGCGCATCCCGATGACCATGGGCCTGGGCATGACTGAAAGCGGGCCCTTCGCGGTGTCCCACCATCTGCCGGGCTGGCAGCAGGGCATCATCGGACTGCCCGCGCCAGGGCTGGACCTCAAGCTCGCCCCGGTCGGCGACAAGCTCGAAGTCCGCTACCGCGGCCCCAGCATCACGCCGGGCTACTGGGCGCAGCCCGAGCTGACGGCGGCCGCCTTCGACGACGAGGGTTTCTTCTGCAGCGGCGACGCCGCGCAATGGATCGACGCGCAGCGACCTGAGCGCGGTCTGCGGTTCGACGGCCGCATCGCGGAAGACTTCAAGCTCATCACCGGCACCTGGGTGAATGTCGGGCAGATGCGGGCCCGTGCCATGGCCGAGGCCCTGCCCTACGTGCATGACGTCGTCATCACCGGCGACGGCCGCGACACGCTCGGCCTGCTGGTGTTCCTGGCGCCGGCCGCCGCCCAGCTGGCCGCCGCTGATGCCCCCCACGACCCGCGCGCCTGGGCCGCCGACGCCGGTGTGCGCGCCTGGGCCCAGCGCTGGTTGAACGCATTGGCCTCCACCGGCACCGGCAGCTCCAACCGCGTCACCCGCGCGCTGCTCGTGCCCGGTGCCCCGAGCGCCGCCCAGGGCGAGGTGACCGACAAGGGCTCGCTCAACCAGCGCGCCGTGCTGCGGGCCCGCGCCGAACTCGTCGAACGGCTGTATGCCGATCCGCCTCCCGCTGACGTGTTGCTGGCCGCCGGAGAAGCGCGATGAGTGCCCCGATGCACGACCTGGTCGCCATCGACATCCACACCCATGCGACCGTCTCCACCCGCAATGCCTTCGACCCGGTCGGCGACGCCTTCGACCGCGCGATGGCCAGCTATTTCAAGGAGACCACACCGCGGCTGACCATCGCGCAGACGGCGGCCTTCTTCCGCGCGCGCCGCATGCTGGCCGTCATCTTCTCGGTGGACACCGAGCGGGGCATGGGGCAGGTTCGCATCACCAACGAGGAGGTCGCCGAAGAGGCCGCCCAGCATCCCGACGCCCTCATTCCCTTCGCCAGCGTGGACCCGCTGCGCGGCAAGATGGGCGCCCGCGAGGTGCGGCGACTCATCGAGCAGCATGGCGTGCGGGGCTTCAAGTTCCACCCGTCAGCCCAGGCCTTCTACCCGAATGACCGGGCTTGCTACGACGTCTACGAGGCCATCGCCGAGGCCGGCCTGCCGGCCATCTTCCACAGCGGCCAGACCGGCATCGGCGCCGGCATGCGCGGCGGTGGCGGCGTGCGGCTCAAGTACTCCGACCCCATGTTCCTGGACGACGTGGCGGTGGACTTTCCCGACATGCCCATCGTCATCGCCCACCCCTCCTTCCCCTGGCAGGAGAACGCCCTGGCGGTGGCCACACACAAGCCCAATGTCTGGATCGACCTGTCGGGCTGGTCGCCCAAGTACTTCCCCGAGATCCTCATCAAGTACGCCAACGGCCTGCTCAAGAAGAAGATGCTCTTCGGCTCGGACTTCCCCGCCCTGACGCCCGAGCGCTGGATGGCCGACGCGGCACAGTCGGGCCTGCGGCCGGAGGTGATGCCGCTGCTGCTCAAGGACAACGCCATCCGGCTGCTGCGGCTTGACGAGCACCCGCTGTGGGGCCGGTACCAGCGGCTGCAGCCACCTGCTGGCGCGGAGTGCTGCTGATGGAGCCGCCCCTGCTCGTGCTTGTGCCAGGGCTGCTGTGCGACGACAGCGTGTGGCAGCCACAGATCCGCGGCCTGGCGGGCAGCTGCCACTGCTGGGTGGCCCCCAACGAGGGGCACGACAGCCTGCCGGCGCTGGCCGCCGAGTTGCTGCGCCGCGCGCCTGCTGAACGCTTTGCGCTGGCCGGCCACTCCATGGGCGGGCGCATTGCGCTGGAGGTGATGCGCCAGGCGCCCCACCGCGTGCAACGCCTCGCCCTGCTGGACACCGGCTGGCAGCCGCGCCCCGGCGGGGAAGCCGGCGAAGCCGAGCGGCAGCAGCGCCTGGCCCTGCTGGCCGCCGCGCGCGAGACCGGCATGGGCGAAGTGGCCCGGCGCTGGTTGCCAGGCATGGTGCGGGCGGCCGCCCATGGCAGTGCCGCGTACGCTCAGATGCAGGACATGGTCCAGCGGCGAACACCGGGCCAGTTTGCCGCCCAGGTCCAGGCGCTGCTCGACCGCCCCGACGCCAGCGACGTGCTGGCCCGCGTGGCCTGCCCGACCCTCATCCTGTGCGGCGAACAGGACCAATGGAGCCCGCCCGATCGCCATGCGGCCATGGCACGCCTGATCCCCGGCGCCCGGCTTGTGCTGGTGCCCGAGTGCGGGCACATGAGCACCCTGGAGCAGCCCGCGGCGGTGACGGCGGCCCTGGCCGACTGGCTGACCACACCGCTGCCGCCATGCTGATCGACGACCTGGCGCTGCTGAAGGCCGAAGCAGGCTGCCGCCGCACGGTGCTGCGCAGCGCGCACTGCATCGACGCGCCCGACCCGGCGGGCCTGGCCGCCCTGTTCACCGTACAGGGCGAGCTGCACCGGCCCTCCGGCGAGCCGGCCCAAGGGCGCGACGCCATCGAGGCGGCCTACCGCAATCGCCCCGCCGCGCGGCTGACGCGGCATCTTGTCGTCTCCACGCTGGTGGAGATGCAAGCGGCTGACACAGCCTGCGCGCTCAGCCGGGTGCTGCTCTGGGTGGGCGACGCGGGCGACCCAGCCGGCGCACAGGGCCGCCCACGCCGCGGCGCGCCCCTGCTGGGCAAGTTCACCGACCGCCTGCGGCGCCAACCCGACGGCCATTGGCTGATCGAGCGCCGCGACGCCAGCTTCGAGTTCCACGGCTGAACCTCGCACGGCGCATCGTGCCTGCCCAAGCGTGGCTGCCCGGCCTGCACGAGCGACCCGGCAAGGCGCCATTCAGCAGGGCGTGACTGGGCGAGGAGCTTCAGGCATGCCGCTCCAGCCGGTACGCGATCTGCGCCCGGCTCAGGCCCAGGGCGCGCGCCGCCGCCGACAGGTTGCCGCTGTGCGCGTCGACCGCTTCCTGCAGCAGGCGCGCCTCCAGGGCCGGCAGGTCCAGCGCCTCGGCGCCCAAGGCGCTTTGCAGATGCGCCAGCAGGTTGCCCACGCCCGGCTCCGCCTCACGCGCCAACTCACCGTGCGACGAGACCGCCAGCACGGCCTGGCGGGCCAGCGGCTCGCCGCGGAACATGTGGTGGACGTCGATGGCCATGCCGTCCTCGACGTTGATGACGGCACGCTCGATGAGGTTGAGCAACTCGCGGATGTTGCCCGGCCAGTCGTAGTGCAGTGCCGCCCGCACCGCGCGCGCCGTGAAGCCACGCACCGCGCGGCCATGTCGCTGCGATTCGCGACGCAGGAAATGGCTCATCAGCAGCGGGATGTCCTCGCGCCGCTCGCGCAGCGGCGGCAGGTGCAGCGGGAAGACGTTGAGGCGGTAGAACAGGTCGGCGCGAAAGCGCCCGGCCTGCACTTCGGCGCGCAGGTCGACATTGGTCGCCGCAGCCACGCGCACGTCGACCTGGATCAATCGGGAGCCCCCCACCCGCTCCAGTTCCCCCTCCTGCAGCACGCGCAGCAGCTTGGCCTGCGCCACCGGGCTGAGCGTGCCCACCTCGTCGAGGAAGAGCGTGCCGCCGTGGGCGCGCTCGAAGCGCCCTTCGCGCGAGGCGTGGGCGCCGGTGTAGGCGCCCTTTTCCACCCCGAACAGCTCGGACTCCAGCAGCCCCTCGGGCATGGCGGCGCAGTTCAGCGCAACAAAGGGGCGCTCCGCCCGCGGGCTGATGCGGTGCAGGCGCCGCGCGAAGGCCTCCTTGCCGACACCCGACTCACCCGAGAACAGCACGGTCGCCGACGTGCGCGCCACCCGGTCCAGCAGATGGCAGGCCGACACGAAGGCCGGCGAGGCGCCCACCACTTCGTGCCGATCCGGTGAGGCCGCCTCCGCCGGGCCCAGCGCAGGTGCCGCCTGCGCCGCGCGCGACTCGGCGCCCGGGGCCATCGCGCGGAAGTCATGCGCCTCCAGGTAGCGCAGGTCCTCGCTGATGTCACCCCAGGCCGCGGCATGCCGCCCCACCACGCGGCACACCGACGCGCCCATCGAGCGGCAGTCGAGCTCGCGAAAGATCACCTGCTGCCCGAACAGCGTCGTGACGTAGCCGGTTGCGTACCCCACCTGCGACCAGCAGGCGGGGTCGGCGCCAATGCCATAGGCGCTGATGTGCTCGTCGTCCTCGCTGGAGTGCTCCCAGATGAATTCCCCGTCGTAGGTGCCCGTGTCGATGTCGAAGGAAAAGCTCACCGGCGTGACCTTCACCACGCCTTCCAGCGCGTGCAGCCGGGCCCCCGCCATGAAGACCGCCGCGGCGTCGCCCTCCGGCCAGCGCTGGCGCACAAGCTGGGCGTCTCGCGCGCCGCTCACGTAACCGGCGCGGGTCAGCAGCCCGCGCGCCCTCGCCAGGCCCAGCGTGTCGATGAGCTCGCGTCGCAGGTGACCCATGGCCGCGCTGTGCATGAGCAGCATGCGCTGGTCGTTGAGCCAGATGCGCCCGTCACCGGGCGAGAAGAACAGCGCCTCGGTCAGCTGCGCGAGCGTCGGCGCATTGCCGTCGCTGGCCCAGTTGAAGTGGTCGCTGTCGCCTTTGCGCAGCACGGCGTCGGTCTGGCGGGACAACTCCGCCAGCGAGATCTTGGAAGGGGCGTTCTGCGATTTCATGATTTCGTCAACGAGCGGGCCTGGAGTCTGCGCCAGTCTTGCGAATTTGCGTGATGCGATGGCCCTCCGGCCCCATGAGTGCCGGGGGTGCCCGCCGCGGTTGGACGCCCTCGGGAAAGTCCCAGTCAGCCGCCCCCGCGCCTGGGAGCGGACGCATCGGAGCCCGCACGGCGCGCCACGCGCGATGGCGGTTGGCACGCCTGTTGCGCAGGCTGCTGCGTGCACCGGCCGGTGCGCCATGGGCGCTCAGCGTTTCTACGGATTCCCGAAGCCACCCCAGAGAACACACATTAAGCCTATATTTTCGTTTGCCTAGCTAACTATCGTACTGGCAACCGAAACAAGATCACAAGGAGACAGACATGCAGCAAAGCCCTTCGTTCCTGGCTGGCGCCCCCTGGCGTGAGAGCCTCTTCATTGGCCAATGGCGCGCCGCCTCGCGCACGCTGGACATCATCGAGCCCGCCACCGGCACACGCCTGGGCACGGCGGGCGAGGCCACCCCGGACGACGTCGCCCACGCTGCCCGCGCAGCCGCCGCTGCGCAGGCCGCGTGGGCCGCCACTGCGCCACGCGAGCGCGCGGCCGTCTTCCACAAGGCCGCGGCCTTGCTGCAGCAGCATTTCGACGAGCTGGCCCTGTGGATCACCCGCGAGAGCGGCGCCATCCTGCCCAAGGGCCAGCACGAGGTGCGTGAGGCCATCACGTTCTGCCAGGTGGCCGCCGCCATGCCCATGCAGGCGGCTGGCCAGTTGCTGCCCAGCGTGCCAGGGCGCCTGAGCATCGCCCGGCGTGTGCCTCACGGCGTCATCGGTGTCATCTCGCCCTTCAACTTCCCGCTCATCCTGACGCTGCGCGTGGTGGCCCCGGCACTGGCCACGGGCAATGCGGTGCTCATCAAGCCCGACCCGCGCACGCCCGTGAGCGGCGGCTACCTGATCGCCCGCGTGCTGGAGGAAGCGGGGCTGCCGGCCGGCGTGCTCTCGGTGCTGCCCGGCGGCGCCGACGTGGGCGAGGCCCTGATCACGGCGCCCGAGGTGCGCATGGTGTCGTTCACCGGCTCGGTGGGCGTGGGCCGGCGCGTGGGCGAGCTCGCCGCGCGCCACCTCAAGAAGGCCTCGCTGGAACTGGGTGGCACCAACTGCCTGGTCATCCTGGACGACGCCGACCTCGACCTCGCCGCCAGCAACGCCGCCTGGGGCGCCTGGCTCAACGCCGGCCAGATCTGCATGGCGTCCAACCGCGTGCTGGTGCACGAGTCCATCGCCCAGGCCCTCACACAGCGGCTGGTCGCCAAGGCAACCCACCTGCCCGTCGGAGACGGCGCCACGGGGCAGGTCGCCATCGGCCCGCTGATCGACGCCCGCCAGCGCGACCGCGTGCACGCCCTCGTGCAGGACAGCGTCGCCAAGGGCGCCCAGCTGCTGGCTGGTGGCACCTACGAAGGCCTCTTCTACAAGCCCACGGTGCTCGCCGGCATCCAGCCCGGCATGCGGGTGCACGACGAAGAGGTGTTCGGCCCGCTGCTCAACCTCATCACCTTCAAGACCGACGAGGAGGCCATCGCCCTGGCCAACGCGCATGACGGCGGCCTGGCGGCGGGGGTGATCACCAAGTCGCTCAACCGCGGCATGGCCCTGGCCCAGCAGCTGCGCGCCGGCATGGTTCACGTCAACGACCAGACCGTGAACGACGACGCCACCAACCCCTTCGGCGGGCCCGGCGTGGCCGGCAACGGCAACGTGCACGGCGGCCCGGCCGACTGGGAGGCGTTCACCACCTGGCAGTGGCTGACGGTCAAGGACGCGCCACCGCCCTACCCGTTCTGAACGCCCCCGCACCCCAGACAACAACAGGAGACAAACCCATGAAAGTTCAAGGCAAGACCATCGTCGTCACTGGCGCCAGTTCGGGCATCGGGGCCGACACCGCGCGGCTGCTGCGCGCCCACGGCGCCAAGGTCATCGGCATGGACCGCAACGACCCGCTGCTGACGCTGGACGGCTTCGTCAAGGCCGACCTGTCGCAACAGTCGGCCATCGACGCCGCCGTGCGCCAGTTGCCGGAGCGCATCGACGGCCTGTGCACCGTCGCCGGTGTGCCGGGCACGGCGCCGGTGGACCTGGTGGCCCGGGTGAACTACCTCGGCCTGCGACACCTGTGCGAGGCGCTGGTGGAGCGCATGCCGCAGGGCGGCAGCATCGTCAACGTCTCGTCCATCCTGGGCTACTTCTACCGCGACCGCCTCGACACGCACAAGACGCTGGCCGCCGTCGACGGCTTCGAAGCAGGGCTGGCCTGGCTGGCCCGCAACCCCGTGCCGCAAAAAGGCTGCTACGAGTACTTCAAGGAGGCGCTGATCGTCTGGTCGACGCAGCGCTCCATCGACTTCTTCAAGCAGCGCGGCGTGCGCATGAACTGCGTGGCCCCGGGGCCGGTGTTCACACCCATCCTGGGCGAGTTCGTCGCCCAGCTGGGCGAAGAACGCGTGGCGGCCGACGCCGCGCGCATGACGCGCCCGGGCCTGGCCGACGAGATCGCGCCGGCCATCGCCTTCCTGTGCAGCGACGACGCGCGCTGGATCAGCGGCGTCAACCTGGCCGCCGATGGCGGCTTCGCGGCGAGCTACCTCTGAGCTGACAAGACCCCGACAAAGGAGACACCATGAGAAAGAACCGCGTCGCTTTGGCGGCGGCGGCAGCCCTGCTGTTGCCCGCTGCACAGGCTTTCGACATCAAGACGGACGATCCGGACGTCAAGATCCGCCTGGACCTCACGCCCAAGTTCAGCCTCGGCTACCGCGTCAAGGACCCGTCCGCCGCCCTGACACGGCTGGACGTGGCCAAGGACCCTGGCACCGTCAACGAGGACGACGGCGACCACAACTTCCGCAAGGGCCTGATCTCCAAGCGCTTGGACCTGCTGGCCGAACTGGACATCTCCACGCCCACCTTCGGCGCTCGGTTGAGCGGCACGGCCTGGCACGACGGCGCCTACATGGGCCGCAACGACTACGACGGCACGGCGCTCTACGCCGCGGGCAACGCGCTGGGCCCGGTGGTGAGCACCGCCAACAACGACTTCGGCCAGGCCGCCAACGAGTTCCTGCCCGCCACGCGCCGCCAGCACGGCCGCGGCGGCGAGCTGCTGGATGCCTTCGTGTCGTTCAAGGGCGAAGTGGCCGGCATGAAGGCCAACCTGCGCGTGGGCAAGCACACGCTGCAGTGGGGCGAGAGCCTGTTCTTCGGCCAGAACGGCATCGCCAATGCCCAGGGCCCGGTGGACATCGCACGCATCCTCTCGGTGCCAGGCTGGCAGTTCAAGGAAGTGCTGCTGCCCGTCGAACAGGTGTCGGGCACGCTGCGCCTGGCAGACGGCCTGCAGCTGGGCGCCTACTACCAGCTCAAGTGGCGCAAGAGCAAGCTGCCCGGCGTCGGCAGCTATTTCTCCAACCAGGACTACATCGGCGGCGGCCGCGTGAACTTCGGGCAGGACGCCCAGGGCCGCCCCATCGAGCTGCCCACGCTGACCTCGCGTGACGACAAGCCCAAGAACAGCGGCCAGGGCGGCATCCAGCTGCGCTGGAGCCCCACCGGCGGCGACTACGAGTTCGGCGTGTACGCCGCGCAGTACCACGACAAGACCCCCAGCGCGCTGGTGTTCGACTTCGCGCAGGGCCATGTGCGCGTGGCCTATGCCAGCAACATCCGCACCTTCGGCGCCAGCGTCACGTCGTCAATCGGCCAGCTGAACTGGGCGCTGGAAGGCTCGGTGCGCCAGAACACGCCCCTGAACAGCGACCCCGCCGTGCTGGGTGGCCCAAGCCCCGTCGCCCGCTGCGACACCAGCAGCAGCACGCCGTGCTACGCCGTCGGTGACACGGCCCACCTGCAGCTCAACGGCATCTATGTGCTGCAGCCCAACGGCTTCTGGCAAGGCGGCGCGGTGCTGGGCGAGATCGCCTACAACCACCGCCTGAAGGTCAAGCGTGACATCTTCGCCGGCCCCAATGGCCAGAACCTCGGCGTGGGCGGCCTGGACCCCAACACCACCAAGGGCGCCTTCGCCACCCGTGTGCTGTTCGAGCCAGCCTACTTCCAGGTACTCACCGGCCTGGACCTCTCGGTGCCCATCGGCCTGGGCTGGAACTTCGGCGGGCGCTCGTCGGCCATCGGCAACTTTGCGGGCGGCGTCTCGGACGGCGGCGACTGGACCGTGGGCGTGAAGGGCAAGTACCAGAACGACTGGAACTTCTCCCTCACCTACACGGACTACTTCGGCAAGGCCAAGACCTTCACCGAGACCCTGGTGCCTGGCAGCGGCTCACCGCGCCAGCTGACCTTCGGCCAGACCCTCAAGGACCGCGCCTACGTCGCCTTCAGCGCGTCGCGCACCTTCTGACCCCCGACACGGAAACCCTCACCATGAAGCACGCATTGCTCCGACTGAATCTCGCCCTGGCCTGTGCCGCGCTGCTGCCGCTGAGCGCCGGCGCCGCGGTGTCGGCCGACGAAGCCGCCAGGCTCAAGACCACGCTGACGCCGATGGGCGCCGAGCGCGCCGGCAACAAGGACGGCACCATCCCGGCCTGGGACGGCGGCCTGACCAAGGCGAGCGCCGGCTACAAAAACGGCGACCCACGCCCCGACCCCTTCCCCGGCGACAAGCCCGTGCTGCAGATCAGCGCCAAGAACATGGCCCAGCACGAAGCCCGGCTGAGCGACGGCGTGAAGGCGCTGATGAAGAAGAACCCCGACTTCCGCATCGACGTCTACCCGACGCGCCGCACGGCAGCCGCGCCGCAGTATGTGTACGACAACACCTTCAAGAATGCGACCCGCGCCAAGCTGGTGGACAACGGCCAGGGCGTGGAAGGCGCCTTCGGCGGGATTCCCTTCCCCATCCCCAAGGACGGCTACGAAGCCATCCTGAACCACCGCTTGGCCTGGCTGGGCGTGAACACCCAGACACCGCTGCGCGTGTGGGTCATGACGGCCGACGGCAAGCGCACCATGGCCAGCGGCGGCACACAGACCTTCCGCCGGCCCTACTACGACCCCGAGGTCAGCCCCGAGAAGTTCGACGGCTACTACGCCCTCGGCAAGTTCGCAGCCACCGAGCCCGGCTCCAAGGCGGGCGAGGCCATCCTCGCGCACGACGGCATGACCGCCGCCACGCCGCGCGGCCTGTGGCAATACCTCGTCGGCCAGCGCCGCGTGCGCAAGGCGCCCTCGGTCGGCTACGACACGCCGGACGCCGTGACCTCGGGCATCGGCCTGTTCGACGAGGCGTTCAACCTGTTCGGCCCCATCGACAAGCACGAGCTCAAGCTCGTCGGCAAGAAGGAGCTCTACATCCCCTACAACAACAACCGCGCGGCACTCGCCAAGGTCGCCGACCTCGTCAAGCCCGGCTCGCTCAACCCCGACCTCGTGCGCTGGGAACTGCACCGCGTCTGGGAGGTGGAGGCCACCCTCGCGGCCGGCAAGCGCCACGTGGCGGCCAAGCGCAAGTACTACATCGACGAGGACTCCTGGCAGATCATCCTGTTCGACGGCTGGGACGCCAAGGGCGAGCTCTGGCGCACGAACTACACGCTCACGCTGACCGCGCCGGACATGCCGGCCGTGCTGGGCAACATCTTCTGGGGTGGCTATGACCTGCAGACGGGCGCCTACTACCTGAACATGGCCACCAACGAGCTGCCCGTGCAGGTCAAGCTGCTGCCCAAGCTGGAGCGCGCCTTCTTCAGCCCCGAGGAACTGGCCAACGAGAGCACGCGATGAAGCGGCGATCCCTGTGTGCGGCCGCGGCCTGTGGGTTGCTGCCCGCGGCGGGGCGGGCCGCCGAAACCCCGCGCGCTGCCCCGCTGCCGCCGGTGCTGACCCAGCCCGCCCAATCCACACCGCTGGCCAGCCGCAGCGCCCTGCTGGCTGCGGCCCGCGCGGGCCGGCGCCTGGTGCTGGCGGGCGAGCGGGGGCTGGTGATCTTCAGCGACGACGGCGGCCAGCAGTGGCAGCAGGCCCAGGTCCCGGCGCAGGTCAGCCTGACGGCGCTGTGCTTTGGCGACGCCCGCACGGGCTGGGCATGCGGCCACTTCGGCAGCCTGATGCAGACCGACGACGCCGGCCAGACCTGGCGGCAGCTGCTGGACGGCCGCCAGTTGGCCCAGCTGGAGCTCACGGCAGCCGGTGACGACGCCGCCCTGCGCGAGGCCGCCCAGCGCCGCATCGCCGAAGGGCCCGACAAGCCCCTGCTGGACCTCGGCCTCAGCCCCGACGGCAGCCTCTACGCGGTGGGTGCGTATGGCCTGGCGTTCGTGCACCGGGGCCAGGCCTGGCAAAGCCTGCACACGCGGCTGCCCAACCGGCGCCGGCTGCACCTCTATGCCGTTCGCAGCGATGGCCCGCGGGTGTTCATGGCGGGCGAGCAAGGCCTGCTGCTGCGATCGCTGGACGGAGGCGCGCATTTCGACGCCCTGCCCTCGCCCTACAAAGGCAGCTTCTTCGGCCTGCTGCTGGCCCGGGACGGCGCGCTGCTGGCCTACGGCCTGCGCGGCAACATCTGGCGCTCCGCCGACCAGGGCGAGAGCTGGACGGCCGTCGACAACCCGGTGCCGGTGTCACTGAGCGCCGGTCTGCGGCGCCAGGACGGCTCGCTGCTGCTGCTCGCCCAGAACGGCGACCTGCTGCTCAGCCGCGACGACGGCCGCAGCTTCACGCGCCAGCCTGCGCTGCCTGCACTGCCCAGCGCCAGCCTGGTGGAAGCCGATGCCGGGCATGTCGTGCTCGCGGGCCTGCGTGGCCTGCAGCGCCAGCGCCTGAGCTTCACCTGAACTTCATCCTGAGATTGCGACCGTGAGCGTGAGCCTCTCCACCGACGACAGCGCCCAACCCGTCATCGCGCGCCTCGAAGACTTCGACGCGCGCAGCGGCTCCTGGGCCGAGCGCCTGTTCTTCAATCACCGCCCCTGGGTGCTGGCCCTGTGCCTGCTGCTCACGGTGGTGCTGGGCTGGCAGGCCCTGGGCATGCAACTGACTGCCAGCTTCGACAAGACCATCCCGAGCCGCCACCCCTACATCGCCAACTACCTGGAACAGCGACCGCAGCTGGCCGGGGGCGGCAACGCCCTGCGCATCGCAGTGGCCGCCCGCCAGGGCAGCATCTTCGACAAGGCCTACCTGGAGACGCTGCGCCAGCTCAACGACGAGCTCTTCCTGATGCCGGGCGTCGACCGCCCCTTCATGAAGTCGCTGTGGACATCCAACACGCGCTGGGTGGCCGTGACCGAGGAGGGCCTGGACGGCGACACCGTCATCACCGACCGCTACGACGGCAGCGCCGAGGCCCTGGCCGAGGTGCGCGCCAATGTCGAGCGCTCCGGCGAGATCGGGCAGCTCGTGGCGGGCGACTTCAAGAGCAGCATCATCTACCTGCCCTTGCTGGACACCGACCCGCGCACCGGCCAGCCCCTGGACTACGCCGAGCTGGGCCGCCGCATCGAGGAGCTGCGCGCCAAGTACGACGGCGCGCAGGTGCAGCTGCACGTGGTGGGCTTCGCCAAGGTCATGAGCGACCTGATCGATGGCGTGCGCCAGGTGATGGGCTTCTTCGCACTGGCGCTGCTCATCTGCGGCGGCGTGCTCTACGCCTACACGCGCTGCCTGCGCTCCACGCTCATCGTGGTCGCCTGCTCCCTCATCGCCGTGGCCTGGCAGCTCGGCCTGCTGCGCCTGCTGGGCTACGCGCTGGACCCCTACTCGGTGCTGGTGCCCTTCCTGGTGTTCGCCATCGGCATGAGCCACGGCGCGCAGAAGATGAACGGCATCCTGCAGGACGTGGGTCGCGGCACCCACCGCGTGGTGGCGGCGCGCTACACCTTCCGGCGCCTGTTCGTCGCCGGCCTGACGGCGCTGCTGTGCGACGCGGTCGGCTTCGCCGTGCTGGCCCTCATCGACATCCGCGTCATCCAGGACCTGGCAGCCAACGCCAGCATCGGCGTGGCCGTGCTGATCTTCACCAACCTCGTGCTGCTGCCGGTGCTGCTGTCCTACCTGGGTGTGAGCCCGGCCGCCGCTCAGCGCAGCCTGCGCCAGGAGCAGAGCGAAAACCTCAGCCCCGGCTGGGCCTGGCTGGCCGGCTTCACGCAGCCCCGCCCTGCCCTGCTGGCGCTAGGCGCGGGCGCGCTGCTGCTGGTGGGCGCCGTGGCCCTGTCGACCCGGCTGCAGGTGGGCGACCTGGACGCCGGCGCGCCCGAGCTGCGCGCTGACTCCCGCTACAACCGCGACAACGCCTACCTGGTGCAGCACTACGCGGCGAGCACCGACATCCTGACCGTGATGGCCACCACGCCGGACGATCAGTGCACCCGCTACGACACGCTCAGCCGCATCGACGCGCTGGCCTGGCGGCTGCAGCAGCTCCCGGGCGTGGAAGGCACGCAGTCGCTCGCGGGCCTGGCGCGGCTGGGCATGGTGGGCTTCAACGAAGGCAACTTCAAGTGGTACGAGCTGATCGCCAACGACCAGGCTCTGGGCGGCGTGCAGGCGATTGCGCCGCGCGAGCTGCTGAACAAGGCGTGCTCCTTCCTCACGCTGCAGGTCTTCCTGCGTGACCACAAGGCCAGCACGCTGGAGCGTGTGCTCGGCGAGGCGGAGGCCTTCATCGCCGAGCAGCCCTCCGGTGGCGGCGTGCGCTTCCTGCTCGCCGCGGGGTCGGCCGGCATCGAGGCTGCCACCAACAGCGTCGTCAGGCAGGCCATGCGGGAGATGCTGTACTGGGTCTACGGCGCCGTCGTGCTGCTGTGCTGGCTGACATTTCGCAGCTGGCGCGCCACGGTGGTGGCCGTGCTGCCGCTGGTGCTGACCTCCATGCTGTGCGAGGCGCTCATGGTGCTGCTGGGCATGGGTGTCAAGGTCGCCACGCTGCCCGTGATCGCACTGGGTGTGGGCATCGGCGTGGACTACGCGCTCTACGTGCTGGCCGTGATGCTGCAACGCCTGCGCGCGGGCGACAGCGTCGACCAGGCCTACCGCGCCGCCCTGCGCTTCACCGGCCGCGTGGTGCTGCTCACCGGCATGACGCTGGCGCTGGCCGTGGCCACCTGGTTCTTCAGCCCCATCAAGTTCCAGGCCGACATGGGCATCCTGCTGGCCTTCATGTTCCTCTGGAACATGGTGGGGGCGCTGGTGTTGCTGCCGGCCCTGGCGCGATGGCTGTTGAAAACCACGCCCGCGCTGCGCATGCCGGCGCTCGTGGCTTCGCCCACGGCCAGCCCCGCCGCGGCCCGAACGGAGACCGCCCCATGAGCACGCCCCGCCTGCCCGCCCCGTTCAGCCGCCGCGACACGCCGTCTGGCACCGTCATCGGCAACCGCGAAGCCACAGCCAGCGGCAACGACGTCCACGCCTGGCGCGGGCTGCGCTATGCCGCGCCGCCCGTCGGCCCGCTGCGCTGGCGCGCCCCGCAACCCGCGCCCGGCTGGGAAGGCTGCCTGGAGGCGATCGCGCACGGCGCCATGGCGCCGCAGATCGCCGGCCGGCTCGCGCCGGTCCCGGCGGCCCAGCACGGCCAAGTCATCGGCGACGAGGACTGCCTCTTCCTCAACATCTTCGCCCCCGTCGATGCCAAGGCAGGCGCGGGCCGACCGGTGATGGTGTGGATCCACGGCGGAGGCAACGCGGTGGGTACTGCCGCCAGCTTCGACGTCGCCCGCAACCTCGCTGCTGAAGACGGCGTCATCGTCGTCACCGTCAACTACCGCCTGGGCGTGCTGGGCTGGTTCTGCCATCCGGCGCTGCAGCAGGGCGCAGAGCTGAGCGACGCGGACCGCTCCGGCAACTTCGCACTGCTGGACCTGATCGCCGCGCTGCGCTGGGTACAGACCCACATCGCCGCTTTCGGGGGCGACCCGGGCTGCGTCACGGTGTTCGGCGAGTCGGCTGGTGGCCAGCAGGTCCTGCTGCTGCTGGCCAGCCCGCTGGCGCAGGGGCTCTTTCACCGCGCGATCGCACAGAGCCCCGTCTGCGAGAGCTTCAGCCGGGAGCAGGCCGTGCACGGCGGCGACTCGCCGCTGGAATGTCAGCGCTGCGGCAGCGAAGAGGTCGTGCGCCGCCTGCTCGCGCGCGCCGGGCTGCCCAGCCCCCCGCACGACCTCGCCGACTGGCTGCGCGAGCGCAGCCCCGCCGAGCTGCTGGCCGCGCACGTGCCCGGCAGCGAAGGCATCTACCTCGCGCCGCGCCCCATCCGCGATGGCGTCGTGCTGCCGCTGAGCCCCTTGCAGGAGGTGTTCAGGCAGGGCCAATGGCACCGCATGCCAGTGCTGCTGGGCAGCAACCGCGACGAGTACCGCACCTTTCTCGCCGGCAAACCGGAGCACTGCCGCCTGCTGGGCGGCAAGCTGCCGATCCTGAAAGACCGCGCGGCCTACCTGATGGAGTCGGGCCTGCTGTCGCGGGCCTGGCGCGCGCACCACGTGGACAGCCCGGCGGACGCGATGCTGGCCAGCGGCCATGAGGCGGTCTGGAGCTACCGCTTCGATTGGGACGAGGCGCCGGCCATTCCGTTCATCCGCCCGGACCTGCTGCTGGGCGCGGCGCACGCGATGGAGATGGCCTTCGTGTTTCGTGACGAGGCCGGGGAGTTCGATCTCTTCCAGGTCAACACGCCCTTCAACCGGCGGGGCAGGCAGGCGCTGTGCCGTGCCATGGGCGCCGCCTGGACGAGCTTTGCGCGCGACGGGCGCCCCACCCTGCCCGACGGCACCGCCTGGCCCGCCCGCGGCGAGCAGGCCGCCGAGAGCCTGGTGCTGGACTCACCCTCAGGCGGCGGCCTGCGCATGGCCTCGGCGCGGGAATCGCTGGACACGATCCAGCAGGAACTGCAACAGCCCTCCGCCCTCGAACCGCTGGCAAGGTTGCGCTGCTTCGCGCGCGTGTTCCTGTGGTCGCCGCTCTTCGCCGGCATCGTGGACCAGGCCGCCTACCACCGCCTGCGCGAGCGGCTGGGGCGGTCCGAGCCGCCCGAGCTGTTCAGGCCGGTGAGCGAGATCTGAGCCGCCGAGGCCAAGCGCTCAACCGGCCGCGCCGCGCTCGCGGCACATCTTCACCAGCAGCGACGCCAGCCCCTGTTGGAGCCGGGTGGGCCGGCGGCTGGACGGTGTCACCAGGCACAGCGTGCAGTGGATGTCCTCGCCCTTGAATCGGCTGACCGCCAGCCGGTCGGCCCTCTCGTAGCTGCGCAGGGCATCCTCGCCCAGCGCCGCGTGGCCCACACCGGCCGCCACCAGGTCCAGCAAAGCGGGCACGCTGGACACCTCCCAGCGGACGTCGAGCTGCACCCCCGCCATCGCCGCCGCGGACTCGAGCCGGCTGCGAAAGATCTGCCCGCGCTGCGGCATCACCAGCGGCAACTGCCCGAGGCGCTGCAGCGTCAGCGGGCCCGCCGGCGCCTGTTGCGCCGCGCTGTACAGGCACAAGGCCTCCTGCCGCAACGGCAGGATCTCCAGCGACGCCAGCGGCTCGGGGTTGTAGACCAGCGCCAGGTCGCAGCGCCCGGTCAGCAGCCACTCGGTCAGCGTCGTCGAAAAGCCCTCCATGATGGCCAGTCGCGCAGCCGGCCAGCTCGACTGGAAGGCCTGGATCAACGGCAGCGTCAGCAGCCGCGCCTGCGTGGGCGGCACCGCCAGCGTGATGGCGCCTGTGGGCTCGTCACGCTGGGCGCTGAGGTCCTCGCGGGCCTGCTGCACCAGTTGCAGGATGTCCTGCCCGTGCTCCAGCAGGCGCCGGCCCGCCTCGGTGAGCCGCACGCCGCGGCCATGCCGCTCCAGCAGCGTCTCGCGCAGGTCCACCTCGAGCGCCCGCACCTGCCGGCTGAGCAGGGGCTGCGCCACGCCCAGCACCAGCGCGGCCTTGCTGAAGCTGCCGTGCTCGGCCACATGCACGAATGCTTCGACCTGCGCCAGGTTCATGGCACGTGGCGCACGCGGCCAGCAAGCTGCCGCGGCGCAGTGAATGGGGCGAGGGTGAGGAATTGGGGTGCCATGTTGCGAGGCCTGCAAGCCAGCCGGACTGTACGTCGCCTGCCCCGCCATCCAGCGCGAGCCAATCGTTTCACGCATAGCAGCTAGTCGGAGCTAGAACTATGTCGATGGATATCGTCTTTCCACAATGGCTGCATGCAGGCACTGACTGGAATCTCCTCAATGGCCACACGCGGCCTGGTGGCCGAGCTGGCCCAGGCGTTCACGCAGGCCGGCGGCCCGGGCGTGGCCTTGCAGGCCGCCGGTGGCGTGGACGTGGCCCGGCGGCTGCGTGCGGGCGAGCGTTACGACGTCGTGCTCTTGGCCGAGGACGCGCTGCAGGCGCTCGGCAGCGCCGGCCTGACGGGCCCGGTATGCCCCTTCGCCAACTCGACGGTCGCCGCCGCCGTACCGGCCGGTGCCGCGACGCCGCCCCTGCGCGATGCGACCGACCTGCGTGCGGCCGTGCTGGCCGCCGCGCAGATCGGCTACTCCACCGGCCCCAGCGGCACGGCCTTGCTGGCGCTGTTCGAGCGCTGGGGCCTGATGGACACGTTGCGCCCACGCCTTGTCCAGGCGCCGCCCGGCGTGCCCGTGGCGACGCTGGTGGCCCGTGGCGAGGTGTCCCTCGGCCTGCAACAGCGCAGCGAGCTGCTCGGCCAGCCCGGCATCACGCTGCTGGGCGACCTGCCTGCAGAACTGGGCCTCACCACACGCTTCAGCGCAGCCCTGGGCCTGCCGCCGGCGGCCGGCGCACAAGCGCTGCTCGATTTCCTCTGCAGCCCCGAGACGGCTGCCACCAAACGCCGCCACGGCATGACGGAACCCACATGATCATCGACGTCCACGGACACTACACGACCGCCCCCGCGGCGCTCGGCGCCTGGCGCGACCGCCAGATCGCCGCCCTCAAGGACGGCACGCCCATGCCGCGCGCCAGCGAGCTGCGCATCAGCGACGACGAGCTGCGCGAGTCCATCGAGACCAACCAGCTCAAGAAGATGCAGGAGCGCGGCAGCGACCTGACCATCTTCAGCCCGCGCGCCAGCTTCATGGCCCATCACATCGGCGACTACGAAGTCAGCTCGACCTGGGCCGCCATCTGCAACGAGCTGTGCTGGCGCGTGAGCCAGCTCTTTCCCGAACACTTCATCGGCGCGGCCATGCTGCCTCAGTCGCCTGGCGTGGACCCGGCCAGCTGCATCCCCGAGCTGGAGCGCTGCGTGCGCGACTACGGCTTTGTCGGCATCAACCTCAACCCCGACCCTTCCGGCGGCCACTGGACGAGCCCGCCGCTCACCGACCGGCACTGGTACCCGCTGTATGAAGCGATGGTGGCGCACGACATCCCGGCCATGATCCACGTCAGCACCAGCTGCAACGCCTGCTTCCACACCACGGGCGCGCATTACCTGAACGCCGACACCACGGCCTTCATGCAGTGCCTCACGGGCGATCTGTTCAAGGACTTCCCGACGCTGAAGTTCCTGATCCCGCACGGCGGCGGTGCCGTGCCCTACCACTGGGGGCGCTTCCGCGGCCTGGCCCAGGAGCTCAAGAAGCCGCTGCTGGACGAGCACCTGCTCAACAACATCTTCTTCGACACCTGCGTCTACCACCAGCCGGGCATCGACCTGCTGACGGAGGTGATCCCGCTGAAGAACGTGCTGTTCGCCTCCGAAATGATCGGCGCGGTGCGGGGGATCGACCCCACCACCGGCCATCACTACGACGACACCAAGCGCTACATCGAAGCCGCCGACCTGACGCCCGAGCAGCGCCACATGATCTACGAGGGCAACGCCCGCCGCGTGTTCGGCCGGCTCGACGCTCACCTCAAGCGCAAGGGGCTGTGACATGTACGAACTCGGTGTGGTGTACCGCAACATCACGCGCGCGGACAGCGCCGTGGCCGACGGCCTGGCGCGTTACGGCAGCGCCACGGTGCATGAAGCCATGGGCCGCGTGGGCCTGCTCAAGCCCTACATGCGCCCCATCTATGCCGGCGCGCAGGTCAGCGGCACTGCCGTCACGGTGCTGCTGCACCCGGGGGACAACTGGATGATGCACGTCGTGGCCGAGCAGATCCGGCCGGGCGACATCGTCGTGGCGGGGCTCACGGCGGAGTGCACCGATGGCTACTTCGGCGACCTGCTGGCCACGTCCTTCCAGGCCCGCGGCGCCCGCGCGCTCATCATCGATGCGGGCGTGCGCGATGTGCGCACGCTGACGGAGATGAGCTTCCCGGTGTGGAGCCGCGCCATCAGCAGCAAGGGCACGATCAAGGCCACGCTCGGCTCGGTGAACGTGCCGGTCGTGTGCGCCGGCGCGCTGGTGACGCCGGGCGACGTCATCGTGGCAGACGACGACGGCGTCGTTTGCGTGCCGCGCGCCCTGGCAGCCAGCACCCTGGATGCCGCCGCCAAGCGTGAGGCCCTGGAGGGCGAGAAGCGCGAGCGGCTGGCCTCGGGCGTGCTGGGCCTGGACATGTACCAGATGCGCGAGCCGCTGGCCCGCGCGGGCTTGCGCTACGTCGATTGACCAACAGCCCGCCTCAAGCGGCGAGGAGACAAGCATGAAGGACGTCGGTTTCATTGCACGGCTGGCCACCTGCCTGCTCGCGCTGTGCATGCTGCCGCTTGACGCGGGCGCGCAGGACTTCCCCACCCGGCCGGTGCGCATCCTGACGCCCTTCCCAGCCGGCGCCGGGCCGGACGGTGCACTGCGCTTGCTGGCCGAGAAGCTGCAAAAGGCCTGGGGCAAGCCGGTCATCGTGGAGAACCGGCCCGGCGGCAATGGCTTCATCGCCATCGACGCCTTCAAGCGCGGCGCGACCGATGGGCATGACCTGATCCAGCTCGACAACGTCCACCTGGCCGCCTACCCGGCGCTGTTCAAGAAGCTGCCCTACGACCCCGCGCGCGACTTCGAGGTGCTGGCGCCCCTCTTTCGCGCCTACTTCTTCGTCGCCGTGCCCAACGCAAGCCGCTACAAGACGGTGGCCGACCTCGTGGCCGATGCGAAAGCGCGCCCCGGGCAGCTGAACTACGGGTCCTGGTCCATCGGCAACCCGGTGCACCTGGGCTCGGGTCTGCTGGAGACGATGACCGGCACCGAGATGCAGCACGTGGTGTTCAAGGAGGTGTCCCAGCTGTACTCGGCCGTCGGCACCGGCGAGTTGAGTTGGGCGCTGGGCACGGCCGCCAGTGCGGGCCCCATGCAGCGTGCCGGCAAGCTGCGCTTCATCGCCATCACGGCACCCAGGCGCCAGGCGGCCTTCCCGGACACACCCACCGTGGCCGAGACACCGGGCCTCGCGGGCTATGAGATGAGCGGATGGACGGCGCTGGCCGTGCCGCGCAGCACGCCCAAGGCGGTGGCCGACAAGATCTACCGCGACATCGAGGCCGCACTGGCCGAGCCCGAGTTCAAGGAGCGCTACGCCACCTACGGCTATGAACTCTTCCCCACGAGCCGCGAACAGTTCCAGGCGTTCATCGCCAGCGAAGCCACCAAGTTCAGCACCGTGATCCAACGCGCCAAGGTCTCCCTGGACTGAGCGCACCTCTCCTGCACACAAGGACACCATGAAAACCCAGGTCGCCATCATCGGCGCCGGCCCCGCGGGGCTGCTCCTGTCCCAACTGCTGCACCTGCAGGGCATCCAGAGCGTCGTGCTGGAGCGCCAGACGCGCGAGTACGTGCTCTCGCGCATCCGCGCCGGCGTGCTGGAGGCCACCAGCGTGGACGTGCTGCGCGCCGCCGGCCTGGCCGAGCGCATGGATCGCGAGGGGCACCCGCACGACGGCATGCGCATTGCCTGGGCGGGGCGCGACAGCTTCTACGTGGACGCGGGCAAGCTGCTCGGCCGGCCCTTCATGACCTACGGCCAGACGCAGATCCAGGAAGACCTCTTCGCCGCCGCAGACGCGCGCGGCCAGACGGTGCTGCATGGTGCGACCGAGCTGACCCTGCACGACATCGACAGCGACAGCCCCCACGTCGAGTTCACGCTGGACGGCCAAAGGCAGCGACTGGACTGCGACTTCATCGCCGGCTGCGACGGCTTCCACGGCCCCTCCCGCAAGTCCATGCCGGCCGGTGTGCTGCGCGAGTACGAGAAGGTCTACCCCTTCGGCTGGCTGGGCATCATGGCTCGGGTGCGGCCGCTGGAAGACGTGACCTACGCCTACCACCCGCGTGGCTTCGCGCTCGCCTCGCGGCGCAGCGACCACCTCGGCCGCTTCTACATCCAGGTGCCACTGACGGACCGCGTCGAGGACTGGCCCGACGAGCGCTTCTGGCCGGAGTTCAAGGCCCGTTTCCCGGCAGATCTGGCCGCGCAGATCGAGGAGGGCCCCTCCATCGAGAAGTCCATCGCGCCGCTGCGCAGCTTCGTGGCCGAGCCCATGTCGCATGGCCGGCTCTTCCTGGCGGGTGACGCCGCCCACATCGTGCCGCCCACCGGCGCCAAGGGCCTGAACCTGGCGGTGTCGGACGTGCACTACCTCGGTCGCGCCCTGGCTGCGCACTACCGCGAGGGGAGCGACACGCTGCTGCGCGGCTACAGCGACACCGCGCTGCGCCGGGTCTGGAGCAGCGTGCGCACGTCGTGGTACCTGACCAACCTGCTGCACAGCTACCCCACGTCGACCGAGTTCGACCGCCGCGCGCAGGAGCATGAGCTGACCTATCTGCAGTCCTCGCCGCGCGCGCAGGCGGCGCTGGCCGAGCAGTACGCCGGCTTGCCACTGGAGGGCTGACCCATGCAGTTCGAGAAGACTCCCGGCTGGCTGGACTGGCACCCGGCGCCGTCCCGCCCGCGCTTTCAGTTGCCGCCCGGCAGCGTGGACGCCCACTGCCATGTGTTCGGCCCCGGCGCCGAGTTCCCTTTCGCGCCCGAGCGAAAGTACACGCCCTGCGATGCCAGCAAGGCCCAGCTCTTCGCCCTGCGCGACCACCTCGGCTTCGCGCGCAATGTCATCGTGCAGGCCACCTGCCACGGCGCCGACAACCGCGCGATGGTCGATGCCTGCCAGGCCAGCCAGGGCCGCGCCCGCGGCGTGGCCACCGTGCGGCGCAGCATCACCGACACCGAGCTGCACGCCCTGCACGAGGCGGGCGTTCGCGGCGTGCGCTTCAACTTCGTCAAGCGCCTGGTGGACTTCACGCCCAAGGACGAGCTGCTCGAGATCGCCCACCGCATCCAGCCACTGGGCTGGCATGTGGTCATCTATTTCGAGGCGGTCGACCTGCCGCAGCTGTGGGACTTCTTTACCGCCCTGCCCACCACGGTGGTGGTGGACCACATGGGCCGGCCCGACGTCGGCAAGCCCATCGACGGCCCCGAGTTCTCGCTGTTCCTGAAGTTCATGCACGAGCACCCGAACGTCTGGAGCAAGGTCAGCTGCCCCGAGCGGCTCTCCCTGAGCGGCCCACCGGCGCTGGGCGGCGAGCAGAGTGCCTACCGCGACGTCGTCCCGTTTGCCCGGCGTGTGGTGGAGACCTTCCCTGACCGTGTGCTGTGGGGCACCGACTGGCCCCACCCCAACCTGAAGGGGCACATGCCCGACGATGGCGGGCTGGTGGATTTCATTCCGCATATCGCGGTCACCGCCGAACTGCAGCGCAAACTGCTGGTCGACAACCCCATGCGGCTGTACTGGCCGCAGGAGCAGCCCTGATGCCCCTTGAAAAGCCCTATCTCGACATCCCCGGCACCACGGTCTTCGACGCCGACATGTCACGCAAAGGCTATTGGCTCAACCAGTTCTGCATGTCGCTGATGAAGGCGGACAACCGCACCCGCTTCAAGGCCGACGAGCGCGCCTACCTGGACGAATGGCCGATGACCGAGGCGCAGAAGGCCGCCGTGCTGGCGCGCGACCTCAATGAGTGCATCCGCCTGGGCGGCAACATCTACTTCCTGGCCAAGATCGGCTCCACCGACGGCAAGAGCTTCCAGCAGATGGCCGGCAGCATGACCGGCATGACCGAGCAGGAGTACCGCGACATGATGATCGCCGGTGGCCGCTCGCCCGAAGGCAACCGCCGCCTGGGCGAAGACGGCGACGCCCAGCCGCACCGCCAGCCCCAGGGCGCCGCCGGCCGCAAGAAAGACTGACCCGATGGCCAAGATCACCGCCTCCGTCTACACCTCCCACGTGCCCGCCATCGGCGCGGCCCTGGATATGGGCAAGACCCACGAGCCCTACTGGCAGCCCGTATTCAAGGGCTACGAGTTCGGCAAGCAATGGATCGCCGAGAACAAGCCTGATGTGGTCTTCCTGGTCTACAACGACCATGCGACCGCCTTCAGCCTGGAGCTCATCCCCACCTTCGCGATCGGCACCGCAGCCGAGTACGAGATCGCCGACGAAGGCTTCGGCCCCCGCCCCGTGCCCAAGGTGCAGGGCCACCCCGAGCTGGCCTGGCACATCGCGCAGTCGGTCATCCAGGACGACTTCGACCTCACCATCGTCAACAAGATGCCGGTGGACCATGGCCTGACCGTGCCGCTGTCCTTGATGTTCGGGGAGCGCCACCCCGAGCGCGATGCCTGGCCGGTGCAGGTCATCCCGTTTGCGGTCAACGTGGTGCAGTACCCCGTGCCCTCGGGCCGGCGCTGCTTCCAGCTGGGCCAGGCCATCCGCCGAGCGGTGGAGTCGTTCGACCCCGCGCTGAACGTGCAGATCTGGGGGACGGGCGGCATGAGCCACCAGCTGCAGGGCCCGCGCGCCGGCCTCATCAACCGGGCGTGGGACAACCGCTTCCTGGACCGCCTGATCAGCGAGCCGGCCGAGCTGGCCCAACTGCCCCACATCGACTACGTGCGAGAAGCCGGCAGCGAAGGCATCGAGTTGGTGATGTGGCTGATCGCGCGCGGCGCGATGGCAGACGTCAACGGCGGGCCCGCACCGCGGGTCGTGCAGCGCTTCTATCACGTGCCGGCGTCCAACACCGCCGTCGGCCATCTGATCCTGGAGAACCCATGAACACGCCCATCCGCATTGCCCTGGCCGGGGCGGGCGCCTTCGGCATCAAGCACCTGGACGCCCTCAAGCTCATCGATGGTGTGCAGGTCACCTCGCTCGTCAGCCGCGACCTGGACAAGACCCGCGAAGTCGCCGCCAAGTACGGCATCGGCCATGTCACGACGGACCTGGCCGATTCGCTGGCCCGCGCCGACGTCGATGCCGTCATCCTGTGCACACCCACGCAGATGCACGCCGCCCAGACCCTCGCCTGCCTGAAGGCCGGCAAGCATGTGCAGGTCGAGATCCCGCTGTGCGACCTGTTGCGCGACGGCGAGGCCGTGGTGCAGGCCCAACAGCAAACCGGCCTCGTGGCCATGTGCGGCCACACGCGGCGCTTCAACCCCAGCCACCAGTGGGTGAACCGCCGCATCCGGGCCGGCGAGTTCCACATCCAGCAGATGGACGTGCAGACCTACTTCTTCCGCCGCACCAACATGAACGCGCTGGGCCAGCCACGCAGCTGGACCGACCACCTCCTCTGGCATCACGCCGCCCACACCGTCGACCTGTTCGCCTACCAGTGCGGCAGCCCCATCGTGAAGGCGAACGCCCTCCAGGGCCCCATCCACCCGCAGCTCGGCATCGCGATGGACATGAGCATCCAGTTGCAGGCCGCCAATGGTGCGATCTGCACGCTGAGCCTGTCCTTCAACAACGACGGGCCCCTGGGTACCTTCTTCCGCTACATCGGCGACACGGGCACCTACATCGCCCGCTACGACGACCTCTTCACCGGCAAGGACGAGAAGATCGACGTGTCGGGCGTGGACGTCTCCATGAACGGCATCGAGCTGCAGGACCGCGAGTTCGTCGCCGCCATCCGCGAGGGCCGCGAGCCCAACGCGAGCGTCGCCCAGGTGCTGCCCTGCTACCAGGTGCTGCACCGGCTCGAACAGCAGCTGCAGGCATGAACGCGCCCCTGCTCGGCGGTCAGGCGGTCGACGCCATCGGCCTCGGGTGCATGAACCTCAGCCATGCCTACGGCACGCCGCCCAGCGAGGCCGAGGCCCGGGCCCTGCTGGAGTCGGCGCTCGAGCAGGGCATGACCTGCTTCGATACCGCGGCGCTCTACGGCTTTGGCGCCAATGAGCGCCTTGTCGGCCGCGTGCTGGCGCCCCACCGCGACCGCATCCTGCTGTGCAGCAAGGGCGGCATGACGGGGCAGCCCATCGGCCCGGGTGGTGCGCTGCAGCGCGTCATCGACGGCCGGCCGCAATCGCTGCAGCGCGACTGCGAAGAAAGCCTGCGCCGCCTGGGTACCGACGTGATCGACCTCTACTACCTGCACCGCTGGGACCAGCGCGTGCCCATCGAGGACTCGGTGGGCGCGCTGGCGCGGCTGGTGGAGCAGGGCAAGGTGCGGATGATCGGGCTGTCCGAGGTGTCCAGTGCCACGATCAGGCGCGCGCATGCCGTGCACCCGGTTGCCGCCGTGCAGTCGGAGTACTCGCTGTGGAGCCGGGACGTCGAACGCGGCGTGCTGGCCACCTGTGCGCAGATCGGTGCCTGCCTCGTGGCCTTCAGCCCGCTCGGGCGCGGCTTCCTGGCCGATCGCATTGCGGACCCGGCCGAACTGGCAGCGAACGACCTGCGCCGCAGCATGCCGCGCTTCCAGCAGGACGCCTGGCTGCACAACCGGGCGTGCCTGCCCGCCTTGCGAGAGCTGGCCCTCGACCTGGGCTGCTCGCCCGCGCAGCTGGCCCTGGCCTGGGTGCTGAGTCGCGGCGCGCATGTGCTGGCCATCCCGGGCACGACACACACCGGCCACCTGAAGGACAACTGGGCGGCGCGCCAACTGGCGCTCAGCCCCGAGGTGCAGCAGCGGCTGGAGGGTCTGCTGCAAGGCATCGTCGGCGCGCGCTATGCGCCTGCCACGTTCGCCGAGATCGACAGCGACTGAGCAGCCTGCGGCTCGGTGCTCAACGGGCCAGGCGGCCCAGGAGGTCCATCAATTGCACGCGCTCTGCCTCGCTCAGGCCGGCGGTCAGCCGGGCCTCGTACTCGGTCAACTTCTCGCGCAACTGTTCCAACCGGGACTGCCCCTGCTCGGTGAGCTGCAAGGAGTAGCGCCGACGGTCGCCTTCCACCTCCATGCGCCGGATCCAGCCCGCCGATTCCAGGCCGTCGACCAGCTTCAGGGCGCTGGGGCCGGCGACGTTGAGCGCCTTGGCCAGCGCGGCCTGGTTGGTGCCCGGGCTCATCGCGATCAGCGACAGCGCGGTGACGCGCGCCGGTGAGAGGTCCAGGGGCGCCAGCATCTCGAAGAACAGGTCGAAGGCGCGCAGCTGCGCCAGGCGCAGCTGGTAGCCGAGCGCATTGCTCTGGAAATCGAAGACATCGGGCACGTCAGGGCGCGGCTTGCGGCTCTTGGAGCGCGTGGGCGGCGAAGTGGATACAGCGGTGCGAGGCATTCAGGCTCCTGGGACTGGCGGCCCGCAACAGCCCTCTCGCGGGACGGCGGCTGCAGCGGACACGCGTCGGAAATCCGACTTGCGCGACAGTATCAACCTTATTACAGTTAGCCACGCTAATGCATAGCCACATTCTCTAATTTCACCTGCAACGCTCCCATGCCTGAATTTGCCCGCCCGATGCACGACACCTGGCTCCTGGCCGGTGCCCGCACCCCCTGGGTCGACTACTGCGGGGCGCTGGCCGCCGTCTCGCCCACCGACCTGGGCATCCATGCCGCCCGCGCCGCCATCGAGCGCAGCGGCCTGCCTGCCAGCGCCATCGGTGCCAGCGTCGTCGCCTCGATGGCCCACGCCGATTTCGATGCCTACGTGCTGCCCCGCCATGTCGGGCTGTATGCCGGCCTGGACATCGCCGCACCCGCCATCGGCGTGCAGCGCATCTGCGGCAGCGGCTTCGAGGTGCTGCGCCAGGCGGCCGACCAGATCGCACTCGGCTATGCCGATGCCGTGCTGGCCGTGGGCACCGAGTCCATGAGCCGCAACCCCATCTGCGCCTACACCCACCGCAGCGGCTTCAAGCTGGGCGCGCCCGTCGAGTTCAAGGATTTCCTGTGGGAAGCGCTGGACGACCCCGCCGCGCGCGTGTCGATGATCCAGACTGCCGAGAACCTGGCCCGCCAGTACGGCATCCGCCGCGAGGCGGTCGACGCCTACGCCGCCCGCTCCTTCGACCGCGCGCTTCACGCCCAGAGCCAGGGCTGGCTGGCGGCCGAGATTGCGCCGGTCACGGCCCAGCGCTTCGGGCGCGAGGGCTACCACGACCGGGCGCTGCGGCTGCCGCGCAAGGTCGAGGCCCTGGCGCAGGACACCCACCCCAAGCCCTCTCCGGCCGCGGTGCTGGCAGGCCTGCGCACGGTCTACGAAGGCGGCGTGCAGACGGCGGGCAACTCGGCAGCCCTGGTCGATGGCGCGGCGGCCATGGTGGTCGGCAACGGCGAGGTCATGCGCCAGAGCGGTCGCGCACCACTGGCGCGGCTGGCCGGTGCGTCAGCCGCCGGGGTGCCACCCGAGATCATGGGCATCGGCCCCGTGCCTGCCATCCGGCAGTTGCTGACGGCTTACGGCTTGACGATGGCAGACATCGCCCTCGTCGAGATCAACGAAGCCCAGGGCGCCCAGGTGCTGGCCTGCGCGCAGGCGCTGGCGTTGGACGAGAACCGGCTGAACGTCAACGGCGGCTCGATCGCCCTGGGCCACCCGCTGGCCGCCACGGGGCTGCGCCTGACCCTCACGGCGGCGCTGGAGCTCCAGCGCCGCAACGAGCGCTACGCCGTCGTCAGCGCCTGTGTGGGCGGCGGCCAGGGCATGGCGCTGCTGATCGAGAACCCCGACTACTGCAAGGCCTGAGCCATGAAAGTCATCACCGCCGACGACGTCGGCCCCCTGATCCGCGATGGCGCGACCGTCTTCCTCGGGGGCCTGGCCATGATGGGCCTCGCCGAGGAAGTGCTGCAAGGCCTGGAGCGCCACTTCCTGGCCAGCGGCCACCCCAACCAGCTGACGACCTGGGCCTGCGGCGCCATCGGCAACGCGGCCGACGGCGGCATGGCCCACCTGGCCCACCCCGGTATGGTGCGGCGCGTGGTGGCCGGCCACTTCGGCCAGACCGGCGCGCAGATGATGGCGCGCGTGCATGCCGGCGAGGTGCAGGCCTACAACTTCCCGCAGGGCTCGTTGTCCCACCTCACGCGGCACATCGCGAGCCGCTCGCCAGGCCTGCTCACGCGCGTGGGCCTGGGCACCTTCGTCGACCCTCGCATCGAGGGCGGCAAGCTCAACAAGGCGTGCAGCGAGGACCTGGTTCGCCTCGTTGAACTGGACGGCCAGGAGTGGTTGCACTACCCCTGCCCGCACGTCGACGTGGCGTTGATCCGCGCCACCTACGCCGACGAGCACGGCAACCTCAGCCTCGACAAGGAAAGCCTGCTGCTGGAGCAGCTGTCGGTGGCGCAGGCCGCACGCGCCTGCGGCGGCATCGTCATCGCCCAGGTCGAAGCGGTCGTGCAGGCGGGCAGCCTGCATCCCAAGTCGGTCAAGGTGCCGGGCTTCCTGGTGGACTACGTCGTCGTCGCCGAGCCGCGCAATCACAAGCAGACCATCACCACCCAGTACAACCCGGCGCTGTCCGGCGACGTGCGGGTGCCGCTGAGCGCGCTGCCCGCGCTGCCGCTGGACGAGCGCAAGGTGATCGCGCGGCGCGCGGCGCTGGAACTGCGCCCGGGCGCCATCACCAATCTCGGCATCGGCATCCCGGCAGGCATCCCCGCCGTGGCGGCCGAGGAAGGCGTTGCCCACCTGCTGCGCCTGAGCGTGGAATGCGGCGTCAACGGTGGCATACCGGCCTACGGTGGCGACTTCGGCACGGCCTACAACGCCGAGTCCATCATCGAGCAGGCCGCCCAGTTCGACTTCTACGACGGCGGCGGGCTGGACTGCAGCTTCCTGGGCCTTGCACAGACCGACGCGGCCGGCAACGTCAACGTCAGCAAGTTCAATGGCCGGCCCGTGGGCTGCGGCGGCTTCATCAACATCACGGCCAGCACGCCGCGGCTGGTGTTCTGCGGGACCTTCACCGCCGGCGGCCTGGAGCTCGCCGTGGGCGACGGGCGCCTGACCATCCTCCAGGAGGGGCGCTCGCGCAAGTTCGTCGAACAGGTGGAGCAGCTCACCTTCAACGGCCGCGATGCCGCCCAAAGGCGCCAGCAGGTCAGCTTCATCACCGAACGCGCGGTGTTCGTGCTGCAGCCGGAAGGGCTGGAGCTGACCGAGATCGCCCCGGGGGTGGACCTGGAGCGCGACGTGCTCGCACACATGGGCTTCCGGCCCCTGATCCGCCAGCTGCGCCTCATGGACGCAGGCCTGTTCCAACCCACCTGGCGCGGCCTGGCCACAGCCCTGGGCCAGGCGTGATTCCCGACACACCCCACAGGAGACATCGATCATGAACATCCAAGGACAAGCCGCCCTCGTCACCGGCGCCGGCTCGGGCCTGGGCGAGGCCGTGGCCCGCGCGCTCGTCGCCGCCGGCGCCCGCGTGGCACTGCTGGACATCAACGAGGCCGCCGCCCGCCGCGTGGCCGACGAACTGGGCGCGAGCGCCCTGGCGCTGCGCTGCGACATCGCCGACGGCGCCTGCGCCGCGGGCGCGCTGGATGCCGCCGCAGCCGCGCATGGCCCGGCACGCATCCTCATGAACATTGCCGGCGTGGGCGGCGCCAAGCGCGTCATCCAGCGTGACGGCAGCCCCGCGCCGCTGGAGGACTTCGAGCGCACGCTGCGCATCAACCTCGTCGGCACGTACAACATGGTCCGCCTCTTCGCCGCCCGGGCGGCAGCACTGGAAGGCGGCACAGACGGCGAGCGTGGCGTCATCGTCAACACGGCGTCGGTCGCCGCCTTCGACGGCCAGGTGGGCCAGGAGGCCTACGCGGCCTCCAAGGCGGGCGTGGCCGGCATGACCCTGCCACTGGCGCGCGACCTGGCGCAATGGGGCGTGCGCGTCTGCACCATCGCGCCGGGCATCTTCGCCACGCCGCTGCTCAAGGAACTGCCGGAGCCGGTGCAGCAGTCGCTCGCGCAGTCCATTCCCTTCCCCAAGCGGCTCGGCGACCCGGCCGAGTTCGCCTCGCTGGCACTGCACATCGTCACGAACGGCCACCTCAATGGCGAGGTGATCCGCCTGGACGGTGCCTTGCGCATGGCCCCGCGCTGACCCCTTGACCGCGATGGAGGAGACACACATGTTCCCGCTCAACACCTGGTACGTGGCTGCTCGCAGCGACGAGATTAGGCAGGACCGGCCGCTCGGGCGCCGCATCTGCAATCAACCGCTGGCCCTGTTCCGAAACCAGGCCGGCCAGGTCGCGGCCGTGGAGGACTTCTGCCCGCACCGCGGCGCGCCGCTCTCACTCGGGCGGGTTGAAGGCGACACGCTGGTCTGCGGCTACCACGGGCTGGCGATGGGGTGCGACGGCAGGACCGTGTCCATGCCCTGCCAGCGCGTGCGCGGCTTCCCTGCCATTCGCAGCTTCCCGGTGCACGAGGCGCATGGCTTCGTGTGGGTCTGGCCGGGCGACGCCGCGCGCGCTGACCTTGCCCTGCTGCCCAGCTTCGAATGGCTCGGCAACCCGGCCTTTGCCTACGGTGGCGGGCTCTACCGCATCGGCTGCGAGTACCGGCTGATGATCGACAACCTGATGGACCTGACGCACGAGACCTACGTCCACTCGACCAGCATCGGCCAGAAGGAAATCGACGAGGTGCCCTGCCAGACGCGCGTCGAGGGCGACCACGTCATCACCGAGCGCTACATGAACGGCATCGAGGCCCCGCCGTTCTGGAAGATGGCCTTGCGCATGAACGGCCTGCCCGACGACCAGCCGGTGGACCGCTGGCAGATCTGCCATTTCACGCCGCCCAGCCACATCATGATCGAGGTCGGTGTGGCGCTTCAGGGCAAAGGCGGGCACGCGGCGCCCGACGAGTTCAAGGCCGCCAGCTGGGTGGTGGACTTCATCACGCCCGAGACCGACACGTCCATCCACTACTTCTGGGGCATGGCGCGCAAGTTCAAGCCGCAGGACGAGACCCTGACCGCGCAGATCCGCGAAGGCCAGGGGCGCATCTTTGCCGAAGACCAGGAGATGCTGGAACGCCAGCAGGCCAACCTGCTGGCCTACCCGGACCGCAAACTGCTGATGCTCAACATCGACAGCGGCGGGGTCCAGTCGCGCAAGGTCATCGACCGGCTGCTGGCGGCGGAGGTGAGTGCATGAGTGCGCCGCTGCTGCAGTTGCGCCTGTCTGCCAAACGAGCCGCGGCGCAGGATGTCGTCGAGCTGACCCTGGAGCCTGCATCGGGCGGTGCGCTGCCGGCCGTCGAGGCGGGTGCCCATGTGGAGCTGCACCTGCCCGGCGGCCTGGTGCGCCCCTACTCACTGTGCAATGCACCGGGCGAGACCCACCGCTACGTGCTGGGCGTGCTGCGCGAACCTGCGTCGCGCGGCGGCTCGGCCGCGGTTCACGAGGCGCTGCAGGTCGGCCAGGTACTGACGGCCAGCGCGCCGAAGAACAACTTTGCGCTGCGGCCCTCGCCCGCGCACAAGCTGCTGCTGGCAGGCGGGATCGGCATCACACCCATCCTCAGCATGGCAAGGCAGTTGGCGGCACGCGGCCAGCCGTTTGCCCTGCACTACGCCGGCCGGACGCGCGCGCGCATGGCCTTCCTCCCGGCGCTCGCGGACACACCCCTGACAGCCCACACCCACCTGCATGTGGGCGACGAGAACGGCGCGATCGACATGCAGGCCGTGCTCAGCGCACAGCCCGAAGGCAGCGAACTCTATGTCTGCGGGCCAGCAGGCTTCATCGAGGCCGCGCTGGCGGCGGCACGCCGCCTCGGCTGGGCAGAAGACCGCCTGCACCGGGAGCTCTTCGCGGCCACGCCGCGCGGCAATGTGACCGAGGACCAGCCCTTCGACATCGAAGTCCAGGGCAGCGGCCAGGTCATCCACGTGCCAGCGGGCTGCAGTGCGGCCCAGGCGCTGCAGGCGGCCGGCGTGGCCCTGCTGACGTCGTGCGAGCAAGGGGTCTGCGGCACCTGCCTGACGCGCGTCGTGGCAGGCGAGCCGGACCACCGCGACCAGTACCTGACCGCGCAGGAGCAGGCGGCCATGGACCAGTTCCTGCCCTGCTGCTCGCGCTCGCGCACACCGCGGCTGGTCATCCAGCTCGGCGCCTGAGGCGGTCGCGCCCAGCAAAGCGAGGCGGACGATGAATGCTCAAAGACCCACGCGAGGCACTGCACGTCGCAAGCGCCGACGCGCGCCGGCTCCAATCGACTGTCTAGGGCCCGGCAAGCATTTGAATCATTCCCACTCGATGGTGGCCGGCGGCTTGCTGCTCACGTCGTAGGTCACGCGATTGATGCCGCGCACCTCGTTGATGATGCGGCCGGACGTGCGCTTGAGCATGGCGTAAGGCAGCTCGGCCCAGTCTGCCGTCATGAAGTCGCTTGTCTGCACGGCGCGCAGCGCCACGACGTAGTCATACGTGCGGCCGTCGCCCATGACGCCCACGCTCTTGACCGGCAGGAAGACGGCGAAGGCCTGCGAGGTCAGGTCGTACCAGCTCTTGCCCGTGGCCGGGTCGATGGTGTTGCGCAGCTCCTCGATGAAGATGGCATCGGCGCGGCGCAGCAGGTCGGCGTAGGCCTGCTTGACCTCACCCAGGATGCGCACGCCCAGGCCCGGGCCCGGGAACGGGTGGCGGTAGACCATCTCCGGCGGCAGGCCCAGGGCCACGCCCAGCGCCCGCACTTCGTCCTTGAACAGCTCGCGCAGCGGCTCCAGCAACTTCAACCCGAGCTGCTCGGGCAGGCCGCCCACGTTGTGGTGGCTCTTGATGGTGGTGGCCTTCTTGGTCTTGGTGCCACCGCTCTCCACCACGTCGGGGTAGATGGTGCCCTGCGCCAGGAAGGTCGCGCCCTTGTGGCCGCCATCGCCCGCCTTCAGCTTGCCCGCCTCGGCCTTGAAGACGTCGACGAACAGGCGGCCGATGATCTTGCGCTTCTGCTCCGGGTCCGTCACGCCGGCGAGTTCGCCCAGGAACAGCTCGCTCGCGTCCACGCGGATGACCTTGGCGTGCAGCTTGCCGGCGAACATGTCCATGACCATGTCGCCCTCGTTCAGGCGCAGCAGGCCGTGGTCCACGAAGACGCAGGTGAGCTGGTCACCGATGGCACGGTGGATGAGGGCTGCGGCCACGGAGGAGTCGACGCCGCCAGACAGGCCGAGGATGACTTCCTCGTCGCCCACCTGGGCGCGGATCTTCTCGACCGCTTCGGTGATGTAGTCGCCCATGATCCAGTCACCCTTGCAGCCGGCGATGTCGCGCACGAAGCGGCGCAGCATGGCCTCGCCCTGCTGGGTGTGGGTGACTTCGGGGTGGAACTGCACGGCATAGAAGCCGCGGGCTTCGTCGGCCATGCCGGCGATGGGGCAGCTCGGCGTGGAGGCCATCAGCGTGAAGCCCGGCGGCAGCGCAGTGACCTTGTCGCCGTGGCTCATCCAGACCTTCAGCATGCCGTGGCCCTCGTCGGTGGCGAAGTCCTGGATGCCGGCCAGCAGCCGCGTGTGACCCTGGGCGCGCACTTCGGCGTAGCCGAATTCGCGGTGGTCGCTCCACTCGACCTTGCCGCCCAGCTGCACGGCCATGGTCTGCATGCCGTAGCAAATGCCCAGCACCGGCACGCCCAGCTCCCACACGGCCTGCGGCGCGCGCAGCTCATGGTCTTCGTAGGTGGAGGCGTGGCTGCCGCTCAGGATGATGGCCTTAGGGGCGAAGGCCTTGATGAAGTCGTCGGAGACGTCGTTCGGGTGGATCTCGCAGTAGACCGACGCATCACGCACCCGGCGGGCGATGAGCTGGGTGACCTGGGAGCCGAAGTCGAGGACGAGGACCTTGTCGTGATGCATGGTGAACTCAGGCAGTTTGCAAAGAGGGGCGCTGGCCGCTGAAGAAGCGGTAGGCAACGAGCAGGCCGACCAGCTGCAGCGCACCGCAGGTGTAGAGCGGCAGGCCCATGAGCGGATTGCTGGCAGGCAGGTGCGACACCCAGCCCAGCAGCGTGAGGCCCAGGAGCGGCGCCACGACGGCCATCAGGCTGTTCAGGGACGACACCGCGCCCATGGCCTGGCCTTGGTGCTGGGCGCCCGCGGCGTTGGAGATGATGCTCTGCACGGAGGCCGTGGCCACGCCACCGAGCAGGTTGAAGGCGATGACGGCGTACATCATCCAGCCCTCGGTGGCCAGGCCCCAGCCGACGTAGGCGAGCGACGCCGACCCCATGCCGATGAGGGCCAGGCGCTGCGGGCTGAAACGCGCCAGCAGCGGGCGCAGCAGCACGCCCTGGCTGATGACGGACACGATGCCCACGGCGAACAGGGACCAGCTGACTTCCAGCGGCCCCCAGCCGAACTTGAACTTGGTGTAAAGCACCCAGGTCATGTGCAGCATGAACTGCGCGAGCGACCCGAGCGCGATGACGAAGACGAGTGGCCCCACGCCCTTGAGCGCAGCCAGCCCGCGCAACGCAGACGCGGGGTTGGCCTTCTTCCAGTCGAAGGGGCTGCGCCGCTCCTTGGGCAGCGACTCCGGCAGCACGAAGTAGCCGTAGCACCAGTTGATCACGGCCATGCAGCCGGCCGCGATGAAGGGCCAGTGGATGTCGTAGTGGCCGAGCCAGCCACCGATGACGGGCCCGAGGATGAAGCCCACGCCGAACATCGCGCCCAGCTGGCCGAAGCGGCGGGCCCGGTCCTCGGGCGCGCTGATGTCGGCCACGTAGGCGTTGGCGATGGCGACATTCGCCTGCATGGCGCCCGAGAACAGGCGCACGGCCACCAGCATCCACAGCGCCGTGGCCATGGCCGTCACGAAAAAGCTCAGCGCCAGGCCGGCGAAGCCGATCAGCAGCACGGGCCGGCGGCCGAAACGGTCCGACAGCGCGCCGAGCACCGGCGAGCCGACGAAGTTGGCCACGCCGAAGGCCATGGTCACGAGCAGGAACGCGGACGTCTGCTCGTCATTGCCCTGGGTGAAGGTGCCCACGATGTGCGGCAGCACCGGCACCATCAGGCCGATGGAGATCATGTCGATCAGCACCGCGGCCATGATGAAGCCCATGGCGGGAGCACGTGTCGGGGTGTCGCTCATCTCACTCCTGAAAAACGAAACGGGGCGATCTGACGTCGCCCCGTTGTCGCCATCAACCGCTCACTCGCTGCGGTAGTTGGGGGCTTCCTTCGTGATCTGCACGTCGTGGACATGACTCTCGCGCATGCCCGCGGTCGTGATCTCGACGAACTCGGCCTTGCTCTGCATCTCGGCAATGCTGCCGCAGCCGCAGTAGTGCATGGAGGCCTTCAGGCCACCGGCCATCTGGAAGATGACCTGCACGACCGAGCCCTTGTACGGCACCTGGCCCTCGATGCCTTCGGGCACGAGCTTGGAGGTGTTGGGGTTGTTGCCCGTCTCGGCCTGGAAGTAGCGGTCCGCGCTGCCCTTGGCCATGGCGCCCATCGAACCCATGCCGCGGTAGCTCTTGAAGGTGCGGCCCTGGTAGAGGATGGTCTCGCCCGGGGCTTCCTCGGTGCCGGCGAAGGCGCCGCCCATCATGACGGCGTCTGCACCGGCCGCGATGGCCTTGGCGACGTCGCCCGAGTAGCGCACGCCGCCGTCGGCGATGACCGGCACGCCGGTGCCCTTGAGCGCCGTCACGACGTTGTCGATGGCGGTGATCTGGGGCACGCCCACGCCCGCGACGATGCGGGTCGTGCAGATGGAGCCCGGGCCGATGCCGACCTTGACGCCGTCAGCACCCGCCTCGACCAGCGCCAGTGCGGCGGCGCCGGTGGCGATGTTGCCGCCGATGACGTCGACCTGCGGGTAGGCGCGCTTGACCCAGCGCACGCGCTCCAGCACGCCGGCGCTGTGGCCATGTGCGGTGTCCACGATGATGGCGTCGACACCCGCGCGCACCAGCAGCTCCACGCGCTGCTCGGTGTCGTCGCCGAAGCCGACCGCCGCGCCGACGCGCAGGCCGCCGTGGCTGTCGCGGGCAGCGTTGGGGAAGCTGGTCTGCTTGGTGATGTCCTTCACGGTCATCAGGCCGCGCAGCTCGAAGGCGTCGTTGATGACGACCACGCGCTCGAGCTTGTGCTTGTGCATGAGCGCCTTGGCTTCTTCCAGCGAGGCGCCTTCGCGCACCGTGATGAGCTTCTCGGCGGGCGTCATGATCTCGCGGACCTTGGCGTCCATGCGCGTCTCGAAGCGCAGGTCGCGGCCGGTGACGATGCCCACGACCTTCTTGCCCTCGACGACCGGGAAGCCCGAGAAGCCGTGCAGCCGGGTCAGCTCGACGGCGTCACGCACGGGGGCGTCGGGGCTGATGGTCAGCGGCTCGCGGACGACGCCGCTCTCGTAGCGCTTGACCCGGGCCACTTCGCGCGCCTGCGCCTCGGCGGACAGGTTCTTGTGCACGATGCCGATGCCCCCTTCCTGCGCGATCGCGATCGCCAGGCGGGCCTCGGTGACGGTGTCCATGGCGGCGGACACCAGCGGCAGGTTCAGGGGAATGTTGCGCGACAGACGGGTCGCAAGGCTGGTGTCGCGGGGCAACACCTGGGAGAACGCTGGCACCAACAACACATCGTCGAAGGTGAGCGCTTTGCCGAGAAGGCGCATGAGGAAAGCTCCAGACGCAAAGCGGCATTATACGGAAGGCCTCACCGCTACACTGAACCCATGCGACACAAGCCCCTGCTCATCGCCCTCCTCGGCCTCGTCCTGGCCGCGTCTGCCCACGCGCAATGGAAGTGGCGTGACGCCAAGGGCAACGTCCAGTACAGCGACATGCCCCCGCCCCCGGGCACGGCGGAGAAGGACATCCTGCAGCGCCCCTACGTCGCCAAGCCCAACATCGTCGTGGCGCCCATCGGCGCTCCGACCGCTGCAGCATCGGCGCCCAAGCCCGCTGCCAGCACGCCCAGCAAGGCCGAGCAGGAAGCCGCCGCGCGCCAGAAGAAGGAGCAGGACGGCGAGGCCGCCAAGCAGAAGGAAGAAGAGCGCAAGCAGGCGGCGCAGCGCCGCGAGAACTGCGCCCGCGCGCAGTCCAACCTGCGTGACCTGCAAAGCGGCACCCGGCTGACGCGCACCAACGACAAGGGCGAGCGCGTGTTCATGGACGAAGCCCAGATCGCTGCTGAAGTCGCACGCGCCCGCGACCTCATCACGAGCGAATGCCGCTGAAGTCGCCAGCCGACAACGGCTGAGACTCAGCCCTTTCCAGCCAACGGCCGGTGCCGCGACACGATGCGCTCGCCCCGCTTGGCGTAGCGCTGGCGCCGGGCTTCCTTCGGGTCCACGGTCAGGGCACGGTAGACCTCGATGCGGTCACGCTCGCGCAGTGGCGTGGCCAGCGGGCGCACCCGCCCCCACACGCCCACACGCAGGTCCTCCAGCGGCCCCGGGTGCGCGGCCATGAAGTCGGCGCAGCCCGCCAGGGCGGCTCCCAGCGTGAGGCCATCGGGCAGATCGAGCCAGCGGTGCTGTACGTCGCCCTGGGCCGGGCTCCAGACGAGCTCAATCCGCACCGTGAAGGCTTTCCGCGCGCTGCACGAAACTGTCGACGAAGGTGTTGGCGATGCGGTCGAACACGGGGCTCACGACAGCCTCCAATGCGCCGCTGCTGAAGGCGTAGTTCAGCTCGAAGGCGATCTTGCAGGCGGTGGGCTCGCCGTCGCTGCCGGGCTTGTTGAGTGGCAGGAACTCCCAGAGACCGTCCAGCCGCGAGAACGGCCCGTCCACCAGCTCCATGCGCACGCTGCGGCCGTGCTCGTTGCGGTTGCGCGTGGTGAAGGCGTGCTTCACCCCTGCATAGGCCAGGTGCAGCCGGGCGGTGACGGTGTCGCCCTCACGCGCCAGCACTTCGACCTTGTTGCACCAGGGCAGGAACTCGGGATAGCGCTCCACCTGCGTCACCAGCTCATACATCTCGCGGGGCGTGTGCCACAGCAGAACGGACTTTTTGACCTGCTTCATAGAATGCCGGGATTGTAAGAAGGGCTCCGAGCCCCACATCCGTCTCCATGTCCATCGCCGAGAACCGCCGCGCCCGCTACGACTACCACATCGAAGAACAGTTCGAGGCCGGCGTCGTGCTGTCCGGCTGGGAGATCAAGGCCATCCGTGCCGGCCAGGTCCAGCTGACCGACGGCTACGTGATGATCAAGGACGGCGAGCTGTTCCTGATCGGCTGCCGCATCAATGCGCTGCGCAGCGCCTCGACCCACGTCAACCCCGAGGCCGACCGCACCAAGAAGCTCCTCATGCACAAGGCCGAGATCAAGCGGCTGGTGGGCAAGGTCGAGCAACGCGGCTTCACCCTGGTGCCCTTGAACCTGCACTACAAGGGCGGCCGCGTGAAGGCCGACATCGCGCTGGCCAAGGGCAAGGCCCAGCACGACAAGCGCGAGACCGAGAAGCAGCGCGACTGGGAGCGTGAGCGGGGCCAGCTCATGCGCCACAAGGTGTCGAGCAAGGGCTAAGCCAGCGCGGCCAGGGCCTGCGCGATGTCCGCCTGCAGGTCGTCCGCATCTTCCAGCCCGATCGCAAACCGCACCAGCGTGCCGCCGTCGAACGGCAGCGGCAGGTTGCGGCTGCGGCTCATGTCGTAGGGCACGGCCAGGCTCATCGGGCCGGCCCAGGAGTAGCCGATGCCAAAGAGCTGCAGCGCATCGACGAAGGCATCCACCTGCCGCGCGCTGTATTCGGGCTTGAACACGGCCGAGAACAGACACGCGGCTGCCTTGCCGCCCACGGCCAGCCAGTGCTCGTGGCCCGGCGAGCCGGGCAGCGCCGGGTGGAAGACCCGCGCCACCTCCGGCCGCCCGGCCATCCAGCTGGCCAGTCGCCGCGTGACGCGGTCCTGCGCTTCGTAGCGCAGCGGCATCGTGGGCAGGCCGCGCAGCACCATCTCGACGTCGTTCTGCCCGAGGCCGTAGCCCAGGTGCTCGTGCGCATGGTTGAGGCGATCGTGCAGTTTGCGGTCGCGGGTGCAGACTGAGCCCATCAGCACATCGGCACCGCCGCTCGGGTACTTGGTGAGCGCCTGCATGACGATGTCGGCGCCCAGCCCCGGGTGGGTGTCGGGCGCCGGCTCGAAGCCGTTGAACGCGAGGCCCGCGCCCCAGGTGTTGTCCAGGGCGGTCGTCACGCCGCGCGCGCGGCAGGCGGCCAACGTGCCGAGCAGGTCGGGGAACTCGAGCGTGATCGAGCCGGCGGCTTCCAGCCAGACGAGCTTGGTGTTCTCGCGCAGCTCGGGCACGGTCAGCGGGTCGTAGAAGCGGTGCGTGACACCCCACTGCGGCAGCCACGATTCGGTCAGGTAGCGGTTCTGGCCGTAGACGTTGTCCGGCACCAGCACCTCGTCGCCCGGGCGCAGGATGGCCAGCGACGGCAGCGTCACAGCCGCCAGGCCGCTGGGCACGAGCAGGCAGTGCTCGGCGTGCTCCAGCGTGGCCAGGCGCGCGGCCAGCGTGTAGCTCGTGGGCGTGCCGTGCAGGCCGTAGCGGTAGGTCAGGCCGTCGCGCGGCCGGGGCTTGTGCAGGTCGGCCGTGTCCTTGAAGAGCACGGTCGAGGCCTTGGCCACGGGCACGGGAATCGCGTCCCAGCCTTCGGGGGCGCGGTAGGGGTGGTGGATCAGCTCGGTGCTGGGCGCGCGCGTGCTCATCAGACCAGGCTCGCCACGAGGTCGTGCCCGTCGGCGGCCACCACGCGGGCGCGCACGAAGTCGCCCACCTTCATCGTCTTGCTGGCCTTCTCGGGCGGCAGGATCTTGACGGTGCCGTCGATCTCCGGCGCGTCGGCGTACGAGCGCCCCACCCCGCCCTTGCGGCCCAGCGCCGGGGCCGAGTCCACCAGCACCTGCAGCGTCTGGCCCACGCGGGCCTGAAGCTTGGCGGCCGACACAGCTTCAGCCACCGCCATGAAGCGCGCGCGGCGCTCCTCGCGCACCTCGTCGGGCAGCGCGCCGGGGATGTCGTTGGCGCTGGCGCCCTCCACCGGCGAGTAGGCGAAGCAGCCCGCGCGGTCGATGCGGGCTTCCTGCATGAAGTCCAGCAGGTACTGGAATTCGGCTTCCGTCTCGCCGGGGAAGCCGGCGATGAAGGTGGAGCGGATGACCAGCTCCGGGCAGGCCTCGCGCCAGCGCAGGATGCGCTCCATGTTCTTCTCGCCGTTGGCCGGGCGCTTCATGCGCTTGAGCACGTCGGGGTGGGCGTGCTGGAACGGCACGTCCAGGTAGGGCAGCACCAGGCCCTGGGCCATCAACGGCAGCACCTCGTCCACGTGCGGGTAGGGGTAGACGTAGTGCAGGCGCACCCACGCGCCGTAGGGCTTGGCGATCTCGCCCAGGTGCGCGACGAGGTCGAGCATCTTGGTCTTGACCGGCTTGCCGTCCCAAAAGCCGGTGCGGTACTTCACGTCCACGCCGTAGGCCGAGGTGTCCTGGCTGATGACGAGCAGCTCCTTCACGCCGCTCTCGAACAGCGCCCGGGCTTCGTTGAGCACGTCGCCGATGGGGCGCGACACCAGGTCGCCGCGCATGCTCGGGATGATGCAGAACGAGCAGCGGTGATTGCAGCCCTCGCTGATCTTGAGGTAGGCGTAGTGCTTGGGCGTGAGCTTGATGCCGTAGCTGGGCACCAGGTCGACGAAGGGGTCGTGGGGCTTGGGCACGTGCGTGTGCACCGCGTCCATGACCTCCTGCGTGGCATGCGGACCTGTCACGGCCAGCACGCTGGGGTGGATCTCGCGCACCAGGCTGCCGGCGTCGCTGCTGGCCTGGCCGGCCTTGGCACCCAGGCAGCCGGTCACGATGACCTTGCCGTTCTCGGCCAGCGCCTCGCCGATGGTGTCCAGGCTTTCCTTGACGGCGTCGTCGATGAAGCCGCAGGTGTTGACGATCACCAGGTCAGCGCCGGCAAAGGTCTTGGAGGTCTCGTAGCCCTCGGCGCGGAGCTGGGTGAGGATCAGCTCGCTGTCGGTCAGCGCCTTGGGGCAGCCGAGCGACACGAAGCCGATCTTCGGGACGGAGGTGGTCGTTTCGTTCATCGCCGCATTTTCGGCGATGTCGCGGCCACCTGCTCCAGGCTACTTTTTGGGAACGAACGGAAACATCACGCCCGCCTGCTTGAGCTGCTCCTGCCACTGGTTCATCAGCGTCTTGGATTGCTCAGCATAGCCGCCCATCAGGCCCGTCCAGGCCTCGGGCGTGAAGGGCATGCCGGGGGTCTGCTCGGTGAAGCGCTGCTGCATGTCCGTGAAGGCCTGCATCTGGCGCTCCAGCAGGCCGCCCATCACGCCCTGCATGGCATGGCCGTAGAAGCGGATGATCTGCGCGAGCGAGCTGGTGGAGAACATCGGCACGCCGCCGGTTTCTTCCTCCAGGATGATCTGCAGCAGGATGGACCGGGTCAGGTCCTCCTGGGTCTTGGCGTCGTGGACCTCGAACTCGACACCGTCCAGCACCATGCGCTTCACGTCGGCCAGCGTGATGTAGCTGCTGGTCTGCGTGTCGTACAGGCGCCGGTTGGGGTACTTCTTGAGGATGCGCAGCCCGGGCTTGGCGTCGCCGCCCTCGTCAGTCGTCGGTGCCGCTTTCTTGCGGGCAGTCGCCATGCGGAAGTCTCCTGTGCAGTGCAGCAAATTCTAGGCAGACCCTGACGCCGCCTTCGGACGGGTTTACCTGGGGCCCGCGCCCCCTGCCCTGCCAGCCCCTGACAGCGGCAGCCGCACCTGCGCGTCCAGCCCAGCCACCCGCCCGCCCTCGTCCCGGTTGAGCAGCTCGATCTGCCCGCCCAGCGAATGCACGAGCGCCTGGCAGATGGCCAGCCCCAGCCCCGAGCCCTTGCCGGAATCACCAGCCGCGAAGGGCAGGAACAGGCGCTGCTGCTGGGCTGGCGTCAGGCCGGGGCCGCCGTCGGCGATGACGAGGGTGGCCCAGCCATCGCCCACTGTCAGGGCGATGCCCAGCCGCCCGCCCGCCGGCGTGTGCTGGATGGCGTTGTGCAGCAGATTGCGGGTCAGCTCGCGAAGGGCCCATTCGTGGCTTTCGATCGCAGCGGGCGCGGTGTGGATGTCGAAATCCAGCCCCTGCTTGGCGATGAGCGGCGCCAGGTCCAGCGCCACGGCGCGCACGATCTCGGCCCAGTCCTGCACCGGCATGGCCTCACCCTGCTGGCGCATCTGCTCGGCGCGGGCCAGGGCGAGCATCTGGTTGGCGAGCTGCGTGGCCCGCGCCACGGTCGTGTCGATCTCGGCCAGCGCCTGCAGGGGCTCCACGTCGCCCTGCCGCGCCGACTGCACCTGCACCTTGAGCACGGCCAGCGGTGTGCGCAGCTGGTGCGAGGCGTCGCGCACGAAGCGCTTCTGGTGCTCCAGCAGCCGGGCCTGGCGGGCCAGCGCGTCGTTGGTGGCGACGATGAGCGGCTTCAGTTCGGTGGGCAGGTCTGGCGCCTGCAGGGCGCTGAGATCGTCCGCGTCACGGGCCTGCAGTGCGGTGCTGAGCTCTCGCACAGGCCGCGTGGCGCGCTGCACCACGGCCCAGACCACGATGGCGATCACCGCCAGCAGCGCGGCCTGCCGCCACAGCGTGTGCAGCAGCAGCTGCCGGGCCAGGCTGCGCCGCAGGTCCAGCGTTTCGGCGACCTGGATGGTGGCCAGGCCCATGCCCGTGGTGCCCGCCACTGGCTGCACGAGCACGGCCATGCGCACCGGCTCGCCCTGGTAGCGGGCGTCGTAGAAGTCCACCAGCGCAGGGTAGGCGCCTTGGTCAGGCAGCTTGCCCTGCCACACCGGCAGGTCGTCGTAGCCCGACACCATCTCGCCCTTGAAGCCCAGCACCTTGAAGTACAGCCGGCTGCGGCTGTCGGTCTCGAAGGCCTCCAGCGCCGCATAGGGCACCGCGGCCACCAGCCGGGCGTCGTCCCCCGCCCCCTCCACGCCTAGCAGCTCGCCAATGGCCTTGGCGGATGCGAGCAGCGTGCGGTCGTAGGCCACGTCGGCCGCCTTGAGCGACTCGCGGTAGAGGCTCACCGTATTGACGGCCACCACGAGGCCGACGGGCAGCAGGATGCCCCACAGCAGCCGGGCCCGCATGGACAGGCCGGCCCACCAGCGGGAGCGGCGCGTGAGGGGCGGCTCAGTCATCCGGCTGCAGCAGGTAGCCCAGGCCGCGCAGCGTCACGAGCTTGACGCCCGTGCCGGCCAGGCGCTTGCGCAGGCGGTAGGCGACGACCTCGATGGCATCGGGCTGGGCATCGGCGGCATCCGCAAAGACGATCTCGAACAACCGCTCCTTGGCCACCGCCTGGCCGGGCCGCACCAGCAGCGCGCGCAGCAGGGCCACCTCGCGCGGCGGCAGGTCCAGGGGCTGGCCGGCCTGGTAGACGGCGCCGCTGTCCGTGTCGACACGCAAGCCGCAGAACGTGGCCGCCTGCGCGGGCGCCGGCTGCTCGGCCGCCCCCGCGTGGCGGCGCAGCAGCGCGCGGATGCGGGCCTCCAGCTCGTCCAGGTCGAAGGGCTTGGGCAGGTAGTCGTCGGCGCCCGTGTTCAGGCCCAGGATGCGGTCACCCAGCGTCCCGCGGGCGGTGATGATGATGACGGGCGTGGTCAGCCCCTCGGCGCGGGCCTGGGCCAGCACCTCCAGGCCGTCCGCGCCCGGCAGGGACAGGTCCAGCAGCACCACGTCGGGCACGCTGGCCTGCCAGCGGTTCAGCGCCTTCGTGCCGTCGTCGCACACGGCCACGCGAAAGCCACGCCGCTCGAACGAACGCTGCAGCGTCGTCTGCATGGCGAGGTTGTCTTCGATGACCAGCAGCTTCATGGCCGGCAGGCTAGCACCGGGCGCACCGCCTGCCGGCCCCAAGGTTTACCCCAGGGCGTTCGACAGCCGATTGACAGGATGGGCCGCGAGCATCCCGGACCAACAACACCCACACTGGAGACAAGCATGCGCCGTGATGCCTTCCTGAAGTCCCTCGCCGCCCTCGCCGCCGCCGGCGCCCTGCCCCAGGCGGCGCGCGCCGCAGCCGTGCCGTTGAAGATGATGATCCCGGCCAACCCCGGCGGCGGCTGGGACACCACCGGCCGCGCCATCGGCAAGGCGCTGCAGGATGCCGGCCTGGCCAGCAGCGTGCAGTACGAGAACAAGGGCGGCGCCGCCGGCGCGCTGGGCCTGGCGCAGTTCGTCAACGCCAGCAAGGGCGACCCGCATGCCCTCATGGTGATGGGTGCCGTCATGCTGGGCGGCATCATCACCGGCAAGCCGCCGGTGAGCCTGTCGCAGGCCACGCCGGTGGCGCGCCTCATCAGCGAATACAACGTCTTCGTCGTGCACGGCGCCTCGCCGCTGAAGTCGATGAAGGACATCATCGAGCAGCTCAAGAAGGACCCCGGCAGCGTCAAGTGGGGCGGCGGCTCGCGCGGCGCCACCGAGCACATCGCCGCGGCCATGATCGCCCGCGACGTGGGCGTGGACGCTGCCAAGATCAACTACGTGCCCTTCCGGGGCGGTGGCGAGGCCACGGCGGCCATCCTCGGCGGCAACGTCACCGTGGGCGGCAGCGGCTTCAGCGAGTTCCAGCCCTACCTCGAGAGCGGCAAGATGCGCGCGCTGGCCGTCACCTCGCCGCAGCGCATCAAGGGCGTGGACGCCCCGACGCTCAAGGAGCTGGGCATCAACGTCGAGATCGGCAACTGGCGCGGCCTGTACGCCCCGCCCGGGATCACGCCCGAGCAGCGCAAGGCCCTGACCGACATGGTCGTGGCCGCCACCAAGAGCAAGAGCTGGGCGGAGTCCCTCGCCAAGAACGGCTGGACGCCGGCACTGATGGCGGGCCCGCAGTTCGACGAGTTCGTCGACCGCGAATTCGCGGCGCTGCGCGCCATCATGGTCAAGTCCGGCATGATCTGAGGCGAGCGATGAGCGGCACCCCTTCCGCGGCCGGCCAGACCCTCGTCGGCGCAGGCGTCCTCGTCGTGGGCGCCGTCATGGCCTACGGCGCCACTTTCATCTCTGCCGAGGCCGGGTATGCCGGCGTCGGCCCCAACGCGCTGCCCTGGCTGGTCTCCGTCGTGCTCATGCTGTGCGGCGCCTGGCTGGTGTGGGAGGCGCGCACCGGCGGCTACCGCGAGATGGAGGCGCCCTCGGGCGCCGAGCGCGGCGACTGGCAGGCCGTGGCCTGGGTCGTGGCCGGCGTGGTGGCCAATGCGAGCCTCATCACGACGATCGGCTTCATCCTGTCGTGCGCCCTGTGCTTCGGGCTGGCCGTGCGCGGCCTGCGCATCGCCGAGGGGCGCACAGGCGGCGGCGTGAAGCATGCGGTGGTGGACCTGGCCACCGGCATGGCCATCTCGGCCCCGGTGTTCTGGATGTTCACCAAGCTGCTGGCCATCAACCTGCCGGGCCTCACGGCCAGCGGCTGGCTGTGAGGAGGGCCGCACCATGATGGACCTCTGGAACCAGCTGCTCGGCGGCTTCGCGACCGCTGCCACGCCGATCAACCTGATGTGGGCCTTCCTGGGCTGCGTCATCGGCACCGGCATCGGCGTGTTGCCCGGCCTCGGCCCGGCGGTCACGGTGGCGATGCTGCTGCCGATCACCTCGCAGGTCGAGCCGACGGCCTCGATGATCTTCTTCGCCGGCATCTACTACGGCGCGATGTACGGTGGCTCCACCACCTCCATCCTGCTGAACACGCCCGGCGAGACCGGCACCATGGTGACGGCGCTGGAGGGCTTCAAGATGGCCAAGAACGGCCGGGCCGGCGCGGCGCTGGCCACGGCGGCCATCGGCTCCTTCGTGGCGGGCACCATCGCGACCGTGCTGGTCACGCTGTTCGCCCCCGTGGTGGCGGACTTCGCCGTCACGCTCGGCCCGCCGGAGTACTTCCTGCTGATGCTGCTGGCCTTCACGACCGTGAGCGCGGTGCTCGGCAAGAGCACGCTGCGCGGCATGACGGCGCTCTTCATCGGGCTGGCCATGGGCCTCGTCGGCCTGGACCAGATCACCGGGCAGGTGCGCTACGCCGGGGATGTTCAGGAGTTCTATGACGGCATCGAGACCGTGCTGGTCGCCGTTGGCTTGTTCGCGGTCGGCGAGACGCTCTACATGGCGCTGTACGAAGGCCGCAGCACGCAGGACCTGAACAAGCTCAGCAGCGTGCACATGACGCGCACCGAGTGGCGGCGCTCGTGGCCGGCCTGGCTGCGCGGCACCTTCATCGGGTTCCCGTTCGGCACGATCCCGGCGGGTGGCTCGGAGATCCCGACCTTCCTGAGCTACGCCACCGAGCGCAAGCTGAGCCCGCACAAGGCCGAGTTCGGCACCACGGGCGCCATCGAGGGCGTGGCCGGGCCCGAGGCGGCCAATAACGCAGCCGTCACAGCCACGCTCGTGCCGCTGCTCACGCTGGGCATCCCGACCTCGGTGACCGCGGCCATCCTGCTGTCTGCCCTGCAGAACTACGGCATCCAGGCCGGGCCGCAGTTGTTCACGACGTCGTCCACGCTCGTGTGGGCGCTGATCGCGTCCCTGTACATCGGCAACGTGATGCTGCTCGTGCTGAACCTGCCGCTCGTGGGCCTGTGGGTCAAGCTGCTGAAGATCCCGCGCCCGCAGCTCTACGCCGGCATCCTGATCTTCGCGACGGTGGGCGTGTACGGCATGCGCCAGAGCGCGTTCGACCTGTTCCTGATGTTGGGCCTCGGGCTGATGGGCGTGGTGATGCGCCGCTTCGATTTCCCGACCGCACCCGTGGTCGTCGGCATGATCCTCGGGCCCTTGGCCGAGGCACAAGGCCGCAACGCGCTGTCCATCGGCAGCGGCAGCTGGAGCGTGTTCATCGAGCGCCCGCTGAGCGTGGGCCTGCTGGTGGTGCTGGCGGCCGTGCTGCTGGCGCCCCGCCTGTGGAAGCTCTGGCGGCTGTACTCGCGCCGAAGCGGCTGATCTCGCCACCAGCTGCCCCCACGACCTCGCAGCAGCCGCCCGCGTACCGCACAGGACGCGGGCGGCTCTTTTTCGGCAGTACTTCTTCGGCAGCTCACCTGCGGGCCGAAACGGGCAAAGAAAAAGCCCCCGAGTCTTTCGACTCGGGGGCTTCCCATCTTCAGAATTTTGGTAGGCGCGATTGGATTCGAACCAACGACCCCCACCATGTCAAGGATGTCAACTTTTGTTGCGCGACAACGACTTAGCTGACTTTTTTGGAAGCAATCTGTGCTGACCAACGATCGATCCAATCGGTCTTCAACGAAACAGCTTCGCTTCGATCACACGCATGTTGTCACCGACCGCCATATAGGAGCCGGTCCGTGATCGGCATGTAGGAGCCAGTGACTGACCGGCATATTGGAGCCACTGCGTGATCGGCGTAATGGAGCCGGCGCCGGATCGGCATATAGAAGCCAGCTGGCACGGGTG
>JAEUPJ010000017.1 GCA_016790285.1 Roseateles sp. | reverse complement strand
GGCATCCGCGCCTTCCTGCCCGGCAGCCTGCTCGACACGCGCCCGGTGAAGGACATGACGCCCTTCGAGGGCAAGACGATGGAGTTCAAGGTCATCAAGCTCGACCGCAAGCGCAACAACGTCGTGTTGTCGCGCCGCGCGGTGGTCGAAGCTTCGATGGGCGAAGAGCGCGCCAAGCTGCTCGAGACGCTGACGGAAGGCGCCATCGTGCACGGCGTGGTCAAGAACATCACCGAATACGGTGCGTTCGTCGACCTCGGCGGCATCGACGGCCTGCTGCACATCACCGACATGGCTTGGCGCCGTGTGCGTCACCCGAGCGAAGTGGTGACGGTCGGCCAGGAACTGACGGCCAAGGTCCTGAAGTTCGACGCCGAGAAGAACCGCGTTTCCCTGGGCATCAAGCAGCTGGGCGACGACCCGTGGTTCGGCGTGGCCCGCCGCTACCCCACCGGCACCCGCCTGTTCGGCAAGGTCACCAACATCGCCGACTACGGCGCGTTCGTCGAGATCGAGCCGGGCATCGAAGGCCTGGTGCACGTCTCCGAAATGGACTGGACCAACAAGAACATCGCCCCCAGCAAGCTCGTCTCGCTGGGCGACGAAGTCGAAGTCATGGTCCTGGAAATCGACGAAGACAAGCGTCGCATCTCCCTGGGCATGAAGCAGTGCAAGGCCAACCCGTGGGAAGAGTTCGCCGAGAACGTCAAGCGCGGCGACAAGGTCAAGGGCCCGGTCAAGTCGATCACCGACTTCGGCGTGTTCGTGGGCCTGGCCCAGGGCATCGACGGCCTGGTGCACCTGTCCGACCTGTCGTGGGACGAATCCGGCGAGACCGCCGTTCGCAACTTCAAGAAGGGCCAGGAAGTCGAAGCCGTCGTGCTGGCCGTGGACGTCGAGCGCGAGCGCATCTCCCTGGGCATCAAGCAGCTGGACAGCGACCCCTTCACCGCCTACACGACCATCAATGACCGCGGCGCCTCGGTGACCGGCAAGGTCAAGACCGTCGACCCGCGCGGCGCTGAAGTCGAACTGGCTGACGGCGTGATGGCCTACCTGCGCGCTTCGGAAATCTCCCGCGACCGCGTGGAAGACGCTCGCAACGTGCTGAAGGAAGGCGACGAAGTCACTGCCATCATCGTCAACGTGGATCGCAAGACCCGCAACATCCAGCTGTCGATCAAGGCCAAGGACAACGCCGACAGCCAGGAAGCCATGCAGCGTCTGAGCCAGTCGAACGAGCGTGAGAACGCCGGCACGACGAGCCTGGGCGCCCTGCTGCGCGCCAAGCTGGACAACCAGGGCAACTAAGCCCTCGGTTCACACCCGGCCTGTGCGCAGGCCGGGTATGCTCCCCACAGGCTCGCCGGCCTCGCCAGCGGGCCTGTTTCCATTCAAGCATTGCAAATGCAACCACAGGGGCATGCCCCTGCGCCCACCGGCACTGGGCCCTGCCCGTGCCCCTGTGGCTGCCTTTTGAATTGAGTCGCCCACCATGACCCGTTCCGACCTCGTCGCCGTCCTTGCCGAACGCTTCGGCCAGCTGACCCAGCGCGACACCGAGTTCGCCGTCAAGACCATCCTCGACGCGATGAGCGACGCCCTCGCCCGCGGCCACCGCATCGAGATCCGCGGCTTCGGCAGCTTCTCCATCAGCCGCCGCCCACCCCGCGTGGGCCGCAACCCGCGCAGCGGCGAGCAGGTCATGATCCCCGAGAAGCTGGCCCCCCACTTCAAGCCCGGCAAGGCGCTGCGCGAAGCCGTGGACAAGCACCTGCCGGTCACCGACGCCTGAGCCAGAATCCCGGGCCATGCGCACCCTCGTCTGGCTCCTGCGGGCCCTCGTCTTCTTCACGCTGTTCGCCTTTGCGCTGAACAACGGCCACGACGCCGTCGTGCGCTGGTTCTTCGGCCACGAGTGGCGCGCCCCGCAGGTCATCATCGTGCTAGTGGCCTTTGCGGCAGGCGCCGCGTTCGGCGTGCTGGCAATGGTGCCGGCCTGGTGGCGCCACCGCCGCGCCGCCCAGCGTGCCGAGCCCCTGCCCGCACCCAACACCTCCGCGCCCGACGTGCCTGCAACGCCTTTCGCCGCCCACCAAGATGGAGTTTGATCCGCGCTGGCTGCTCTTCGTCCTGCCCGTCGTCTTCGTCCTGGGCTGGCTCGCGTCCAAGCTCGACTCGAAGCAGTGGAAGCTCGAACAGCGTGAATCGCCCAAGGCCTACTTCAAGGGCCTGAACCTGCTGCTCAACGAGCAACAGGACAAGGCCATCGACGCCTTCATCGAAGCCGTCCAGAACGACCCCGACACGTCAGAGCTGCATTTCGCCCTGGGCAGCCTGTTCAGGCGCCGTGGCGAGACCGAGCGCGCGGTGCGCGTGCACGAGCACCTGCTGCGCCGGGGCGACCTGCCCAAGACCGACCGCGACCGGGCCCAGCACGAGCTGGCGCAGGACTTCTTCAAGGCCGGCCTCTTCGACCGGGCCGAGGCAGCCTATGCCGAGCTCCGCGGCACCGCCTTCGAGCGCGAGGCACGGCTGGCCCTGCTCTCCCTGTACGAACGCTCGCGCGACTGGGCCAAGGCCGCCGAAGTCGCTGCCGAGCTGGAAGCCGCCGGCACCGGATCGTTCTCCAGCCGTATCGCCCACTACCTCTGCGAGCAGGCCCTGGTGGCGCAGTCGCAGGGCCATGCCGACCTCGTACCGGCCTTGCTGGAGCAGGCCCAGCGCCGCGCGCCGGAGTCGGCACGCGCCTACGTGCTGCAGGGCCAACTGCTGCTCAAGGCGGGCCAGCCGGAGGCCGCGCTCGCCGCCTTCACCCAGTTGCGCGCCGTCAACCCGCCGGCCTTCAACCTCGTCGCCGCCGACTGCGCCGCAGCCGCCCAGAGCCTGGGCCAGCCCGAGCGCGCCATCGCTTTGCTGACCGAGCAGTACCACCGCGCGCCCAGCATGCACCTGCTGCGCGCGCTGGCCACGCTGCAGCCCGGCCCGCAACGTGAACGCCTGGCAGCGCACCTGCGCGAACAGCCGGCGCTCTCGGCCGCCACCGACCTGCTCAAGCTCAACGCCGGTGCGCTCGCACCCGACGAGGCCACGCCGCTGATCCAGGCCCTGGAGAAGGCCACCAAGCCGCTGCTGCGCTACCGCTGCGCCGCCTGCGGCTTCGAGGCCGCCCACTATTTCTGGCAATGCCCGGGCTGCCTGAACTGGGACACCTACCCGCCCCGACACGTCGAAGAACTCTGACCGTGCGCACCATCATCTGCATGAAGTGGGGCACCAAGTACGGCCCCGAATACGTCAACCGCCTGTACGCGATGGTGCGCCGCCACCTGCGCGGGGATTTCGCCTTCGTCTGCCTCACGGACCGCAGCGAGGGCATCCGCGCGGAAGTCCAGTGCTTGCCCATCCCGGAGATGACGCTGCCCAACGGCGAGCCCGAGCGCGGCTGGAAGAAGCTCACGACCTTCAGCCCCGTGCTGGTGAACGAGTACGGCCTGCGTGGCACCGCGCTGTTCCTGGACCTGGACGTCGTCATCGTCGACGACATCACCCCGTTCTTCGAGGTGCCGGGCGAGTTCCTGATCATCCATGACTGGAAGCGCCCCTGGCGGGTCACCGGCAACTCCTCGGTGTACCGCTGGGAGCTGGGTGCGCACCAGGAGGTGCTCACCGAGTTCCTCGCCGACCAGGCCAAGGCCAAGGCCGAGTTCCGCAACGAACAGGCCTTCCTGTCCGCCGTGCTGCACCGCCAGGGCAAGCTCTCCTACTGGGACGACGCCTGGTGCGCGAGCTACAAGTACCACTGCATCCCGGCCTGGCCCACGAGCTACTGGCGCGACCCGTTCGTGCCCGCGGGCGCGCGCATCCTGATCTTCCATGGCGTGATGAACCCGCCGGATGCCCTGGCAGGCCGCAGCAACGGCAACTGGCGCCACGCGCGACCGGCCCGCTGGATTGCCGACCACTGGCGGGAATGAGCCTCGTCATCGTCGCGCTTCAAGCGCTGCTGGTCCTGCTGACCGGCCTGCTGCTGTGGGAGGTCGTCCGTGTGCTGCGCGCCCGCGTACCGGCCCAGACCCGGGCGGTATCGGTCGGTGAAGCAGCCGCCCGCAGCACCCAGACTCTGCCCCGGGTGATCTGGACCTACTGGCAAGCCGCCCCCGCTCCCGACTTCATCCAGGCCTGCCTGGCCAACTGGCGGCAGTTCGCGCCCGACCACGAGGTGCGGCTGCTGGATCGCAGCAGCATCGCCTCCTGGTTGCCCGAGCTGCGCCCGGACTTCGACACCTTGCCCGCCTACCGCCAGGCCGACTGGCTGCGCGTTCACCTGCTGGCCCGTCATGGCGGGATCTGGATGGACGCCTCCATGCTGCTCAGCCGCGACCTCGCCTGGCTGCACGGCACGCAACGGCAGCGGGCGGCGGACTTTGTCGGCTTCTACATCGACCGCTACACGACGCGCCCCCAACTGCCACTCGTCGAGAACTGGATGATGGCTTCGGTGCCCGGCGGGCGCTTCGTGACGGCCCTGGCCGCCGCCTTCGACCGCGCACTGGACGACGGCCCGGAGAACGTGCTGCGACGCCTGCGCACCGAGGGTCGCCATGCGCAGGTCGTCCAGGGCCTGAACGACGAGCTGCAACGCCAGTTGCCGCTGCAGGTGGCCGCCTGCGAGTTGCTGGACCGCCAACCCGACCTCGCCCGCCTCGTGCTGCTGCGCGCCGAGGACGGGCCCTTCGCCTGGCATGCCGGGGTCGGCTGGCGCCGGCACCATCTGTTCGCGCGACTCGCCCTGGCGCCCTGCCCGCGCATGTTGCCGGCCGTCCTGAAACTGCGCCGTGGCGACCGCGAACTCGTCGAACGCAACTGGCGCCGGGGCTGGGTCTCGCCATTCAGTGCGCTGCGACATCTGCTCTCGAGCAAGACCTGAGCCCTGCCCTGCCCGGGCCGCCTCGGGCAGCCCCATGGCCGATACTTCAGACACCCCTGTCACGCAGGCGAAGCCCCTGCCCCGCCCTCGCCGCCCTATGAGCTCGCTGTTCCTACGCAATCTGGATGAACATCTGCAATTGATGCAGATCCTGGGGACGTTGGACCCCCATGTGGTTTCTGCCGGGCGCAGACTTGCCGAAGTGCTGGCCGGCGGTGGCAAGCTCATGTTCTGTGGCAATGGCGGCTCGGCAGCCGACTGCCAGCACCTCGCGTCGGAGCTGACGGGCCGATTCATCAAGGACCGTCGGCCCCTGGCCGGCCTGGCGTTGACGACCGACAGTTCAGCCCTGACCTGCATTGCCAACGACTACCACTTCGACGACGTGTTCGCGCGCCAGGTACAAGGCCTGGGACGCGCCGGCGACGCATTGATCGCGATCTCCACCTCGGGCAATTCAGCCAACGTGCTGCGTGCCGTCGAGGCGGCGAAGAGCATGGGCATCCATACGCTCGGCCTGCTGGGTCGCGACGGTGGGCGACTGGGCGCGCTGTGCGATGCGAGCATCGTCGTGCCGCATGCGGTCACGGCTCGCATCCAGGAGGCGCACCTGCTGATCGGCCACACGCTGTGCGGCCTCATCGAAGCCGAGATGGGGCTCGCATGACGGCGCACCTCCCCAGCCGCGAGCGGCTTGCCGCATGCCGCGTTCTCGTGGTCGGCGACGTCATGTTGGACCGCTACTGGCACGGCGCCGTCGAACGCATCTCGCCGGAGGCGCCGGTCCCGGTCGTGCGCATCGAGCGAGAAGAGGAACGCCTGGGTGGCGCGGCCAACGTGGCGCTCAACATCCGCACCCTGGGCGCACGAGCCACGCTGCTGACAGTGGTGGGCGCAGACGAGCCCGCCCGCCGCCTGCGTGCGCTGCTGCTGGAGCGCGACATCGACGCCGTGCTGCGCGAGGACAAGCAGCTCTACACCATCGTCAAGCTGCGGGTCATCGGCCGTGCGCAACAACTCCTGCGGGTGGACTTCGAGAACGAGCCCGACCACGAGGCTCTCGGCGAGATGCTGGATGACTTCGCCGCACAGCTGCCACACCACGACGTGGTGCTGTTTTCCGACTACGGCAAGGGTGGGCTCACGCACATCCCGCGCATGATCGAGATCGCCAGGGCTGCCGGCAAGCCGGTGCTCGTCGACCCCAAAGGCAGCGACTACCACCGCTACGCTGGCGCCAGCGTCATCACGCCCAACCGGGGCGAACTGGCACAGGTGACAGGCGCCTGGCGCGAGGAGGCCCAACTCCGCGCCAAGGTGGACGCGCTGCGCGCCGAGATCGGCGTCGGCGCTGTGCTGCTGACGCGCTCGGAAGAAGGCATGACGCTGTTCGATGCCCAGGGCGTCACCCACGAGCCCGCGCGCGCCCGTGAAGTGTTCGACGTGACCGGCGCAGGAGACACCGTCATCGCCACCCTGGCGGTGCTGCACGCCGCAGGGGTGCCGCTGTCCCACGGGATGCGACTGGCCAACAAGGCGGGCGGCATCGTCGTCGGCAAGTTCGGCACGGCCACCGTGACCTACGAGGAACTGGCCGCATGAGCACGCCCGCCCGGCCGCTGGAAGACAAGCTCATCGATGCCGCCTCGCTGGACGACGCCGCGCTCACGGCACGGCTGGCCGAGCTGGGGCGTCCGCTGGTGTTCACCAACGGCGTGTTCGACGTGCTGCACCGAGGCCATGTGGCCTACCTGCACGCGGCCCGCGCCCAGGGGGGCAGCCTGGTCGTGGCCGTCAACTCCGATGCGTCCGCACGCGGCCTGGGCAAGGGGCCGGACCGGCCGTTGAACCGCGATCTGGACCGCGCCCTGGTGCTGGCAGGCCTGGCCGCGGTGGATGCCGTGCTGTTCTTCGACGAACCCACACCCTGCACGCTGTTGGCTCGTGTCCGCCCGCAGCTCTACGTGAAGGGCGGCGACTACGACATGGAATCCCTGGAGGAAACCCGCCTGGTGCGGTCGTGGGGCGGCGAGTCCCGCGCCATTCCCTTCGTCGACGGCTACTCGACCACCTCGCTGGTCAACCGCATCCGCGCCCAGCGCCCATGACACGCGCAGCAGCCTTTCTCGATCGCGACGGCGTCATCAACATCGACCACGGCTACGTCTACCGTTGGGAAGACTTTGCCTACGTGCCGGGCGCCGTCCAGGCCTTGCAGCGCCTGCAGGCGGCCGGTTATGCGCTGGTCATCGTGACCAACCAGTCAGGCATCGCGCGCGGCTATTACGACGAGGCAGCGCTGCAGCGCCTGCACGAGGCCCTGCGCCACGATCTGGCCCGCCAGGGCGTGAGGCTGGATGCCATCGAGCACTGCCCCCATCTGCCGGGCGGGTCCGTCGCCCGCTACGCCATCGACTGCGATTGCCGCAAGCCCGCACCCGGCATGATCCTGCGCAGCGCCCTGGCGCTTGGCGTGGCGCTGGAGCGGTCGCTGCTGTTCGGCGACAAGTCTTCCGACATCGAGGCGGGCCAGGCCGCTGGCGTGGGGCGCTGCGTGCGCCTGGCGAAGAACGGCACGCCGGGCTCGTCACCGGCAGACTTCCAGAACCTGCCGCAGGCCCTGGACGCCCTGGGCATTGCGCCCGGGCCCACTGCATCATGACCCGCCCCACCTTCGCCATCGAGGCCACCAACCTGACCGACGAGCGCGGCACCGGCATCGCCCGCTACACGCGCCAACTCATCCAGGCGCTGTCGGCGCTGGATTTGCCGCCCGAGCAGGACTTCGAGCTGCTGCAACTCTGCAAGCGCTCGCGCTGGCAGCTGCGCCAGCGCCTGGTGCAGGGCCCGCGCATGGCGAGCCGCTGCTGGTGGGGGCCGGTCTGGCCGCTGCCGCGCCCCGCCTGCGCGCTGATGCATGTGCCGGACGAACGCCAGCCTCCGTGGCGCGTCCCGCTCGTGGCCACCATCCACGACCTCTATGCAGCACTCAACATCAACCAGCCCAGCGAAGCACGGCGCCAGCGCAAGCTGCGGCACTATGCCTACCTGCGCGATCACGCCACCCGGCTGATCTGCGTCAGCGAGAACACCCGGCAGGACTTCCTGCGCCTGGTCGGCGGCGACCCCGCCCGTCTGCACGTCGTGCGGCTGGGCGTGTCCGCCGAGTTCAGGCTGCACACAGCCGCCGAGATCCAGTCCGTGCGCGAACGGCACGGGCTGCAGGGCCCCTACCTGCTGTTCGTGGGTTCCACGCCCAACAAGAACCTCGACCGCACACTCGAAGCCTTTGCCGCCAGTGGCCTTGCCAGGGACTTCACGCTGCTCGTGTGTGGCGAACACTCGCAGGCCCTGGGCCAGTCCCTGGCCTCGCGCCTGGCGGCGCTGGGCCTGGGTTCGTGCGTGCGGTTCGCCGGTTTCGTCAGCAATGCGGACTTGCCGGCGCTGTATGCCGGCGCGGCCGCCTACCTCTTTCCCTCGCTGTACGAGGGCTATGGGCTGCCGATCCTGGAAGCCATGGCCTGCGGCGCTCCCGTGCTCACGAGTGACCGGGGCAGCTGCCCCGAAGCCGCGGGTGGCCATGCCGTGATCGCAAACCCCGAGGACGTCCAGGCGATGGCAGCGGGCTTCCGGGCTGCGGTGGCCATGCCACAGGACAAGCGCGATGCCGCCCTCGCCTATGCACGCACGCAGACCTGGGAGGCGACCGCGCGAGGCACGCTGGCAGTCTGGCGGCAAGTGCTGGCCGAAACCTAGCCCTGCATCAGGCAAGCACTGACAGCACCCGGGCCTCGACATCTGCGGCGCTGATGTCGCAGAGCTGCGCGGCCTGCATCATGTGGATGTGCTCGGGGTCGTGCTCCAGCGCCGGCCGCGGCCCCAGCACGACGATGGCCGGCCGGCACACGGCCGCAGCGAACTGGATGGCACCGGTGTCGTTGCCGACGCAGGTCTGTGCCAGCGACACGGCCGCCACGCTGTCCGCGACGCTCGCGTCGGTCATGGGCTGCACCCGCTGACGCAACGCCGGGTCGATGCGCGCCAGGATGCCCTCGGCGAGAGTGCCCTCTGCCGGACCGCCGAGCAGCAGCACGCCATGGCCACGCGCCGCCAGCCGCCCGGCCAGTTCGACGAAGTTGTCTGCACCCCATTGCTTGTAGGGCTCGGAGGCGCCGATGGCCAGCACGTGCAGCGGCCGCGGCAGCGCGGCCAGCCGCTGCTGCATCCGCTCGAGCGCATCGGGCCGCACGCTGATGCGCGGCACGATCGGCGCTTGGCAGAAGCCCTGTGCCATCGAAAAGTTGGTGGCGTCCTTGTAGCCGGCGACGGCCGGGCCGCGGTAGCGCTGGATCCATGGCGTCTTGGTGAGCAGCCGGCGCTGCAGCCACGTGTCGCCGAAGCCGATGACGGTGCGGATACCCGCACGCCAGCACACCAGGATGGCCCGGCCCGGGTGATCCGAGAACAACACCATCCGGTCGAAGCGCTTGGGCGCCAGCTCGGCCCCGAAGCGCCACAGGCCATCCAGCCCGCTGTGCCGGCCGCGGCGGCGCTCGCTGCGCCGTGGCCGGCGGTCGAAATCGATGACCTCGCGCAGCCACGGCTCGTGGCCGATGATCTCGCGCGCCATGGTCGTGGGCGGGGCAATCAGGCTGATCTGGCCATCACGGCTTTGCTGCGCCACGCAACGGAAGTACTGCGCGTGCCAGACCAGGTCGCCCATGCCGTTGAGCTGCAGTTGCACCGCCGTCAGCGGCCTAGTGTCAGCCGCCCCGCGGCTCGCCGGGGTGGCACCAGAGTGATTCATGCGGAAGAGAGTCTGCGATCTGCGGAGATGGCCTGTGCCAGCAGTGCATCGTATCGCTGGCGCATCAAGGCCTGACCGTGTTCGGCCAGTGCGCGCTCGCGGGCACTGGCACCGAGGCGATCGGCCAGTGCCGGGTCCAGCATCAGCCGCTCGATCGCCGCTGCCAGGGCAGCGGCGTCGCCCTCCGGCACCAGCAGGCCGGTCCGCTCATGCTCGAGCACACCCCGCACACCGATGACGTCCGATGCGATGCACGCGCAGCCCGAGGCCATGGCCTCCACCAGCGCCAGCGGCATGCCCTCGAAGTGAGTCGCCAGCACGAAGATGCGCTGGCTGCGCAAGAGCGCCGGCATGTCGGCGTGATGCCCGAGAAAGCGCACCTGGCCTTGCAGCCCGCTGCCTGCGACCTGGGCCTGCACGCGGGCCATCAAGGGCCCGGTACCGGCCAGCTGCAGCGGCGGCGTCAGGCCCCGCGATGCGAGCTGGGCCAGTGCGGCGATCAGCGTGGCATGGTCCTTCTGGCGTGCGAACCGGGCCGACATGACCAAGCCGGCTTCACGTTCCCCGCCGGGGTCGGCAAACCGCGAGAGGTCGACGCCGTTGGGAATCGCGATGGTCTTCTCGGGCGGCAGGCCTTGGGCGATCAGGCTTTGGCGAACGCCCTCACTGACGCCCACCAGTGCGGCGCTCACGCGTGCGAGCCGCCGGCTCAGCCACCGGCTCCAGGGCGAGTAGCGCTCGCGCGAGTTGTGCTCGACCTGGATCATCACGCGCAAACCAGCCCGCTGGCCGGCACGACGGCCGATGAGGTGCTCGGGGAAGCCATGCGCCAGCAGCGCCGCCGGCTGCAACTCGCGCAGCAACCGGGCGAGCTCCGCAATGGTGGGCAGGTGCGACCATCCACTCGACACCACCAGGACCGTGAGCCCGCGGTCACGCAGCGCATCGATGCGGGCCTGTGGCGTGTGCGGCTTGCGACGCAGGACCAGGACGGGCTCGTAGGGGCCATCGTGCAGTGCAGACATGCACAGGTCGACGGCCACCTGGGTGGCACCGGAGAAGCCCCCGGTGACAAAGTGAACGACCTTGGGGCGCGCTCCAGGCGTGGTGTCGTTCGGCATGGTCGCGCAGTGTAGTGACGTTGGACCCGAGGTCTGGGCCAACCGACCCGGCCCCCGAGAGACAATCGCGGCCATGTCGCCTGACGCCAACGCCTCAAGTTCTCCCGTACGCCGCCTGAGCCAGTTCATCTATCCGCACCGCTGGGGCGCCGTGCTCACGGTGGTCGCCTACATCGGCGCCGCGGCGACCGAGCCGATGATCCCGAAGCTCATCGGCTATGCGTTCGGTGAAGGATTCGCGAAGGACGCCTTCCCGCTGTGGATGGTGCCCGTCGTGCTGATCGGCCTGTATTTCCTGCGCGGCGTGTTCGGGTTCGCCGGCCAGTATTTGTTCAACTGGACGCTCACCCGCAGCGTCATGGATTTCCGCGCCTCGCTGGTCAACGCGCTGATGCGCCTGGACGCCCAGGTCTACAGCCGCATGCAGCCCGGCACGGCGGTCAGCAAGGTCGTCAACGACCCCCAGCAGATCCTGCAGCTCGTCGGCGACGTGGGCATCAGCCTGCTGCGCGACGGCCTGCCGGCCATGGCGATGCTGGTCTACCTCTTCTACCTGAACTGGCAATTGACGCTGCTCAGCCTCGTGGTCACGCCGCTGATGGCGCTCATCATGAAGAAGATCAACCAGCGCATGCGGCTGATGGCCACGCGGTCCTACGACTCGCAGCTGCTCCTCGTCAACAAGGTCGACGACCTCGCCCGCGCCTGGCGGGTGGTCCGCCAGTTCGGCGCCGAGGCGCATGAGCGCGAGAGCTTTGCGGGCGTCGCCCACGAAGTGCGCCGCAACAACCTCAAGACGGCGACGGCCGCGGCGCTCGCGCAACCGTTGTCGCAACTGGTCGCAGCCGTCGGCCTGTCCTTCATCATCTGCGTGACCCTGTGGCAAGCGCGCGCCCAGGGCACGGGCGTGCAGGCGTTCGCGGAGTTCGTGACGGCCCTGCTGCTGCTCACGTCGCGGCTGCGCCACCTCTCCGACCTGTCCGCGCCGATCACCCGCGCCAGCGTCATCGCGCAGGGCTGCTTCGAGCTGATGGATGCGCCCAAGGAAGCCAACGTCGGCACGCAGGAACTCGCCCGCCCGGCGCAAGGCACGCTGGTCATGGACGACGTGCGCATGACCTACCCGGGCGCCGGGCAGCCGGCACTTGACGGCCTGAGCCTGACCTTCCCGGCCGGCAAGACGACGGCGCTGGTGGGCGCCTCGGGCGCCGGCAAGAGCTCCATCATCCACCTGCTGCTGGGCTTCGGCCGGCCCGACGGCGGCCGCATCCTGCTGGACGGCACCGACATCGAGACGCTGACCCGCCTGAGCCTGCGCCGCCAGTTCGCCGTCGTGTCGCAGGACATCGTGCTGTTCGACGACTCGGTGGCCAACAACATTGCCTATGCGCAGCCCCGCGACGAGGCCCGCCTGGCGGCCGCGCTGCGCGCCGCGCACCTGTGGGACTTCGTCCAGACCCTGCCCGAAGGGCTGGAGACGCCGGTCGGCGCCAACGGCAGCAAGCTCTCCGGCGGCCAGCGCCAGCGCCTGGCCATCGCCCGTGCGCTGTACAAGGAAGCGCCGATCTGGATCTTCGACGAGGCGACGTCGGCACTGGACACCGAGAGCGAGCGTGCCGTGCAGCAGGCACTGGCCGCCTGGTCAGGGCGCAAGACGCTCATCGTCATCGCGCACCGGTTGTCGACCATCCGCGACGCCGACGCCATCCACGTGCTGGGCGCCGGCAAGCTGGTCGAGACCGGCACCCACGCCGAGCTGATCGCCCGCGACGGCGCCTACGCCGCAATGGTGCGGGCCCAGGCCGGCGAGCCATGACGATGCGCCGGCGTCACTGGCTGCTGTTGTGCATGGTGGGGCCTGCCGCCGCACAGGGCGAGGTGGACGTCAACACGGCACGTCGCGCGCAGCTGGAATCGGTGCCGGGCCTGGGCCCCGCCCTCGTGCAGCGGATGCTCGCCGCCCGCCCTTTCAAGGACTGGGCAGACCTGATGCACCGCGTACCCGGCATCAAGGCCGCCACCGCCCGCAAGCTCTCTGCCGCCGGGTTGCGGGTGGCCGGTCAGCCGTTCGCGTCAGCAGCCGGCGGCGAAACCCGCTGAGCGGCTGCGGCGCAGCGACGCCGGGTCGATCTGCGGCGCGCGGGCGGGCCAGCCGAAAAAGCGCTGCACTTCCGCGCGCTTGGCCAGGGTGTCGCTCATGCCGAGGTTGATGAGCTCGCCGATGAAGCTCGGCTCGAACAGCAGGTAGCTCACCAGCGCCGAGCCACTCATGGCCTTGCCCTTGCCACTGACGCCGAAGGCCCGCAGCATGGCCCGCACCGATTGCGGCAGGCTCGCCTGGTGTTCGCTGGCCAGGTCGTCGAGCCGGCGGCTGGGCGCGATGACGAGCAGGTCGATGGGCCGCAGCGCCGATGCCGCGCGGGCCTCCCGCGGCAGCAGCGCGAGGGTGCGGTTGATGCGTCGCAGGCGCTCCACGTCCACCGACAGTGCGTCCAGGAAGATGTTGGACAGTGCGTGGCCGGCGATCTGGGCCATGCTCGGGTGCTGGTCGGTCGCGGCCACGCGGCGCCCCTCCGGCTCCTTCATGCGGCCGGCGCCGATGACGAGGATGCGATCCGAGCCCAGGTGCACGGCCGGCGAAATGGGTGCACTCTGGCGCATGGAGCCGTCGCCGAACCATTCCGGCAGCCCCTCCAGGTCGAGCATCTCGGCCGGGAAGATGAAGGGAATCGCCGACGACGCCATGAGATGACTCAGGGTCAGCCGGGTCTGAACGGCCATGCGCTGCTCGCGCAGCCAGGGCACGACGTGGTGGTGCGTCTGGAAGAAGGTGACGTGCTGGCCGGTGGTGTAGCTCGATCCCGTCAACGCCAGCGCGCGCAGGTGGCCAGCCTCCAGCATGGTCTCCAGGCGGTCCAGGTTGAGGTAACGCCCGAGCAGCTCGCGCAGCGGCTTGTTGTCGAGCAGGCTGCGCGGCCGGCTGCGCGTCCAGCGGGCAAGCGCCCATCCCAGGCTCAGCATCGACAGCCAGCGCGCGCCGCTCTTGACCGCCTCGAAGGCGTCGGCGCGGTAGATGTTCTCGACGTGCAGGCCCTGCCAGAGATGCAGCAGGCCGTCGACGGCGCCATCGAAGTCATCGGCATGGCAGGCCAGCGTCGAGGCGTTGATGGCGCCGGCCGAGGTGCCGCTGATGATGGGAAACGGGTTGGCCGTGACGCCCGCGTCACGCCGCAGCTGGGCGATGGCTGCGAGCACACCCACCTGGTAGGCCGCACGCGCGCCGCCGCCGGTCAGGATGAGTCCCGTGACCGCCTGGGGGCGAGCGAGGCCCGGCGCCTGGAGCGCGGGCTTGGGCACCACTTTGAGCATCGGCGAAATCATCGCCGAAGTGCGGCGCGCCGAGGCCCTTTCAGTCCGGGGGTAAGCCAGGAGTGCGGTGTGCGACGCCTTGCGCGTCGTCCAGGGCAAGCAGCAGGCTCGTGCGGCGCTCCCGGGCCACGTCGCGCCAATGCAGGCCGCACAGCGCACCTTCAAGCGCCCAAAGCAGGTTCAGGCTGGCAGCCGGCTGCCTCTGCTTGACGCGCACATAGGCTGCCACCGCGCCAATCCCTCGCAACGCGTCGAAGCTGCTGATGCCGGCATCCGCCAGCCATGCGCGGGACCGGGGCCCGAGGTTGGGCAGGCCGCCGAGATCGTCGCCGGCGCCCACGGCTTCAGCCCGCTTCGTACACCACTTCGGCCGCCTGGCCCAGCCGCGCCAAGGCCTCGTCGGCCGGCCACAAGCGGCTGGACTCGCCCAGCTCCACCAGCCAGCGCGCGCCGACGCGGTCGCCCTGGGCCTCGGCCTGCAGCGACACCCGCACCGGCAGGCCCAGGCGCCGCGTGCCACCCTCCTCGGTCTCCACGTCACGCGGCGGGAAGCGCTGCACGAGGTCCTGGATCAGGCCCGCAGCACCGGCGTCGGTCAGCAGCAGGTGCCGGCCGAAGCGCGCCCGTGCCGCCGCCAGGCTCCACACCGCCTGCACGTTCATGCGCAGGCCACCTGAGAAGCGGTCGTTCTGCACCTTGCCCTGCGCAATGATGAGCTCGTCCTCGGCGAGCAGTTCCTTGTTGGCGTTGAGCAGCTCCTCATTGGCCACGGCCTCGATGGCGTCGCTCTTGTCGTCGAGCTTGAAGATGCCCACGCGGCCGCGCTGGCCGTTGATGATGCGCATGCCGCTGACGATGCCGGCCACCAGCACCGGGTCGCGGCTGTCCTGCAGGTCGGCGATCTGGCGCTTGACGATGCGCCGCACCTCCGTGCCGCTCTGGTCGAACAGGTGGCCCGACAGGTAGAAGCCGATCGCGGTCTTCTCGAGCGACAGCCGCTCCTTGATGCTCCAGGTCGCGGCCTCCACGAGGTCGGGCTCGGCGGTGGACGAGGCGTGGGAGTCGCCAAAGTCGAACAGCCCGCCCTGGTCGGCATTGGCCTCGGTCGTCTCGGCATGGGTGTAGCCGCGGGCGACGCTGGCCAGCAGCCGGGAGCGCTCGGGGTGAATGCTGTCGAAGGCGCCGGCCTTGATGAGGGCCTCGACCACGCGCTTGTTGACGGCCTTGCGGTCCACGCGCAGGCAGAAGTCGTAGAAGCTCAGGAAGGGGCCACCGGCCTCGCGGGCCGTGATGATGGCCTCGATGGCGCCCCGGCCCGTGCCCTTGACGGCGCCCAGGCCGTAGTTCACGAGGCGGCTGGTGAGCGGCTCGAAACGGTACTGGCCCTTGTTCACGCAGGGCGCCTGGAACTCGATGCCGAACAGCTTGGCATCATTGAGCAACACCTTGAGCTTGTCGGTGTCGTCCATTTCGATGGTCATGTTCGCGGCGTAGAACTCGGCCGTGTAGTGCGTCTTCAGCCACGCGGTGTGGTAGCTGAGCAGGGCGTAGGCCGCGGCGTGCGACTTGTTGAAGCCGTAGCCGGCGAACTTCTCCATCAGGTCGAAGACCTCGTCGGCCTTGGCCTGGTCGATCCCCTTCTCCGCAGCCCCCTTGCGGAAGATCTCGCGGTGCATGGCCATCTCCTCGGCCTTCTTCTTGCCCATCGCACGGCGCAGCATGTCCGCGCCGCCGAGGCTGTAGCCGCCCAGCACCTGGGCAGCCTGCATCACCTGCTCCTGGTACACGAAGACGCCATAGGTCTCCTCCAGCACCTGGCCGAGCAGCGGGTGCGGGTACTCGATGGTCTCCTTGCCGTGCTTGCGGGCCACGAACGACGGGATCAGGTCCATCGGGCCGGGGCGGTACAGCGACACGAGCGCGATCAGGTCCTCGAACCGCGAGGGCCGCGCATCCTTGAGCAGCCGCTGCATGCCGGGCGATTCGAACTGGAACACGCTCTCCGAGAGGCCCTTGCCGAAGAGGTCGAAGGTCTTGCGGTCGTCCAGCGGCACCGTGGCCCAGTCGAAGCCCGCGCGGTCGGCGTGGCGGGCGACGATGAAGTTCTTGGCCAGCTCCAGGATGGTCAGCGTGGCCAGGCCCAGGAAGTCGAACTTCACGAGGCCGATGGCCTCGACGTCGTCCTTGTCGTACTGGCTCACCGCGCTGTCGCTGCCGGGCTGCTGGTACAGCGGGCAGAAGTCGGTGATCTTGCCGGGCGCGATGAGCACGCCACCGGCATGCATGCCGATGTTGCGCACCAGGCCTTCCACACGCACCGCCAGGCTCAGCAGTTCGGCCACCTCTTCCTCGGCCTTCTCGCGTTGTTCGAGTTCGGGCACCTCCTCGCGCACGTAGATGACGCCGCCGTCCTTGTCCTTGGGGTCATCGGGCACCGGCGCCAGCGTGTAGGTCTTGCCGGGCAGGCCGGGCACCAGCTTGGCCACGCTGTCCACGTGGCCGTAGCCCATGCCGAGCACGCGGCCCACGTCGCGCAGCGCGGCCTTGGAAGCCAGCGTGCCGAAGGTGGCGATCTGGCTGACGGCGTCGCGGCCGTACTTGGCCTTCACGTACTCGATGACACGATCGCGGTTGGCCTGGCAGAAGTCGATGTCGAAGTCGGGCATCGACACACGTTCGGGGTTCAGGAAGCGCTCGAACAGCAGCTTGTATTGCAGCGGGTCGAGGTCGGTGATGAAGAGCGCGTAGGCCACGAGAGACCCCGCACCCGAACCCCGCCCCGGCCCCACCGGGCAGCCGTTGTCCTTGGCCCAGACGATGAAGTCCGAGACGATCAGGAAGTAGCCCGGGAAGCCCATCTTCACGATGGTGGCCAGCTCGAACTCCAGGCGTTCGACGTAGCGCGGGCGCTCCGCATCGCGCTTCGCGGGGTCGGGGAACAGCGCGGCCAGTCGCTTCTCCAGCCCCGCGTGGCTGGCTTGCCGGAAGTAGTCCTCGATCGGCATCCCCCCCGGCGTGGGGAAGTCCGGAAGCCTCGGCTTGCCGAGCACCAGCTTCAGGTTGCAGCGGCGCGCGATCTCCACCGAGTTGGCCAGCGCCGAAGGCAGATCGGCAAACAGCTGCGCCATCTCGGCTCCGCTCTTGAAGTACTGCTCGGGCGTGAACCGGCGCACGCGGCGCGGGTTCGCGAGGGTCTCGCCTTCGGCAATGCACACGCGCGCCTCGTGTGCGTCGAAGTCGTCGCGGTCCTGGAACTGGACCGGGTGCGT
>JAEUPJ010000037.1 GCA_016790285.1 Roseateles sp. | reverse complement strand
AGTTCCGCGCGAGCCCTCAAGGCCTGAGCAGCGCAGGGCAGCCCGCTGCGAAGCAAAGGGCCGGACGGAACGGGGGCGACTTTTTGCCTTCTTTTTGGTCGCTCAAAAAGAAGGTCGCCCGCCGGGGCGACGTCCCGGCACGGTGCAACGAGTCGAAAGGCCATAGGCAAGGGCAACCCCGCTCACACCGACGGCACCAGGAAGTCCTGACTGATGCGCCCCCCCAGGTCCGCCACCTCCGCCAGGAACCCATCCAGGAACGGATGCAAGCCATCCGCCAGGATCTCGTCGATGCGTCCGAAGGCCAGCTCCGCCTCCAGCCGCCCCACGCGGCGCAGCGTCTCCCCCGACTGCGGGTTGGCCACGCGCTTGAGGTTGGCCTGCATGCGCGTCACGCAGTGCGAGAGCGAGCGCGGCATGTCCGGGCGCAGGATGAGCAGCTCCGCCACCTTCTCCGGCTGGATCACGTTGCTGTAGACCTTGCGGTAGATCTCGAACCCCGAAACCGAGCGCAACACGGCCGACCAGTAGTAGAAGTCGCGCGCCGCGTCGTGGCTGGAAGCCTCCGGCCCGCCCTGGGTCTGCTCCTGGCGATAGAACTTCACGTCCAGCAGCCGCGCGGTGTTGTCCGCCCGCTCGAGGAAGGAGCCGATGCGGATGAAGTGAAAGGCCTCGTCCTGCAGCATGGTGCCCACCGTCACGCCACGCGAGAGGTGGCTGCGGTACTTGACCCACTCGAACAGCTGCGACGGGTCGCGCGCCAGCGCCCCTTCGCGCAGCAGGCGGCGGAACTCCAGCCAGGTCTGGTTCATCGTCTCCCACACCTCGGTGGTGAGGGCGCCGCGCACGGCACGCGCGTTCTCGCGGGCCGCGCGCAGGCAATTGAAGATGGACGAGAGATTGCTCTCGTCGGCCACCATGAACTCCATGACGTTGCGGCCGTTGATGCTCGGGTACTTGGCGCCGTACAGGCTGTTGAGCTCGGAGATCGACACCAGGCTGTGCCACGTCTGCTCCGACTCGTCGGCCGACTGCGGCTGCAGCGAGGTCTGGTAGGCGATGTCCAGCATGCGCGCCGTGTTCTCAGCGCGTTCGATGTAGCGGCTCAGCCAGAAAAGGTGGTCTGCGGTCCTAGAAAGCATCTTGTCGTCTCCCTCAGTCTTCCAGCACCCAGGTGTCCTTGGTGCCGCCGCCCTGGCTGCTGTTCACCACGAGCGAGCCCTCCTTCAAGGCCACGCGGGTCAGGCCGCCGGGCACCATGCGTACGCTTGCCCCCGACAGCACGAAGGGTCGCAGATCAATGTGACGGGGCGCGATGCCGCTCTCCACGAAGGTCGGACAGGTGCTGAGTGCCAGCGTCGGCTGCGCGATGTAGTTGCTCGGGTTGGCCACCAGCTGCGCGCGGAAGGCCTCGATCTCGGCCTTGGTGGCCGCAGGCCCCACGAGCATGCCGTAGCCCCCGGCGCCGTGCACCTCCTTGACCACCAGCTCCGGCAGGTGGGCCAGCGTGTAGGCCAGGTCGTCCTTCTCGCGACAGACGTAGGTGGGCACGTTCTGCAGGATGGGTTTTTCGCCGAGGTAGAACTCGATCATCTTCGGCACGTAGGGGTAGATGGACTTGTCGTCCGCGATGCCCGTGCCGATGGCGTTGGACAGCGTCACCTTGCCGGCCTTGTAGGCGTCCACAAGGCCCGCGCAGCCGAGCTGCGAGTCGGGGCGGAACACCTTGGGGTCGAGGAAGTCGTCGTCGATGCGGCGGTAGATGACGTCCACGCGCTTGGGGCCGCGCGTGGTGCGCATGTACACAAAACCCCCGTCGACGAACAGGTCCTGCCCCTCCACGAGCTCCACCCCCATCTGCTGCGCGAGGAAGGCGTGCTCGAAGTAGGCCGAGTTGTACATGCCCGGCGTCATGACGACGACGGTAGGGTCGGCCACGCCGGAGGGGGCGACGCTGCGCAGGGTGTCCAGCAGCAAGTCCGGGTAGTGGGCGACCGGCGCGATGCGGTGGTTGACGAACAGCTCGGGGAAGAGCCGCATCATCATCTTGCGGTTCTCCAGCATGTAGCTCACGCCGGAGGGCACGCGCAGGTTGTCTTCCAGCACGTAGTAGTGGCCGCTGCCGTCGGCGTGGCCAGCCCGCACGATGTCGACGCCGGCGATGTGGCTGTAGACGCCGCCCGGCACATCCACGCCCATCATTTCCTTGCGGAACTGGGCGTTGTTCAGGATCTCGTCGGCGGGCACGAGGCCGGCCTTGAGGATCTCCTGGCCGTGGTAGACGTCGTGGATGAAGCGGTTGAGCGCCGTCACCCGCTGGGCCAGGCCCGCCTGCATGGACGTCCACTCGGCCGCCGGGATGACCCGCGGGATGAGGTCGAAGGGGATCAGGCGCTCGGTGCCCTCGCCGCTGTCCTTGTCGCCGTAGACGGCGAAGGTGATGCCCACGCGGCGGAAGATCAGTTCAGCCTGCTCGCGCCGCTCGCGCATCAGGCTCTCGGGCTGGTCGGCCAGCCAGCGGGCGTAGGACTCGTAGTGGGCGCGGGTGACGGGCCCCGCAGCATTCATCTCGTCAAAAGCGGTCTGCATCGTTGCTCCTCTTCAGAGCCTGCGACGCAAGTTCCGCGCCCACATGGGGCGGTGGCTTGTGGTGCGCGCAGGCACTGTTCAGGTGCAGCATGCCCGTGCCGCAGGCGCCGGCGCACCAGGGTATGTCCCGGGGCCGGCGCCGTGGGGGTCAGAACCTCACCTGGACCCCGGTCATGACCGAGCGGCCGGCCTGCGGGCTCAAATCCCGGATCGTGGGGACGGCCGTGGCGTTGTAGGCCAGCTTGTTGCCCAGGTTGGTCAGCCGCAGGTACCACAGGCCGTCCAGCTCGCCGAGCTTGAGCTGGCGGGCCAGGCTGGCGTTGACGGTGCCATAGCCGGCGGTGGGCCGGTCGAATGCGTCGACGCGGTCCTGGCGGGCGGCCAGGCGCCACTCCACGCGCGCCGACCACGGGCCCTGCTGGGCCTCCACGCCGAGCATGGCGCGTCGCGGCGCCAGGCGGGGCAGCGGCTCGCCCGTCTGCGTGTTCTCGCCGCGCACGGTGTCGAACTGGCCCAGCAGCGCCAGCATGGCCGTGGCCTGCCAGCGGCCTTCCAGCTCGACGCCGCGCAGCCGCGCCGGCACGCCCTGGAACACGTACACCGGCAGGTCACCGCCGTCCGGGTTCGCCACGGTCTGCCCGTTGGCCTGCAGCGCGATGTAGTTGGAGAAGCGCGTCTCGTACACGTTCATGTGCACATGGCTGCGCTCGCCCTCCCACTTCACGCCGAAGTCCGCGCCGCGCGAGCGCTCCAGGCCAAGCGTCGGGTCGCCGCGCTCGAAGGCGTCGGTGGCCAGGTGCAGGCCGTTGGCGTACAGCTCGTAGTAGGCCGGCGCGCGTTGCGTGCGGTTCAGGTTGGCGCTGAGGCTCCAGCCGCCGCCCAGGCCGTAGACGCTGCTCAGCGCCAGGCTCGTGGGGCTGAAGCTGCGCTGCTGCGGCGAGCCGAAGCGGCCGTCGCTGGTGTCGGTGTCGCCCTCGGAGTGCACCCGCACCTGCTCGTGGCGCGCGCCGGCCGAGAGCTGCAGCTCACCCACGCGGTACTGCTCCAGGATGAACAGGCCGGTGTTGCGCGTGCGCGTGCTGGGCACGAAGGCCTCCTCGCCCAGCGCCGAGAAGTCCAGGCTCTCCCACTGCACGCCCACCACGCCACTGACGCCACCCAGGGGCGCATGCGTCAGCTCCAGCCGGCCGTCGGTGCCAGTGCTCTTGAAGGTGGTGCCGACCTGGCCATCCTCGATCTCGGAGTGCTCGTAGCGGTTGCGGCTGAGCTGCCAGCTGACGGAGCGCACCGGCCCCTCGTTGGTGCTCCACTCACCGGCCGTGGCCACGCGCTGGCGCTTCATCTTGATCTTGGCGGCGTCTTCCACCGTAGTGCCGTAGGTGGTGCGGAAGTCGTCCACCGACACACCCGCGAAGCCCCCCTGGAAAAACACCGAGCCGCCCAGGGCGGCGCTGTGGTTGTGGGTGGCCGAGTTGCGCACGGTCGTGCGGCTCTCGCTGCCGTCGTCGGTCGGGCTGGAGAACCGCGGCGCACGCTGGTCACCGGCGTCGCGGGCGGAGAGGTCGGCGTGCCAGCCCCAGCCGGCGTTGGGCCGGCCGCTGCCGCCGTCCAGCACGACGGCGCCGCTGCGGTCGTTGGACGGGCCGCCCAGGCGCACTTCCGCCGCGCCGCTCAGTCCGTCGATCAGCGTGCGCGGGATGCGGTTGTCCAGCGTGTTGACCACGCCCCCCACCGCATTGCCGCCGTACAGCAGCGCAGCCGCGCCGCGCAGCACCTCGACCTTGTCGATGACCAGCGGGTCGATGGCCACGCCATGGTCGAAGCTGAGGTTGGACGCATCCACCGACGCGCCGGAGTTGTTCAGGATGCGCACCCGGTCGCCGTCCAGGCCGCGGATGCTGGGCCGGCTGGCGTTGGGGCCGAAGTTGGTGGCCGACACGCCGGCCAGGCCCTGCAGGGTGTCGCCGAGGTTGGCAGCCCGGGTCAGCACGAGCTGGTCGCCGCTGAGCGAGTCGCTGGGCTGGGCCAGCACCTGGCTCTTCAGGGGGTTGCCGGTGACGACGACCTTGTCGAGGGATTCGGCGGCATCGGCCAGGGCGGCCTGGGCGGCCAGGGTGAGGCAGGCGGCCGCGAGCGGCGCCAGGGCAAAGGAACGCATGAGGAGACTTCCACGAGAAAACGCAAGAACCCACGGGCCGTTCAGGCGCGCGGGAGGGGCTTGGAGTTCAGGCGGAAGCCGGCGGGGCCCGGGCCGGCGGCAGGCCGAGCGACACCGCGTGCGGTGCACCACCACGCGCCGGCAGGGGTGCTGCGTGAGCCGCGTCGGCCAGCGCGATCAACGCCGGCGCAGCCACGGGCGCGCCGGTGCCGAGGTCGGCAGCCGTCAGGCAAAGGTCGCAGTGAACCAGGTGGGCGATGCTGTCGCCCTGTCGTTCGCCGGTGGCGTGCGACAGCGCATGCGCCCCGGCCAGCGCTTGCGCGACGGGGAGCAGCAGGGCCAGCCAGAGCAGCCACTTTCTTGACCAACGACCAGGGTTCACGGGCGCAATCCTAAACTCAGCGTTTCCACCGAGCCTGAAGTCACCCTGTCATGAAGCTCATCGACACCATCCTGGCGGACGCGCCAGAGATCACGGCCATCCGCCGTGACCTGCACAAGCACCCCGAACTCTGCTTCCACGAGGAGCGCACCGCCGATGTCATTGCCAAGGCGCTGACCGACTGGGGCATTCCCATCCACCGCGGCCTGGGCAAGACGGGCATCGTGGGCATCGTCAAGAACGGCACGTCGGACCGCGCGGTGGGCTTGCGGGCCGACATTGACGCGCTGCCCATGACCGAGCGCAACCAGTTCCCGCACGCCAGTTCCTACCTCGGCCGCATGCATGCCTGCGGCCACGACGGCCACACCGCCATGCTGCTGGCCGCGGCCAAGCACCTGGCCAAGAACCGCAACTTCGACGGCACGGTCTACCTCGTCTTCCAGCCTGCCGAGGAAGGCGGCGGCGGCGCTCGCGAGATGATCAAGGACGGCCTGTTCGAGAAGTTCCCGATGGAGGCCATGTTCGGCGCGCACAACTGGCCGGGCATGAAGGCCGGGCAGTTCGCGCTCAAGAGCGGGCCGGTGTTCGCGAGCAGCAACGAGTTCAAGATCACGCTCAAGGGCAAGGGCTCTCACGCGGCCATGCCCCACCTGGGCGTGGACCCGGTGCCCGCCGCCTGCCAGCTGGTCACGGCCTTCCAGACCATCATCAGCCGCAACAAGCGGCCCATCGACCCCGGCGTCATCTCCGTCACCATGATCCACGCCGGCGAGGCCACCAACGTGGTGCCCGACTCCGTCGTCATGGAGGGCACGGTGCGCACCTTCACGCTGGAGCTGCTGGACCTGCTGGAGCGCCGCATGAAGGACATGACCGAGCAGCTGGCCGGCGCCTTCGAGCTGACTGCCGAGTTCGAGTTCCGACGCAACTACCCGCCCACCATCAACCACCCCGCCGAGACCGAGTTCGCCCGCCGCGTGCTGACCGACATGGTCGGGCCCGACAACGTGCAGGAGTTCGAGCCCACGATGGGCGCCGAGGACTTCAGCTACTACCTGCTCGACAAGCCCGGCTGCTACTTCCTCATCGGCAACGGCGACGGCACCCACCGCGTCGGCGGCCACGGCCTGGGCCCGTGCACGCTGCACAACCCGAGCTACGACTTCAACGACGAGCTCATTCCGCTCGGGGGCTCCATGTGGGTCCGCATGGCTGAAGCCTGGTTGAATCGAACCTGAGAAACAACAAGCCACAGAGGCATAGAGGCACAGAGGGGGCGCGACTTTCTCTGTGCCTCTGTGTGTCTGTGGCTGTGTTCAAAGAGCGCTGAAATGAATCACGAACAAGTCATCACCGACACCCGCGACTGGGTCGTCAAGGCCGTCATCGGCCTGAACCTGTGCCCCTTCGCCAAGGCGGTGCACGTCAACGAGCGCATCCGCTACGTGGTGAGCGACGCCACAGACCCGGAGCAGCTCCTCAAGGACCTTGCCCGAGAGCTGCTCGCGCTGAACCGCGCCGACCCGCTGGAGGTGGACACGACGCTGCTCATCCACCCCGGGGTGCTGACCGACTTCCTGGAATTCAACGACTTCCTGGACGCGGCCGACGCGCTGGTGGACGAGCTCGAGCTCGACGGCACGCTGCAGATCGCCGACTTCCACCCCGACTACCAGTTCGAAGGCACGCCCGAGGGCGACATCGGCAACTACAGCAACCGCTCGCCCTACCCCACGCTGCACCTGCTGCGCGAGGAGAGCATCACGCGCGCCGTGGAGTCGATGCCCGACACCGCGGCCATCTTCGAGAGCAACCTCGACACGCTGGCGCGCCTGGGGCTGGATGGCTGGCGCAAGCTCGGGTTGAAGGGTTGAGGCGCGACGGCGCCGCAAATCCTTGACGCTATTCCTTGACCCACGAAAAGCTGCCGCCGCGCTTGGGTGAATTGGCTCGCGTGCGCAGCACGGCGTCAAAGCCGCTCTTGCCACCGTTCCACACCGCCGTGAGCAGGCTCACCACGTCCTCGCGGCTGTAGGGCTCCAGGTCGGCGCGGTACTGCTTGAGCGCCACGGCCAGCACGTCGCGCGGCAGGTTCTGGTGTGTGGCCAGCACGATGAACATCGCCGCGTGCAGGTCGGCCCACGCCCCGCACAGGGCCTGGATGCGCTTGAGCGCGTCGGCCGGCGCGGCGCGGTGGCCAGGCAGCAGCCACTCCATCGGGTCAGGGCCGGCTTCGCTTGGAGCGTCATCCATGGCTTGTCTCCTGTGTTATTCAGATTTCACACGGCATTCAACCGTTGTCAATCATTTATGGCCTGAAGACTGCGCAAATCGGCACGCTTGGCGCGTTTGATTGCATGCTGACGGCTCCGTCATGCGGCAAACTCCGCGGTTGCTCCGGAGCCCCCCGCCGCCATGCAGCCCAAGAACCTCGCCCTCATCGACGACGACGCCGAATATTCCGAATTCCTCGCCCAGTTCCTCCAGGAGCAGGGCATCACCGTCAGCCGGTTCGATGACAGCAATGCGCTGCTGGCCGCTCCCGACGCTTTCTCCTTCGACTTCTACCTGGTCGACCTGATGCTGCCCGGCGTCAACGGCGTGGAGCTCATCAAGATCCTGCGCCGGCGCACCGACGCCGGTGTCGTGGTCGTCTCCGGCCGCCTCGGGCCTGAAGTGTTCAGGGAAGTGATCACGGCCGGTGCGGACATGTACCTGGTCAAGCCGGTGCAGTTCGAGCAGGTGGCCCTGGCGATTGCCGCCGTGCAGCGGCGCGTGGCCAAGCCGTCCGCGGCCGACGCCGTCTGGAAGCTGGACCGCGCCAGCGGCGAGCTGATCGTGCCCGACGGCACCCGCATCCAGCTCAGCGAGGCCGACCGGCAGCTGCTGGAATGCTTTGCCCAGGCCGGCGGCGAGCCCGTCACGCGCGAGACGCTGCTGAACAAGCTCGGCCGTGAGGTGAACGAGGGCGAGACGGACGACGGCCTGTCGGCCACCATCTACCGCCTGCGTCGCCGCATCGAGCGCGCCACGCCCACCCTCGTGCCGCTGCAGAGCAAGTCGCGCGTGGGCTACGTGTTTCGCGCGCCGCTGCAGCTGATCTGAGCCGGCTCAGGCCGCGGGCTCGGCGCTCTTGAGCACGACCGAATTGCGCCCGCTGCGCTTGGCTTCGTAAAGGGCCGCATCCGCCCGGTCGATGAGCGGTCGCGCATCGGCGTCCTCGGGCGTGGCCAGGCTCACCCCGACACTGACCGTGACCTTGCCCACGGCGCCGAAGCGCGTCGACTCCACGGCCTGGCGGATCTTCTCCGCGGTCATGACCGCGTCCACCGCCCCGGTCAGCTCGGGCAGCAGCACGGCGAACTCCTCGCCGCCGAACCGCGCCGCCACGTCGCTCGCCCGCACCGTGGCGAGCAGCAGCTGGGCCAGCTGGCGCAGCACCGCATCGCCGGCCGGGTGGCCGTGGGCGTCGTTGATGTGCTTGAAGTGGTCCACGTCGATCAGCAGCAGCCCGTGCACGCGCCCGTGCGGCACGCCGTAGCGCCGGTCCAGCGCCAGTGCCTCGTCCAGCCGGGTGTCCAGGTTGCGCCGGTTGTGCAGCCCGGTGAGCGGGTCGCGCGTGGCCAGGTGCTCCAGCGCCGCATTGGCGGCCTGCAGCTCGGCGGTGCGCTCCTGTACCTGCGACTCCAGCGTGGCGTTGGACTGCTGCAGCTCATGCTCGGTGTCCAGCAACGAGCGCGTCATGGAGCGCATCGCGTCGCTGAGGTGGGCCAGTTCCAGGTAGGCCGGCCGCTCCGGGAACTCCGGCACCACGCGCTCGGTCTCCACGCGACGGGCGATGCGTGCGAGTTCCTCCACCGGGCGGCTCACCCGGCGGGCCAGCACGAGCGCCGACAGCACCAGCGCCGCGGCCACGAAGACGCCCAGCAGCGCCAGCTCCCGGCGCAGCTCGTGCACCGGCCGCAGGGCGAGCTCCATCGGCTGGCGGGCCACGATGCGCCAACCCAGCTCGGCATTGGTGCGCGCGTGCAGGGCGGCCTCGCTCGTGAGGTACTCCTTGCCGTCACCAAAGCGCAGCGCGCCTTCGACACGGCCGTTGACGAGCGCCGTGGGCAGCACGGGCTGCCCGTCGGCCTGCGCCGCCTTCAGGGCCTCCGGGTACAGCACGCGCCCGTCGCGGTCCAGGATGAGGGCGTCGATGCCCCCGCCCGGGCTCTGCCTTCGGGTGACGCCGTCCACCAGGCCCGTGATCCAGCGCCAGTGGGCATGCGCGCCCACCACGCCCCGCAGGCGGCCGTCGGCATCGCGGATGGGGGCTGCGAAATCGATGAAGCGGGTTGGCTCGCCGCTGGGTTGCGCGGGCAGCAGCGTCGCCAGCAGCTTGGCCTCGTGGACGTCGCCCACGTAGACGCGCTCGCGCGCGGCGATGAACCACTCCCGCTGCGCAACCGAGCGGCCCATCAGCATGCCGCCCGTGGCCTGCAGGACCTTGCCATCGGGGTCGGCCACGCCGAGCCAGGCGAACTCGTCATGCAGCGCGGCGCGGCGGTCAAGCGAATCGCGCACGAGGCTGCTGTCCAGCCCGCCCTGCGCGAGGTGTGGCGCCAGGCTCAGCAGCTCGATCTCCCGCTCTCGGTCACGCAGCTGCGAGGCCAGCAGCTCGGCGGCTGACTGCGCCGTCGAGCGCACCACGGCCTGCTGGGCCGTGAACAGCTCGTCCGTGGCGATGCCGCCCAGGTAGCCCCCCACACCACCGAGGATGGCCAGGGCCAGCCCGCCCAGCACCAGGCTGAGCTGGCTGCGCAGACTCAGCTGCCCCTTCATGCGGCCGCGGGCGCTGGGGCAGGCCTGTGGCGCTGCACGTCGCGCATGAGGCGCGCAACGATGAGGCGCATGACATGAAAACCGAGCTTGGGGTTCTGGTAGTACAGCAGGGCCATTTCTTCAGCGGTCAGGCTGTAGACGACGCAGTCGCCCACCGCCTCCAGGGTGAGGGTGCGCCGATTGTCCGGTGCGAACAGGCCGATCTCGCCGACCAGGCTGCCAGGTTGCAACAGCTCGTCGTACTCAACCAGGCGCAAGGTGCCGCTGTCCAGGTAGAGCATCTCGGTGGCCGCGTCGCCCTGGCGCCAGAGCGTCGTGCCACCCGCGACGGTTCGGCGGTGCATGTGCGGCAGCAGCCACTCGGACACCGGCGCGTCGGCACGCGCGTTCTCGATCGCCTTCACGAGTTTCCTGATCTGCAGCGTCTTCTTGATGTTGATGGGAATCAGGGCGCCGTAGAGCAGCAGCGTGGGCAACGCCGCCTTGAGCGCACCGTAGGCGACGAGGAAGCAGCAGGCCGTGAGTGCGGCGATGCGCAGCGGCAGCATGCTCTTCATGAGGTAGCTGGCGAGCATCAGCGCGGCGCCGATCAGGCCGATGACGGTGGCGAGGGTGTCGATCATGGGTTGAGCAGGGCACGGACATCGGGTTGGGCCAGCACGCCCAGGGCGTGCGCATGGCCCTGTTCGACGATGGCATCGAAGCGCTGCCAGGCCAGCAGGCCGACACGCTCCAGCGGCGGGTTGAAGTAGACGTCGCAGGCGGCCCGCGCGGCGCGGCGGCGCGAGCTGCTGTACAGGATGGTCACGTTGAGCAGGTAGGCCGACAGCGCCGGCAGCCGGTAGCGGCGCTGGGCCCGCGGGCGCCAGCGGTCGCGCAGCAGCGCCCAGGGGCTGGGCACCTCGTCGAAGTCCACCTTGCGCACCTTGTGCAGGCTGAGGTCCGCGCCGATGACGAGGCCCACGCCCCGGCGCGCCCGCATCACGTCGACGGGGAAGTTGTTGAAGCTGCCGCCGTCGCACAGCAGGTCGCCATCGACGATGACGGGCGGCAGCGCGCCGGGGATGGCCGTGCTCGCACGCAGGGCCCGCTCCAGCCGCCCGTGCGTGAGCAGCGCCTCCGAGGCCTGCGAGTAGTTCGTGGCCACGCAGTAGAACGGCTTCCAAAGGTCCTCGATGCCGGCGTCGGCGCCGACGAGGCTGCCCAGCGCACGGTCCAGCGCGACGCGCAGCCGCCGACCGCGGATCAGCGAGATCAGCGGCAGCAGGTTGAAATCCCCGGTCGGGTTGACCTTGAACGCGGCCCGCGCCACGTCCATGACGCGCCCCAGCGGCTGGTCAGCCGCGGCCAGGGCCGCCATGACCGACCCCATGCTCGTGCCGCCCACGCAGTCGACCTCCACGCCCGCCTCCTGCAGCGCGCGCAGCAGCCCGAGGTGCGAGAAGCCCCGCGCGCCGCCACCGGCGAGCACCAGGCCCACCGCCCGGCGCGCCTGCAGCCGCGCCAGGCGCGCCAGGTCGCGCGCGAGGGTCGGCCGCACGTGGAAGTGGTCGGCCACCGGCCGGCGCGCCAGCCACGCCGCCGTGCCGCGCGGGGCTGGCGTGTCGGCCGGGTGCAGCAGCACGAGGATCTCGGCCGCCTCGGTGCGCGGCGGGCGCTCCACCAGGCACTGGCGCTCGCTGGCATGCACGGCCACGGGCGCGGCCGCATCGGCCAGCAGCAGCACTTCGTCGGCATGGCGGCAGCAGCGCTGCGTCCAGGCTGTGGGGGTGTCGTCGGCCACGAGCAGCACGAAGTCGTGCCCCGATTCGACCTCGTCCAGCCACAGCGATACCTGCCGGTAGCGCTCGCTCTCGTCCGCGGCCTCGCCCACCGCGGCCTGCACGGCGGCGGCGTCCAGCACGCGCACGCGGCCGAAGCGCGACAGCTCCTGCGCCAGCCCGCGCGCGAGCGCCGGCGCGTCCACGCCGGGGGTGATGGGCAGCAGCGCCTGCACCACCGGCGCAGCGAACGGTGCCGGCGCGTGCTCGGTCTGCAGGCGGTGCACGATCTGCCGCGTGAGCGCCACGCCCACGCCGGGCTGGCGCTCGATCAGCCGCATGAACTGCGCCTTGTCCAGCCGCACCAGCACCGAGTCGCGGATGGCCACGACCGTGGCGGAGCGCGGCGCATCGGTGTAGAGGCTCATCTCGCCAATCACCTGGCCCCGCCCCATCTCGCGCACCATGCGCGGCGCCTCGCCGTCCTGGCTCACGTAGGCCCGCAGCCGGCCGCTGACCGAGAGGTACATCGAATCGCCTGGCTCGCCCTGCTGCATGAGCGCCTGGCCACCCGCCACCTCCACCCACGTCAGCTGCTCGCGCAGCAGCGCGAGCGTGGCCGCATCCAGCTCGCCAAACGCCTGGGCGAGCAGCTCGCCGAGCAATCGGTCGTGGTAGCCCTCGGTCATCACAGCGTCAGCCCGTAGACGTCGACCGTGCAGGTCTTGCCCTTGAACTGCACGGGGCCGAGCGCCTGGCTGGGCAGGTCCTCGCCGAGCTGGGCCTGCGTGGCCGCGTCGAAGAGCACCGCATGGCCCGCCACCTTGGTGTGGGCCTCCAGCCGGGCGGCGATGTTCACCGCGTCGCCGATGCAGGTGTAGGTGGCGCGCTGGCGGGTGCCGGTGTAGCCGGCCACCATGTCGCCGCTGGCAATGCCCACGCCGATGTGGATCTCGGGCCGCCCGGCCGTGCGTTGCTCCTCGCTGAACTGCGCGACCATCTCGATCATCTCGGCGGCGGCCAGCACCGCGCAGCGGCCCGCCGCCTGCAGCGGCTGCGGCGCCCCGAAAACGGCCATCAGCCCATCCCCGATCATCTGGTTGACCACGCCCCCGTGGCCGTTGATGGCCGCGAACATCAGGGTGTAGTAGGTGTTGAGGAGCTCGATGATGTCTTCGGGTGGCTGGGACTCGACCAGCGTCGTGAAGCCACGGATGTCGCAGAACATCACCGTCGCCTGCACCTTGCGCCCGCCCAGCGCAAAGCCGGCGGCCTCCATGTCCTCGGCCACCTCGCGCGTGGCAAAGCGCCGCACCAGCTCGCGCTGCTGGTCGCGCAGCCGCTTGCGCTCCAGGCTCGCGTTGATGCGCGCCTTCAGCAGCACGAGGTTCACGGGCTTGTGCAGGTAGTCCTCGGCACCCAGCTCGATGCAGCGCACCACGCTGTCCAGGCCCTCCACCGCCGAGGTCACGATGACCGGCAGCTCATGCAACTCGGCGCTGGCGCGCAGCTTCTCCAGCAGCTCGAAGCCGTCCATGCCGGGCATGTGGATGTCCACCAGCAACAGGTCGAAGGACTCCTGCTGCACGCGCGTGAGCGCGGCCAGGCCGTCTTCCACCGACTCAACCTGGTGCCCGAGCAGCTCCACGTGCCGGGCCAGCAGCAGCCGGTTGACGCGGTTGTCCTCCACCAGCAGGATGCGGGCGCGCTTGGCGCGGCGGTCACGCATGGCGGCGCTCCCGCAGCGCAGCCGCCACGCCGTCGAACAGCCCCGCCAGCGCCTGCACCTGCGCGGTGGCCGCGTCGCCGAGCTCGCCCAGCGGTGTGTGCTCCAGCGCCCGCGCAGCCTCGGCGAAGGCGTGCGCCCCGAACGTGACCCCGTTGCTCTTGAGCGAATGCGCGGCGCGCCGGAACCCGACCGCGTCACCCGCCGCGATGGCCGCTTCCAATGCGGCCAGCCCCTGCGGCGCGTCCTCCAGGAAGGAGTCGATCAGCTCGGGCATGAAGTCCGCACCCGCGCTGTCCACCAGCGCGGCGAAGACCTCGTCATCGATCACTGCCATGGCTACCCCCGTGTTGCACGCCGGGCCGTGCGCTGCACTGGCGCACATCCGGCATGGATCCCGTGGCTCTTGCGGCCACCCGCATCATGACCGCACCACCGTGTCTTGCAAGGTCTGCGCCAGCGCCTCGACGCGGATGGGCTTGGTGATGTAGTCATCCATCCCGGCCGCCAGGCACACCTCGCGGTCGCCGTGCATCGCGTTGGCGGTCATCGCCACGATGCGCGGCCGCGCAGTTCCCCAGCGCGCCACAGCGCGGCGCGTGGTCTCCAGCCCGTCCATCTCGGGCATCTGCACGTCCATCAGCACCAGGTCGTACACCTGGCGCTCGATCGCCTCCAGCGCCTCGATGCCATTGCCGGCCACGTCGGCGCGGTAACCCATCTGCTGCAGCAGCCGCAGGGCGAGCTTCTGGTTCACGACGTTGTCCTCCGCCAGCAGGATGCGCAGCGGGTGGCGCTGCGCCAGGCCCGCATCCAGGCGCGCTGCGGCCGGCTGTGTCGCACTGGCCAGCGCCTTGCCGGCCAGTTGCGCCATCAGCATGTCATGCAGCTGGCTCTGGCGCAGCGGCTTGTGCAGATACCCCGCAAAAGCATCCGCGCCCTCGCCCACCTCCTTGCGGCCCAGCGAGCTGAACAGCACCCGGGGCAACGCGGGCGCCAGCGGCTGCATGCGGCGCGCCAGCGCCACGCCGTCCATGCCGGGCATGTGCATGTCCAGGATGGCCAGGTCAAACGGCTCGCCCGCCTGCAGCCACTGCAGCGCCTGCGCGGGGAACTCGGTGTCCTGCGGCACCAGGCCCCACTTGGCCAGCTGCAGCGCCAGCACGCGGCGGTTGGTGGCGTTGTCGTCGACCACCAGCACCCGCCGCCCCTTGAGCGCGGGCTGCGGGCCGAAGAACTCGCGCCGGGCCAGCGTCTGCGGCTCGGCCAGCGGCGCCACGATGGTGAAGTGAAAGCTCGCGCCCTGCCCCGGCCCGGCGCTCTCGGCCCACATGCGCCCGCCCATCAGCTCGGCCAGCAGGCGCGAGATCGCCAGGCCCAAGCCCGTGCCGCCGTACTTGCGGCTGGTGCTGGCATCCGCCTGGCTGAACTTCTGGAAGAGCTTGGCCAGCCCCGCCTCGCTCAGGCCGATGCCGGTGTCGCGCACCGTGAAGGCCACCTCCCAGGCCTCGCCCAGCGGGCGTGCCGCCACGGTGAGCACCACCTCGCCCGCCTCGGTGAACTTGACCGCGTTGGACAGCAGGTTCAGCAGCACCTGGCGCAGCCTTGTCAGGTCGCCATTGACCGAGGTGGGCACGTCGCCCTCGAAGAGATAGGCCAGGTCCAGGTGCTTCTCGGCGGCGCGCGGCGCCACCAGGTCGAAGGCCGACTCGATGCAGTCGCGCAGGTCGAAGGGCTGGGCCTCGATCTCCATGCGGCCGGCCTCGATCTTGGAGAAGTCCAGGATGTCGTTGATGATGGTCAGCAACGCCTCGCCGCTGTCGCGGATGGTGGCCGCGAACTCGCGCTGCTCGGCGTTGAGCGGCGTGTCCAGCAGCAGCCCGGTCATGCCGATGACGGCGTTCATCGGCGTGCGGATCTCGTGGCTCATGGTGGCCAGGAAGGCGCTCTTGGCATGGTTGGCCGCCTCGGCCGCCGCGCGCGCGGCCTGCGCCTCGTTGAACAGGCGCACGTTCTCGAGCGCCACGCCCATGGCGCCGGCGATCGTCTCCAGCAGCCGCACGTCCGACTCGCTGATGGCGTCCTCGCGGTCCATGTCATGCACGCTGAGCACGACACCCACACTGGCGCCCACCCGCCCGCCGGTCAGCACGGGCACCAGCACCTGGGAGCGCGGCTGCCTGCCGCCAGCCTGCACCGGCGTGCTGCCCAGGCGGTCGCCCAGGGCCTGCAGGTCGCGGTTGACGACGAGCGTGCGCCGCGTGCGCACGACCTCGGCCGTGAAGCCGCGCAACACCTGGCCGTACACGGGCACGGACTGCCCCTGGTGGATGCGGTAGGGCACATCCATGCGGCCCCGTTCCACGTCGACGACGCGGATCTGCAGGTCACGCTCGCCGCCGAACACCGCGCGCACCCGGTCGCCCACGGCGGAGTAGATCGCCGCCAGCTCGAGCTGCCCGGCCAGCGCCTCCTGCACGGCATTGAGCACGGCCAGCTCGGCCTCGCGCTGCTCGGCCCGGGCCTCGGCCAGGCGCAGGCGCTCGCGCAGCTCGTCCGGCGTCATGCCGCCTCCTGCCGCGACGGCGTCTGCTCGAGTGCTGCCGCCAGCGCTTCGACGCGGATGGGCTTGGTGATGTAGTCATCCATGCCCGCGGCCAGGCAGGTTTCACGGTCGCCCTGCATCGCGTTGGCCGTCATGGCGACGATGCGCGGGCGCTGCTCGCCCAGGCGCTCGATGAGCATGCGCGTGGCCTCCAGGCCGTCGAGCTCGGGCATCTGCACGTCCATCAGCACGAGGTCGTAGGGTTGGCGCTGCGCGCATTCCACGGCCTCCACGCCGTCGGCCGCCACGTCGGCGCGGTAGCCCATCTGCTGGAGCAGCCGCAGCGCGAGCTTCTGGTTCACGGCGTTGTCCTCGGCCAGCAGGATGCGCAGCGGGTGGCGCTCGGCCAGGCCCGCGTCCATGCGCGGCGCGGGCGCCGGCTCGGGCGCGTGCACGGCGTCGTGGTGCAGCACCGTCACGAGGGTGTCGAAGAGCTGGCTCTGGCGCAGCGGCTTCATCATCACGGCGGCGAAGAGGTCCGCCTCCACCTCGCGCCGGCCGAGCGACGTGAACAGCACACGCGGCAGCTCGGGGCGCAGGTCGCGCAGCCGGCGCGCCAGCGTCACGCCGTCCATGTGGGGCATGTGCATGTCCACGACGACCAGGTCGAAAGCCTCGCCCAGCGCCAGCTGCACCGCCTCCAGCGGGTTCTCGGTGTCGCGCACCACCATGCCCCACTTGGCGGCCTGCAGGGCCAGGATGCGGCGGTTGGTGGCGTTGTCGTCGACGACCAGCATGCGCCGGCCCTTGAGCGCCGGCTGCGCACCAATGAACTCGCGCCGCAGCGGCTGCGGTGCGTCGCTCGCCAGCGCAGGCAGCGTGAAGTGAAAGCTGCTGCCCTGCCCCGGCCCGGCGCTCTCGGCCCACATGCGCCCGCCCATCAGCTCCACGAGGCGCTTGCTGATCGCCAGCCCCAGCCCCGTGCCGCCGTACTTGCGCGTGGTGCTGCTGTCGGCCTGGCTGAAGCTGTGGAAGAGCCGCGCCAGGCCCTCGGGCGTCAGGCCGATGCCGGTGTCGCGAACGGCAAAGTGCAGCTCGCCATCCTGCTGCCGTGCGGTGACGACCACCTCGCCCCGCTCGGTGAACTTGACGGCGTTGCCCAGCAGGTTGATGAGCACCTGGCGCAGGCGTGTCACGTCGCCCAGCAAGGTGCCGGGCAGCTCGCCCTCGGGCTCGAAGGCCAGGTCCAGCCGCTTCTCGGCCGCGCGAACGGCCATCAGGTCAAGCGCCGACTCGATGCACTCGCGCAGATCGAAGGGATGCTGCTCGATGCCCATCCGACCGGCCTCGATCTTGGAGAAGTCCAGGATGTCGTTGATGATCGTCAGCAGCGTCTCGCCGCTGTCGCGGATGGTGGCGGCGTAGTCACGCTGCTCGGCGGTCAGCCGCGTGTCCAGCAGCAGCCCGCTCATGCCGATGATGGCGTTCATCGGCGTGCGGATCTCGTGGCTGACGGTGGCGAGAAAGGCCGACTTGTGCGCGCTGGCGGCCTCCAGCACGGCGGTGCGCTCGCGCACGCGCTGCTCGGTCAGGGCCTCGTTGAGACGCTGGTTCTCGAAGCGCATGCGGATCGACTCGCGCACGGTGCGTGAGTACACGTGTGCATAGGCCAGCATGAAGGCCAGCATCAGCAGCACGGCGGCACCTGCGAACTTGGACAGGGGCTCCGGGTCCTGCAGGCCGCGCGCCACCAGCGGCAGCACGCAGGGCAGCAGATTCAGGTAGGCCGCCGCCATCACCGGCGCGCAGCCGGGTGCGACGCTGAGCATCATGCCCATCTGCAGCACCACCAGCACCACCAGGCGCACCGGGTCGGCGTCGAAGAACAGCAATCCCGACAGGCCCCAGACCGTGCCGATCAGGAAGTTGTAGCCGAGCAGCACGCGGCCCCAGCGGTCCAGGCGACCTGAGGCCTGCCAGCGCAGGCGCAGTGGCGCAACGAGGTAGTAGCTCGCCAGCACCGCCAGCACCACGGCCCCCCACGGCAGCACCACGCCCCAGTCCAGCGGCCCGCGCACGCTCAGCGCAGCGACAAACAGCGGCAGGGCGCCCATGCCGGCGGCCACGCCGCTGCGCATGTTGTGGGCCACCACGGCGTAGTGGACCTCGGCCTCCTGGGCGTGGGGCGCCGATATGGCGGGGATCGCGTCGCTCATTCAGGCCTCCCTGGCCGCGGTTTTCGTCAGCGCCGCCGCGAGTTCTTCGACCCGGATCGGCTTGGTGAGGTAGTCGTCCATGCCCGCGGCCATGCAGACCTCGCGGTCGCCCTGCATGGCGTTGGCCGTCATCGCGACGATGCGCGGCCTGGAGGCCTCGCCGCTGATGCGGCGCGACGCTTCGAGCCCGTCCATCTCGGGCATCTGCACGTCCATCAGCACCAGGTCGTACACCTGGCGCTGCACGGCCTCGATGGCCTCCAGCCCGTTGGCGGCCAGGTCGGCGCGGTAGCCCATCTGCTGCAGCAGCCGCATCGCGAGCTTCTGGTTCACGACGTTGTCCTCGGCCAGCAGGATGCGCAACGGGTGCCGCTCGGCGAGGTTCTGCGTCACCACCGGCTGGGTACGCTGGCGGCGCAGCGGCGCGCTGATGCCGGTGGCCACGGCGGCCCGCATCGTGAAGCTGAACCGCGCGCCGTGCCCGGGCCCGTCACTGTCGGCCCACATGCGCCCGCCCATCAGCTCGGCCATGCGCCGGCTGATGGCCAGCCCCAGCCCCGTGCCGCCGTACTTGCGCGTGGTGCTGGCGTCGGCCTGGCTGAAGCTCTGGAAGAGGCGCGCCAGGCCCGCGGGGGTGAGGCCGATGCCGGTGTCGCGCACCACGAAGCGCAGCTCCACCTCGTCCTGCACGGGGGCGGCCTCGACCTCCACGCTGACGCTGCCCGCCTCGGTGAACTTCACCGCGTTGGACAGCAGGTTCAGCAGGATCTGCCGCAGCTTGGTCACATCGCCCACGACGGCGGCCGGCACGCCGGGCGCGATGTCCACCGCCAGCGCCAGGCCCTTTTCACGTGCGCGCGGGGCGATCAGGTCCACCGCGGCGTCCACGCAGTCGCGCAGCACGAAGGGCGCGCTCTCCACGTCCATGCGGCCGGCCTCGATCTTGGAGAAGTCCAGGATGTCGTTGATGATGGTCAGCAGCGCCTCGCCAGCCTCGCGGATGGTGGCCGCGTGGTCGCGCTGCTCGTCGTTGAGCGGGGAGTCCAGCAGCAGCCCGCTCATGCCGATGACGGCGTTCATCGGCGTGCGGATCTCGTGGCTCATGGTGGCCAGGAAGGCGCTCTTGGCCGCGTTGGCCTGCTCGGCTGCGGCCTTGGCGGCCTGCGCCTCGGCAAAGAGCCGCGAGTTCTCCATCGCGACCGACGCCGCCAGGCCCAGCCCCACGAGGAAGTCCAGCTCGCTGCGCATGAAGGGCTTGCCCCCCAGCCGCCAGACCGCCAGCGCCCCCACCACACGCGGGCCGGCGCGCAGCGGCGCCACCATCATGCGCTCGTCGGGGTCCTCGTCGGTGCCCTCCATGCGCACGCCGCGCGGGTCCTCGCGGGTGGCGTTGATGACGCCCGGCTCGCCCTTGGCGATGAGGGAGCCGATGATGCCCTCGCCGGCCGTGATGACGGCGTCCCGCAGCGCAAGCGCATAGCCGCCCACCGCCACGATGGCCCGGTAGCGCTTGTCTGCGCCGCCGCCCGCTTCCTCCTCGGGCACGAAGACGGCGCTGTTGTCCGCGGCCAGCAGCTCCTTGGCGTGCAGCGCGATGCGGTTCATGACCGTGGCCAGGTCCAGCGTGGAAGAGATTTCGCGGCCCACCTCCGCCAGCGCCGCGCTCTCGCGGTTGCGGCGCTGGATCTCGTCGAAAAGCCGCGCGTTCTCCAGCGCCACGCCGACGCTGGCGCCCACCGTGCTCAGGAAGCGCACGTCCGCCTCGCTGAAGGCGTCCTCGCGCTCGTAGCTCTCCACGAGGATGGAGCCCAGCACCTGGTCGCTGCCGATGATGGGCACATTGGCAAAGCACAGGGCCTGGTCGGTGCCCGGCACGGCCAGCAGCCCGGCGGCCTCGATCTCGGCCAGGTTGCGGCAGACCAGCGGCTCGCGCGTGCGGCGCATCCGCTCGAACGGGCCGTCCGGCGCGGGGCGCTCCGGCGCCAGCTGGATGGGCATGCCGTGCTCGCGCTCGTAGAGGTAGTGGTTGAGGCCGCTCACCGGGTCGTACCAGCGGATGCCGATGTCCTGGGTCTTGAGCAGTTCGCACAGGCGGTCGCCCACGCGCTCGATGATGGCCTCGAAGCTCAGCTCCGGCGAAATGCTCTGCTGCAGGCTGTTGAGCATGGCGAGCTCCTGCACGCGCCGCTCCACCTGCGCCTTGCTCGCCAGCAGCTCGGCCGTGCGCTCGGCCACCCTCAGCTCCAGGCCCTCGCGCAGCCGCAGGTTGGCCAGCGCGACGGCGGCCTGCGCGGCCAGCATGACGAGCAGGTCGCGGTCGGCCTCGCGAAAGCGCCCGAAGCTGCCGTCGAGGTCGGCGTAGAGGTAGCCGAGCAGCTCGCGCTCGGCGATCAACGGCGCGACCAGGCACGAGCGCTGCTGCACGTCGGGCGCACCTTCGGGCCCGATGCGCAGCGCAGCCGCGCGCGTGCTGCGGGCTTCGTCCAGCCAGGGCGTGATGGCCTGCAGCAGCACCAGCTCGCCCCCCGCCTCTGCCTGCGGCAGCAGATGGCTGGCGATGCGGCGCTGCCCGCCGCGGTCCTCCAGCACGAGGAGCACGCGCTCCGCGCCGCTGACCTCGGCGGACTCGTCCACCAGGAACTCGTGCAGCTCCGCGCCGGTGCCAAGCTCGGCCAGGCGCAGGCCCACGTCGACCTGGCGCCCGAACCGCTCGTCCAGGTGGATGGCGCCGGCCAGATGCCGCGGCCGCCCGCCGCTGCCGAGCCATGCCTGCACCACCGCACGCGCCACCGGCCGCTTGGCCAGCGAGTTGCGTCGCAGCCCTTCGTCGGACAGGCCGCCCAGGCGCAGGCACAGGAAGCGGTAGGCCCGCGCCAGCGCGACGGCGGCGTCACGGCGCCGCCCCGCTGCGCCGAGCGCCTCGCAGCGCCGCCACCACAGCGTGGGCAGGTCCAGGTTCTCCAGCGGGGCCAGGCGTTGCGCGGCGTGCAGGCCGGCGGCCTCGCCACTGGCCTGCAGCGCCTGCGCGAGCCGGCCCGCGGCGAGCTCGGCCCAGGCCACCAGCCCGAGGTCGGCCATGCGCTGTGCCGCCGACGGCGAATGCGCCAGCGCCAGGCTGAACAAGGCCGCCGCACCCGCGGCGTCGCCCTGGGCCATGGCGATCTCGCCGCGCAGCCGTGCGATCTCGGAGCGAAAGCCCGGGTTCTGGCGGGCCAGGCCGAGCGCCTCGACCTCGTCGGCATAGGCGCGCGCACCGGCCAGCGCACCTGACTCCAGGTCCAGCCGCGCCAGCGCCGTCAGCGTGTAGGGCAGCAGCGCCGTGGCCCCCGAGCGGCGCCAGATGTCCAGTGCCGCCAGGTAGTGGCGCCGCGCCCGGCGGTTCAGCCCCAGCGTGACGTAGTGGTTGCCGATGTTGTGGATGGCGGTGCCCTGGCGCTCGGCGTAGCCGGCGGAGGCAAAAGCCGCCAGCGCGAGCTTGGCGCGGCGCAGGCAGTCGGCCAGGTCGGGGTTGTTGAAGGTCAGCGCGTTGTGCGCATTGCCCTGGCCGAGCAGGTCGCCGGTGGCCTGGGCGAGCGCCAGGGCGGTTTCGGCAGCCACGCGGGCCGCGGCGACCTCGCCCAGCATGCCCAGCAGCAGCGACTCCACATAGGCGCAGCGCCCCTGCTGCACCGCCCGCCCCGCCGCGGCGAAGAAGCGGGCCGCTTCGCGCACCTGCGCGAGCGCCATCGCCGGCTCGCGCTGGCTGCGGCAGCGCGCCTCGGCCAGCAGCGCCAGCGCGTAGGCGCGGTCCAGCGGGTCGCTGCCGGCGGCTTCGAGCGCAGCCTCGGCCGTGGCGATGGCCGCGACCAGCTCGCCCCGGCGCATCTGCACCAATCCCAGCGCCAGCTGCGCGCGCAACCGCCACTCGGCGCGCCGCTGCGCCAGCCGCGCCAGCCCGTCGGCCGCCTGCGCAGCCGCCGCCAGGTCGCCCAGCGCAATGAAGCTCTCCACGCGCAGCTCCAGCACCCGGCCGTCGTGAGGCCAGGCGCCGCTCGCATCGATGAGACGTTGGTGCTGCCCCGCCCAGGCCAGGTCGGTCAAGTCCTCCAGCACGGTGGGATCGGGGCGCAAGGGCATCGCAGGTGGAAGCGAAGCTGAGGCCCGATGAGTCTAGGCCCAGTTCGCCCTGCGGCAATGGGTCGCAACCCTGCCGCAAGGCCCGTCGCCGCCGTGCAGGGAAGCCCTAGTCGGCCTGGGGCAACGTCAACCGCATGACCGTGCCCAGGGGGCCGGTGCGCAGCAGTTCGGCGCGGCCCCCGTGCATGTCCATGACGCGGCGCACGATGTACAGCCCCAGGCCGTGGGTGGACTCCGTGCCCCCGCTGCCTCGCGCGCCGCGCGTGAAAAGCCGCGGCAGCAGCTCGCGCGGAATGCCCGGGCCCGCGTCGGCCACCTCGAGCTGCAGGGCGGGCGGCTCGTCGAAGTCCATCACGTGCAGCGCCACCGTGCTGACACCCGGCGCGTACTTCAGCGCGTTGGACAGCAGGTTGCGCAGCGCCAGCCGCAACAGGCTCATGTCCATCAGGGCGGTGCGCGTGGCGGTGTGGCGGTGCACCACGATGCGCCCGCGCTGCTCGCGGGGCAGGTCGGCAATGGTGACGGCGATGAGGGTGTCGATGTCGGCATCCTCCCGCGCAATGCGCCCGCCGCCCGCCAGCAGGCTGGCCGCTGCCAGCGTGTTGTCGACACCGGCCAGCACCTGGCTGAGCACCGACTGCGCCCGGGTGAGCCGCATCTGCGCCTCGCGCTCGCCCTGGCCGGCGAGGCTGGCGGCGGCGCTCTGCAGCGCGGCGCTGGCGTTGTTCAGGGGCTGGCGCACCTCGTGGGCCAGCACGTCGAGCATCTCCGAGCGTTCGCGCAGCAGCTGGTCGAGCTCCTGCACGTGCCGCTCGGTCTGGCGGCGCATCTGCTGCTCGTGGGCGAGCTCGGCGCGGCGCTGCAGGTCCTCGGTGATGTCGTCCACCAGCGCCAGCGCGCGCAGCGGCCGGCCCTCGGCCGTGTACTCGGCCACGGCGGAGATGAGCACGTCGCGCAGCCCGCCGTCGGCGCTGATCAGCTGCACGGCGCAGTCCGTCAACTGGCCGTCGCGCCACAGCGCCGGCCGGTGCCGCTCGCGCGCCTGTTGGGCCGACTCCGGCGTCATGAAGTCGTCCAGCGCCCGGCCGATGACCTGCTGGCGCTTGTAGCCCAGCCGCTCCAGCCAGCGATCCGACACGCTGAGCAGCCGGCCCGCGGCGTCCACCGAGTGCATCAAGGCCGGAGTGGACTCGTACAGCGCGCGCAGCCGCTGCCGGTTGTGCTCCAGCTCGACCGCCGCGCGGTGGTGCTCGGTCACGTCCTGGAAGGCGCCCACCAGCCGCACGGGCACGCCGTCCTGCCAGTCCACCTGCCCCTGCGCCAGCACCCAGATCTCCCGCCCCTTGGCCGTGACCAGGGGCAGCTCCAGGCTCCACGGCTCGCCATGCTCCATGCCCCGGCGCACGGCGGCCTGGATGGCGGCGCGCGCCTCGGGCTTGTAGTAGCTGAACGATTCCTGCAGCGTCGGGCTGTGCCCGGGCTCCAGGTCATGGATGCGGCAGGTCTGGTCGCTCCAGACGAGCTCCTCGGTCTGCAGGTCCAGGCTCCAGCCGCCGATGCCGGCCACGCGCCCGGTGCGGTCCAGCAGGGCCTTGCTCTCGCGCAGTTCGCGCTCCGCCGTGATGCGGTCGGTCACGTCCTCCACGATGCCCACGTAGCCGATGAGCGCACCGCCTGGCCCCGGCAAGGGCCGCGCACGCGCCCAGAACTGGCGCAGCCCCGTGTCACGCCGGGCGCGGTAGCGCATCTCGAAGGGCTCGCGCCGCTCGACGCTGCGCCGCCAGTGGTCCAGCACGCAGGCGCGGTCTTCGGGCACGAGCGTGGCCGCCCAGCCGTCACCCAGGCTCTCCTCGGCCGTGAGGCCGCTGGCGGCCTGCCAGCTCGCGTTGGTGTAGGTGAAGCGCCCGGCGGCATCGGTGCGAAAGACGCCCATCGGCGCGGTCTCGGCCAGCACGGCAAAGGGCGCGGCGGGGTCGCCGACGGCACTGCGCGCCTGCAGCCGCTCGCGCATCATCAGGGCCTCGGCCGCCGCGTCGGCCAGGCGCAGCAGCGCCTCGCGCTGGCGCTCGTCCAGCTCGCGCGGGCGGAAGTCCACGACGCACAAGGTGCCGGGGTGGCTGCCGTCGTCCAGCCGGATGGGCACACCGGCGTAAAAGCGCAGCGCCGGCTGGGCCAGCACGTCGGGATGCTGGGCGAAGCGCTCGTCCAGCAGCGCGTCGGGCACTTCGAAGAGACCTTCGCCCGCCAGCGTGTGGGCACAGAAGGTCAGGGCGCGCGGCGTCTCGTGCCGGCCGAAACCCACGGCCGCCTTGAACCACTGCCGCCGCTCGTCCACCAGGCCGAGCAGCGCGACGGGCGTGCCGCAGATCTGTGCGGCCAGGGCCGTGAGGTGGTCGAACAAGGGCTCAGGCTCGGTGTCCATGACGGACAGCGCGGCCAGCCGGGCCAGGCGCTGGTCCTCGTCGAGCGGCAGGGGCGAAGTCACCATGACCGCGAGCTTATGGCATGACCGGGGCCGGGTGCGGCAAGATGGCGGGATGGATGAGCATCAAGTCGACGCGCTGATCGCCCGCGTGAACGCTGGCGAAGCGGGCGCCCAGGACGCCCTGTTCGCTGCCGCCTACCCGGCGCTGCGCGAGCTGGCCAGTGCGCGGCTGCGCGATGGCGGCGGCCATGCCGGCGGGCTCAACACGACGCAGCTGGTGCACGAGAGCTACCTGCGCCTGGCCCGCAGTGCGCGCCTCAAGCCCGAGACACGTCGCGAGTTCTTCGCCTTCGCCGCGCGCGTGATGCGTGAGTTCATCGTCGAGACGCTGCGCCGCCCCCGCGCCGGTGAGCCGCTGACGCTGGACACCGCCGCCGAGCTGGACCTGTCCAGCGGCGCCGACGAGGTGCTGCGCGTGCACGAGGCGCTGGCGGCGCTGCAGGCCGCCGAGCCGCGGCTGGCGCAGGTGGTGGAGATGCGTTATTTCGGGGGCTACACCGAGGTCGAGATCGGCGAGGTGCTGGGCCTGACCGAGCGCACCGTGCGCCGCGACTGGGACAAGGCCCGGCTGCTGCTGCTCGCCCTCTTGCGCTGACCCCCGCCGCCATGGCCTCGCTGAGCACCGACGACCTCGCCGCGTTGAGCGCCCTGCTCGACGAGGCGCTGGCCCTGCCCGCCGAGGCCCGGGCCGGCTGGCTGGCCCAGGTCGAGAACCCGCGCTGGCGCGAGGCCCTCACGCGCATGCTGGCCGACCACGCCGCCCTGCCCGCCAGCGGCGCGCTCAGCGCCCTGCCCCGCCTGGCCGAGCCGCCGCCGGCCGCACCGGGCGAGCGCATCGGGCCCTGGCGGCTGATCGAGGAGGTTGGCCGCGGCGGCATGGGCAGCGTCTGGCGGGCCGCGCGGGCCGATGGCGTCTTCGAGCGCGAGGTGGCCCTCAAGCTGCCGCGCCGCTCGCGGCGCTCACCGCAGTCCGACGGCGCACTGGCCGAGCGGCTGGCGGCCGAGCTGCGCATCACGGCGCGGCTGGAGCACCCGCACATCGCCCGCCTGTACGACGCTGGCGTGGACGCCCAGGGCCGCCCCTACCTCGCGATGGAGTTCGTCCACGGCCTGCCCATCCACACCCACGTGCGGCAGGCAGGCCTGGGCGTGCCGGCGACGCTGCACCTGCTGGCGCAGGTGGCGCGCGCCGTGGCCTACGCCCACGCCTGCGGCGTGATCCACCGCGACCTCAAGCCCGGCAATGTGATGGTGGCGGCCGACGGCACCCCACGGCTGCTGGATTTCGGGGTGGCCACGCTGCGTGCGGGGCCGGCCGCCACGCCGACATCCGCCGGCCTCACGCCCGCCCACGCCGCACCCGAGCAGCTGGCCGGCGCGGCGCCGAGCGAGGCCGCGGATGTCTACTCCCTGGGCGTGCTGGCCTACGAGCTGCTGAGCGGGGAGCTGCCCCACGGCGCCGCCGGCCCGCGCGACGGCGACTCGCTTCGCCCGCCGAGCCAGCGCTGCGCCGACCCGGCGCGCGCACGCGCGCTGCGTGGCGGCGTGGACGCGCTGCTGATGCGCGCGCTCTCGCCGGAGCCGGCGCGGCGCCCTGCCAGCGCCGCCGCGTTCGCCACGGCGCTGGAGGCCGAGGCCCATCGGCTGGGCCCGGCGGGCCGGCGCGACCGGCGCGCCGTGGCCCTGGCCGCCAGCGTGCTGGTGGCCCTGGGCCTGGGCGCCGGCATGGCCGTCGTGCAGGCCCAGCGCGCGGCCACCGCGCACGACCGCGAGCAGGCGGCGCGCGCCTTCGTCACCGAGGTCTTCAAGCTGCAGGCCCCGGCCTCCGCCGCCACGCAGACCCCGGCCGAGGTGCTGGCCCGCAGCACGGCCCTCATCGAGCCGCGCTTCGAGCCCGCGGCCAGGGCCGAGATGTACGCCGGGCTGAGCCATCTGCTGGCCGACATGGGCGCGCCCCGGCTGGCCGCGGAAATGGGGGGCCGGCGCCTGGCCGCGCTCGACCAGGCCGAGGCCACCGCCGCCGCGCGGGCCCCGGCCTGGCGCCAGCAGGCCGCGCTGCAGCTCGACGCCCGCGACCCCGAGGCAGCCGAAGCGAGCGCGCGGCAGGCCCTGGCGCTGCAACCGAGCGACATCGAGGCCGAGGTGCTGCTGCTGCGCAGCCTCGTCGCGCGCCATCGCTTCGCCGACGCAGCGCCGCGCCTGGCCGCGCTGGAAGCGCGCGTGCCCAACGGGAGCCTGGCGGCGGCCTGGGCACAGTCGCTGCGCGGCCGGCTGCTGCTGGCCGAGAACCGCCGTGACGACGCCCTGCCTAGGCTGCAGCGCGCGGTCTCCACCGCACTCGGCGCGGCCGGGCCGAATTCTCTGGACGTGGTGGCGCTGCGCCTGGCGGCGGCCGACGCCCTGCTCGGCGCCGGGCAGCGCCGCGACCTGCAGGCCCAGCTCGACGCCGCGCTCGCCACGCTGGACCGCCTCGGCGGCGCGCATGCCGTGCGCTCGGCGCTGGTGGCCGCGCGCATGGCCACCGCCCGCTACACGGGGTATTTCCAGATCAGCGCCGAGGAGGCCCTGGCCACCATCCGCGCCAGCCGCGCACGCCTCGTGGCACGCGGCGAAGCCCTGCCCGATGAAGTCACCGCACCGCTGGACCTGTACGAAGCCAGCGTGCTCTCGCGCCGCGGCGACATCGACGCCGCGCTGCCGCTGATCGAGCGCAGCCGCGCGGCCCTGGAGGCCGACGCCCGCACGCCGCCGGAGCGGCTGCGCCTGGGGCACACGCTCGGCGAGATCTACGAGGCGCTCGGCCGCCATGCCGACGCCGACCGCTACTACCGCATAGCCCTGCAGGCGCGCATCGACGGCGGCTATGCCCGGCATCCGCTCACGGCGTTCCAGTACATGGCCGCAGCCACCAACCTGTCGGCGGGTGGCCAGAGCGCGCAGGCGCTGGCCCTGCTCGAGCAGGCGCCGGAGTTCCCACCGCTGGCGGACGCGACCGCCCCCAACCCGCGCCGCTTCACGCACCTGCTGCAGCTCAGCCGCGCCCGGGCGCTGATGGACGCCGGCCAGGCCGCCGCGGCCCTGGCCGCGCTGCCGCCGGAACTGGCCCGGCCAGCGGGAGACGACCGCGTCAGCCTCTACGACACCCAGGTTGCCCTGGGCCTGCGGGGAGAAGCGCGCTGTGCCCTGCGCCAGACCGCGACGGGCCTGGCCGACCTGCAGGCCAGCCTCGCGTTGGCGGCACGCACGCGCGACGATGCGCTGGACACCGAACTCGCCCGGCTGCATGCCCTCACGGGTGCCTGCGCCCTCGCCCAAGGCGACCCTGCGCTCGCCCGCCAACAGGCCGAGCTGGCGCGGCGCAGCTTCGCCGCGCGGCCTTGGGCGTCGGACTACCGCCAGGCGCCGTTCAAGCGGCTGGAGGCCGCGCTCGGCGCCCGGGGCTGATCAGGGCGCCACGCGCCCGAGGTGCTGCAGCCAGAAGGCTTCGTACTTGCGGTGCCAGCCGGCGGGCTTCACGACGCCCCCCATCGCATGCGCGCCGTCCGGGTCCAGGAAGAGCTCGACGAGCGACTCCTTGCCCGAGTCCAGCAGCTCGCGGTAGACGTTGACCGTGTCCTGGTACAGCACGTTCGGGTCCTGCATGCCGTGCACCAGCATCAGCGGCTTCCTGAGGCCCTTGGCCAGCGGCAGCAGCGAGTACTTGCGCAGCACCGGCTTGCTGCGGTCGACCTTGCCGATGGTGCGGCCGCTGTACCAGCTGTTGTAGTTCTCCCATTCGGTCGGGCCGGCCCCGGCGATGCCGGCGGCGAACAGGTCGGGGCGCGTGTACATCGTGTACTGCGTCTGGAAGCCCCCGAAGCTCCAGCCGTTCAGGCCGATGCGGCTGCCGTCCACGCCGAACTGCGCGGGCATCAGCTTGACGAGGTCTTCCAGGTCTTCGGCCTGCGGCTCGCCTGCGCGCTCCCAGTTGGCGCCGGAGAACTTGCGGCCGTAGTTGCTGTGGCCGCGCGGGTCGACGGCGATGGTCACGTAGCCGTGTCGGGCCGCCATGTACTGGCCGAACAGGTAGGCGGTGTTCTGGAAGCTGTCCACCTCCACGATGTGGCGGTCATTCAGCGGGCCGCCGTAGACGTAGACGATGGCCGGCCGCTTGTCGCCGGCCTTCCAGCCCGCGGGCTTGAAGGCGTAGGCCTCGATGCGGTCACCGTGGCGGTTGGTGTAGGCAAAGCGTTCGGGCTGCAGCAGCTTGAGCCCCGCGAGCGCCTTGTCGCTGCTGTCGGTCAGCACGCGTGCCGGCGTGCGGGCATCGGCCGCCAGCAGCTTGAGCTCCGGGCGGCGCGCCCAGTTGCCGGCGTTGGCGGCCACCCAGCGGCCGTCCTCCGAGACTGCCGCGGCGCGGTGGTACTCGCCCGGCGCGCCCACGGCCTGCGTGGCGCCGCTGGCGATGTCCACCCGCAGCACGTTCATCGCTGCGCTGTCGCCCTGGTTGGCGAGCACGAACAGGGCCTTGCTGTCGGCCGTGAAGCCGATGACCTGGTGGGCCTCGAACTCACCCTTGAGCAGCGGGCGCAGCGCGCGGGTCGCCACGTCGATCGCATAGGGCTGGCGCCATCCGGCTTCGTCCAGCGTCAGCACGAGGGTCTTGCCGTCGGGCGTGAAGCGTGGCTTGAGGACGTTGACGACCTCGTGGCCGACGTCGCCGCGGCGCTCCAGCACGAGCTCGGGCTTGGCCGTTTCGTCGGCCTTGCCGAGGTAGACGCGCAGCAGCTCCTTCTCGCGCTCCCAGGTCGTGAAGGCGTAGCGGCTGCCATCACGCGCCCAGGCCACGTCGCTCATCTCGAACCACACGTCGCCCCCGCCGTTGACGAACACGGGCTCGGGCTGCTTGCGCGGCGGCTCCGCGCCGGTGGGCACGGCGCGGATGTACAGCGCCAGCGGCTTCTCGGTGCGCTTGTCGTCGGACACCTCGCGGCTGACCTTCTTGGCCGTGGCCCAGCGTTCGCTGTAGTTCATGATCTCGACCTGCCGGCCCGAGGCGGCGGCCGCGGGGGCCGGCTTGTCGTCGCCCGCCTTCAGCGGCGCCTTGGCCACGAGCGACATCCAGCGCCCGTCCTCGCTGATGACGGTCTGGTCGATGCGGTACTTCTTCTGCTCGTCGTCGGGGTGGATGAGTTCGCGGTTGACCACCTGCACGCCGGCCTGCTTGAACGACAGCCGCAGCACGCGGGTCTCGTCCATGTAGATGAAGCCCGCGTCATCGGGCGTGTAGGCGACAGTGCGCAGTTCGCGCTGTGTGGCCACCAGCGGCATGGGCGCCTTGGCGTCCGGCATCCAGCGGTACAGGCCGCCGCGGTACTGAAAGACGAGCTCATCGGCCTTGTGCGCCCACACGAACTGTGCCGGGCCGGGGTAGAGGTCGGCAGGCTTGAGCTTGTCGCGGGCGAGCTTCTTCTTGAGCTCATCTCGCAGCTCCCAGAGCTCCTTGTCCTTGTCGTCCTTCTTGTCGTCCTTCTTGTCCGCTGCCGAGGCGGCCGGCGCCGGCGGCACCGGCTTGCCGGCGCGCTTGGCGGCAAGCACCGCGGCGGCGTACTTCTCGGCCTCGGCCTCGGCCTTGTCGGCGGCCTTCTGGGCGTCGTCCTTGGCCTTCTTCTCGGCGAGCTCCTTCTTCAGCGCCTCGATGGCGGCCGCCTCCCACTGCGACAGGTCGACCTTCTCGCCACGCAGGTAGGCCTGCTGCGCGAGCTCGCGCGCCTGGCGCTCGGCGTACTCGGTGTCGCGCTGCTGCAGCTTCCTGTCAAAGCGCGCCATGTCCTCCGGCGCCTCGAACGCAGCCATGACCTGGGGTGAGGTGACTCGCGTGGTCTTGCCGGTCCGGGTGTCGTGCACCCACAGGTCGCTGCCCGGTTCGCCGAACGGGCTCCACAGGTAGGCGAGGTAGCGGCCGCTCTGGCTGAACGCAACGGCCTTGGCGTTGTCGGCCCGGTAGGGCTGGGCACGGAAGATCTGCTCGAGCGTGGGCACGCTCGAAGGCGCCGTTTGCGCCTGCAGCGGCGCGGGGGCTGCGAGCGTCAGGGTGAGCGCAAGGGCGAGGCTGCCGAGGGCAGCAAAGGTCTGGGGCTTCAAGGGGTCTCCTGAATGGGGCCCCTGGGGGTGAGGGGCTGGGCATTCTAGGAATGTGAGTGAGCGGGGCTGTTGGTCATGGAGGGCTTGTGCCGACCGACGGGCGTTGGGTGGGGTGCTTTTGCGTTGAGCCCTTCTCACTCGGTGCACCGTGCCGGGAGTCCGCCCCGGCGGGCGGGTAACTTTCTTCTGCTGCGCCAGAAGAAAGTCACCAAAGAAGAGGCGCTGAACCGCAAGTCGCCCAGAGCCTGCGACGGACAGCACGCGAAAACAGACACTCAGAGGCTTAGCCGAAGCGACCCGCTGCGCTCTCGCTGCTGTCCTTGTCACCGCCCAAACTCACCCACCGTCCGTGCGCCTAACGTCGGCTGCACGCCGAATTCACGAGGGGAAACCCAAGCGCCGCCCGAGCGGCGCGTCGTGGAGTGTGGTGCGTTCACTGGTGAGCCCGGCGTGCAGCCGGCGTTAACTGGCCGAGCGGCACGATGGATGGCGCTCGTGACAGGGGCAGCAGCGAGAGCGCAGCGGGTCGCTTCGGCGTACCAGCAGAGAGCGAGTTTTCGCGCGCGAGCCTTTGCGCCAGCCCGCTGGTGTGCGGTTAGCGCCTCTCTTTTGGTGACTTTTCTCTGGCAAGACAGAGAAAAGTTACCCGCCCGCCGGGGCTGAGCCCGGACACAAGACAGCCCACTGCGGGCTGTCTTGTGCCTGGCGAAGGCCTTGCCGCTTGCAAGCGGCAAGGCAGGACTCCCGGCACGGTGCACCGAGTTGAAAGGCTCTTCGCAAAAGCCACCAGCGACCAACTCAACGCCGCGAAGGGCCTTTCGAAAAAGACATCCGGAGGCACGGCGCACCCAGCGCCCCACCCTCACATCTGCCTGAACAAGTGCGCGCAACTCTCCGCCACCAACAAGCTCTCCGTCCCATGCTTGAGCTTGATCTGCATCCGCCCGCGGTAGTCGCGGCTCACGCTGGCGATCGCGTTCACGTTGACCAGCGTCGAGCGGTGGATCTGCCAGAACTGCTGCGGGTCGAGTTCGTCGATCAGCTCCTTGAGCGGCTTGCGGATCAGCGCCTCGCCGTCCTTCAGCCCGAGCCGCGTGTACTTGTTGTCGCTCTGGAAGAACATCACCTCGTCGACCGTGATCAGGCGCAGCGTCTGGCCCACCGAGGCGTTGATCCAGCGCAGCGGCGCCCGGGTGGCGGAAGGTGCTGCAGCCGGGCGGCTGCCGATCTGCTCGAGCACGCCAGCCAACTGCGCCGGTGCCTGGCCGAGCCGTGACTTGAGCCGCGAGATGGCCGTGAACAGGCGTGCGCCGGCCAGCGGCTTGAGCAGGTAGTCGACCGCGCCCTGGTCGAAGGCTGCGATGGCGTACTGGTCGTAGGCCGTCACGAACACGACGTGCGCGCGGCCGTTGACCTGGCGGGCCACGTCAATGCCCGTGGCACCCGGCATCTCGATGTCCAGGAACAGGATGTCGGGCCGGTGCAGGTCGAGCAGGCGCAGCGCCTCCAGCCCGTCGGCGGCCTCGCCGACGATGCTCAGCTCAGGCCACAGCCGGCCCAGTTGCTCCACCAGCTCGCCGCGCAGGGCGGCTTCGTCTTCGGCGACCACGGCGGTCGGCGCGATCAGGCTCACGTTGACAGCTCCAGGGTGAATTCGGTGCGGCCCTCGCCGCTCGTGCAGATGAGTGTCGCGTCGAGTGCGGCCACGCGCTCGCGCAGGGCGGTCAGCTCGGCATCGTCGCTGCACAGCCCGGCGAGGTCGAAGCCCAGGGTGATGCCACCGGCCGCACGCAGCCAGCAGCGCGTAGGCTGGCCCAGCCGCAGCGCGCGCTGCACGAGCGGCAGCAGCAGCATCGGCGGCAGCGGCGTGGCGCCGAGCGAGCCGAGTTCGCAGTCGAAGGCGGGGGCGCTGCCGTGCAGGTCGCGCAGCAGGTCGAGGTAGCTGGCGATCAGCTCGGCCTCGGCGCCCAACGTCGCGCCGGCCTCGCGCAGCCGCGGCAAGGCCACGCGCAGGTGGCGGATGAGCCGCTCCAGCCGCGCGCTGGCACTCGCGTCCTGGCGGTCGTAGGCCTGCTCGACCGAGACGAGGGCGTCGAACAGCAGCGCCGGGTCGACCTGCGCCTGCAGGGCCGCCAGCCGTGCGCCCAGCGCATGACGGCGCAGCTGGCTGTGCTCGCGCAGCAGATGCTGCGCGGCCTGCTCCTGGCGACGGCGCACGGTGCGGAACTCCAGCACGCCCACGATCATCAGCGCGGGCATGAAGACCCACAGCGTGTCGCCGATGACCGCGCTCAGGCGCAGGTTCATGCACCGGGGCTTGCCGCGGTGGGCGGCGTAGATGTCGCACAGGGAGCGCCAGGGCAGCGCGTCGGCCAGCGGGTAGACGACGGCGATGGTCAGGATGGACCCGAGCAGCGTGGCGGCCACCAGGCGCTGCCGGCGCGCCGGGTGCACGGGGCTGCTGCGCGCCACGGGCAGCCAGCACAGCACCAGCACCGTGCAGCTGACCAGCGGCACGATGAAGTGCCGCGCCAGCACCTGGGGCAGCTCGTCGCCGACGTTCATCTCCAGCAGCGAGGTCAGGTCGATGGCGCCGAACAGCAACGCGGCGCTGACGAAGGCCAGCAGCTCTTCCCGGCGCAGCGAGCGCCACGACGTCAGCACGTGCCGGATCACGCGAGCGCCTCGGCCGGCAGGTGCACGCGGGCCACGACGCCGTGCGGCTCGGCCGCCTGCAGCTCCAGCGTGGCGGCGTCGCCGAAGCGCCCCGCGAGCCGCGCGCGCGTGTTGGCCAGGCCCACGCCCGCCCCGCCGCTCGCCGCCCCGAAGCCCTGGCCGTTGTCGGCCACCTCCACCGTCAGCCCGCCGTCGGCGGCGTGGCCGGCGCGGATGTCGATGTGCCCGCCCTGGGGCAGCGGTGACAGGCCGTGCTTGATGGCGTTCTCCACCAGCGTGGGCAGCACCAGCGTGGGCAGCCGGGCGGCGAGCAGCTCGGGTGCGGCGTCGATGGCGAACGACAGCCGCTCGCCCATGCGCATCTGCAGGATGGCCAGGTAATGGCGCACCAGCTCCAGCTCCTCGGCGAGCGTCGATTCATGGCGGCGCATGCCCGGCAGCGCGGCGCGCAGGTAGGCGATCAGCGCCACGAGCATGTTGCGGCCCCGCTCGGGGTGGGTTTCGTAGAGACGCTTCACGTTGGCGAGCGTGTTGAACAGGAAATGCGGCTCGATCTGCGCGTTCAGGGCCGAGAGCTGGGCCTCGGTCTGCTGCGTCCTGAGGGCCTCGCGCTCGCGGAACAGCCGGGTCAGCTCGTCGCGCCCGGCGCGCTGGGCCCGGCTCACGCGCAGCAGCGCATAGGCCATGCCACCCAGCAGCGTCCAGATGGCGATGGTCGACAACGCCCAGGCGGGCTTGATCCGCATGGTGGGTTCGTCCAGCGACGCCACCACATAGCGCAGGTAGGTGCCCAGCGCCGCCCCGCAGCCCACGGCCAGGGCCTGCACCGCCAGCGTGGTGGCCGGCCGCCAGCGGCGACCGGCCAGCAGCGCCTCGGCCAGCGCGATGACGAGCAGCAGCGACACGCCCGTGAGCAGCGACTGGCGGCTGAAGCGCACCAGCTCGAACAGCGCCGCGCCGAACGGCTTGCCTTCCTCGCCGAACCAGGACAGCGAGCGAGAGACCGCGTGCAGCAGGCAGAAGTAGTAGACGCCCGCCAGCATGCGCAGGTTGCACACGCGGCGAAACGCCTGCAAGGGGGTCGTGTCCTCCATGCCGGCATTGTCCCGTGGGGGCCTGGGCCCCGGGCCGGCGTGCGACGAAATCGGCTCAGGCCGTGCTGGCCGCGGCAATCAGGGCCTTGAGTTCCCGCTCGGAGGCGGCCGGGTCGGCGAGGTTGACCTCGATGAGGCGGCGCAGGTGGGTGATGGACTCCAGGTCGATGCTGCGGCACAGCACCCCGGCGTGGCCGTTCTCGACGTGGGCAAGCTCGCCGGCCATGGCGATGACGATGTCGCCCGTGGACAGCGGCAGCTTCACGAGGCAGGGCATGCCCGCCTGCGGCCGGTGGCCTGCGGGCAGCTGCAGCAGCACGCCCTTCAGGGAGATGTCGATGACCTGGCAGCGCAGGTGCTCCTGCGTGGTGATCAGCTCGGCGCCAGCGGCGAAGGCGACGCGGGCGAATTGGCGGCGTTCGGTGCTGATGATGGTCTCCAGACGGCGGCGAAGCTAGACGAAAGGCTCCAGCGCCGTGCCGCTGCTGAGCACGGTGCTGTGGTCCACCGCCTCCTGCAGCCGCGCCGGCGCCAGCGACGACAGGCCCATGGCCTCCAGCATGAACCAGGCGGCACGCAGGTAGGCCACGATTTCCTCGCGGGTGGCATCGGTCTCGACGGGTTCACCGCCCAGGGCGCGCTCGGGCGGCTGCCGCGGCGCCACGACGGCGGGCCGGTGCGCGCGCGCGATGCGCGCCAGCAGCTCGCGGGTGTCGACGGTGGCGCTGGGCGCGTCGATGAGCTGCACCAGGTCGCCCAACTGCTGCTCGGCCGCCGCGGCCAGCAGCCGCGCGGCCTGGTCGGCCCCGCCGGCCAGGTACAGCCCGGCGGCGAGGTCCACGTATTCGAGGGCTGCGGACAGCCGCTGCAGGTCGGGGTTGGACATTCGGAAGAGTCTAGGTTGTGTGCAGGGGCAACGGGCGGACAAAGTTCACAGTGGCTTGTTTATGCTCGACGGCCAAGTCCACCCCACCCGGAGCCTTCCCATGATCGACCGCCGCCGGCACCTGCACTACCTGGCCGCCCTGGCCGCCGCCCCCGCCCTGCCGGCCCTCGCTGCCGAGGACAAGGACGCCACCTACGACGAGGAATCCATCGTCAAGGCCGCCACCGATTTCTTCGGGGAAACCACCGAGGGCCTGGCCAAGGTGATCGAGAAGGCGTTCAAGGACCAGGGCCGGCCCAACGCCTACATCCGCGGGCAGGAAGCCAGCGGTGCGCTGACGGTCGGGCTGCGCTACGGCGACGGCGAGCTGATCATGAAGGGAGGCGGCAGCGCCAAGGTCTACTGGGCGGGCCCCTCCATCGGCTTTGACGTCGGCGGCAACGCCTCCAAGGTCTTCACCCTGATCTATCACCTGCCCAAGGCCAGCGCCATCTACCAGCGCTTCCCCGGCGTGGACGGCAGCCTCTACTACGTGGGCGGCGCCGGCATCAACTACCAGCGCCGCAACGGCATCACGCTGGCGCCCATCCGCCTGGGCGTGGGCTTGCGCGCGGGCGCGAGCGTGGGCTACATGCACTACCGGCGCGAGAAGAGCATCAACCCGTTCTGACCGCGCGGCTGCACGGCGCCAAAGTCTGAGGGGCGTCAAGGTGAAGGCGGGTCGCGGATGTCAGGCTTCGGGCCTGTCAGTCCGCAACCATCGGAAAAATCAAAGGCGCTCGCCGCTCGCGAGGCTTAGACTGATTTTTTATCCAGTATTCGGGGCCTAGAACAATGAGCAGCAGCACCATCGACCTGCCCGTGCAGGACATCTCCAGCGAAGTCCTCATCGAGAAATACGCCAAGGGCGGCGAGCAGACGCCCGACGAACTCCGCCAGCGGGTCGCCCAGGCGCTGGCCCAGGCCGAGAAGCCCGCCGAGCGCGCCCGCTGGGCCGCCGCCTTCCTCGACGCCCAGCAACGCGGCTTCGTGCCGGCAGGCCGCATCATGTCGGCAGCGGGCACCGAGCTGTCGGCCACGCTCATCAACTGCTTCGTGCAGCCCGTGGGCGACTCCATCGCCACGGCCGAGGACGGCGTCCCCGGCATCTACACGGCCCTGACCGAAGCCGCCGAGACCATGCGCCGCGGTGGCGGCGTGGGCTACGACTTCAGCCGCATCCGCCCGGCGGGCGCCTGGGTCGGCTCCACGCGCAGCCATGCGTCGGGCCCCATCAGCTACATGCGCGTGTTCGACCGCAGCTGCGAGACGGTCGAGAGCGCCGGCAGCCGCCGCGGCGCCCAGATGGGCGTGCTGCGCTGCGACCACCCTGACATCGAGGCCTTCATCCACGCCAAGGACCAGGGCGACCTGCGCAACTTCAACATCTCGGTCGGCGTGACCGACACCTTCATGCAGGCCGTGCAGGCCGACGGCGAGGTCGAGCTCGCCCACAAGGCGCAGCCGAGCGCCGAGCAGATCGAGGCCGGTGCCTACCAGCGCGGCGACGGCCTGTGGGTCTACCGCAAGGTGCGCGCCCGCGCGCTGTGGGACCAGGTCATGCGCTCCACCTACGACCACGCCGAGCCCGGCGTGCTCTTCCTGGACCGCATCAATGCCGACAACAACCTGCATTACTGCGAGACGATCGCTGCGACCAACCCTTGTGTCACGGCCGACACCTGGACGATGACAAGCCAAGGCCCCCGTCAGGTTCGCGACCTGATCGGCCAATCCTTTCACGCCATCGTCGACGGCAAGGCCTACGCCACCGAATCGGCTGGCTTCTTCCAGACCGGCACCAAGTCGGTCCTGCGCCTGCGAACCCGCGAGGGTCACGAACTCCGGCTCACGGCAGACCATCCCGTGCGGCGCGTCACTCGCCGCACGCGCTACGTCATCGAGGCCGAATGGGTCGCCGCCGGCGAAGTCCAGCCGGGGCAGGAGCTGATGCTGCACAACCATCGCGCGCTGGCCGGCTGGGAGGGCCCACGTACCGAGGCGGAGGGATACCTGCTGGGTCTGTTGATCGGCGACGGCACGTTGAAGGCTGACAAGGCCGTGCTGTCCGTCTGGGCGCCGGAGCTCAAAGTGGTCGGCAGCGATCTGGCGCACCGTCCGGCAAGCGTTGCAGCCGTGATGCAGGCCGCAGAAAGTGCCATGGCACAAGCCATCGTCAGTCGGTCCGATTTCTCGGGCTGGCAGCGCCCAATCGCGGCTCGGGGCGAGTACCGCCTGGCCTCGACCGGGTTGCGCGATCTCGCTCAGGGCCTCGGTGCGAACGTCGGCAACAAGCGGATTACCCCGGCCATGGAAGCGACGTCATCGGCCTTCCACGTCGGCCTGTTGCGCGGGCTGTTCGACGCCGACGGATCGGTGCAAGGTTCGCAGGACAAGGGCGTCAGCGTCCGATTGACCCAGGCCGACCTGGCGCAGCTGCAAGCCGTGCAGCGCATGCTCGGTCGACTCGGTATCGCTTCGACGATCTACTGCGAGCGCCATCCAGCCGGCCTGCAGCGCCTGCCGGATGGGCGCGGCGGCAAGCGCGACTACGAGCGGCGCGCAGTCCACGAATTGGTCATCAGCGGTGACAACCTTCCGCGTTTCGCAGACCTCGTCGGCTTCGAGGACAGTACCAAAGGGGCGCGCCTGGCCGACCTGCTGGGCAGCTATCGCCGCCAGCTCAATCGTGAGCGATTCACAGCCACGGTCGAGGCGATCGAGGCTGATGGCATAGAGGCGGTCTATGACGTCACCGTCGAACATGTGCACGCGTTCGACGCCAATGGTCTTTACGTGCACAACTGCGCCGAGCAACCACTGCCGCCCTATGGCTGCTGCTGCCTCGGCTCCATCGACCTGACCCGATTCGTGCGTGACCCATTCAGCCCGAAGCCGGTGTTCGACGAAACCGGGTTCGCCGAGGTCGTGAAGGTCGCCACGCGCATGCTCGACAACGTGCTCGACGTGACGCCCTGGCCGCTGCCAGCCCAGAAGCAGGAGGCGGCGAACAAGCGTCGCGTGGGCCTGGGCTTCACGGGCCTGGGCGACGCCCTCGTCATGCTCAACCTGCGCTACGACACGCCCGCCGCGCGCGACATGGCCAGCCGCATCTCCGAGCTGATGCGCGACGCCGCCTACGCGGCCTCCAGCGACCTGGCCGTGGAGCGCGGCAGCTTCCCGCTCTTCAATGCCGACCTGTACCTCTCAGGCGGCAGCTTCGCCTCGCGCCTGCCCCAGGGCCTGAAGGAGAAGATCCGGGTGCAGGGCCTGCGCAATTCGCACCTGCTGTCCATCGCGCCCACCGGCACCATCAGCCTGGCCTTTGCCGACAACGCCAGCAACGGCATCGAGCCGCCCTTCAGCTGGAGCTACACGCGCAAGAAGCGCGAGAGCGATGGCAGCTTCAAGGAATTTGCCGTCGAAGACCACGCCTGGCGGCTGTTCCGCCACCTGAAGGGCAACGATGCGCCGCTGCCCAAGTCCTTCGTCTCGGCGCTGGAGCTGTCGGCGCGCGCGCACGCGGCCATGGTCGCGGCCGTGGCGCCCTATGTGGACACGGCCATCAGCAAGACCGTCAACGTGCCCGAGGACTACCCCTATGCCGACTTCCAGGACCTGTACCTGACCGCCTGGCGCTCCGGGCTGAAGGGCCTGGCCACCTACCGGCCCAACGCGGTGCTCGGCGCGGTGCTCAGCGTCGCTGCGCCCAAGGCCAGCATGCCCGAGCCCTTGCTGGCGGACGGCGCCAACCAGCGCCTGAAACTCGAGCGCCTGCCCGCGCCGGTGCTCACCTCATTGCGCTGGCCCAGCCGGCCCGACCTGGCCGCCGGCAACCCGGCCTGGAGCTTCATGATCCAGCACCCGTTTGGTGAGGTCGCGCTCTTCGTCGGCGAGCTGCCGGCCGAGGCCGGGCCGGACATGGGGCTGTTCGGCAAGACGCTGCCCTTCGAGGTCTGGGTCAACGGCGCCGAGCAGCCGCGCGGCTTGGCGGCGATGGCCAAGACGCTGTCGATGGACATGCGCGCCAACGACCCGCAGTGGCTCAAGCTCAAGCTCGATGCGCTGGCCACCGTGGCCGAGG